>NZ_JAYWTM010000001.1:0-1048794 GCF_036016195.1 Brenneria populi | reverse complement strand
GTAACTGATTTAATTTCTGATTTTCGCGCTAAAATCGATAAAACCGAGTCTGGTTTAAATGCCAGGATCGATAAGGTCGAGTCTGGTTTAAATGCTAGAATTGATAAGGCCGAGTCTGGTTTAAGTGCCAGAATCGATAAGGTCGAGTCTGGTTTAAATGCCAGGATCGATAAGGTCGAGTCTGGTTTAAATGTCAGGATCGACAAGGTCGAGACAGGTTTAAGTACTAGAATCGATCAGGTCGAATCTGGTTTAAGCACCAAGATCGACAAGGTTGAATCCCGGCTCGACGCTAAAATAGACCGTCTGGAACTGAAGCTTACTATCAAAATGGGCGGTATGCTGGTTATCACTATTGGCGTACTGTTCGCTATTCTCAAAATGCCGGCCTAGCTTCCGGCATGTATCGATAATCCTCATTCCGTTTTCCCAGTCGTGAAACTGTCGGGCGGTTAATTAAAATAAGTGAATGAAGTTTGTTTGCCCGCGGCGTTATCATGTGCGCAATAGTCTGTTGTTATTTGTTTTTTATCTAATAATCACCTGACGGAATGAGGTAAGTCATGATCGATAGCGCTTTCATCTCCACAGATAAGGTGCCGGCACGCAAAGGGGCGGAAATTCTGCTGGAGGTACTGGCCAGTGAGGGCGTCGAATATATTTTCGGCAATCCGGGGACGACGGAGTTGCCGCTGATGGACGCCCTAGTGGGCAAACCCGATATCAGCTATATCCTGGCGCTGCAGGAGGCGAGCGCGGTCGCCATGGCGGACGGCTACGCCCAGGCCGCCCGGAAGCCCGGTTTTCTGAATCTGCACACCGCCGGCGGGTTGGGGCACGGTATGGGCAACCTGCTGAACGCGAAGATTTCCCATACGCCGCTGGTGGTGACGGCCGGCCAGCAGGATTTGCGCCACGCCATTACCGATCCGCTGTTATTCGGCGATCTGGTGCAGCTGGCCCAGCCCGCGGTTAAATGGGCGCAGGAAGTATCGCATCCCGCTCAGCTGCCGGTCTTGCTGCGGCGCGCGTTTCACGATGTGGTGGCGCCGCCGCCGGGGCCGGTGATGCTGTCGCTGCCGATGAACGTCATGGAAGAGATGAGCGATACGCCGTTACTGTCGCGCTCGGTTATTGATGCGGAAAACGTCGCTTCATCGCTGGAGCGGCTGGCTAACGAGCTGGCGCAAATTAAGCCCGGTCGTCTGGCGATTATCGCCGGCGATGAACTGTACAGCAGTCAGGCGGCGCCGCAGGCCGTCGCGCTGGCCGAAATGCTGGGCGCACCGGTGTACGGCTCTTCCTGGCCGTCGCGCATCCCGTTCCCGACATCGCATCCGCTGTGGGCGGGCAATATGCCGACCCAGGCCGCGGCGATCGCCGACGTGCTCGGCAGCTATGATGCAATCTTCGCGTTGGGCGGTAAATCGCTGATTTCTATTCTGTATACATCGTCATCCGCGGTGCCGGACGGCTGCGCCGTCTATCAACTGTCGTCCGATGTGGGCGATCTCGGCAGAACCTATCCCACGCGTCTTTCACTGGTCGGCCATTTACGCGCGTCGCTCGACGCTCTGTTGCCGATGCTTGCCGGGCTTACGCAGCCGACCCAGGCGGACAGAATCGCCAATAGCGAAGCGCTGCGGATACGGCGCGACGCGGATAGGAACGCGCGCTACGCGCAGGCCGAAAATGATTATCGCGAAGGGGGGATTTCGCCGCTGCTGGCGGCCCGCGAGGTGATGCGGGCGATTGGGCGCGATGTCGCCATTGTCGATGAGGCTATCGTCACCTCTTCCGCCGTGCGTCAGTTCCTGGATAGCCCGTCGTACGAGCAGTACTCCTTTCTAAGAGGCGGGGCGCTGGGCTGGGGTATGCCGGCGGCGGTCGGTTGTTCTCTGGGGCTGGGGCGTGCGCCCGTCGTCTCGCTGGTGGGGGACGGCGCGGCGCTCTATTCGCCCCAGTCGCTGTGGACGGCGGCGCATGAGAATCTTCCCGTGACCTTTATCGTGATGAATAACCGGCAGTACAATGTGCTGAAAAATTTCATGCGCAGTCAGCAGCATTACCTGGCGGCCCAAACCGAGAAATTTATCGCCATGGATTTGGTCAATCCCGAGATCGATTATCAGGCGCTGGCTCGCTCGATGGGCGTCGGCGCCAGACGCATCGTCCGGGCGGAGGATATCGCGCCGGCGGTGGAGGCGGGCATTCATTCCGGCAGGGCGAACCTGATCGAAATCGTGCTTGCTTGATTTTGCCCCCCATGCGCGCCGCGTATGGGGGGTATCGCATTTTCCTTCCCCGTGTCTCGGTACCAGGATAATCCGCTCGGGCGGAAGGGCGATCGTCATCGCGTAGGCGACGGCCCTGTGCGCGGCGATATTCCGCTTCCGGCGGCCGGGCCAGCCCCTCGTACCCTAAATAACACCTCTTTTACGCCCCTATTCCTGCAATTGTCGCCCCTCATCAAAAGCATAATAGTGTCGATAACATTATCATCGTAGGTATTTGTCACTGTGAGCGATCTGTATACCGCCGAAGGCACAATGGATAAAAGCGCGCTATGGAAGCGCTATGTCCCTTTAGTACGCCATGAAGCTTTGCGGCTACAGGTTCGCCTTCCCGCGAGCGTTGAGCTCGATGATCTGTTACAGGCCGGCGGTATCGGCTTGCTCAGCGCCGTCGAGCGTTATGATTCGCTGCAAGGCACTGCGTTTACCACTTATGCGGTCCAGCGAATCCGCGGCGCTATGCTGGATGAGTTACGCAGCCGCGATTGGGCCCCACGCAGCGTGCGGCGTAACGCGCGGGAAGTGGCACAGGCGATGCAGCAGGCTGAACAACAGCTTGGTCGGGCGCCAACGGAGCAGGAGGTCGCGCAGTCCCTGAATATTACGCTGGAAGAGTATCGTCAGATTCTGCTGGATACCAACAATAGCCAGCTTTTTTCTTACGATGAATGGCGTGAAGAACATGGCGATAGCGCGGAAGCGCTGTTGGAAGGCTGCGAGGATGCTAATCCTCTGCATCAACTGATGGAAGGGAGTTTACGCCATCGGGTGATGGAGGCGATAGAGCACCTGCCCGAGCGCGAGAAGCTGGTGTTAACGCTTTACTACCAGGAAGAGCTGAATTTAAAAGAGATCGGCGCTGTTCTGGAAGTCGGAGAGTCACGAGTCAGTCAGTTGCATAGCCAGGCGATAAAACGTCTGCGCGTCAAATTAATGAATGATGTTTAATTTAATCGCGTGGGAATAATGTTGTTTTAATACCCTAACTCATTCGAGTCGCAGGATAAAAACGCCAAAAACGTTTTTGGACGGCGCTTACGCTGGCTCCGCGAAGGCGAGGCTCGCCAGCGCGCAGGCGGCTTGAAGCATGGCGGGTATATTGTCATGGAATGGATTCATGCCTCAATCAACTCGGAAGAAACAACGCCTTAGTCGTTATCTGAAAGATTTCAAACATAAACAGACCCAGTGTGCCCACTGTAATAGAGAGCTTGACCGCGTGTCGCTGGCATATCGCCGCCGGTTGGTTAATAAAAAGTCGATAAGCCTTTTCGATGAGTTAATCGACGATGAAAGATGGTCCGATATACAGCGGGAGCTCATTCCGTTGTGCCGCTTCTGTAGCGAAATAATATGTAATACCCATGCGGCCTATTTCGATATTAAAGCGTTCGCCCGATATCTGATAGATCGAACGGACATCAGACACAGTACCATGCGCGAATATGTTATTCGATTGCGGCGGCTGGATGCATTACTGGCGGCGAAAAATTATCCAAAGGAAGATTTTGCCGGCGATAATGTACAGCAGCGCATTTATGATTATCTCCCTGATATTGAGTCTACTCTCTACAGGAGCGCGTTGCGCAAATACGATCAGTATCTGGATTGGCAGAAATACTATCGGTAACCAGCCGTCCGCTGGCCGTAATGCCCTTGATTCATCCGGCGGCGATTTTCCCGCGGCCGCTATGGAGAAAGGCGCAATAGCGCTTATCGCCGGAATTCCGGTAAATAATCACATTACGGCCAGACGTAAATGTTATACCAGTGTAAAAAAAACTTGCAAAGTAGGGGCGAAGTATTGCACTGTCATACTACTGAAATCATTCGGCACTAATTTTTAGACAGATGGTTAGCGCTGGTTCTTAATACGGTCAATCATTATTCAGCAGAATAGTCGTTGTCACAGTGAGGAACGCGAATGGTAGTGTCCTTTTGGGGACTAAATAGTCAAAACCGAAATGCTGGTTCTCTGACTCGCCGCAGCGAGGGATTTCCCCGCCACCAATTTTCTACACTGTATCGCTCGTTATTACCTCCACTCTCTCTTATTCTGCTCGATCGATTTACGCCCCATTCATTATTCCGCCGCGCCGGTTTTTATATTATTCCGGCCTGCGTGTTATTTATTCCGTTCGTCATCGGCTTAATAAGGAAGCCAACCTCGTTTGTGAGTGAAACGTCACGCGCTGCCGGGCAGCGCGGTAAGTGAAACAAACTGTAAGGTGCCACTATGGGAAGACAAAAAGCAGTGATCAAAGCACGTCGTGAAGCGAAACGCGTTATTCGGCGCGAGTCGCGCAGTCATCGCCAACGTGAGGAAGAATCGGTCACTTCTCTGGTTCAAATGGGTGGAATCGAGTCGATAGGGATGGCGCGGGAGAATCGCGACACCTCTGTCATTGAAGCCAGAACGGCCGCCCAGGAGCATTACTTGTCTGCGATAGAGAATAAACAGTTAATTTTTGCCACCGGTGAGGCGGGGTGCGGCAAAACGTTTCTGAGCGCGGCCAAAGCGGCGGAAGCGCTTATTCATAAAGAGGTCGATCGTATTATCGTCACCCGGCCGGTATTGCAGGCCGATGAGGACTTGGGTTTTTTACCCGGCGATATCGCCGAAAAGTTCGCCCCCTATTTCCGTCCGGTTTATGACGTGCTGTTACGCCGGTTAGGGGCGTCGTTTATGCAGTATTGTTTGCGGCCGGAAATTGCCAAAGTGGAAATCGCGCCGTTTGCCTATATGCGCGGCAGGACGTTTGAGAACGCGGTGGTGATTCTGGATGAAGCCCAGAATGTGACGGTTAATCAGATGAAGATGTTTCTTACCCGTCTGGGGGAAAACGTGACGGTCATCGTGAACGGCGATGTTACCCAATGCGATCTGCCTTCCGGGGTAAAATCCGGACTGCGTGATGCGCTGGAGCGTTTTACGGAGGACGATATGATCGGCGTCGTCTCTTTCGGTAAACAGGACTGCGTGCGTTCGGAACTGTGCCAGCGTACGCTTATTGCGTATGGATGATATGCAACAAAAAACGCCGCGAAAGCGGCGTTTTTCCTTCCGGCGTCCCGGACTGACTTCAGCGCGAGATTAAGCGCGAACGAAGTCGATATGAGTTAGTTTCGGCTTGAACGGGTGACGCTGTACAGCCTGAACTTTTGCTTTAACTTCTTTCCCATCGATAGACAGGATCACAACTTCACCGTAAAAACCCTCTTTGACTTCCTGGTTTTTTACTACGTCGTGTTCCAGTTCGATAGCGACCGGCGCTTCCGCTCCACCATAAACGATGGCTGGGAATTTACCAGCGCGACGCAGGCGGCGGCTCGCACCCTTACCCTGATCTTTACGTGCTTCTGCTTTGATAGTAATCATTTTTTACTCTACTTAAGATAAGTAATCCTGCTACAGGCGACCCAGCAGCAAGTGGGGTTATTCTGCTTTTGCGGTACAAAAGCGGGCTGAATTCTAACGGAATATGGCCTATGGGGCAAATAAAACCGCGAATTACTTAGCCGCGCAGCTCGTTTGCCCGGCGGAAGCGCCCCTGATAATCGAATACTTTTTCCCGTATCCGCCAGAATCTCTCCTGACGGCGGGCGACGACAAAGTCGGGCGCGCGCAGCAGGTGCTGCTGCGCCAGAATATCTGCGGCATTTTGCCAACTGAAGGGGACTCCCGGCGCCCGCTGATGGATATGTAAGAAGTTTGCCTGAAACACATGGCGCTGTGCGGGCGTTTTCAGGCGAAAGCGCTCGCTGACGTCCGCGCCGTCTTCATCATAATAGGTGATATTGAGCCACTCCCCTTTGGCGTCCCGCCCCGACGCCAGACTCATTCCGCTACAGCGCAGCACCAGCGCGTCTTTCAGTTTCAATGCCGCTTTCAACATATCGTCGGGATCGACCAGTACGTTATCACACTGCTGACAACGACGGGCGGCGATGTCGTTTTCCGCGCCGCAGTGGGGGCAGGTTTTAAACCGGAAACGAAAATCGCACTGTCGACGCCGGCCGTCGTCCAATGTTTCCCACCCCTGGCAGCGGCGGCCGTAATGTTCGATCACGCTGCCGTCCGGGGTGGTTTTCCCCCAGAATAGATTGGCGAAACCGCATTGCGGGCAAAAAACCTGCACCGGCCGGCTGTCGCTATGGGGTTTGGCGTTGCCGACCTCCGGGGTATAGAGATCGTGCGGGTTGCCGGCGTAATCCAGGATCAGGCACGAGGTTTTGCCGGGAAACAGGCGTAAACCGCGCCCGACGATTTGTTGGTATAGGCTTACGGATTCCGTCGGGCGCAGGATGGCGATCAGGTCGACGTGCGGGGCGTCAAATCCGGTCGTCAGCACGGCGACGTTAACCAGATAGCGTAACCGCTGCCGCTTGAACGCCTCGATCAGCGCGTCGCGCTCCGCCGGCGGCGTGTCGGCGCTGACCAGCGCCGCCTGGCCTTCGGGCAGCAGCCGATGAATTTCACGGGCGTGCTCCACCGTCGCCGCGAAGATCATCACGCCCAGGCGCGTTTGGGCATAGTCGACGATTTGGCTAACGATGTGCGGCGTAATTCGCTGTTGATGCTTTAACGACCGATTCAGCTCGGACTCGCTGAACAGGCCGTTACTTTTTGCCGCCAGCTTGCTGAAATCATATTTGACGACCGGCATATCCAGCCGCTCCGGCGTTACCAGGAAGCCGTGTTTGATCATATAGCGCAGCGGCAGTTCATAGATGCAGTCGCGAAACAGACTGCCTTCGTCGCCGCGAATCATGCCGTGATAGTGATAGTGATAAATCCAGCCTTTCCCCAAACGGTAGGGGGTGGCGGTCAAACCCAGCAGCCGCAGCTGAGGATTGGTGTGCCGCAGGCGCTGGATGATTTGCCGGTACTGGCTGTCGTCGTCATCGCCGATGCGATGGCATTCATCGATGATCAATAGTGAAAAGGCGTGTTCGAACCGATCCAGATTGCGCGCGACGGATTGCACGCTGCCGAATACGACTTTCCCCTGACTTTGCCGCTGGCGAAGCCCGGCGGCGAAAATGTCCGCCTCCAGCCCCCAGGCGCAGTATTTGGCATGGTTTTGCGCCACCAGCTCTTTGACATGCGCCAATACCAGCACGCGTCCGCGGGCGAGCTTGGCCAATTCGGCAATAACCAGGCTTTTCCCCGCGCCCGTCGGCAATACGATGACGGCCGGTTGGCTATGGCGGCGAAAATAGTCGAGCGTTGCGGATACGGCCTCGCGCTGGTAAGGCCGTAAGGTAAAAGACATGCGGACTCAATGCCGGCAGATTTTACCGGCGCTGGTGGTAAAACCGGCTTCAAGCGGAATAAACTTGCCGCGTTCGGACAGAAAGCCGACCAGCTCGGCCGCCGTCATGTCCGCGGCTGAACAGGTATGAAAGCGGGCATCGTCGCCGAAACGTTTTTCAATCGTGGCGATCAGCTGTTCGGTGGTAAATGACTCGCCGGAGTCGATCATCATCTGCAGGACTTCATGACCATGGATAGAAGACATTTCGCCATCCTCAAAAGACATAATTGGCGTATATTATGCCCCTTGATAGGGTTCGGCGCGAGGACGGCATCGATATATTCGCGAAGGCGACAAAAATCCGTGGGTTCTAGGATGCCGGCCGAAGCCCCGTTATACTAAAACACGCTGGCGGCGGTTCACGCTGCTATTCTTCATCTTCATGAGTCTTGACGCGTGGGCGCAGCGCCCTGAGCGTGCTGGTCTCATGGTTTAAAAAGGCAGTTGGTCTTTAATGCGATTGGATAAATTTCTATCTCAACAGTTGGCGATCAGCCGTTCGCTGGTGGCCCGGGAGCTGCGCGCGCAGCGCGTTACCGTTGATGGCGAGGTGGTGAAAAGCGGTTCTTTTAAACTGTTGCCCGAGCATCAGGTGGCGTTCGACGGCAACCCGTTAGTGCAGCAGCACGGCCCGCGTTATTTTATGCTGAATAAGCCCCAGGGCTATGTGTGCGCGACGGAAGATCCCGATCATCCGACCATTCTCTATTTTATGGATGTGCCGGTCGCGCATAAGCTGCACGCGGCGGGGCGTCTGGATATCGATACCACGGGGCTGGTGCTGCTGACCGACGACGGCCAGTGGTCGCACCGCATTACCTCGCCGAAACACCACTGCGAGAAGACCTACCTGGTGACGCTGGAACAGCCTTTAAGCGACGATACCGCCGAACGGTTTGCGGTCGGCGTTCAGCTAAACGGCGAGAAACAGTTAACCAAACCGGCGACGCTGGAGAAAATCTCGGAGAATCAGGTGCGTCTGACCATCAGCGAAGGGCGCTATCATCAGGTAAAAAGGATGTTTGCCGCGGTGGGTAACCGGGTCGTAGGGCTACATCGTGAGCGTATCGGCGATATCAGTCTGGACAGCGGGTTGCAGCCGGGCGAATACCGGGCGCTGAGCAGTCAGGAAGTCGCGAGTATCGCGCGGTAACAGGAGCCCCGTCCGTGCAACAGAACCAGCCTTCCTATATCGGGTTGATTTTCGTCCTCGGCCTGATCTCCATGCTTATGCCGCTGGCGATTGATATGTATTTGCCCGCCTTGCCGACCATTGCGGCGCAGTTCGGCGTTGACGCCGGGCGCGTTCAGATGACGCTCAGCACCTATGTTTTGGGGTTCTCCCTCGGCCAGATGTTCTATGGGCCGATGGCCGATACGCTGGGGCGTAAGCCGGTTATTCTGGGCGGAACGCTGATTTTCGCCATCGCCGGCGCGGCCTGCGCGTTAGCGCAGAGTATCGAACAGCTGATATACCTGCGCTTTCTGCACGGTATATCGGCGGCCGCGGCGGCCGTGGTCATCAACGCCTTGATGCGCGATATGTTCACCAAGGACGACTTCTCCCGCATGATGTCGTTTGTCGTGCTGGTGATGACCGTGGCGCCCTTGGTCGCGCCAATTTTGGGCGGCGCGCTGTTGGTGTGGTTCAGTTGGCATGCGATTTTCTGGGCGATGTCGGGCGCGGCCCTGCTGGCGGCGGCGCTGGTTTTCTTCTTTATTCGGGAAACGCTGCCGCCGGCAAGGCGGCAAGCGTTTCATCTGCGCACGACGGTCGGCAATTTCGTCACTCTTTTCCGCCATAAGCGCGCCTTTAGCTATATGGTGGCGGGGGGGCTCTCTTTTTGCGGCATGTTTTCTTTCCTGAGCGCCGGGCCGTTTGTTTATATCGATCTGCATGGCGTTTCCCCGCAGGATTTTGGTTATTACTTTGCCCTGAATATTGTTTTCATGGTCCTGACGACCTTATTTAACAGCCGAAATGTTCGGCGTCTCGGGGCGGTAATGCTGTTTCGCATCGGGCTGACGATTCAGTTTTCGATGGGCGTATTTTTGCTGCTGGTGTGCGCATTCGATCTGGGTTTTCCCGCGCTGGTGCTGGGCGTCGCGATTTTTGTCGGCTGTACGGCGATGGTGGGATCCAATGCGATGGCGGTGATTCTGGATGGTTTTCCTCATATGGCGGGTACGGCCTCGTCTTTGGCCGGGACGCTGCGTTTCGGTTTCGGCGCGATAACCGGAAGCCTGCTGTCGATGATGACGTTTACCAGCGCCTGGCCGATGGTTATTTCCATGGCGGCGTGCTCAATAGGGGCGCTGCTGGCGTATCTTTACGCTAGCCGGCCGGGTAGGGAGTGATATCCGCGCCAGCCGGTTTTCGCACGCCGTTTTCTCTTCTTATCTGCTCTATGCCCGGTAAAAGCATCGCCGCGGTTTTTGGCGCCGTTTACACGCCCGAAAGGCGAGCCGGCGGGCATCCCGCGGCGTCACGCCGTGTAAGGCGCCCGCGTCCCATAAGGCGTGTAATATGATTTTCTTTTTATTTGTTCTATTTATGTAAAATATATGGATAAAAAGTGAATTGCTGGGGAGAAAACGGTTGAGATGTTGCGGGGAAAGAGTTACATATAACCGGGTAAAGCGTAGCGAGCCGCGTTCGTCTTAAGATTAATCCCCTAAATAATTCGAGTTGCAGAGCAAAAACGCTTGTGGCGTTTTTGCTCTGCGCTGGCCCTGGCGCTTTTTTTAGATAGAAAAAGTGGCAAAAGTGCGCATGCTCGGGCTACTATAATAAATGTTATTTTTTTGTGAATTCACAGTAAAACTTAACCTGAGGGAAAACCGTTGTGAATAGTTTCCAACTTTCGGTAGTGCATCGTTTGCCGCAAAGTTACCGCTGGCTATCGGGGTTTGCGGGCGTGAAGGTTGAGCCCATTCCGCTGAGCGGCAGAGATGAAGATAATAATTTGATTGGTTTGAAACTATTGAGCCATGACGGTGATGATGCATGGCAGGTTATGCGCCAGTTGAATCAATCCCTGAATGAGATTCAGGTTGAGAGCTCCGTTTTGGAGTGGGAGGGCGAACCTTGTCTCTTCCTGCATCGTAACGATGAAAGCACCGCCATGTGCCGTTTAAAGAATATAGGCGTAGCGATCGCCGAACCCGTCTCCGCGCAATACCCCTTTTAAGCAGCAATGTCGGCGCCGGCGTCGCTGCTGTTTCGCCTGTCCGCCGCCTAATCAAAAAGGTCGACGCCTTAGCCTTCACCTATCCTGAAAATACCCGCCGCCGGCGCCGTTTCAAGACGATAGCTGCAGCAATTCCCGCGTATACGCCTGCGCCGGATGCGTAAATACGGTCTGGCAATCCCCTTGTTCCACCACTTCGCCCTGTTTTAACACCATCACCTGATGGCATAACGCCCGTACCACCTGCAGATCATGACTGATGAACAGATAGGTCAGCCGGTGTTTCTGTTGTAGCGATTTCAACAGCGCCAGGATCTGGGCCTGAACGGTTCTGTCCAATGACGATGTCGGTTCATCCAGGATAAGCAGTTCAGGCTGCAGAATCAGCGCCCGGGCGATCGCAATACGCTGGCGCTGTCCTCCGGAGAATTCGGCGGGGTAGCGATGGCGGGTGGCGGGATCCAGACCGACTTCGCGCATCGCTTCAGCCACGCGCCGCTCCCGCTCCTGATGACTCAAATTTTGATGTACGATCAGCCCTTCGGAAATAATCTGCTCGGCGTTCAGCCGCGGGTTGAGCGCCGAGTTGGGATCCTGGAACACCACCTGAATCCGACGGCGGAAGGGCAGCATCTGCCTGCGGGTAAATTTGTGCAGAGGTTGGCCGTCGAACCAGATCTCTCCGCGTGAACGCAGCAGGCGCAGCAGCGCCAGACCGGTGGTGCTTTTCCCTGAGCCCGATTCGCCGACTAAACCAAGGCTTTCGCCGCGGCGCAGGGTGAAACTGATGTTTTTGACCACCGTTTTTTCATCAACGGTGCGTTGCAGCAGCCCGCGTTTGACCGGAAAGGCAACCTGCAGTTGTGCAACGCGCAACAGGGGAGGGGCATCGTTGGCAAGCGGAGCCGGATCGCCTGCGGGTTCGGCATCCAGCAGCTGCCGGGTATAGACATGTTGCGGCGCGCTGAATAGCCGATCGCAGGCGCTGTATTCCACGCGTTGACCGGATTTCATTACGGCGACGTTGTCAGCCAGCCGGCGCACTATATTCAAATTATGCGTGATGAACAGCAGGCTCATGCCCAGTTCCTGTTTTAGCTCATCCAACAGCGTCAGTATTTGCGCCTGTACGGTCACGTCCAGCGCGGTGGTGGGTTCATCGGCGATCAGCAGATCGGGCTGGGTCAGCAGCGCCATCGCGATCATCACCCGCTGGCGTTCTCCGCCGGAAAGCTGATGGGGGAAATCCCGTAGCCGGGTTTTGGCCTGCCGGATGCCCACGCGCTCCAGACAGCTGACCACCTCGCTGCGGGCAAGGTCATTATTCATCCCGCGGTGCAGCGCAAGGACTTCGATTAACTGTTTTTCGATGTTGTGCAGCGGATTGAGCGAAACCATCGGCTCCTGAAAGATCATGGCTATGCGATCGCCGCGGATCCGGCGCAGCGTTTCTTCATCCGCATGCAGCAGCGACTGGCCGGCGAACCGGATATCCCCCTGCGGATAGACCGCCGGAGGCGAAGGCAGCAGGCGCAGAATAGAAAGGGCGGTCACGCTTTTCCCCGAACCCGACTCTCCCACCAGCGCCAGGGTTTCGCCCGCCTCGACGGCGAGCGAGATACGATCGACAACCTGCAGTTCGCGCTCTGCGCTGCGAAAAGCGATGCTGAGATCTTCAATTTGCAGTAATGGTGACGTAGACATATTAATGCGCCTTGCTGGGGTCAAAGGCGTCGCGCACCGCTTCGCCGATAAAAATGAGTAAAGACAGCACAATAGAGAGCACCATAAATACGGTTATGCCTAACCAGGGAGCCTGGAGGTTATTTTTCCCTTCCAGCAGCAGCCTGCCCAAGGAGGGCGAGTCTATGGGCAAACCGAATCCCAGGAAATCCAGCGAGGTCAGCGTGGTAATGGAACCGCACAGAATAAACGGCAGATAGGTTAGCGTGGCCACCATCGCATTCGGCAACATGCAGCGATACATAATGACCCGATCGCTGACGCCCATCGCCTGCGCCGCGCGAATATAGTCAAAATTCCGCGTGCGGAGGAACTCCGCCCGCACGACGCCGACCAGGGTCATCCAGCCGAATAGCACGGTGATAGCCAGCAGCCACCAGAAATCGGGCTGAACCACGCTGGAAAGCATAATAATCAGAAACAGGGTCGGCATGCCGGACCAGACCTCGATAAAGCGCTGGCCCCATAAATCCAGGCGGCCGCCGTAATATCCCTGGGCGGCGCCGACGCTGATGCCGATCAGGCTGGCGAGTATCGTCAGCGCCAAACCAAACAGCATTGAAATTCGGAATCCGTACAACACCTGGGCGACGACGTCCTTGCCCTGGCTATCGGTTCCCAGCAGGTTCTGCCAGGATGGGGGCGTGGGGAACGAGGCGGTCGTCGCATAATTGATGGTGTCGTAGCTGTAGCGGATAAGCGGCCATAGGGCCCAGCCGCGGTCGTCAATGCGTTGGGCGATATAAGGGTCGCGAAAATCCGCTGCGGTATCGAGCTGGCCGCCGAATGTGGTTTCGCTGTAGTCCGCGATGAACGGCGTATAGATCCGGCCCTCATATTTCACCAGCAGCGGCTTGTCATTGGCGATCAATTCAGAAAATAGCGTGGTGATAAATAGTGCCAGGAAAAGCCATAGCGACCAGTATCCGCGGCGGTTGCTTTTAAAGCGCGCCCAGCGCGCCTGATTTATGGGGCTCAATCGGCTCATTGGCGCTCCTCGAAATCAATACGCGGGTCGACCAGCGTATAGGTCATATCACTGATGATGTTCAGCAACAGGCCGATGAGCGTAAAGATATAGAGCGTGCCGAACATCACCGGGTAGTCGCGCTGCAAGGTGGCGTCATAGCCTAGAAGCCCCAGGCCGTTCAGCGAGAACATCACTTCGATTAACAGCGAACCGGTAAAGAACATGCTGATAAAGGTGGCGGGGAAACCGGCAATCACCAATAACATCGCGTTACGGAATACGTGGCGGTAGAGAATGCTTTTTTCATCCAGCCCCTTGGCCCGGGCCGTCACCACATATTGCTTGCGAATTTCATCCATAAATGAATTTTTCGTCAGCATGGTCAAGGTGGCGAAGCCGCCGATAACGGTAGCGAAAACCGGCAGGGCGATGTGCCACAGATAATCGGTGATTTTGCCGTACCAGGATAGCGTATCAAAATTGCTGGAGACCAGCCCCCGCAGCGGGAACCAGTCCAGATAGCTACCGCCGGCGAACACCACAATAAGCAGGATGGCAAACAGGAACGCCGGGATGGCGTAGCCGATAATGATCAACGTACTGCTCCAGATATCGAAAGCGCTGCCGTTTTTGACCGCCTTTTTGATCCCCAGCGGGATGGAAACCAGATAGATGATCAGCGTGCTCCATAATCCCAGGGTAATGGAAACCGGCATGCTCTCTTTAATCAGCTGTATTACGGAAGAGCCGCGAAACAGGCTATCCCCGAAGTCGAAACGCACGTAGTCCCACAGCAGCGTGAAATAACGTTCGTGAATCGGCTTATCAAACCCATAGCGTTTGGTGATCTCTTCAATCACCTCGGGGTCCAACCCGCGCGCGCCGCGATAGCTGTTTTCAATATTGGGCGCGCCCGCGCCGCCTGAATGGGTCAGGCCCGCGTTAGGGCCATAGCCGCCGCCATGCCCCATCTGGATATTGGCAATCGCCTGATCGACCGGCCCGCCCGGCGCGATTTGCACGATAAAGAAGTTAATCGTGATAATCGCCCACAGCGTCGGGATCACCAGTAAAAGGCGGCGTAATAGGTAAGTTCCCACGTTGACTCCTTAACTTAACGTCGCTCTGCCGGCAGCGTGGCCGCCTGTTTAACATCATACCACCAGCCGTCAAAACCTAATGAATTCATGGGTTGCACCGCCGGCATGGCGAACTTGTTCCAATAGGCGAAACGGTCATGGTTGGAGTACCACATGGGGATCATAAATTGATTCCAGGTCAGTACGCGATCCAACGCCCGTCCCAAGGATTGCAGCGGCTCGGGCTGGCCCTGATGCGCGATGATTTGTTCAATCAGCGCGTCGATCGCCGGATCCTTCACCCCGGAGGTATTGTAAGTGGAGTCGATATAGTGAGAGTGCCAATCCATTTGCAAGTAGGGATTGGGATAAATGTAGGCGTTATACAGCGTTGGGAGCATATCAAAGTCGCGCTTACGCAAGCGGCTGTTAAATTGGGCGCTATCGATGCTTCTTATGTTCATGGTAATACCGAGCTTCTTCAGGTTTTGCTGAAAAGGCAGTACATATTGCGCGTTGCCCGCGCTGGGCAATAGCAGCTCAAAGGTAAAGGGCTTGCCGCTCTGTCGATTGATCAGCCGCTGATTTTTCAATTCCCATCCCGCCTGTTCCAGCAGTTTCAGCGCCTTTAGCCAGTTTCCGCGGTCATAACCGCTGCCATCGGAAGCGGGCGGTTGATAACTCGGGCCGAATACTTCGGGGGGCACTTTATCTTTTAGCGGCGTCAGCCAGGCCAGCTCCGCTGCGCTCGGCTCGCCTTTCGCCGCATAGAGGGTATTTTGAAAATAGCTGTCGGTGTGTTGATAGGCGTTATAATACATCGCCTTGTTCATCCAGTTAAAATCAAACGCCAGCGTCAGCGCCTGCCGCACCCGGCGATCGCTGAAGATAGGGCGCTGGACATTAAACGCCAGCCAACGGGTACTCTGCGCGGACTGATTCTCCTGGTCCCGTTTGATAATATAACCGCGATCGAAGTTACCGCCCTGATACTGCGTCGCCCAATGTTTTGGCGAATCTTCGAGGCGCAGATCGAACGCGCCCGCCTTGAACGCTTCCAGCGCGACGCTGTCGTCCAGATAATAGTCGTAGCGGATTTGATCAAAATTGTATTGCCCTTTATTCACCGGCAGATCGGCGCCCCAGTAATCCTTAACCCGTGAGTAAGTGACATATTGCCCGGTGCGGTACGCGGTGATGCGATAGGGGCCGCTGGCGGGCGGCGGATAGGGCAACGGCTCGCTAAGATTCTGATTCTTCCAAAACTTTTCCGGCATAATCGGCAAGGTCAGCAGGCTGAACATGCGGTTTTTATCCGGGGTGGGAAAGTCGAAACGCACCCTCAGCGGCGTCACGGCTTTTACCGTTACGTCTTTAAAGTAGATGCGAAACTGCGGGACGCCCTGCGTCATAAACATATTGTAGGTAAAAGCCACGTCGGCCGCGGTAATCGGCGCGCCGTCGTGAAAACGCGCGCGCGGGTTTAAGTCGATTTCTATCCAGTGAAAATCTTTGTCATGGCGCGTGGATTTCGCCACCAACGGATAATAGCTGCCCGGCTCATCGTCAGAGGTGACGAACAGAGAGTCGTAAAGCCGTTCGGTTCGGGCCGCCGCCACGCCGCGTCGGGCAAAGCGGTTAAAGTTGTCGAAGGTCCCGAGCGCGCTGAGCGTAATGCTGCCGCCTTTCGGGGCGTCGGGGTTTACATAGTCGAAATGGCGGAAATCGGTAGGGTATTTAGGCTCGCCTAAAACGGCGAGAGAAACGCTATGCTCAATGGTTTGCGCATATAATCCCGCAGGCATGACGCACAGCAGCGCGGCGGCGATAACAGTTTTTAACATCTTGACGGCAATCTCCCGCGGTCTAGGCAATTTTTGCATATAGGGCTTTTTTACAGCATAAAGTTCTTGCAATCATTAGCATGACATCCATTAACCCCGATTTTCCCTTTTTATCACGAAGCGGACCGATAAACCTACCATATACCCGTCATACTTCAAGTTGCCTGTGCGTTGGCTTTGTTACTCGCGCCATCCATGTCTCTCTCACCGCAGGCCAGCCTTTGGCTGGTCAAATGCGTTCCTGACCAATTTGTCGCGGCAATGCCGCGTTATTCGCCTGATGGCCTCACCCCTTCGGAGCCAGCGCAAGCGCCGTTCAAAAACGCTTTAGCGCTTTTGTCCTGCAACGAGAATTATTTAGGGTATAAACATGCAATTTCCGCGTGTCACCCCAAAAGCCGTAACATATTGTTAATAAGATACTGTTCGTTATTTTTTATGCTAAAAAATCTCCGGGCGTGCGCGACTCTGAGAGGTGCCTTGAGGCGGCGGCCGGAAGCCAGCCATAAAAAAACGCTGCTTATCGCTAAGCAACGTTTTATTGTCTCGTTTGGTATTTTCCCGCACATCAAGGAAAGCGTCTTGATTAGCTGTTGGTTCCCTTATTCAGCACGCGACGGGCTTCGTGATAGCGTTTCTTCCAATAGGTTTCGTCCAGATTGGAGATCATAACGCCGCTGCTGGTCGAAGCATGAACAAACTGGTTGTTGCCCATATAAATACCGACATGGCGTCCGGTTGAACCGGCGCGGAACACGACAAGATCGCCCGGACGTAATTTCGTGCGCTGAATTTTCTGTCCGATTTCTTGCTGCTCATAGCTTGAGCGGGGCAGGTCCATGCCAAACTGTTCGCGGAAAGTGCGCCGAACGAATGCGGAGCAATCAATGCCGCCTTTGCTGTCGCCGCCTAAGCGGTAACGCACGCCTTTCCAACTGGCGTACTGGTTAAGCAATTTGGATTTAATATCCACATTGCGAACCAAGGCTTCAAATTCATCCTGAGAGGCTTGCAGTAAAAGGCCGTCTTTATCATTAACTGCATGCATCTCAGTTTGCGGGTTTCGGTTGTTGACGCTGTTACTACCACATGCGGAAAGCGTCATCGCTATCGCAATAGCAGGCAATGCCCGCCAGATATATCTCAGAATCGGTTGAGACTTGACCATTAGCGTTATATTTCCTTGATGTCCTTAACGATGGATATCGTTATGTAAAATGCCAAACGAAAACGAGATTCAGACTAAAACAGGGCTTGCGTTTCTCCAAACGCCGGGCGATGAAAGTGTGTTGGGAAGCACACTATTTTCCTTCCGCCGCTAGCTTAACGGGATGAAAAAAGCAAACTTTACCGAGACTACCGCATTGATAGGCAGATTGCGAGCAGTTTTAACTATTTTATTTATAAGGTTTAATGATGTAATCAGCAAAAAAATGTCGATGTGAAAAAATCTTAAATAGCGGCTCTTTTTTTAAAAAGATGTGTCAGGGAAGGAGAAAATAGAGGCAGGGCGCTAAAGCGCGTTGCGATAAGCGGAAAAAATTACCGGCGGCGAGGCCGGCCGCTTAAACGGCCGGTAAGCGGATCCTCGCGGCGGACGCTATTACGAAGGTTTTTTCTCCGGAGCGTCGTGGCAGGGCAGATAACGATGCAGCAGATTGATTAACGCATCGCTGGCCGGCGTAAGCAGCAGCCAGCTTAAGCCGACCAGCACCACCGAAAGCGAGCCCACCGCAATATCGGTAAACCAGTGGGCGCCGATCATGACGCGCGGCAGTGAGAAAATAATCACGATGGCGACGCCGATGGCGAAGGCGCCGCGGGTAAAATAGCGCAGCATAAATGCGGCGAACACCATCAGCATCATGCCGTGATCGCCCGGGAAACTGTCTTTGGAGGCATCTTTCGCCGGAATACCGCTTAGGTCGCTGACCCGGTAGATATCATGAAAATAGAGCGTCGGGCTCGCATGTTGCACCGGCAATAGGTGTCCCAGCTGATTTAATACCAAAGCGCTGAGCAGCATTACGCCGCCGATAATCAGCAAACGCCGGCGCTCGGAGGCCGCGGCCGGCAGATAAAAGGATAGATACAACAGCCCCATCGCAATCAGCGCGCAGGCGTCGAAGGCCCGCAGGTTGGTTATCGCCACCAGTTTCAGGAACAGCGGGCTTTGGATGAGAAGGTGGTTGAAATAGAAGAAAATATGGCTGTCCAAGCCAAACCAGAAACTATGGTCCGGCGGTAAATACCATGATAAAAAAAGCCCGATTCCCAATATGTTGAGCAGCAGAATAGAGAAAACGTTGCGCCGTGGCATAAAATCAATCACTCAATATCTCGATTAAAGCAAACGGCTATTTTATCCTACGGTAGTTAAACGGGCCTTTAACAACACCGACTGTAGGCTATTCCAATCGGCGGGGGCTTCATTGATAAGCTCGATGCGGCTATCGATCGGCGCGACGGCTTTCGTTTCGATGTGCAGATCGTTCCCCTGCCGGTTGACGATCAGCGTCCCTTCTTGAATTCGCATTACGCCTTTGACCCGGCTGACCGGCGACAGACGAACCCAGTCCAGCAGCGCCGCCGTGTCAAAGCGGGTTTCGGCAGAGAAAATCCAGCCGCAGGCGTAGTACCCCTGGCCCTCATTCAATGAGCGACGCCAGGGTTCGTTGCCCGGCAACCGCAGCGCGGCCAGGCCGGACGAGGCTTTATGCCGGTGATGGTGGGCGCCGTCGGGCAGTTCGCGCCTATTGCTGCGGGGCCGATCCAGCAGTTGCCGATCGATGCGTCCCTGACTGACCATCACCACCTGACGCGTATCGCTATTGTGCTGCTGCCAGCTGCGCAATGCGCGGCGATCGGCATCAAGGTAGGCGTCCTGTTTGTTGGCGACGATAATATCGGCGGCGGCCAGTTGGTCGCGGAAATTTTCGTTTTCGGTATAGCGCGTTTCGCTTAACTGGCGCGCATCCAGCAGACATAATGTTGCCTGCAACGTCAGCCAGGGCCGGTAGCTGTCGCCCGTCAGCAACGAGAGGATCTGCTTCGGATGACCCAGGCCGGTGGGTTCAATCAACAGACGGTGCGGTTTTTTTTGCTGCAGCAACATATTCAGACCGACCTGCATAGGTAATCCGTTCACGCAGCACATACAGCCGCCGGGGATCTCTTTCAATACGGCGCCGCTATCCGCCAGCAGCGCGCCGTCAATCCCGATTTCGCCAAATTCGTTAACCAATACGGCCCAGACCTCATCTGCGGGCTTCTGCGCAAGAAGGTAACGGATGGTGGTGGTTTTCCCGCTGCCGAGAAATCCGGTGATTAGATTGACTTTGGTTAGCAATATAAGCTCCTCGTTGAAACGTAATCAGAAACCGATATGGAGATGTATGGGATTGACTTATGTTACATCAGAAATCATATCAGACTGCTGGCAACGTCAGATATTACTCGCCCCGGGTATCTCGATCTGACCGACGGAGTTGTCAGCAAACGCAACATTTAATTAATGTTCCGCCCGCCTTTTGCCGATACCCAGATAGTTTCCAAAAAAGTGGAGCGGTTTATGCGTAGAGTAAAGCAATGGGCGTTGCTCGGCGGGCTGACGCTGTGTTCGTTGGCGGCGGGCGCGGCGGCGGCCTCAAGCGGTAAGGCTTCGGGGATTATCCGGTTTACCGGGCAAATCGTTGAAGCGCCTTGTGTCGTAAGTACCGAGCAAACGATGGTCAACCTGGCATGCCACCGCGATGGCAAACCGGTTTCCTATAAATATAACGCGCGTTCGCCGGTAACGGCCAACAATGCGTTGCCTGAAACGATCGAGAGCACGCGCCTGGATTGGATTAATCCCGAACGGACGATGAGCGTGCTGACGATTACCTACCGATAATCAATATGCTGTGGTATTCGCAAGCGGCGCCGCGGTGGCTATGGCGGCGCTGCTTAAACAGCGCGTTTAACGCTTATTCGGCGCGTCCCATATAGCGGCGCTCCGGAATATGAATGCGGATTTTTTCGCCGGCGCTCAGATATTCCGGCACCTGGATAGTGAGACCGGTGGCCATCGTCGCCGGTTTGTTGCGGGCGCTGGCCGATGCGCCTTTGATGCCGGGCGCCGTATCGACAATCTCCATATCTACCGTTTGCGGCAGTTCCAGCGCGATGATTTCGCCGTCCCAGCTCAGCACCTGAATACCCGGCATGCCGCCTTCGGGAATGAATAGCAACTCTTCTTCTATTTGATCTTTCTTAAAGTTGTATGGCGTGTAATCTTCATCGTCCATAAAGACGTATTCGTCGCCGTCGATATAGGAAAAGGTGACCGTCCGGCGCGTCAGGGAGATGGTGTCGAGGATATCGTCGCCCTTGAAGCGTTCTTCAACCTTTAATCCGGTGCGCACGTCGGAAAAGCGCATTTTATACAGCGTGCTGGCGCCGCGGGCGCTTGGGCTCTGAATATCGATGTCCTTCACCAGCAGCAGTTTGCCGTTATAGTTAACCGCCATACCGCGTTTAATTTCGTTCGCTCTTGCCATAAAGATTACCTGTCTATGAGGAGTGAGATTTTTGTGGCGACACGTTACTCGCGCCGCCGGATTCAGGCAAGCAGGATTTTATGCGGCGCGCGGCGCTGTCGGCGTCATTTAAGGATATAGAGCACGCGCGGCGTGAACAACCGTTGGCGTTTGCCCGCATGACTGCTATGTTGGCGGATGACTTTTTCTTTATCGCCCGCCGGAGAGCCTGCCGATGAAGTGTCGTTCCGATTGCGGCGCATGCTGCATCGCTCCCTCGATATCGACCCCGCTGCCCGGCATGCCGCACGGCAAGCCCGCCAATACGCCCTGTATTCATCTGGATGATCGAATGCGCTGCGGAATATTCCATTCGCCGCTCAGGCCGGCCGTCTGTTCGGGGCTACAGGCGCGGGCGGATATGTGCTTCAGCCACCGTGATGAGGCGCTTATTTACCTGATCAAGCTGGAGGCCGATACGGCGCCGGATGCCCGACGCGCTACGCATCTTTAATTCGCCACATGCAGTACCCGGAGCCGGCGATCATCATCAATGCGATAAAGAATGCCGCGTGATAGCTCCATATTTCCGCGACGATGCCGGCCAGCGAACCGGAAATGATCCAGCCTACGCGGCTGGTATTGGTGAAAAGCGTGGTGGCCGCGCCCGCCTGGCCGGGCATGAGATCCTGAAAATAGAGCATGCCGATCCCGGCGAGAATGCCGATAAAAATCGCGTTCAGCAATTGCAGCGTCAGCAGGGCGACTTCGCGATCGAAAAACAGCAGCCCCACATAAAACAGCAGGCCGGAGGCGATGGCCAGCCGCATCAAAAAGCGTTTGCCAAAACGGCTGGCGACATATCCCGCGACCAGCATGGCCGGGATCTCCAGCCCGGCGGCGGTACCCATCATGATTCCCGCCAGTTTTTCCGGCAGATTAAGCTCGTGTACCAGATAAAGCGGCATATTGATGAGATAAATACCGTTGCAGGTCCACATCAGCGTGCAGGCGGTAAACAGCAGCAGCGTATCCCGACGATTGTTGCGAGGCGATTCGAGCGTGGCGGCGGTCTTTACCGCCTGTTTCGGCATGGACGGAAGAAATATCCTGACCAATATCCCGCAGATCACAAATACCGCGCCTGCCGTCAGATACATGGCCGTAAAGCCGAAACCCAGCGCCAGCGCAAAGGCGAGCGGGGGGCCGATTACCCAGGAGAGTGAAATCTGGGCGCGCAATATGGAGCTGAACATCGCGGCCTCCCGGCCGGTGCGATCGGCATGCTCGCGCGCCAGCGCGAATAGCTGGGGATTCGCCGTCGAGCCAAAACTGCTGAGCAGCACGCCGACGAACAGCAGAATAAAGTAGTTGCGGTTCCAGGCGAATAATATGCAGGCCAGCGCGCCAAGCAAACAGCACTGGAAAATAAGCGTTTTGCGATCGCCCTGCCGGTCCGAGCGCGCCGCCAATATCTGGCTGACGATGATGCCGATGACCGCGCTGCCGGTATAAAACATCCCCACCAGAAACGGCCGCACCCGCACTTCATTCGTCAGAAAAAGACTGAGCGTCGGAAGCTGCAACGCGCCGGCGATTCCGGTCAGAAAGGCGATAACTAAAAACGCGGATGAAGTCAGATCGGGCTGACGTCGAGCGGAACTGACGGATGTGTGCATACGGTGACAACGCTGAAAAAGCCGGCGGAAAATGAGATGAGCGCGCCATGTTACGCCGGTTTATAAAAAAATAAAAAAACTGTTTGGATGTTTTTCTTCAGCAGCGCTTCAGCTAAATAGGTTTTTTATCTCTCGAGGATCTCGTTCGTCGGCTAAAATGTGCGTGACGTCATAAATTCGTTACGCCGATAGTGCGGAATGCTTGCATTCATGGCGTAATGGCAAGAGACTCATTGAAACGTTTCAGCGATACTTTTTTTGAAACGCTTTTCTCAATAGACACATTTTTTCTCATGAAAGCTGAAACGATTCAACTTTCAGCAAGAGAGGAGAGCTATGTTCCAGTTGTCACAGCAAGATATTCATTTGGGCGCGGTAGCCAGCAGCAAGCAGGAAGCCATACAGCTTGTTGCTTCGGCTCTGACTCAGGCCGGGTGCGTCAGCGCGGCATATGTCGACGGCATGTTGAAGCGCGAAACGCAAACATCCACTTATTTGGGGAATGGCATCGCTATCCCTCACGGCACAACGGATACTCGCGATCTGGTACTGAAAACGGGCGTCCAGGTATTTCAGTTTCCTCAGGGCGTTACCTGGGGCGAAGACCAAACGGCCTACGTCGTATTGGGCATTGCGGCACGCTCGGATGAGCATCTGGCGCTGCTGCGCCAGTTGACGCATGTGCTCAGCGACGATCGCGTCGCGGCGCGCTTGGCGAGCACCACGTCGGCGGAAGAGCTGCATGACCTGCTGATGGGCGAGCAGCAAATGCCGGAGTTCCGTTTTGATACCTCGCTGATATCGCTGGATGTGGCGACGGACAATCTGCTGACGCTACAGGCGCTGAACGCCGGTCGCCTGCAACAGGTCGGCGCCGCGGATACCCGCTTCGTCAGCCATGTCGTGAGCAATAAACCGCTTAATCTGGGACAGGGCGTCTGGTTCAGCGACAGCGCCGAAGGCAACCTCAGCAGCGCCGCCGCCGTAGCCCGTCCCGCCGCGCCTTTCGATGTCGACGGCGAATCGGTCGCGTTGCTGGTAACGGTCGCCGCGGCGGACGATCAGGTATACGCGCCGATTGATTATCTGACGAAGCTGTTAACCGAACAAAAAGCTGAACGCCTGCTGAAGGCCGATGCGCCAACCCTGCTGGCCTTGCTGACCAGCGATGTGCCGGAAGAGAACGACGTGCTGACGGAAGAGTTTACCGTACGCAACGAACATGGCTTGCACGCCCGGCCGGGCACTATGCTGGTTAACGTCATCAAGCAGTTCAGCAGCGAGATTACCGTTACCAATCTTGACGGCACGGGTAAACCGGTGAATGGACGCAGCCTGATGAAAGTTATCGCACTGGGCGTGAAGAAAGGTCACAGACTACGCTTTACGGCGAGCGGCGACGATGCCGAACAAGCGCTGGCCGCTATCGGCGAAGCGATTAATTCCGGATTGGGCGAGGGGGCAGCATGAGCAGGAGAGTCGCCACCATTACCCTGAATCCGGCTTATGATCTGGTCGGCTACTGCCCTGAAATTGAAAAGGGCGAGGTCAACCTGGTTCAGACTGCGGGTCTGCATGCCGCAGGCAAAGGTATTAACGTTGCCAAGGTGCTGAAAGACCTCGGGATTGATGTCACGGTAGGTGGGTTTCTGGGAAAAGACAATCAGGATGGTTTCCAGCAACTGTTCAGCGAACTGGGCATTGCAAACCGTTTTCAGGTTGTGCCGGGACGTACGCGTATCAATGTCAAACTGACGGAAAAAGACGGGGACGTTACCGATCTCAACTTTTCAGGGTTTGAGGTCACGCCGCAAGACTGGCAGCGTTTCGTCAACGACTCCCTGAGCTGGCTCGGACAATTCGATATGGTCGCCGTCAGCGGGAGTTTACCCGCCGGCGTCGATCCGGATGCGTTTACCGACTGGATGTCCCGGTTACGTACCCATTGTCCGTGCATTATTTTCGACAGCAGCCGCGATGCGCTGGTGGCGGGGTTGAAAGCGTCCCCGTGGCTGGTGAAACCGAACCGCCGTGAATTGGAAATTTGGGCGGGCCGCAAGCTGCCGACGCTGGATGATGTGGTCGACGCCGCGCACGCGCTGCGCGAGCAAGGCATCGCTCATGTCGTGATTTCCCTGGGCGCCGAAGGTGCGCTGTGGGTCAACGCCTCGGGCGCATGGCTGGCGAAACCGCCCGCCTGCAACGTGGTCAGCACGGTGGGCGCCGGAGACTCCATGGTCGGGGGACTGATTTATGGCTTATTAATGCGTGAGTCCAGCGAACACACGTTGCGCCTGGCAACGGCGGTTGCAGCACTTGCCGTGAGTCAAAGCAATGTTGGTATTACCGACCGTCCTCAGTTAGCTGCAATGATGGCGCGCGTCGATCTAAAACCCTTTAACTGACAGCAGGAGACGAACTATGAAAACGCTGCTGATTTTAGATAAATCACTGGGCCTGGCGAGAAGCCACCTGGTGAAAAATCTACTCGGCTCGGCCGCTGCGCAAGCAGGGCTGACGTTTACAGAACAGGCTGACGAGGCCGAACTGGCGATCGTTCTTGGCGCCGCCGCCGCCGCGGATGCGGCGCTGAATGGCAAACAGGTTTACGTGGGGGACGTCGAACTGGCCGCGAGCCAGCCGAGCGCTTTCCTGGCGAAGGCTAAAGCGGAGGCCGCGACCTATCAGGCTCAGGCGGCGGCCGCGGCACCGGCTCAGCAAAGCGGCGTGGCAAAACGTATCGTCGCCGTGACGGCGTGTCCGACGGGCGTGGCGCATACGTTTATGGCTGCGGAAGCTATTGAAACCGAAGCGAAAAAACGTGGATGGTGGGTTAAGGTCGAAACCCGCGGCTCCGTCGGGGCCGGCAATCCCATTACGCCGGAAGAGGTCGCACAGGCCGATGTGGTGATCGTCGCCGCGGATATCGAAGTCGATTTGAGCAAATTCGCCGGCAAGAAAATGTACCGCACCTCCACCGGCCTGGCGCTGAAAAAGACCGCGCAGGAACTGGATAAGGCGCTGGCGGAAGCCACGGTTTACCAGCCGAGCGGACAGAGCAGCGCCGAGGAGACCAAACAGGCTAAAAAAGGCGGCACCGGTCCTTATAGCCACCTGCTGACCGGCGTATCCTATATGCTGCCGGTGGTGGTCGCCGGCGGTCTGTGCATCGCGCTGTCGTTTATGTTCGGTATCGAAGCGTTTAAAGAACCGGGCACGCTGGCCGCCGCGCTGAAGACGGTCGGTGATTCGGCGTTTATGCTGATGGTTCCGGTATTGGCCGGGTATATCGCGTTTTCCATTGCCGACCGTCCTGGTCTGGCGCCGGGGCTGGTTGGCGGCGTGTTGGCGAATAGCATGGGGGCCGGGTTCCTGGGAGGAATCATCGCCGGTTTCCTTGCGGGTTATATTGCCAGAGCCATCAATAAGCATATCAACTTGCCGCAAAGTATGTCGGCGCTGAAGCCGATCTTGATTATCCCGCTATTGGCAACGTTGATTATGGGCTTGATCATGGTTTACGGCGTCGGTACGCCGGTAGCCAAGATCCTGACCGGTCTGACCGACTGGCTGCAATCCATGGGGACGGCGAATGCGGTGATCCTGGGCGCCCTGCTGGGCGGCATGATGTGTACCGATATGGGCGGGCCGGTAAATAAAGTGGCCTACGTATTCGGCACCACGCTGCTGAGCAGCCAGATCTATGGCCCTATGGCCGCGATTATGGCGGGGGGGATGGTGCCGCCGCTGGCGATGGGTCTGGCGACGCTGCTGGCCGGCAAGAAATTCAACCCGACGGAACGCGAAGGCGGTAAGGCGGCGCTGGTTCTGGGGCTGTGCTTTATCTCCGAAGGGGCGATTCCTTTCGCCGCCCGTGATCCTATCCGCGTATTGCCGTGCAGCATCATCGGCGGCGCGCTGACCGGCGCTATTTCGATGGCGGTCGGCGCTAAGTTGATGGCGCCGCACGGCGGTCTGTTCGTGCTGCTGATCCCTGGCGCGATTACGCCGGTACTGGGCTATCTGTTCGCCATTATCGCCGGGAGCGTGGTGGCGGGCGTGTTGTACGCGTTGCTGAAACGTCCGGATGAACAACCGGTGAAAACGGCCGCTTAATCAGAGCGCGAGTCGTTATACCGGGAGGTAGAAAACAGGCGCCGCTGGGGCAATCCGGCGGCGCCTGTTTCGTTTTAGAACCTTCGTACTTCAAGCTGCATAGCGCAGACGCTTATTCGTCCTTGAATGGCCCGGTCGCTGGAGCCGCCGCAAGCCGCGTTCGAGGCGCTTACTTTGGCGTAGCTGAGTGCGTATCCTGCGACTTGAGCCAGGTTATTTCCTGCGCCCAGATATCGGGGTTGACGGTCTCCAGAATCAACGGAATGCCGTCGAAACGCGCATCGCCCATGATATAGCTGAAAGCGGTTTTGCCGATGTTTCCCTCTCCCAGGCTGTGGTGACGGTCTACCCGGCTATTGAATTCGCTTTTCGCGTCGTTCAGATGCATGCCGCGCAAATAACCAAATCCGACGACCCGCTCGAACTCGGCGAAGGTTTTTTCACACGCGTCTTTGCTGCGTAAATCATAGCCGCCGGCAAAGGCATGACAGGTGTCGATGCAGACCCCCACGCGGCTTTTATCTTCAACCTCATCAATAATGGCGGCCAGATGTTCAAAACGGAATCCCAGATTGCTGCCTTGCCCGGCGGTGTTTTCGATCACCGCCGTGACCCCTTGCGTCGCCGCCAGCGCGATATTAATCGATGCGGCGATCCGGGACAGGCAGCGCGCTTCGTCAATCTGCTTCAGGTGGCTGCCGGGGTGGAAATTCAGCAGCGTCAGCCCCAGCTGTTGGCAACGCGCCATCTCGTCGATAAAGGCGGCGCGCGACTTCTCCAGCGCTTCCGTCTCCGGGTGGCCGAGGTTAATCAGGTAGCTGTCGTGCGGTAAAATCTGCGCCGGCGTATAGCCATAGTCCAGACACGCGGATTTAAAGCGTGCAATCACATCCGGCGCTAATGGCGCAGCTTGCCACTGGCGCTGATTTTTGGTGAACAGGGCGAAAGCCGTCGCTTCCAGCTCATGAGCGCGTATGACGGCCCGATCGACGCCGCCCGCCGCGCTGACGTGCGCACCTACGTATTTCATGCTCTTCTCCTCTTGATGACGGAGCATTATGGCATCGTCGCCCGGGTTAACCAGTCGTTAAGCGTTAATTTATCGATGCCTGGCTGAATAAGCGGTCAAAAGTCAGATTAATGCCCGCGCCGGCGACAACCAGCCAGATAAATAACAGCAGCGCCAGCAGCAGCGGTTTTGTCCCGGCATTACGGATGTCGCTAATGCGGGTGGTTAGCCCCAATGCTATCATCGCCATGGTCAGCAGCAGATTATCCAGCCGGGTTAATGCGCTGGTCAGCGCCGGCGAGAACACATCGGTTGAATTGAGCGCGGCGGCGGCGGCAAACCCTAGCGCAAACCAGGGAAAAACCAGCGCAACCGATTCTAGCGCGGCCGGCGCGGTTTTTTGCCGCGTTATTTTTAGCGCCATGCCGAGCAACAGCAGGAACGGGGCCAGCATCATGACGCGCAGCATTTTGCTGATAACGGCGATATTTTCTGTTTCAGCGCCAATTGCGTGTCCGGCGGCGACAACCTGAGCAACCTCATGCAGCGTCGAGCCCAGATAGATGCCGAAGGTTTGCGGATTGAAAGACAACCAGTGATAATAAAGATTAAGCTGGTATAGCCAGGGGTATAGGAACATCGCCGTCGTGCCGAAAATAACGACGGTTGAAACGGCAACCGCAATTTTGTCTCCAGACGCTTTCACCACGGGGGCCGTCGCCATAACCGCCGCCGCTCCGCAGATACTGCTGCCTGCGCCAATGAGGATGACGGTTTCATCGTCGAGTTTAAATACCCTGCGGCCGAGCCAACAGGCGAGCAGGAAAGTGGATGTCACGATGGTGAAGTCGATGGCGACGCCCGTGATGCCGATGGCGGCAATTTGCTGAAAATTAAGTCGAAATCCGTAGAGTATAATGCCCCATCGCAGCAGATGTCGTTTTGCCCACTGCGCGCCCGGATCGCACAATGCGCGTGTCCATGGATATACCGTATTACCCAGTATGACACCTGCCACGATTGCCAGTGTTAATGTGCCTGGTCCCCACAGTACGACTTTCGGTATTGCCGCCAGCCAAAGAAGAATGTATGTCGTTAAACCTATTATTAATAGGCCTGGGAGAATCTGAATTGTTCGGTTGCGACACTGAGTAAGCTGTTGGACGGCGGGAATAGCCATCATTTTATTTACCTGTTCCGAGAATAATTAATCGATGTCCAATCCTATTATCAGAGCAGTTAAAAGAGTAATTGATTATATATTTATAACTTATAGGTATTTCAGATAAAGAGCCTGCTATGCATATCACATTACGTCAGTTGGAAGTGTTTACTGAAGTCCTGAAAAGTGGTTCAACCACTCAGGCCTCGGTCGTACTCGCTCTTTCTCAATCCGCGGTCAGCGCCGCGCTGGCCGATCTGGAAGGGCAGTTGGGGGTTCAATTATTTGATCGCGTCGGCAAGCGGCTGGTCGTCAATGAGCACGGCCGTCTGCTTTATCCCAAGGCCTTGTCGCTGCTTGAACAGTCAGCGGAGATTGAGCAACTTTTTCGCCGTGACAACGGCGCCTTGCGCATTTATGCCAGCAGCACCATCGGCAACTACCTGTTGCCGGCCATGATTGCCCGCTATCGCCATGATTTTCCTGAAATTCCTCTGGAATTGCATGTCGGCAACACCCAGGATGTGATCGCCAGCGTATCCGAGTTTAGCGTCGATCTCGGGCTGATCGAAGGGCCGTGTCACCATCCCGATTTGGTGACGCTGCCCTGGATGGAGGATGAACTGGTGGTATTCTGCGCGCCGACGCACCCGCTCAGTCAGCAGACGCTCTCTTTATCGGCGCTGAACGACGTTCCCTGGGTTTTACGCGAGCCCGGATCCGGGACGCGTGAGGTGCTCGACCATCTGCTATTGGCGCAGTTGCCGCGCTTCCGTCTCGTGATGGAGCTGGGCAATTCAGAGGCGATTAAACACGCGGTGCGCCATGGCATCGGCGTGAGCTGCCTGTCGCGCCATGTTATCGCCGAACAGTTGGAGATGGGCTCGCTGGTTGAGTTACCGATTCCGCTGCCTAAATTTACGCGCACGCTGTATCTGGTGCACCATCGGCAGAAGCATCTTTCCAATGTTCTGCAGCGTTTCCTAAGCTACTGCCGCGATGCGGAATAACGGCAGCGGAAAAATAGGTATTGCTAATGATCGGTCTTGAGTTATGAACCTAACTTATAACTCGACGATCCCGGCGATCCTGATTCGGGCTATTTGTTACAATCCCGCCTCAATTTTTAGCAAGAGCAGTCAGGACAATAATGGCTCAGCAAGATATTCAGCATTCTGTTCAGGGTAGAACATCCCTGCGCCGTGAGCTTAAAGCACGGCATTTGACGATGATCGCGATCGGCGGTTCGATTGGCACCGGATTGTTTGTCGCATCCGGCGCCACGGTTTCGCAGGCCGGGCCGGGCGGAGCCCTGCTATCCTATGTTCTTATCGGCGTCATGGTCTATTTTTTGATGACCAGCCTCGGTGAGCTGGCGGCATTTATACCGGTGTCCGGTTCGTTCGCCACTTATGGCTCCCGCTATGTTGAAGAGGGTTTTGGCTTCGCGCTGGGCTGGAATTATTGGTACAACTGGGCGGTGACGATTGCGGTCGACCTGGTTGCCGCGCAGTTGGTGATGGGATATTGGTTCCCGGACGTTCCCGGCTGGATATGGAGCGCGCTATTTCTGGCGGTGATGGTGTTATTGAACATCATTTCGGTAAAAGGCTTCGGCGAAGCCGAATATTGGTTCTCGCTGATCAAAGTGGTGACGGTGGTGATTTTTATCGCCGTCGGCGTTCTGATGATCGCGGGCATTTTGCGCGGCGCGGAAAATGCGGGAATACATAACTGGCAGATTGGGGACGCGCCCTTCGCGGGCGGATTTTCGGCTATGGTCGGCGTGGCGATGATTGTGGGCTTTTCATTCCAGGGAACCGAACTGATCGGCGTGGCGGCCGGGGAGTCGGAAGATCCGCAGAAAAATATTCCACGGGCGATCCGCCAGGTATTCTGGCGTATTCTTCTGTTTTATATCTTCGCCATTTTAATTATCAGCCTGATTATTCCGTATACCGATCCCAACCTGCTGCGCAACGACGTCAAAGATATCGCCGTCAGCCCGTTTACGCTGGTTTTTCAGCATGCCGGCCTGCTGTCTGCGGCCGCGGTAATGAATGCCGTTATCCTCACGGCGGTGCTGTCGGCGGGGAATTCCGGAATGTACGCCTGTACCCGCATGCTGTTTACCCTGGCGCGCGAAGGAAAGGCGCCGCGTATTTTCGCCAAGCTCTCCAGCGGCGGGGTGCCGCGCAATGCGTTGTATGCCACCACCGTGGTCGCCGCGCTGTGCTTCCTGTCGTCTATGTACGGCAACCAGACGGTGTACCTCTGGCTATTGAATACGTCCGGCATGACGGGCTTTATCGCCTGGCTGGGGATCGCCATCAGCCATTACCGTTTTCGTCGCGGCTATGTTAAGGCCGGCTTTGATTTAAGCCGTCTTCCCTATCTTTCCAGTTTCTTTCCGCTGGGGCCGCTGTTCGCCTTCGTGCTCTGCCTGGTGATTACGCTGGGGCAGAACTATCAGGCTTTTCTGGAAGATAAAATCGACTGGTACGGCGTTACGGCTACCTATATCGGCATTCCGCTGTTCCTGCTGATTTGGTTCGGTTATAAACTTTCCCGCGGCACGCATTTCATCAGATATGAAGATATGACTTTTCCCGATCACGATGAGTCAAAATCAGACTGTTGACAAAGTTAGAGATTACTCGCCCCGTTAGCGGGGCTTGCCCTGCGGGCCGCCGCAAGCGGCGTTCAAAAGCGCACGCGTTTTTGTCAGGGGAAACGCGGGGATGCCTCACCTCCATGGTCGTCCCGAGTCTCTCGGTCCGACAGACGAGGTTGTCAGCAAACTCGTCGAAATAACCTTTTCTATTGCCTGGCGGACGCCAGGCAATTTTTTTTATCCCCTGCGTTTTGCAAGTCGCCGATCGGCATTAAATGCATAATGAATGAAATTCATTATGTCAGGCATTGTTAATTGTTCCGTTGCTGTCTACTCTGTTACCACCCATGCGGTATGGGGCACCATGTAATGAGAATATGTTTAACCTCCGGTAATTTTTTTAAGGAAATAATTAATGCGCTATGTTTTCGGCGCGTAAATATAAACGATTAATCTCCTACTTTATTTAGCGGAGGTCGGCGAGGCGGGTTGTGATAAATAGATGTCGTTATCACGTCTCAAATAATTCTCGTTGCAGGACAAAAACGCCGACGTGTTTTTGAACGGCGCCTGCGCCGCCCCGGAGGGGGAGGCCATAAGGACGAACAGCGAAGTCAACGCACCTGCGGCTTGAAGTATGGAGGGGATATCGATATTCAGGCCTTGCCGTATAAATAATAATCAGAGTGGACGCGATGCTGGAAATTACTTTTTTGGACAGGGGCGCGTTGCCTGAAACCATTTTTTTGAAAAAGAATAGTTTTAGGCGGCCGCAATGCCGCCATCAATGGATCGAATATGATTATACCGCGCCCGATCAGGTTATCGTCCGGGCAAAAAACAGCGATATCATTATCACCAATAAAACCGTATTAACCCGGGAAACCCTGTCGGCGTTGCCCTCCTTAAAGCTGATTGCGGTAGCCGCGGCCGGGACGAAGAGCATTGATACCGCGGCGGCCGCTGAGCTGGGGATCGCCGTAAAAAACGTGCCGAACTATTTTACCCAGGCGGTTTCTGAACATACCATCGCCCTGATCTTCGCCCTGAAGCGTAACCTGAACGCCTGGTATCGCGACCTGCTTGACGACCGCTGGGCGAGGGCGTCGCAGTTCTCTTATTTTAACCATCCGGTAAAAGATATCGCCGGCTCAACGCTTGGCGTCATCGGCGCCGGCGCGGTGGGGCGCGAGGTCGCCCGCCTGGCGACGGCGCTGGGGATGAAGCCGCTATTCGCCGAACGTCAAGGGGCGGCGACGTGTCGGCAGGGCTATTTGCCGTTTGAGCAGGTATTGCAATCGGCGGACGTTATTTCGCTACACTGCCCGCTAAGCGATGAAACCCGCGGTCTGATCAACGCGCGAACGCTGGCATTGTGCAAGCCGACGGTCGCCATTGTGAACACGGCCGGCGGCGGGCTGATCGATGAAGCGGCGCTGTTGTCCGCGTTGGAGCGGCGCACCGTCTCCGGCGCCGCATTGGACTGCCTGGCGCAGGAAGCGTTTTCCTGTGCGGATCCGCTGGTGGCGGCGGCGAAGAGGTTGCCTAACCTGTTGATTACGCCGAATATCGGCTGGACTTCGGCTTCAGCGCTGCAGATTTTGCTGGAAAGGACGATCGAAAATATTGATGAGTTCGTGCAGCAAAAAGGTATGGATAACGGCGGCGGACGCTGACTCAGGCAAGCGTCCGTAAATGAGCGTCGTGGGTTATTGACGGCGCTGGACGCTCAGCGTTTCTGGATGTAGGTGATCGCCAGGGCGAGGGCCAGCACCAGGCCTTTGATGATATCCATGGCGTAATAGGGCACGGAAAGCATCACCAGACCGTTTTGCAGCACGCCGAGAATGACCGCGCCGACCAGCGTGCCCAAGGCGTTCGGTTTGCCCGAACCGGCCAGAGAGAAGCCAATATAGGCGGCGGCGACGGCGTCCATTAAATAGCCGCCGCCGGCATTAACCTGCGAAGAGCCGATACGCGAGGCCAATAAAATCCCCCCCAGCGCCGCCAGCAAGGAAGAGAGCACATAGGCCTGAATCCGATAGCGCGCCGTTCTGATGCCGACCAGACGCGCCGCCTCAGGGTTGCCGCCGATGGCGTACATGCGGCGGCCGTGCTTGGTGAGCGACAGATAGAGCTGAACGATGACGGTCACCGCCAGCATAATGACGACGATCACCGGAACCTGCCCCAGCGCGGAAAAAAACTCAGGAATGACGCCTTCGGCCATTTCGCCGCTCGGCAGCGCCATATTTTGCGTGATGGAGCCGCCGTAGCTGTAGGTCATGGCGACGCCCTGAATGACAAATAGGCTGGCGAGCGTCGCCAGCATATCGGGAATTTTCAGCGCCACGATAAGAAACGCGTTGAACAGTCCCACCAGCGTACACAGCAGCAGCGTCAGAACGATCGCCCCCGTCGTGCCGAATCCATGCCAGACGAACAGCGAGATCACCAGCGCATTGGCCAGCGAGGCGGTTGAACCCACGGAGAGATCGAACCCACCCACCGACAGAGAGATGGATACGCCGATCGCGATTACGGTTACGATGGCGATCGAACGCAGGATATTGATGATGTTGTAGGGATCGAGAAAGTTATCCGACGCCAGACCGAAAAGCGCGACCAGCGCGACGACGGTGATCGGCATGCCCCATTTATACAAAAAGTCGAAAAAACGGTGGCGCCAGGGGAGAACCCCGTTAGGTGAAAGTGGCTGACTCACGGGGGAGTTCCTCCGGTTGAATACAATAGTAGTGTTTCTTCGTCAATGGTTGACGCGTCCAGTTCGGCGACGATTCGCCCATCCCACAGTACGCAGATGCGATCGCACAGGCCGACGAGCTCGGAAAATTCGCCCGAGGCGTAGATAATGCCTTTACCCTGCCGGGCCAGGCCGTCGATCAGCGCGAACAGATCCTGTTTGGCCTTGATATCGACGCCCTTGGTGGGCTCATCAAAGATCAGCACCCGCGCTTCGCTGCGCAGCCATTTACCGATGGCCACCTTCTGTTGATTGCCGCCCGATAGCCGCGCCAGTTTTTGCATCGGCCCGGCGGCGCGAATCGTTAAGCGCGCAACGATCTGTTTTGCCCAGGATAGCGCCTGACGGCGGCTGAACACGCCCCAGCGGGAAAAACTGTCGCTGGCGCCGATGCTGAGATTCATGGCGACGGATTCGTCAATAAAGATACCTTCCCTGCGCCGCTCTTCCGGCACCAGGGCGATGCCCTGCTCAACGGAGCGATGGGGCGAATGGGGACGCCAGGGCGCGCCGTTATATTCGCCTTGCTCGATCCGGCTGGGCGTCGCGCCGAACAGCGCCTTGCACAGCTCGGTTTTTCCCGCGCCCGCCAGTCCGGCGACGCCGAGGATTTCGCCTTTACGCAGCGTGAGCGAGATATCCCGCAGCAGGGTTTCGTCATGCAGCCCTTTAACCTGCAGCAGAGGCGTAGATAACGGCGTGCGCCGACGCGGCGGGAAAATAGCCTCCAGCCGGTGTCCCAGCATTCTCTCGACGATCTGCTCTCCGCTGAGCCCTTGCATCGCGCCGCTGCTGACGAATTCGCCGTCACGCAGCACCGTCAGCGTGTCGCAAATCTCGCTGAGCTCATGAATACGGTGAGAAATGAAAACGATACCGATGCCCGCCGCCTGTAAACGCCGCGCCACCTGAAACAGGCGCGCGCTTTCTTCCCGATCGAGCGGCGCCGTCGGCTCATCCAAAATTAAAAAACGGCATTGGTGGGATAAGGCTCTGGCTAACAGAATCTGCTGTTTTTCCGCCAGCGAACAGCGCTCCAGTCGTTGGCGTAGATTCAGGCGGATGCCGAGCTGGTCGAGCAGCGCCTGCGCCTGGCGATAGACCTGGCGCCAGTTGAGCACATGGCCGTTTTGCGCCAGCGTATCCAGCATAATATTCTCCGCCACCGACAGCGTAGGCACCAGGGCGACATCCACCTCCTGCTGCACCAAATGGATGCCGTGCCGTTTGGCCGCGCGCGGCGAATAGATATCAACCCGTGAGCCATCGATAATGATCTCGCCGCTGTAGTGGCGGTAAGCGCCGGACAGAATGGTCATCAGCGTCGATTTACCCGCGCCGTTGGCGCCGGTTAATGCATGAATAGAGCCGCCCTCCAGTATGAAATCAACCTGTTTCAGCGCATGAAAGCCAGAAAATGAGATGGAAATGTTGCGCATTTCCAGTCGCGTTCGATGGGGCTGAGATGTCATGTTCAGTCACGCTCTTGGCGGTGTGTATCGGCAAAAAAACTGGCCTGAAATGTAACACAGAACTAACATGATGCAATTCGGATTCAGCGTGAGAAGGGCGCTAATCTATGAATGAAAAAAGAATAAGTTAAGCAAAAAAATTCTTAAATCATGCCGGGCAAGTGAATAAGATGGCGTTATCAATCATTCCCCTGATTACCGCCGTCTCTTATCTTAACTGTTGGCGCGGCAGCGCGAGGAACATCAGAACATGAACACAACGGCAATCCGTGTACAGGTCGGACCGGCCAACTATTTTTCTTTCTCCGGCGCCATCGATAAGCTGCTGGATTTTTATTCGCCGGATATTCTGAACAATGCGTTATGGATATACGGCGAGCGGGCGTTGACGGCGGCGCGGCCTTACCTTCCCGCTGAATTCGATGCGCCGTCGGCGCGGCGGGCGCTGTTCGGCGCGCACTGCAGCGAGGGCGAAGTGGCGAAGTTGGCGGCGCAGGCGCGGGACGACTGCCGGGTGGTGATTGGCATCGGCGGCGGTGCGGTGCTGGACACGGCGAAAGTGGTGGCGCGCAAAATCGGCGCGCCGCTGGTGGCGATCCCGACGATTGCCGCGACCTGCGCCGCCTGGACGCCGCTTTCCGTATGGTATAGCGATGAGGGGCAGGCGCTGCGCTTCGAGATTTTCAGCGACGCCAACCACCTGGTGCTGGTGGAGCCGCGCATTATCCTGGCGGCTCCGGTGGAATATCTGTTGGCCGGCGTGGGGGATACCCTGGCGAAGTGGTATGAAGCGGTGGTGTTGAGCCCCCGTCCTGAAACCTTGCCGCTGACCGCGCGGCTCGGGCTGCAAACTGCGTTGGCCATCCGCGACGTGCTGCTGCAAAAAAGCGCGTCGGCCCTGGAGGCGGCGGCGGCCGGTACGCTGACGCAGGACTTTCTTGACGTCGTCGACGCCATTATCGCCGGCGGCGGCATGGTCGGCGGGCTGGGAGAGCGCTACACGCGGGTGGCCGCCGCGCATGCGGTGCATAACGGGTTAACGGTCTTGCCGCAGACCGAAGCCTTTTTGCATGGCACCAAAGTCGCGTACGGCATTCTGGTGCAAAGCGCGCTACAAGGGGATATCGACACGCTACGGCAGCTGAAGTCCGCCTTTAAGCGGTTCGGACTGCCGACTTCGCTGGCCGAACTGAATGTGGATATTCACGATCGCGCCTCTATTCAGGCCGTGGTTAAGCGCGCGCTGCAGCCGGGGGAGTCGATTCACTATCTGCCGTTGGCGCTGAACGATTCCGTATTGTCAGACGCGCTTAAAACGGTGGAAAGCGTCGGCGCGGCCGAGAGCGCGCTTGATTGAGCCGTTGTCGATTGATTAGACGGTGGCAACGGGCGGATGAGGAGGCTGTCGCGACAGGCGCCTGATTCGCCCGTTTATCACTGAATCTTTTCGTAGGGAAAGGCGTTTTTGATGTAGCGGGCGTAATAGCGGGATTTGACCGCGCTCGACATTAGCTCTTCATAAATCATCCGCGCCACGCCGCGATATTGATAGATATTTCCGTTCAGCAGCTCTATTTCCAATACGCTGTTTTCCGCATCGTACCCGACGGAAAACAGTTCCGATGATGAAACTCGTTTTCTTTGCAAAATCCTGCACTCCCAATTTGATTATTTTTACGGCGGCGGGCTAGCTGGCGCAAAGGCCGCTATGCGCCTTTATACCCGTCATACTTCAAGTTGCCTGTGCGTTGGCTTTGTTACTCGCTCCATCCATGGAGCTCGCCCCGTTGGGGCCGCCGCAAGCGGCGTTCAAATCTGCTCTTGGCGGATTTGTCGCTCACCCCAGTCACTTACTGCTGTAAGCTCCTGAGGATTCGCTGCGTCGCCGCGTTATTCGGCCTGATGGCCTCACCCCTTCGGGGTCAGCGCAAGCGCTGTTCAAAAACGCTTTGGCGTTTTTGTCCTGCAACTCGAATTATTTAGGGTATATAGAGGTAGGTTATCGGCATTTCGGCGCTTTCCTTTACCCGGAAAAACGATCGGGAACCGGTTAATTCCGTTCCCGATCGCGCGCCGGATTATGGCTGCAGCAAATAGCGCGCGTGAAAGCGCAGGTGATCTTCAATAAAGCTGGCGATGAAGAAATAGCTGTGGTCATAGCCGGGCTGTATTCTCAGCGTGAACGGCCAATCGTGCCGATTCGCCAGTTCGGCCAGCTTTTCCGGCTGTAATTGCTCGGGAAGAAACCGGTCCCCGTCCCCCTGATCGATAAGGATCGGCAGTTTGCGTTGGCCGTTGGCCAGCAAATAGCAGCTGTCATATTGCCGCCACTGCGTTTCGTCCTCGCCCAGATACGCGCTTAACGCTTTGCGCCCCCAGGGAACCTCGCTGGGGTTGACGATAGGCGCGAAAGCGGACGCGGACCGATAGCTTTCGGGGTTGCGCAACGCAAGCATCAGCGCGCCGTGCCCGCCCATGGAGTGTCCGCTGATCGATTGGCTACCGCTTACGTTAAAATGCCGCTGAATCAGCGCCGGCAGCTCATCGCGTACGTAGTCATACATCCGATAGTGCGCGGCCCAGGGCTGCCGTGTGGCATTGACGTAAAATCCGGCGCCTTTGCCAAGATCGTATCCGGCATCATCCGCGACGTTCTCCCCACGCGGGCTGGTATCCGGCATCACCAGCGCCACGCCGAGCTCGGCGGCAGTGCGCTGCGCGCCCGATTTGACGGTGAAGTTTTCATCATCGCAGGTTAACCCCGACAGCCAGTAAAGCACCGGCGGCGGGGCATCATCGGACGCCGGCGGCATATAGATACTGAACGTCATGCCGCAGTTCAGCGTATCGGACGCATGGCGGTAGCGCCGTTGCCAACCGCCGAACAGGCGGTGTTCCGTCAGAAGTTCCAGTGATGTGCTCATCGCAGCTTAGCCTCTCTGGTCGCGGTTAGCGGAAATGGATGACGGAGCGGATCGACTTACCTTCATGCATTAAATCGAAAGCGGTATTGATCTCTTCCAGCCCCATGGTGTGGGTAATAAAATCGCTGAGCGGGAACTCGCCGTCCAGATAGCGCTGCACAATGCCCGGCAGCTGACTGCGTCCCTTTACGCCGCCGAAGGCGGAGCCGCGCCACACGCGTCCCGTTACCAGTTGGAACGGGCGGGTTGAGATCTCTTCGCCCGCGCCGGCGACGCCGATAATGACCGATTCGCCCCAGCCTTTATGGCAACACTCCAGCGCCGAGCGCATCACATTGACGTTACCGATACACTCAAAGGAAAAATCGACCCCGCCGTCGGTGAGCTCAATAATCACCTCCTGAATGGGCTTGGCGTAATCTTTGGGGTTGATCAGGTCGGTGGCGCCCAGCTTGCGGGCCAGATCGAATTTGCCGGTATTGACGTCAATACCGATAATCCGTCCGGCGCCCGCCATTTGCGCGCCGATAATCGCCGATAGCCCGATGCCGCCAAGCCCGAAGATGGCCACGCTATCGCCGGGTTTCACTTTGGCGGTGTTGATGACCGCGCCCATGCCGGTCGTTACGCCGCAGCCAAGCAGGCAAACTTCCTCCAGCGGCGCTTCTTTGCTGATTTTAGCCAGAGAGATCTCGGGGACCACGGTGAGCTCGGCAAACGTCGAGGTGCCCATATAATGGAAAATCGGCTGACCGTTTTTGGAGAAGCGGCTGGTGCCGTCGGGCATCAAACCTTTCCCCTGGGTGGCGCGAATAGCCTGACACAGATTGGTTTTGCCGGAGCGGCAGAATTTGCATTCGCCGCATTCGGGGGTGTAGAGCGGAATGACGTGATCGCCGACGGAGACGCTGGTGACGCCTTCGCCGATGGCTTCGACGATTCCGCCGCCTTCATGTCCGAGAATAGCCGGAAAAACGCCCTCCGGATCTTTGCCTGAAAGGGTGTAGGCATCGGTATGGCAAACGCCGCTGGCGACGATGCGCACCAGCACTTCGCCTTTCTGCGGCGGCATCAGGTCCACTTCTTCAATGGAAAGCGGTTGGTTTGGCCCCCAGGCGACGGCGGCACGCGTCTTGATCATTTTCATCGTGTTTCTCTCATGTCGGCAGTATGTTGCAGGGAAGTTTAACCTTGGTTGCTAAATTATTTTAGCGAAGATTACCTTTATTGTGGCGCGGTTCGCCAGTGCGTTTTTCTCTGGCCGCAGTATTGCGGCGAGGCGCTGCCGGCTCGGGGCTTACCAATACGCCTCGCCCGCCAAGGGCCAGCGCGCTCCGTTATTTGAAACGATAACGTTTTCCTACGACGCGAATTATTGAGGACGACAGAGGGATAAGGCCCGAATTAATAGTTGCGACTAAATAATAGACTCTGACTATTACTTTAGTGATTACCATCGAATTAATTGATCAAAACAGGTAAACCCCCGGTGATTACTGCCGATAACGGATGAGAGAAAGTGTATTACCGCCCACGAATGTAACAAAATATTTTCTGGGGGGGGGGGTAATATTTAAGTAAATGAAAGCGTTAGCTAAATAATGAGTAGAGGTCTTCCGTGGGCTTTTTAAAAAATATCACCATCAGGGCTATGCTGTTAACCATCCTGGGAGTATTCCTGGTTCTATGGGGCGGCGTATCGTTATATATGTCATCATCGCTGAGTGAGATGACCAAGTTATTGGAATCGGGGGAAATACAGAAAAGAAATGCCGATACCATTGTGGATGGCAGCGATCAATATTTTCGCGCGGCTATCCGTTTGGTGCGGGCTATGGATTATAACCAAAGCGGCGAAACGGCCGAGGTGGAAAAGCTGCTTAGCGCCGCGAACGACGCGATAAAAAATACCTCGGATAAGCTGGCGGTATTTAAAACCGCCGATCACGGCGCCATCGATCGCGCTACGGTTGAGGGGGTGCAAAACGCCTGGACGCAGGTGATTGAAAGCGGATTGCGGCCGCTGTATGCCGCGGTGCGCGACAATCGTCCCGATGAGTTTCGCCATCTGTTCAGAGATGTTTACCCTCCTTTAAGCATCGCGTTCGGCAATATCATGGATAGATACCAGGCCGACGCTATGGCTTCCTCCAGCCGTTCGCTCGACGGCGTGTATGGGCTGGTGGTCTGGAATAAAGGTATCCTGCTGGGAGCGGCGATCGCCGGTCTGCTGATTTTGCTATTGACCGATCGCTATCTGGTGAATTACCTGGTGAGGCCGCTGAATATCGTTAAACATCACTTTAAGGTGCTGACGAGCGGCCAGTTAGGGGAGAATATTGAAGATTTCGGCCGCAACTGCGTCGGTCAGCTGATCCCTTTCCTGCGGGATATGCAAAGCAGCTTGATCAATACGGTTTCCACGATTCGCGACAGCTCCCACTCAATACACCAAGGCGCGAGCGAGATAAAAAGCGGCAATAGCGATCTCTCTTCCCGCACCGAGCAACAGGCGGCGGCGCTGGAGCAAACGGCCGCCAGCATGGAAGAGCTCGGCGCCACGGTGAAACAGAACGCCGAAAACGTCCATCAGGCGCGCAATCTGGCTCAGGATGCGGCCATTGCCGCCAAAAAAGGCGGCGAAGTGACGACCGATGTGGTGAAAACCATGGCGAACATCACCACCAGTTCGAAGAAAATTGCCGACATTACCAGCGTGATTAACGGTATTGCTTTCCAAACCAATATATTGGCGCTGAATGCCGCGGTGGAGGCGGCTCGGGCCGGAGAGCAGGGGCGCGGCTTCGCCGTGGTGGCCGGCGAGGTTCGCAATCTGGCGCAGCGCAGCGCCCAGGCGGCGAAAGAGATTGAAGGGCTGATAGCCGAGTCGGTCGAACGCGTGAATACCGGATCGCACCAGGTCACGCAAACCGGGGACGCCATGTCGTCAATCATTACCGCCATTACCCGGGTAAACGACCTGATGGGGGAGATCGCCTCGGCTTCGGACGAACAAAGCCGCGGCATCGATCAGGTTGGTCAGGCGGTGGTAGAGATGGACGGCGTGACCCAGCAAAACGCCGCATTGGTGCAGGAGTCGGCGGCGGCGGCGGCATCGCTGGAAGAGCAGGCCCGCCAGTTAACCGAAGCGGTGGCGGTTTTCCAACTCTCGGTAAATGAAAAACGCCGGCCGGGCGGCAATCGGCAGCCGGAAATAACGCCGCCCGCGGCCAAGCCTGTGCTGATCGCCGCGGATAAAAGCTCCAAAAACGCCAGCGCCGCTGATAATTGGGAAACGTTCTAATTAAGGCGTAGGAAAACTGTCAGGCGGAGGAAAAGGGTCGCCTTCGGGGAATGCGGGCCGCCTAAGTCGTTTTTAGGGGAAAGGCAGGGTGAGGCTCCCGGAGGGACGCCTCGCCCCGTGTATCTCGATGCTGAAACGATCGGTATGACGCCTGCGGGCGTTTTTGAGAGAGCGAACGCCGTTGCAACCTGAAAGAGGAAACAGATAAACTCTAAGCAAGCGCCGGAGTCACTCCCGGTGCTTTTTGCTTTTTACCATCCTATTGGGTTGGCAAGGGAATATCCGGTTAATGATAAGCTGAATCTATTTCAACGATCATGAGACGCTATCACTGGATAATCGTTTCTCTCTCAACTACAGTGGTGACGACGTTTTGGCCCGGCCAACGTCAATATGAGTAACGCCTGCTGGAGAATAATAATGACATCCTTAAGTAAAGAAGCCGTCATGGTTCATGAAGCGTTGATGGCGCGAGGTCTTGAAACGCCGCTGCGCGGCGAGCTGTTGGATCGGGATACGCGGAAAAGACGGATCGCCGAGCATATGACCGAGGTGATGAACCTGCTAAGTCTCGATTTGCAAGACGATAGCCTGGCGGAAACCCCTAATCGTATTGCGAAAATGTATGTTGATGAAATATTCTCCGGTTTGGATTACGCCAATTTTCCCAAGATCACCATTATTGAGAATAAGATGAAGGTGGATGAAATGGTCACCGTGCGCGACATCACCCTGACCAGCACCTGCGAGCATCACTTCGTGATGATTGACGGTAAGGCGACCGTTGCCTATATCCCGAAGGACGGGGTGATTGGCTTATCAAAAATCAACCGTATCGTGCAGTTCTTTTCTCAACGTCCGCAGGTTCAGGAACGCCTGACGCAACAAATTCTGATTGCTCTGCAAACGCTGTTGGGCACCAATAATGTTGCCGTATCGATAGATGCCGTGCACTATTGCGTCAAAGCGCGCGGCATCCGCGACGCGACCAGCGCCACCACCACGACGTCGCTGGGCGGGCTGTTCAAGTCCAGCCAGAATACCCGTCAGGAATTTCTGCGCGCGGTACGCCATCACAACTGATTCATCCATCGCCGGGCGCTGCGCCAAATAGCGCCCGGCGATAAATAAAATACGTATTATTTCCCGCCGTCTGTTAATACAATCATCTTTTCCAACGGTCTGATACCCGAGTGCTATGTCTGCTAAAACCGCTCCGTCCCCCCGTATTGCGACGCTGGATTTTGCGCGCGGCATCGCGGTGCTTGGCATTTTATTGCTGAATATCACGGCATTCGGCCTGCCGAAGGCCGCCTATCTCAATCCCGCCTGGCAGGGGTTGCCCTCGCCGGGCGACGCCTGGACCTGGGCCATCCTGGATCTGACGGCGCAGGCGAAATTTCTGGCGCTATTTTCTCTTCTGTTTGGCGCCGGCCTGCAACTGCTATTGCCGCGCGGCGCGTCGTGGACCCACGCCCGGCTGTTCTGGCTGATGGCGATAGGGCTGACCCATGCCGTTTTCTTTTGGGATGGCGATATCCTGCTGGACTACGGCCTGATTGGGCTGGTGTGTTACGGCATGATTCGCCATGCGCAGGGAAGCCGGGTTTTGTTGCGCAGCGGCGCCGTCATGTATCTGGTCGGCGTTTGCGTCCTGCTGGTGTTAAGCCGGCTGCTTACCCAGCAGCCGGGGCAATTCTGGCAACCGGGCGCGGCGGATATCGCCTATGAAACCTATTGGCGGACGGCGGGAGGCGCGGAGGCGTGGCGTAATCGGGTGGATCTGCTGATCGACAGTTTATTGTCGCTGGGCGTTCAGTACGGCTGGCTATTGGCCGGCTCAATGTTATTCGGCGCCGGGCTGATGCGCAGCGGCTGGCTCAAGGGGGAGTTTCGCCTGGCGCATTACCGCAAGCTGGCCTTATGGATGATCCCCCTGGGGCTGCTTATCAACGGCTTCGGGGTGGCGGCGCAGTGGCTGACGCACTGGGAATACCGCTGGAGCGGCCTGTTGTTGCAGATCCCGCGTGAACTGAGCGCGCCACTACAGGCGATAGGCTACCTGGCTCTGTGCTATGGCTTTTGGCCGACGTTATGTAAATGGCGTCTCACGTATTGGATCTCTGATGTCGGCCGCATGGCGCTGACCAATTATTTACTGCAAACGCTGGTGTGCACCATGCTGTTCGATCGGCTCGGGCTGTTTATGCGCCTGGATCGCCTGCAGCTGGCGGCTATCGTTCCGCTTGTCTGGGGGGTAAATCTGCTCTTTTCCCACTACTGGCTGAAGTTTTTTCCACAGGGGCCATGCGAATGGCTGTGGCGGAAGCTTACCGTGGGCATCGCCAAAGCCGCGCCGCGCGCATCTTAAAGCCAGGCCCGCGCGCCGCTACGGCGCCGTTTTCTCCGTCGCGTACTTGGGCGCGCTCGCCGGCCGATCGGCGGCGGAAGGCGCGATATTCGGGATCTGTTCAGGCAGCACCGCCGGATAGTCCTGCGCGTCGTCAGGAATTTGATGCCGTGCGGGAATAGAGATGGTGGGGCCGAGAAAGCGCGGTTCGCGCTTCAGAATATATAAATCGAACAGCGCGCCCAGCCTGGCGCCGAACTCCCGTACGCGCACCGTCATGATATTTTTAGGCGATGGAATCGCATAGCATTGCGCCTGAATGCCAAGATGCATGGCGATGAATAACGCCCGTTCGCAGTGAAAACGCTGGGTGATAATGGTGAAGTCATCGGTGTCGAACACTTTGCGCGTCCTGACGATCGAGTCCAGGGTGCGAAAACCCGCATAGTCCAGCACGATATCCGTCGGCGATACGCCGGCGGCGATAAGATCGCGTCGCATGGTCATGGGCTCGTTATAACTTTGCTGGGCGTTGTCGCCGCTCAGCAGCAGATAGCTGACTTTGCCGCTGTTATAGGCGTTCAACGCCCCCTGAATGCGAAAGAGATAATACTGATTGATCACCCCGGTGCGGTAATACTTGGCGGTTCCCAACACCACGCCGACCTGGCGAGACGGCAAATCCTGTAATTCGTCGTAGACGAAAGGCGCGGTTTTCCAACTGATCCAGCGATCGAGGGCAAAAGCAGACAGCAAGAGTACGCCGATAATTGTTAACAGGCTGTATACCAAGCGTTTCCACATGCTTATGCCTCGGGTAAGGCGATTGGGATAGTCATTCCTCAAGGCTACTTTACCTGAAAGTTAGACGCAAGGCGCAGGCGTCGCAGGGGGAGGGTGATTGATGGTTTTTACCGCAACGGCGTGAAAGCGGGGGAAGAAAATGCCGGTCTTCGAGTGAGTGAAAGACCGGCGGTGGGGTATGGCGGTCAGATGCGGCTGCCCCACAAATCATATTCGTCGGCGTGCTCGATTTTCACGTTGACGATATCGCCGACCTTCACGCCGGTTTCGCCATTCAGGTACACCACGCCATCGATCTCCGGGGCATCGGCCATACTGCGCCCAATCGCTCCCTCATCGTCGACTTCATCGATCAGCACCGGTAATCGGCGCCCGATCTTCTCCTGCAGGCGCTGCGCGGAAATTTCCTGCTGAAGCCGCATGAAACGGTGATAACGCTCCTCTTTGATCTCCTCCGGCACCTGATCGGGCAGCGCATTGGCCGTCGCGCCTTCCACCGGGCTGTATTTAAAACAGCCGACGCGATCCAGTCTGGCCTGTCGCAGGAAATCCAGCAGCACCTGGAAATCCTCCTCCGTTTCGCCGGGGAACCCGACGATAAACGTCGAACGCAGCGTCAGTTCCGGGCAAATTTCCCGCCAGCGTTTGATTCGCTCCAGCGTTCTTTCCACCGCGCCAGGGCGCTTCATCAGCTTGAGGATGCGGGGGCTGGCGTGCTGCAGCGGAATGTCCAGATACGGCAGGATCTTGCCCTCGGCCATCAAGGGAATCACGTCATCCACGTATGGATAAGGGTAGACGTAATGCAGGCGCACCCACACGCCCAGCGAAGCAAGCTGTTCGCACAGGCTAACCATACTGGTTTTAACCGGCTGTCCGTTCCAGAAGCCGGTTCGCTGCTTAACGTCGGCGCCGTAGGCGGAGGTGTCCTGAGAAATCACCAGCAGCTCTTTGACGCCCGCATCGACCAGCCGTTTCGCCTCATCCAGCACCGAACCAATCGGCCGGCTGTCCAGATCGCCGCGCATGGACGGAATAATGCAGAAGGTGCAGCGATGGTTACAGCCTTCCGATATTTTCAGGTAAGCGTAATGGCGCGGCGTCAGCTTTACGCCCTGAGCCGGAACCAGGCTGGTGAACGGATCGTGTTGCGGCTTGGGCACGTACTGATGCACGTGCGACAGTACCTGTTCGTAGCTGTGGGGCCCGGTGATCTCCAATACCTTAGGGTGAACCTCACGGATTTGGTTCTCTTTCGCGCCCAGGCAGCCGGTGACGATAACCTTGCCGTTTTCATTCAGCGCTTCGCCAATGGCTTCCAGCGACTCTTGCACGGCGCTGTCGATAAAGCCACAGGTATTGACGATCACCAGTTCGGCGTCGTCATAGCGCGGCACCACCTGATAGCCTTCAGTACGCAACTCGGTCAGGATCCTCTCGGAGTCCACCAGATTTTTCGGGCAGCCGAGGGAAACGAATCCAATACGGGGTTGTTGCATGTTATTTGCTCACAATTCATTCAAAAGGAAAAACCGCGGGATTTTACACCATAGTTGTTGCGCCTTATAGTCATACGACTCAAGTCGGCAGGCTCCCGATGGCGCCACCGAGGAGATAAAAAGCACGGAAAGTCAGGAGACGATCAAACTTAGGGATTTACTGTGCCGCACCTAAGATTGATTGTCGGGCCAAATGGTTCAGGAAAGACGACGCTGACGAAAACGTTACGCGAGACTTACTCCGTTCCGCTGGGACAATATCTTAATCCTGATGATATCGCCAAGCATATTGACTTGCCTGGAATATTTGTTGGGAATGGTGAGCTTATGCCATCGCTCTTATTTTTTGATAACTCAACGACCATACTTACCTTTATTGGCGAAGTGACGCCTGACGGCTATCTGGATATTGTCGAAGCTTCGTTTGATAAAGTTCAGGCGCGTTGGTTTTATGGCTATGTGATTAAGTTATGGAACGTCAACCAAATAGAACGATAAAGCCAAGATAATTCGCCTGTTTTCCCATATTAATAACAAAATTTTCCCGATATATACCCCAGATAATTGGAGTTGCAGGATAAAATGTTATCGTTTTGCACAACGCAAAGCGTTGTGTCCTTTACGCCGTACTCTTGTTCCCTTACCCCTCGCCGTTCTTCAATAAATGTAAACCCGCCGTCGATTTTTTGCGCAAATCTTATCCGCCGCCTAGAGTTACAAAAATTGAGTTGAACGGAGAGAACGCTATGGCGCGCCGCGCGCAGTCTAACGGTTTTTTATCCTGGTCACGCCGCTTCCGCGGGCTATTGGCGGCCGCGGCGTTGCTGTTCTCCGGCTCCTTGCTGGCGGCGCAGATCGAGGTAACGGAGTTGCAGGATAGGCTCGATCATCCGTGGTCGCTGGCCTTTCTACCGGGCGATGAAGGCATACTGATTACCGAACGCAGCGGGAATTTACGGCGCTGGCGGCCGGACTCCGGGCTTTCGGCGCCGATTGCCGGGGTTCCGCCGGTCTACGCCAGATCGCAAGGCGGCCTGCTGGATGTGGCGTTAGCGCCTGATTTCGCGCGCAGCCGGCGCCTTTATCTGAGCTTCGCCGAAGAGGGCGGAGGCGGCAAAGCGGGTACGGCCGTCGGCTACGGCCGCCTGACGGAAGACGCCGCGCGGTTGGAAAATTTCACGGTGTTTTTCCGCCAGCAGCCCAAGCTATCTAGCGGAAACCATTTCGGCGGCAGGCTGGCGTTTGACCGCCAGGGATACCTGTTTATTGCGTTAGGCGAGAATAATCAGCGGCCGACGGCGCAGGATCTGGATAAGCTGCAGGGCAAGATCGTGCGTCTAAGCGCCGATGGGAAAATTCCGCCGGATAATCCGTTGGTTAACCGGCCCGATGCGCGCCCGGAGATATGGTCGTACGGGCACCGGAATCCGCAGGGCATGGCGGTGAATCCCTGGTCCGGCGCGCTGTGGGAGAATGAGCACGGTCCGCGGGGCGGCGATGAAATCAATATTCCCCAGGCCGGTAAAAACTATGGCTGGCCGCTAGCCACCTACGGCGTTAATTACTCCGGGCTGAAAATTCCCGAGGCCAAGGGCGAACGGGGGTCGGGCATGGCGGATCCGATTTTTTACTGGCAAAAGTCTCCGGCCGTCAGCGGTATGACGTTCTATAACAGCGACCGTTTTCCGCAGTGGAAAAACGCCTTGTTTATCGGCGCGCTGGCCGAGCGGAATTTAATTCGCCTGACGCTGGACGGCGACAATATTGTCGCGCAAGAGCGCCTATTGAATGAACGCAATGAGCGTATTCGCGATGTGCGGGTAGGGCCGGACGGCTATCTCTATGTGCTGACCGATCACGATAACGGCAAGCTGCTGAAAGTCGGGCTGGAATAGGGAAGGACGGGTTAAGAGTCGACGGGGATCTACATCCATTGGCGGCGCCCCGTTTTTCGTCATCCCCGCTTATTTAGGCGGGGATCTGCATCCACCGGGGCGCCTGACGATGGCTGTACTCTCAGGATAGCGGGATCATAACGTGTTTTTGATACGCCGGACGCTGGGTTAACTGCTGATACCAGCGTTCCAGATGGGGATGCGGCTGACGCGTAATATCCATGTTAAGCCAGCCATAGATAATGCAGCCCAGCGGAATGTCGCCGATGCCGAATTTATCGCCCGATAGCCACGGCTGGCGCGCCAGCGCGGAGTCGGCGATGGCCAGCAGTCGTTCGCATTCCGCCATTCCTTTTTCCACCAGGGCCATATCGCGTTTTTCCGGCGCGACCCGCACCATATTGATGAACACGCCGCCAAAAACGCCTGCCAGCGAGATGGCCCAGTCCATCCATTTTTCGGCGCTTGCCCGCGCGCCGGCATCCGCAATATACAGCGAGTCGGCTCCGTACTGCGCGGCCAGATAACGCACGATAGTGTTGGACTCCCACAGTACCCGTTCATCGTCTTGCAGACAGGGGATCAGGCCGTTGGGATTCATCGCTAGATAATCCGCGTCATGATTGCGGCCGAACTGCCCGCCGGCCGGAATGTGGCGATAAGGCAGCGCCAGTTCCGCCGCGCACCACAGCACCTTTTTAACGTTAGTTGAATTTTCACGCCCCCAAATTGTTACCATCTGACACCCCTCCGAAGAAAAAATTTATGCTGTGACGGGTCAAGCGAGCTACCCAGTGAATGATAGATGAGAAATAATGATATGCCTTTTTAATCTTTATGATTTAACTTGTTATTCTCAATAATGACCAAAAGTCGTGTTTTGACAGGAAATAGTTCAATGAAATTGACGTACTCTCTTCGCGCAACGTTAGGCGTTGCGCTGCTGGCGGCCGGGATTCAGTTGGCCTGGGCCAATAGCGATCCGCACACTATTGTCTTCGGCGTGGCGCCGGGACCTTACGGCGATATGGTCAATCAGGCGATTAAGCCCGAACTGGCGAAAAAAGGTTACAAAGTGGTGGTGCGCGAGTTCAGCGACTACGTTCAGCCCAACCTCGCTCTGGCCAACGGCAGCATTGACGCCAATCTGTTTCAGCATTCGCTGTATCTGGAAAAATTCGCCGCCGATAAAAATCTGAAAATCAGCCGGTTAATCGTGGTGCCAACGGCGAGCATGGGGTTTTATTCCCATAAAATCAAATCATTGGATGAACTTAAAAAAGGCGACGTGATCACCTTGTCCAACGATGCCACCAACCTCGCCCGCGGCCTGCGCTTTTTGCAATCGCTGGGTTTGATTACCATTAAGCCCGATATCGATCCGACCAAAGCATCGGAAAAAGATATTGTTGAAAATCCGCGCGGATTGGTTTTCAAACCGCTGGAAGCCGCGCAGTTGCCCAGAACGCTGGATAGCGTGGCCGGTTCGCTGGTTAATGGCAATTTCGCTTTTGCGGCGGGGTTGAAGCTCTCTTCGGCGATCAAGCTGGAAACGCTGGATGAAAATCTGAAGAACGTGATCGCGGTGCGCACGGAAGATCTGGATAAGCCGTTTGTCAAAGATACCAAAGCCGTGGTTGAATCACCGGCCTATGCCGCGGTGATTGACCAACCGGGTTCCATGTTCAGCCAGTTCCAGAAACCGGAATGGATGCGGGCGACAACGCCGGCGCCGGCACAGTAAGCGCCGTCGGTTCAAGGCGCGAAATGTCGGGGAAGGGCGCCAGGGAGTGGGAAGATATCAGGCTCAGGCCAGCGCAAGGCTGAGCCGGCGATTAATCTGTAGTATTTGTCTGGCCGGTCAGTGACCGGCTTTCTTCTTTTCCGCTATGCCAGGAGTTTGCGGATAATGATTAAGTTAGAAGGTGTATGTGTTGACTTCTCTCAGGGGAAGCAGCAGGGAAATCGTGCCGTTGATAATGTGACGTTGCATATCAAACCGGGAGAGGTGTTCGGCATTGTCGGCACCAGCGGCGCGGGAAAGAGCACGCTGTTACGGACGATCAACGTATTGCAGCGCCCGACTTCCGGGGTTGTGCGGGTTAATGGCGTCAAGGTTAACGAGCTGCGCGGCAAAAGCCTGCGCGAACAACGTCAAAAAATCGGGATGATCTTCCAGCATTTCAATTTGATGCAGACGCGCACCGTGGCGGAGAATGTGGCGTTTAGTCTGAAGTCGGCCGGCAAATCCGGCGCGGAAATCGCGCAGCGGGTGCCGGAAATCCTTAGCCTGGTGGGGCTGAGCGATAAGGCCGCCGCGTTCCCTTCGCAGCTAAGCGGCGGACAGAAACAGCGCGTGGGGATTGCCAGAGCCATCGCCAATCGCCCGGAAGTGCTGTTGTGCGACGAACCGACTTCCGCGCTGGATTTGGAAACCTCGGCGGCGATACTGGTGTTGCTCAAAGAGATAAATCAGAAGCTGGGCATCACCATCGTGCTGATTTCGCATGAGATGAGCGTTATCAAATCGGTCTGCGACCGGGTTGCGGTGATGACCGGCGGCAAAGTGGTGGAAGAGGGCGACGTGTTCGATATCTTCGCCGCGCCGCGGCACGCCTTTACCCGCCAGTTGGTGGCCCACACGCTGAATCTTGAGCTGCCTCCCCGGCTGCGGCAAGACCTGCAGGGCACGTTGTTGAAAATCCTGTTCGTCGGCGAATCGGCGGAACAGCCGGTGCTGTCCGACGTGGCGACCCGCTATGGCGTATCCGTCAATATCTTGCATGGTAAAATTGAATACATAGGCAATCGCGCATTAGGCATTCTGGTCGCGCTGTTAACGCACCCGACCGATCCGGCAAACGTGGCGCAGGCGTTAGCGCATATTCAGGCCACGACGGCGCAGGTGGAGGTGTTGCATGGCTGATTTATGGATCGATCTGATTACGGCATTCGGCGAAACATTCCAGATGGTGGGGATTTCGACCCTGCTGGCGATTATCGGCGGATTGCCGCTGGGCTTCCTGATTTACGTCACCGACCGGCGCCTGTTTTGGGAGAACCGCGCGGTGTACCTGCTCAGCACCGTGGTGGTGAACATTATTCGCTCCATTCCGTTCGTGATTCTGCTGGTGCTGCTGCTGCCGCTGACGCAGATTCTGCTGGGCAGCACCATTGGGCCGGTGGCGGCGGCGGTGCCGATGTCGGTCGCGGCCATCGCTTTTTACGCGCGGCTGGTCGATAGCGCGCTGCGCGAAGTCGAGCCGGGGATTATCGAAGCGGCGGAGGCCTTCGGCGCCAGCCCGATGCGGATTATCTGCACCGTATTGCTGCCGGAGGCCAAAGCCGGTTTATTACGCGGTCTGACGATTACGCTGGTCAGCCTTATCGGCTACTCGGCGATGGCCGGGATCGTCGGCGGCGGCGGCGTCGGCGACCTGGCGATCCGCTTTGGCTATTATCGCTATGAAACCGAGGTGATGATCGTCACGGTGATCGCGCTGGTTATCCTGGTGCAAATTGTGCAAACGCTGGGCGACTGGCTGTCGAAACGGGCCGATAAGCGCGAACGCCGCTGATTGTCCTTTCACGCATTAATCCTACGCGGCGCCGTCCGGCGCCGCGTCATTCCATCCCGTTCCGCGCAGGCGGCGCCGAGGGGCTGATGTTTCCGCCGGCGATCTTTTTTAGCCCTTTTCATTTCTTTGATTATCTTTACAAAGTGAGTTGTTTCCTTGATGGAGACGACGGGATACCTTGGGTGTTGCTAAAGTTTTCGAAACATATTGAAAGTTAAATCTTTTAAATGAATTGTGGATATCTGGCGATCTCATGAAGAAAACTGTTCTCGTTTCCAATCTAAAATCTTTTACGCTGGGCGCGGTATTGCTGACGGGGTTAACTCCGCTGGCGCATGCCGAGCAGATCCCGACCGCGCCTCAGATTGACGTGAAGGCCTTTATTCTGATGGATTATCACAGCGGAAAAGTGCTGGCGGAGTCCAACGCCGATGAACGCCTTGACCCTGCGAGCCTGACGAAAATGATGGCGAGCTATGTCACCGGACAGGCGATAAAAGCCGGAAAAATTCGCCCCACGGATGAGGTTACCGTCGGGAAGGATGCCTGGGCGACCGGTAATCCGGTGCTGCGGGGGTCGTCGCTGATGTTTCTGAAGCCCGGCGATCGTATTCCGGTTTCGGAACTGAATAAAGGTATCGTCATTCAGTCGGGCAATGACGCCAGCATCGCGCTGGCCGACTATGTGGCCGGCAGCCAGGATGCGTTCGTCAGCCTGATGAACAACTATGTTAAAGCGCTGGGGCTCGCCAATACCCATTTTCTTACCGTGCATGGGCTGGACGCTCCGGGGCAGTACAGCACCGCGCGCGATATGGCGTTACTGGGCCAGGCGTTGATCCGCGATGTGCCGGACGAGTATGCGTTGCATAAAGAGAAAGAGTTCACCTTCAACAACATCCGCCAGCCTAACCGAAACCGCCTGCTGTGGAGTTCCAACCTGAATGTGGACGGGATTAAGACCGGCCACACCAGCGGCGCCGGACATAATCTGGTGGCGTCGGCCACCGAAGGCGATATGCGCTTAATTTCCGTCGTGCTGGGAGCGCCGACGGATGCGACGCGTTTTCGCGAGAGCGAGAAGCTGCTTACCTGGGGATTCCGGTTTTTTGAAACCGTCACGCCGATCAAGGCGGGCGTTCCCTTTACCACGCAGCCGGTCTGGTTCGGCACGCAAAAAGAGGCCCGGCTTGGCGTGGCGCAAGACGCCGCATTGACGATCCCCAGGGGACAGATGAAAAACCTGAAAGCCAGCTTTACGCTGCGTCAGCCGCAACTGACGGCGCCTTTGGCGAAGAATCAGGTGGTCGGCGCTATTGATTTCCAGCTTGACGGCAAGAGCATCGGGCAGCGCCAACTGGTGGCGTTGGACGAGATCCCGGAAGCGGGGTTCTTTAGCCGGCTTTGGGATTCGGTGATGATGAAGCTGCAGCAGTGGTTTGGCGGCCTATTGGATTAACGGTCGATACTCATTAACCGAATACCGCTATCGGCGAAGTGGCGAAGATAATCCGCCGCCGGTTGACGGTCGGTTATCAGGGTATCGAACAGCGTCAGCGAGCCGATGCAGGCCGGCTTGATCTGGCCGAACTTACTGCCGTCGGCGACCAGAACGGCCCGCTGCGACATCGCCAGCGCCCGGTGTTTCATACTCAGCTCGGCGAAGTTAAAACAGGTTGCGCCGGCAGCGAGGTCGATGCCTGCTGCTGAAATAAACGCTTTATTCGGGCAGATATTATCAAGCTCGCTGCGTTGGCTGAGCGGCGCGAAAATCGCGTTGTCCGGGTGAAATTGGCCGCCGCAGAGCACCACCTTGCAGGCGCTTTTCCCCTGTAACGCCAGGAAAGTGTTCAGGGAATAACAGACGCCGGTAAAAGGCAGATCTTCAGGAATGGCTTCAATAATAAAAGGCGTGGTGGTGCCGCAATCGAAAAACAGCGTATCGTTCGCATCAATCAGGCGCGCGGCGAGCGCGCCGACGGCGCGTTTTTCCGCCACATGCTTGGTCTGTTGATCGGAAACAAAGTAGTTGGTGGCGCTGCCCCCCTTCAAATCGCTAACCACATAGCCGCCGAGCAGCACCACGGAGGCTGATTCGGCGCTCAGATCGCGGCGCACCGTCATCTCGGAGACGCCCAATAGCTGAGCGGCGTCTTTCAGATGCAGCTTGTCGGATGATTTCAAGGCTTGGGCAAGTTTGTTAATCCGTTCTTCGCGCCGCGTTTCCATGTGGTGTCCTGATAATGAGTTGCGTAATCGGGGAGTAGCGCCTACATCATAAAGATAAAGCTTGATCTGTCCGTAATACTCTTCACATAAGCCGGTCTTTAGGGAAAACGCCGGGGGAGGTTCCCGTCGGGATGCCTCGCCCCTGTGGCTGCACCTTGTATTGCGATGCTTAAACGATCGGCATTCTGATATGTCCGGGGTTCCTCGGGGGAAGCGCTCCTGGGGGGCTCAGCCGATCGTTTTCGCCGTCATCATGCCGCAATAGGCGCGATTTTACCCGCTAATATCTTCCCGCCGCCGCCGAGGCGCCGGAAACGATGGCGACGCCGGAGCTAGTGCCTATACGGGTCGCGCCGGCGCGAATCATGGTTTCCGCCGTCTGGCGGTCGCGCACCGCTCCGGAAGCCTTAACGCCAACCGTTGGGCCCACCGTGTCGCGCATCAGCTTCACATGCTCTTTGCTGGCGCCGCCGGTGCTGAATCCGGTGGATGTCTTGACGAAAGCGACTTGCAGATCCCGGCACATTTCACAAACCAGTACGATCTGTTCGTCGCTAAGCAGACAGGTTTCCAATATTACCTTCAACGGTATAGCGGCGCAAACCTCGCGCACCGCCTGAATATCGGCCCTAACGGCGCTAATGTTGCCGCTCTTCAACCAGCCGATATTGATCACCATATCGATTTCTTCGGCGCCGGCGTCAATGGCGGCTTTGGCTTCAAAGGCTTTGGCGGATGTCAGGCCCGCCCCCAGCGGAAAGCCAATCACCGAACAAACATGAACCGATGTGTCTTTTAACTGGCTGACCGCTAAGGGGACATAGCCCGAGTTAACGCAAACCGCATAAAAATGGTGCGTTTTCGCCTCCTCGCACAGCCTGACGATCTGCTGTTCGGTGGCATCGGCTGCGAGCAGCGTATGGTCAATATAGGGGGCGTAATCGCGCGTTTCGGTGGTCATGGCTGGCTCCTTTGACGGTTCAATAAAATACAGGTGTTATGATTATAACATTTAAACTGTATCATCAATCTTATTTGTTTCTTTATGCGCAATCAATCGCTTTTCCTCTGCGATCTTTGTCACAATAATAACATTAATCGATTGTTATTGTTATTAATGTAACATTAAATGATGAAAAAACCATCTGGGGGAAACGCGCTATGGATATTGCAGTTATCGGTTCAAATATGGTGGACCTCATCACTTATATCGACGACATGCCTAAAACCGGCGAAACGTTGGAAGCGCCGGATTTTAAAATAGGCTGCGGCGGTAAAGGGGCGAATCAGGCGGTCGCAGCCGCCAAGCTGGGGGCGTCGGTTATGCTGGTCAGCCGGGTCGGCGACGATCTTTTTGCCGGCAATACGCTCAGGAATCTGCAGAGTTTTGCGGTGGACACCCGGTATGTTACGCCTGTTCCCGGCGTATCAAGCGGCGTGGCGCCGATCTTCGTCGATAAGTCGTCGCAGAACCGGATTTTGATTATTAAGGGCGCGAATAATCATCTGTCTCCCCGGGATATCGACGCGGCGGCCGAAGCGCTTACGCGCTGCAAGTTATTCATCCTCCAGTTGGAGATCCCGCTGGAAACCGTTTATTACGCCATCGATTTTGCCCGCCGGCATCATATCCCGGTCATTTTGAATCCGGCGCCAGCCTCCCGCGAGCTGGATATCGGCTATGCCTGCCAGTGTGATTTCTTTATGCCGAACGAAACCGAGCTGGAAATTCTGACCGGCATGCCGGTTGATAGCGAAGAGAATATTTTCAGCGCCGGGCGTTCGCTGCTGGCCAGGGGATTGAAGAACCTGATTATCACTATGGGGCATCGCGGTTCGGTATGGATGACGGGCGAACGGGTTGAGCATATTAAGCCGGTCAGCGTTCATGCCATTGACACCAGCGGCGCCGGCGATGCTTTTATCGGCTGCTTCGCGCACTACTTCGTGAAGGATGGAAATATAAAACGGGCGATGGAGTATGCCTCTGCTTTTGCGGCCTATAGCGTTACGGGAAAGGGCACTCAGCGCGCCTACCCGGATGCGGCGCAATTTCGTGATTTTCTTGCCAGTCATTCTCTCGCCAACTAACCGGGGAAAACATCATGCGTCAGGACATAATCCAAATGCCGGATGGCTATCTGAATAAGACGCCACTGTTTCAGTTTATTTTGCTGTCGTGTCTGTTTCCGCTATGGGGATGCGCGGCCAGTCTGAACGATATTTTGATTACGCAGTTCAAAAGCGTATTTGAGCTCAGCGATTTCGCCAGCGCGCTGGTGCAGAGCGCCTTTTACGGCGGCTATTTCTTGATTGCGATCCCGGCATCGGTGGTGATCCGCAAAAGCAGTTATAAAATCGCCATTCTGATCGGCCTGACGCTCTATATTGTCGGGTGCAGCCTGTTTTACCCGGCATCGCACATGGCGACCTATACCATGTTTCTGGCGGCGATTTTCGCCATCGCCATTGGGCTAAGTTTCCTGGAGACGGCGGCGAACACCTATAGCTCGATGATTGGTCATCGCGACTACGCCACGCTGCGCCTGAACATCAGCCAGACGTTTTATCCCGTCGGCGCGCTCATGGGGATTGTGTTAGGCAAATACCTGGTATTCCAGGAGGGCGATAGCCTGGAAAGCCAGATGACGAACATGACGCCGGATCAGATCCACGCGTTTCGTCTGCAAATGCTGGAATACACGCTGGAACCCTATAAGTATTTGATTTTTGTGCTGCTGGTCGTCCTGTTCCTGTTCCTGCTGACGCGTTATCCAACGTGCAAGGTGCAGGATGAGGGGCACAACAAGAAGCCGCTGCCGTCGCTCGGCGAAACCCTGCGCTACCTGGCGGGCAACAGCCATTTTAAGCGCGGCATCGCAGCGCAATTTCTCTATGTCGGGATGCAGGTCGCGGTATGGTCTTTCACCATCCGGCTGGCATTAACCTTAGGGGCATCTAACGAACGTGACGCCTCTAACTTCATGATTTATAGCTTCATCTGCTTCTTTATCGGGAAATTCGTGGCCAATTTCCTGATGACGCGTTTCAGCGCCGAAAAGGTGCTGATCGCCTACTCGGCCTTGGGCGTGGCGACGCTGGCCTATGTGGTCATGGTGCCGAGCTTTACCGCCGTCTATGCCGCCGTTTTCGTCAGCGTATTGTTCGGGCCGTGCTGGGCGACGATTTATGCCGGCACGCTGGATACCGTCGATAAAAAATATACCGAGGTCGCCGGCGCCATCATCGTGATGTCGATCGTCGGCGCGGCGGTGGTGCCGGCTATTCAGGGATATGTCTCCGATCATCTCGGCTCCATGCAGAAATCGTTCGGCGTGTCGCTGCTGTGCTTCGCCTATGTCGGCTTCTATTTCTGGGGCGAAATGCGCAATAAACAGCGTCTGGCCGCCGGCCGGCCGGCCGGTAACCAGCAATGACGCCTGAAGGGAGGGAAATGTAATGAGTACGCAAATTCATTTATCGCGTTCGATGTTTACGGAACTGCCGCGAATATTGCTGGAAAACGAACATTTTTCGGCAACCGCTTTTCGCTATGCATCAGGAATTGAGGCCATCAAATTACAGAATGCGCGCGGGTATGCCATCGTATTGCCGTTCTACGGGCAGATGATTTGGGACGCCGAATTCGACGGCCACTCTCTGACGATGAGCAATCCGTTTACCGAGCCGAAACCCGGCAGCACGATTATCGACACCTATGGCTGCTTTGCCTTTCATTCCGGCCTGTTGAGCAATGGGTGTCCCGCCGAGGACGATCGCCATCCGTTGCACGGCGAAATGGCCTGCGCGCCAATGGACGACGCGCGTCTGGTGCTTGGCGATAACACCCTGGCGCTGACGGGGAGCTATGAGTATGTGAAGGGATTCGGCCACCATTACCGGGCGGCGCCGGCGGTGACCATCGCGGCGGACAGCACGCTGCTGGGCATTGATATGACGGTAACGAACCTGGCGAGCGCGCCAATGCCGTTGCAGTATATGTGCCATATGAACTACGCCTATGTCGCCGGGGCGACGTTTAGCCAGAATATCCCCGAGCGCGCTTTCGCCTTGCGCAGCTCTATCCCGGGACATGTGCATCCCACGCCGCAATGGCTGAACTATACCGAGAGACTGGCGCAGGCGCCGGAAAATTTCAATGCGCTGGACGAACCCGAGTTTTACGATCCTGAAATCGTTTTTTTCGCCGATAACCTCTCCCAGTATGCGCGGCAGGCGGAGTTCAGCATGCATGCGCCGCAGGGGCACCGTTTCGTTACCCGTTTTTCCACCGCGCAACTGAATTATGCGACCCGCTGGATTTTGTATAACGGCGATCAAAAAGTAGCCGCTTTCGCATTGCCGGCGACCTGTCGCCCAGAGGGGCATCAGGCCGCGCGCCGCGCCGGCGCCTTAATTGAAATGGCGGCCGGAGAGACGCGGCATTTTCATGTGGAAACCGGACTGGCCTAAGGGTTTTGGGCGGAGAGGCAAAAAGAAAAGGCCCATCGTTCTTGAACCTGAAAGGCGGGAACGACGGGCTCCTCAATATGGGGATAACAAAGAAAAGCAGTGGCAATAATTCAGACTCTGGCCCCAATGAAAAGTTCTGCCATCGTCAGAAATATTGACAATTTTTTATACTTTCTCATTATCCCGGTAATTCGGGCCAAATAATAATGATCAGCGAGCCGGCAAGCGTCAGCAACACGTTAGCAATGGCATAGGTGCCGGCATATCCCAACGCCGGGATGTTGCTGCGGGCGGTATCGCTGATGATTTCCATCGCTGGGGCGCAGGTTCTGGCCCCCATCATGGCGCCGAACAGCAGGGCGCGGTTCATGCGCAGCACGTAGGCGCCGAACAGGAAGCAGATAACCACCGGCACCAGGCTGACGATTAATCCCGATACCAGCATTTGCGCCCCTATCTCGCCGAAACTGCGGCCGATACTGCCGCCCGCGCTTAAGCCGACGCCGGCCATAAACACCATCAGGCCAAACTCTTTTACCATGTTCAGCGCCCCCTGCGGTATGTAGCCGAAGGTGGGGTGGTTGGCGCGCAGAAAGCCGAGCATGATACCGGAGAACAAGAGACCGGCGGCGTTGCCGATGCCAAACGTGAAGGTGCTGAACTGGATGGTGATCAGGCCGACCATGATGCCGATGATGAAAAACGCGCAGAAGGCCAGCAGGTCGGTCACCTGGCTGTGAATAGAGATAAACCCGATTCTGTCGGCAATGCTTTTTACCCGCCGCGCGTCGCCGCTTACCTGTAGCACATCCCCTTTATTCAGCACGACGCCGTCATCGATCGGCATTTCAATCTGGCTGCGAATGATGCGGTTAAGAAAACAGCCGTGATCGGTAAGTTTCAGCTGGCTGAGGCGTTTACCGACCGCATTGTGGTTTTTCACCACGATCTCTTCGGTGACGATGCGCATATCCAACAGGTCGCGATCGAACACCTCTTTTCCGTCGCGGAAGTTGGGGTTAAGGCGGGCGTGGGCGTCGGGGTAGCCCACCAGGGAAATTTCATCGCCGAGCTGCAGTACGGCGTCGCCATCGGGATTGGCCAAAATGCCATTGCGGCGGATGCGTTCGATATAGCAGCCGGTTTGGCGATAAATGCCCAGCTCGCGCAGGTTTTTCCCATCCGCCCAGGCGACCAGCTCAGGACCGACGCGGTAGGCGCGAATAACCGGCAGGTATACTTTTCGCTGGCTGTCGGTATCAAGCCCGCGTTCGCGGGCGATCTGCTGCGCGCTGGTCGGTAAGTCCTGATGTTGTAATTTGGGAAGATAGCGCGCGCCGAAGATCAGGCTGACCAGGCCGACAAGGTAGGTGAGCGCATAGCCCAGGCTTAAGTTATCCTGCTCAATGCCTATTTGCGCGCCGAGGCCGGACAGGGTTCGCAAGGTGTCGCCGGCGCCGACCAATACCGGCGTAGAGGTCATGGCGCCCGCCAGCATACCGGCGGTCAGCCCGATCCCCCAGCCGAATAACTTCCCTAATCCCAGCGCCAGCAGCATGGCGCTGACAACCATGACCAATGCGAGCATGAGATAATTTTTGCCGTCGCGGAAAAAAATGGAAAAGAAATTGGGGCCGGCTTCAACGCCGACGCAAAAAATAAACAGCATAAAACCGAGATTGAGCGCTTCGGTATTAATCGAGAAATGCTGCTGGCCGAGTAATAACGATACAACTAAAACACCAATAGAATTACCGAGTTGTACCGGTCCCAGGCGTAACTTCCCAAGGCAAAGTCCTAATGAAAGAACCACGAATAACAGCAGAATGTAATTCCCGTTTAACAAATCAGCGACGTTTATATTCATGGGATGTAACTTGTTATTTACCAGTAAGTGCTTGATATAAATGATTATAAAAGCTAGATTTAGCCATTGGCTACACAGATTCCGCTGACATCATAAATAACCGTCGGCTAAAAGGAATCAGCATGAACGACAGTATAATTTATGCTGTACAAATTGTTCATCGCAATTATTGCGGCGTCGCTATTCTAGATGTTTGTTGGTCTTACAACCAGTATTCGCTGAATAAATAGCGGCGATGCCTCATTTTATACCCAATAGATTTCGTGATGCGGGACAAAAACGCCAACGCGTTTTTAAACGGCGCTTACGCTGACCCTGAAAGGGGAGGCCATCAGGCCGAATCACGCGGCAAGCGAGTCGCTAAGACAACGCAGCAATAGATTGAAAAATAACGGGTATATGTCATATCAGGGATATTCAGCCATTCATATTTACCGTGTCGGACTTGGAATCCATCGGGTTTCAGGCGCAAACCGAACGCATCCCGGCGCTATCGTCAGGGAATGCGCGGGGCGCGCCGTGCAGGTTATCGGGAAGACCGCGGCGGATAGAGAAGCGGACGGCGTATCAAGAGAGGAAACGTATGGCGAACGATAAAGGCTGGATGGGTGCGGCCTGCTGTTTTTTATTGTTTACCGTGGTCTTTTTGAGCCAGAAGATGAACGTGCCTGATGTGGTCACTGACGATGGGCTGCGCGGCGACCCCGGGATGCTGCTGTTTTTATTGCCCGGCGTGGCGGCGAGCTGTTTGTCCGCGCGCGGTCGGCTGCTGTATCCATTGATTGGCGCGCTAATCGCGATGCCGGTGTGCCTGCTTATATTGCATTTCGGCCGCGCCCCTAATCACTCTTTCTGGCAAGAACTGGCTTATATATCGAGCGCGGTGTTCTGGAGCGTGCTGGGCGCGTTGGGCATGCTATGTTTTCATGCCACCTACCGGCGTTATTTTCACTAAGCGGCCGGCGCGCGTTGAGAAAGATAAAAAGACGCGTATCGCGCCTTTTTTCTCTTATGCCGGTTATTTTTGAAACAAATTCAGATTTTCTTTCGCGTAAGCCTCAAAATCCGTACAGCCGCCGATATGTTTTTCATCGAGGAATATCTGCGGCACGGTTTCAACCGGTTTGCCGACCGTTTTCGACAGATCTTCTTTTGTGATGCCTTCCGCGCGGATATCCACATAGCGGAAGCGGAAGTCGTCGCGCTGTTCGGCCAGTTTTTCCGCCAGCTCTTTAGCGCGCACGCAGTATGGGCAACCAGGACGTCCGAAAATAACAGCAAACATGTAAGCTCCTTATAAAATGGGATGTTCTAAAATTGTCGGCGAATGCCGGAATTGAATGCGGCTACTATGCCCGCATTAGCATATGAAAAAAAGCCGTCATTCCCTGTCGCAGCAATTTATTTTATCTATCATATACTTTCCATTCCTCGCCTGCTGCGGTGGCGGCGTCTTCTGTCCCAATATGGCGCGGCGCTGCGGGACATTGGTCTGGCGTAGCGGCTGGCATATAATAGCGCCGCGCATGATAACTTTTTTATTGCCATACCCTAAATGTCTTAAGGATACCAGCGTGACGCCTACCATCGATCTATTACGACAGCACCGTTCCATCCGCGCCTTTACCCGGCAAACGCTGACGGACGAACAGCGCGGCGCGATTATCGCCGCGGCGCAAAGCGCCTCCAGTTCCAGTTTCTTGCAGTGCAGCTCCATTATCCGCATTACCGATCCGGCGATTCGGCAGGCGCTGGCCCACTATTCCGGCGATCAGGAGTATGTGGCGCAAGCGGCGGAATTTTGGGTGTTCTGCGCGGATTTTCACCGCCATCTGCAGATCTTTCCGCAGGCCGAAACCGGAATGGCGGAACAGTTGCTGATCGGCTGCGTGGATACGGCCATCATGGCGCAAAACGCGCTGGTCGCCGCAGAGTCGTTAGGGTTGGGCGGCGTGTTTATCGGCGGGATCCGCAACAACATCGCGGAAGTCACCGCCTTGCTGAAACTGCCGCAACAGGTGCTGCCGTTGTTCGGTCTCTGTCTGGGCTACCCCGATGCCGATCCGCTGTTGAAGCCGCGTTTACCGCCGGAAATCGTCGTACATGAAAACGCCTACCGGCCGCTCGATGGTGAAAAATTGGCCGAATATGACCAGCGGATAGTGGAGTACTACCTACAGCGAACCACGCAGCGTCGCGATAGCTGGAGCGAACATGTACAGCGCACGCTGAAAAAGGAGCTGCGCCCGTTTATGTTGGACTACTTACGCCGGCAAGGGTGGGCGGTGCGTTAGTCCGCGCGTCGCCGTTGTTTTGCGCCCCCCGGCGGCAGGGCGAACAGAACACGCCGGACGTGTTTTTCACCGCGTAAGGCGTTGCCCGGAGGTGGGCAGGAGAGCCCGCCATAAATCTATTGGGTATAGGACATTTATGAAGATTGCGATTCTGTCTCGTGATGGCTCGTTATATTCCTGCAGACGTCTGCGTGAAGCGGCGGAGGAGCGCAAACATCGAATTGATATTATCGATCCGCTCTCCTGCTACATGAATATCAATCCGGCGGCGCCGTCGGTGCATTATCAGGGGCGCCGGCTGGTGAAATACGACGCGGTTATTCCGCGCATTGGTTCGCAAATTACGTTTTATGGTACGGCGGTGCTGCGCCAGTTTGAAATGCTGGGGAGTTTTCCGCTGAACAACGCCGTGGCGGTTATCCACGCCCGCGACAAACTGCATTCGCTTCAGCTCCTGGCCAGCGCCGGAATCGATCTCCCGGTTACCGGCTTCGCCCATTCGCCGGACGATACCAGCGACCTGATAGATATGGTCGGCGGGGCGCCGCTGGTGGTTAAGCTGGTGGAAGGCACGCAGGGGATCGGCGTTGTGCTGGCGGAAACCCGTCAGGCCGCGGAGAGCGTTATCGACGCCTTTCGCGGGCTGAATGCCCATATTCTGGTGCAGGAGTACGTTCGGGAGGCGCAGGGGCGGGATATCCGCTGTCTGGTGATCGGCAACCGGGTTGTGGCGGCCATCGAACGCCAGGCCAAGGCCGGGGAGTTCCGCTCCAATCTGCACCGCGGCGGATCGGCAGGCAAGGTGCAAATTACCGCCCGCGAGCGGGCCATTGCCCTTAAGGCCACGAAAACATTGGGACTGAACGTCGCGGGAGTGGATATCCTGCGCGCCGATCGCGGACCTTTAGTAATGGAAGTGAACGCCTCTCCGGGGTTGGAGGGCATCGAAAGCACCACCGGCATTGATATCGCCGGCATGATCGTTGAATTTATCGAACAGCATACCCGGGCGTTATCGGTGAATAAAAGTTAGCCTCCTGAGCCGGCGGCGGCGGGCATAAAACAGTCCGCCATAAAATAGCAATTCGCTATTTGGTGATTTCTCGCGAGTTAAAGCGTGTTTATCATGGCATCGGAACGCAATATTCCGTAAGCTATGAGCCCTTTTTTACAACAGTCGGTATGAGGCAAAATAATGGATTCACTCATCGTCCCGGATTTGGCTATGCTACGGCGGTGGCTGGATCAATTAAATATTCTGTTTTTCGAGTGCGACTCCTGTCAGGCGCTTCATTTGCCGCACATGCAGAATTTTGACGGCGTATTTGATGCGAAGGTCGATCTGGTGGATAACGTGGTGCTGTTTTCGGCGCTGGCCGAGGTTAAGCCCAGCGCGTTGATCCCGCTGGTGGGCGATCTGAGCCAAATCAACGCCAGCTCCCTGACGGTAAAAGCCTTTATCGATGTTCAGGATGATAACTTGCCGAAGCTGATCGTCTGTCAGTCGTTCAGCGTCGCCGCCGGTATGACGCTGGAACAGTTCAGGCACTTTATGCAGCAATCGGAAGAACAGATCTCGATGGTCATTTTAGAGGCCGGAGCAAATAATCTTCTGTTTGTTGGCGATGAAGAAGACGCCTCTGCTAGTAGAGTAAATACCTCCTTTCTGCATTGAAACCATTGCTGCCAATGGCAGCAATTAGTTTTTCTTATTTAATATCAACCGTCATTTATTCTGCATTTTTGCCGTTTTCACCGAGCATTAATTGGCGTTTATCGGCTATCTCCCATATTGCATAGATAAAATATGAATAAATAATCGATAAAACTCATTTTTTACGTTCGGCTATGGTACGGCTGGCGCGGTGCGGTTATGCTTAATTTCTGTAACAGTTTCGCGATATGGTCGTATTTATGACGGGGTCTACTACACTGATTTCAACGTAGATATCCGGGAAATGATGAAGAATATAACCGCTTGCCATCGCGACGGCATAGACGCAGGGCGAGTTTTGTATCCGACGGATATATACTCTAAATAATTCGAGTCATTAAGTTTACTTTCATAAATCACATCCTGGTATGGAGGAAGGAACGGATGTTCACCCAACGTAAAAAATGGTTATCGGGTGTTGTTGCTGGCTTGATGATGGCCGCGTCCGTCACCGCATCTGCGGAAGAGAAAGTGCTGCATGTTTACAACTGGTCCGACTATATCGCGCCAGACACGTTGCAGAATTTCCAGAAGGAAACGGGCATTAAAGTGGTTTATGACGTGTTTGACTCCAACGAGGTATTGGAGGGCAAACTGATGGCCGGCAGCACCGGGTTTGATTTGGTTGTGCCTTCGGCAAGTTTCCTGGAGCGTCAGCTCGCTTCCGGCGTATTTCAGCCATTGGATAAAAGTAAGCTGCCGAACTATAAAAATCTCGATCCTGAACTATTGAAACTGATTGCTCAGCACGATCCGGATAATAAATATGCGCTGCCGTATTTATGGGCGACCACCGGCATCGGCTATAACGTGGATAAAGTCAAAGCGGCGCTGGGCGCCGACGCGCCGGTTGACAGCTGGGATCTGGTGCTGAAGCCGGAAAACCTGGAAAAGCTGAAGAGCTGCGGCGTCTCTTTCCTGGATGCGCCCGAAGAGATTTTCGCCACCGTATTGAACTATCAGGGTAAAGATCCCAACAGCGGCAAGGCGAACGACTACACGACCTCGGCGACGGATCTGCTGCTGAAGCTGCGTCCCAATATCCGCTATTTCCATTCTTCTCAGTACATCAACGATCTGGCGAACGGCGATATCTGCGTCGCCATCGGCTGGGCCGGCGACGTGATGCAGGCGGCCAACCGCGCCAAAGAAGCCAAGAACGGCGTCAATATTCATTACAGCATCCCGAAAGAGGGAGCGCTGGCGTTCTTTGATGTTTTCGCCATTCCGGCCGATGCCAAAAATGTCGATTCCGCCTATCAGTTCCTGAACTATCTGTTGAAGCCGGACGTCATCGCCAATATCAGCAACCATGTCTATTACGCTAATGCGAATAAAGAAGCGGTGCCGTTGGTGAACGAAGATATTCGCAACGATCCCGGTATCTATCCGCCGGCGGACGTGCGCGCCAAGCTGTTTACGCTTAAGGTGCAATCGCCGCAAATCGACCGCACCCGTACGCGCGCATGGACCAGGGTAAAAAGCGGCAAATAGGCGTTTTTCATCCTGAAGCTAGGCAAACAGGCGGCGAATACCGCCTGTTTGCACGATTAATTTATCGCGTCGCCGCTTGATGCGCCCAAAGGCCGCGTCATTGCCTGAAGCCAGAGGCGGCGGCTTGTTCTGCTTTGCCGGAGAGCAATACGAAGTGAGTGAATCCATTCCCCGTCCTCAGCCCAAACCCCAAAAAGCGGTTACGCCGCTGCTGGAAGTCCGTAATCTAACCAAGTCCTTTGATGGGCAGGCCGCGGTCGACGACGTCAGTCTGACAATCTATAAGGGCGAAATATTCGCTCTGCTAGGCGCATCCGGCTGCGGTAAATCCACGCTGTTGCGTATGCTGGCCGGTTTTGAACATCCCACTCAGGGGCAGATTGTCCTCGATGGTCAGGATCTGTCTCTGGTGCCGCCTTATCAGCGCCCCATCAATATGATGTTTCAGTCCTATGCGCTGTTTCCCCATATGACGGTGGAAAAGAATATCGCCTTCGGTTTGAAGCAGGATCGCCTCTCGCGCGCCGAGATCAAAGACCGCGTGCAGGAGATGCTGACGCTGGTGCATATGCAGGAGTTCGCCGGCCGCAAACCGCATCAGCTTTCCGGCGGCCAGCGCCAGCGCGTGGCGCTGGCCCGCAGCCTGGCGAAACGCCCCAAATTATTGCTGCTGGATGAACCCATGGGCGCGCTGGATAAAAAACTGCGCGACCGTATGCAGCTCGAGGTGGTCGATATTCTGGAGCGCGTCGGCGTGACCTGCGTCATGGTGACGCACGATCAGGAAGAGGCGATGACGATGGCCGGCCGTATCGCCATCATGAACCGCGGCAAGTTTGTGCAGATCGGCGAGCCGGAAGAGATATACGAACATCCGAATACCCGCTTCAGCGCCGAGTTTATCGGTTCCGTCAATATGTTCGAAGGCGTGCTGACGGAGCGCCGGGACGATGAGTTGATTATACGCAGCCCCGGGCTGGTCCATCCGCTGAAGGTCGATTCCGATGTGTCCATCGTCGACGGCGTGCCGGTGTATATCGCCTTAAGACCGGAGAAGATCATGCTGTGCGACGAGACGCCGGCCGACGGCTGTAACTTCGCCGTCGGGGAAGTGGTGCATATCGCTTACCTGGGCGACCTGTCGATTTATCACGTCAGGCTGAACAGCGGGCAAGTCATCAGCGCGCAGTTGCAGAATGCCTATCGCTATCGCAAGGGCGCGCCGACCTGGGGCGACGAAGTGCGGTTGTGCTGGGAAGCTGATAGCTGCGTGGTGTTGACGGTATAGCGGGGGATCGCATCATGACTCTATTTTCTGAACATCGCGCCGCCGTGCCGCCGGCAGAGGAGCGGGGGCGCTTCGCCATGCTGATAGCGCGCTGGCGCCAGAAGCACGGACGCAAGCTGGTTATTGCGCTGCCTTATTGCTGGCTGCTGCTGCTGTTTATGCTGCCGTTCCTGATTGTATTCAAGATCAGCCTGGCGGAGATGGCGCGCGCGGTGCCGCCGTATACCGACCTGATCTCCTGGGCGGACGATAAGCTGGATATTTCGTTAAACCTCGCGAACTATCTGCAGTTGCTGAGCGATCCGCTGTATGTCGAAGCCTACCTGCAGTCCCTGCAGGTTGCGGCGGTATCGACGCTGTGCTGTCTGCTGATCGGTTATCCGCTGGCCTGGGCCGTGGCGCACAGCAAGCCTTCCACCCGTAATATTTTACTGTTGCTGGTGATTCTGCCCTCTTGGACATCGTTTCTTATTCGCGTGTATGCCTGGATGGGGATATTGAAAAATAACGGCGTGTTGAACAACTTTCTTATGTGGCTGGGGGTTATCGATCAGCCGCTGGTGATTCTACATACCAACCTGGCGGTATATATCGGCGTGGTCTACTCCTATCTGCCCTTTATGGTCTTGCCGATCTATACCGCGTTAACGCGGCTGGATTATTCGCTGGTGGAAGCCTCGCTCGATTTGGGGGCCCGCCCGATGAAAACCTTTTTCAGCGTTATCGTCCCCTTGACGAAAGGGGGAATCATCGCGGGTTCGATGCTGGTCTTTATTCCCACCGTGGGCGAGTACGTGATCCCGGAACTGCTGGGCGGTCCCGACAGCATCATGATCGGCCGTATCCTGTGGCAGGAGTTCTTTAATAATCGTGACTGGCCGGTCGCTTCGGCGGTGGCGATTATCATGCTGCTGCTGCTGATTATGCCGATTATTTGGTTCCACAAACATCAAAGCAGAACGGCGGAGGGAGAGGCATGAACAATTTGCCGGTAGTGCGTTCGCCGTGGCGCATTGTTATTCTGGTTCTGTGTTTTACCTTTCTCTACGCCCCAATGCTGATGCTGGTGATTTACTCATTCAACAGCTCCAAGCTGGTGACGGTATGGGCGGGATGGTCGACGCGCTGGTACACCGAACTGTTCCATGATTCGGCGATGATCGGCGCGGTGATGCTTAGCCTGACGATCGCCGCCGCCTCCGCCACCATGGCCGTAGTGTTGGGCACGCTGGCGGCGGTGGTGATGGTGCGTTTTGGGCGCTTCCGCGGCGCCAACGGCTTTGCCTTTATGCTGACCGCGCCGCTGGTTATGCCGGATGTGATCACCGGGCTTTCCTTGCTGTTGCTGTTCGTCGCGCTGGGGCATGCCATCGGCTGGCCGGCGGAGCGGGGAATGTTCACTATCTGGCTGGCGCATGTGACCTTTTGTACCGCTTATGTTACGGTCGTCATCAGCGCGCGCCTGCGGGAGTTGGATCGCTCTATCGAAGAGGCGGCGCTGGATCTGGGCGCCGCGCCGCTAAAAGTGTTTTTCGTTATTACGGTGCCGATGATTGCGCCGGCCCTGATTTCAGGCTGGCTGCTGGCGTTTACCCTGTCGTTGGACGATCTGGTTATCGCCAGTTTCGTCGCCGGGCCGGGTTCCACCACGCTGCCGATGCTGGTGTTCTCCAGCGTAAGGATGGGGGTTAATCCGCAGATTAACGCGCTCGCTTCTTTGATACTGTTGGTCGTCGGCATTATTGGTCTTATCGCCTGGTGGTTTATGGCCAGAGCCGAGAAACAGCATCAGCGCGATATGCAGAAGGCCAGGCGGGGTTAATTCGCCGTCTGTTCCGGTTGCCGGGCCGCCGTTAACAACAACGCCACCTTCGTCTGGTGGCGTTGTTGTTCTATCTAAAGGGAGAAACTGGCGATTTTGTACAGCAAAAGCGAACGTATGACGCGCAAAAAACAGGCTCCCGTTCCGGTTATGGTGGCGGGCATCGCTATTATTGCGCTGCGTTTCCTTGGCGTCTTACTGCTGTTCTGGGAACTGGGGCCGAGCGAACTGGGGGACTGGATGGCAAGCAGCGTGCGCGAGTGGGACGCCATGCTGGTTTTGCTGCTGTCGCTGCTGGCGATCGGCGTGGAGATACGCTGCGGTCTGGCCGTGCTTGCCGGGGCTGACTGGGGCCGCTGGGGATATGTGGCCTGCCAGTGCCTGGTGACGCTGTATATGCTTCTTGCCTCTTTCAGCGAGTATTTCCCCGCGATATTTCATATTCCCGGCGATGACAATCTGGCTGTATTGCGCCAGCTGTTATTACAGCGGATCCCCGATCTGCTGGTTATCGCGCTGCTTTTTCTGCCTCGACGCTCGCGGCGTTTTTTTACTCGTCCCGTCCCTGAGACTCGCCCTGCGGGCCGCCGCAAGCGGCGTTGAAAAACGCGCCCGGCGTTTTTTCTGCGCGGAGATGCGGCGCTGTGGTGGTACAATCCGCGCCATTCCGTTTTTTACCCTTATCGTTAGATTTTTTCTATGCATTGTGCGCGCTATAGCGCGGGAACCTGTCATTCCTGCCAGTGGCTGGCAAAGGCCTATCCACAACAACTCGCTGATAAACAGCAACATCTCGCCGATCTGTTACGGTCGCGTTCGGTTCAGCAGTGGCTGCCCGTCTGTCCGTCGGCGCCGTCCGCTTTTCGCAACAAAGCGAAGATGGTGGTCAGCGGCAGCGTTGAGCGGCCGCTGCTGGGAATATTGCAGCGCGATGGCACGGCGGTCGATCTGTGCGACTGTCCGCTCTATCCCGCCGGCTTCGCTCCGGTGTTTGCGACGCTGAAGGTCTTTATCGCCAGGGCGGGGCTGACGCCCTATAACGTCTCGCGCCGGCGCGGCGAATTGAAATATATGCTGCTGACGGAAAGCACCTGGCGCGGCGCTTTTATGCTGCGTTTTGTGCTGCGATCGGAAAGCAAACTCGAACAGCTGCGGGCGGCATTGCCCTGGCTGCGACGGCAGCTTCCCCAGCTTGAGGTGATCTCGGTAAATATTCAGCCGGTGCATCAGGCGATTATGGAAGGGGAGAGGGAAATTATACTCAGCGACGCCTCCGCGCTGGCGGAGCGGCTTAATCATGTTCCGCTCTATATCCGTCCGCAAAGTTTCTTCCAGACCAACCCGCAGGTGGCCGCCGCGCTCTACGCCGCCGCCCGCGACTGGGTGGCGCAGCTCAAGGTTAGCAGTATGTGGGATCTGTTCTGCGGCGTCGGCGGATTTGGCCTACACTGCGCTTCGCCGGCGATGCGGCTGACGGGCATCGAGATCAGCGCCGAAGCCATCGCCTGCGCGCGGCTCTCCGCCGAACGGCTTGGCCTGACGCGCATAGCGTTTCAGGCGCTGGATTCGACGCGGTTCGCCACCGCCAACGCCCAGGTTCCGGATCTGGTGCTGGTGAATCCGCCGCGGCGCGGGATCGGCCGCGAGCTGTGCGACTATCTGAGCCGTATGGCGCCGCAGTATATCCTCTATTCCAGCTGCAATGCCGAAACTATGGTGAAGGATATGGATGACTTGGAGAATTACCGCGTTCTACGGGTGCAGCTGTTCGATATGTTCCCGCATACGGCGCATTACGAAGTGTTAACGCTGTTGCAAAGAGACGATCGGGGTCGATAGCGGGGGAAGGGGAGACAAGGCGCTACGCGGCGTTTACGGCCGCGCGGCGCCGCGAGGATTTATTGCGGGAACCACTTATCGCTGATGGTTTTGTAAGTGCCGTCGGCTTTGATTGCGTCCAGCGCGTTATTCAGTTTTTCCAGCAGCGCCTTGTCGTTCGGACGAACGGCAATGCCCAGCCCGGCGCCGAAGTATTCGGGATCCGTGACGTGTTGCCCCACGGTAGCCAGCGACGGGTTGTTTTTAATCCACTCGTTTACGACGGCGGTATCGCCGAATACGCCGTCGATGCGGCCGTTTTTCAGGTCCAGCACGGCGTTCTGATAGCTGTCGTAAGCCACGGTTTTGACTTCCGGATGCTTGTCGTTCATGTACTTCTGGTGGGTCGTGCCGTTCTCCATGCCGATACGTTTACCCTTCAGCGCGGCGAAATCGCTGAATTTCCCTTTTTGAGCGATCACCACCGCCGAGTTGGCGTAGTATGGCTGGGTGAACGCCACCTGCTTGCTGCGCTCCGGAGTGATATCCATTCCCGAAATCACCGCGTCGTAGCGGCGGAATTTCAGGGCGGGGATCAAACTATCGAACGCCTGATTGGTAAATGTGCAGCTGGCCTGCATCTGTTTACACAAAGCTTTCGCCAGATCCATATCGAACCCGACGATTTCGTTGTTCGCATCCAGGGATTCGAACGGCGGATAGGTCGCCGATGAGGCGAAGCGGATAGTGTCTGCGGCCGCGGCGCTGAATGTTATCCCCGCCAGTAATGTGGCGACCAATAATTTTTTCATGTACACACTCCAGTCTGTTTTTCTTTGACGCGCACGGAACTCTCTCCGTACGCGAATTCCGGCTTGGCGGCGGACGCGTTGCCGCCAGATGTATTTAAAATCATTAAGCAGTCGCCGCTCGGCCCGCCGCGGCGCCATGCTGATACCCAAAAACGTCGTCAGTTCCTGCGCTCAAACGCCAGCGCGCGCCGCTCGATCAAGCGCATCAGCAAAGTCAGTATGCCATTGACGCAAAGATAAATGATGCCCGCCGCGCCGAAGACCATCACGTCGTAAGTGCGTCCATACATCAGTTGGCTATATCCCATGACCTCCATCAGCGTAATGGTGTAGGCCAGAGAGGTGCTTTTGAATACCAGCACGACTTCATTTGAATAGGATGAAAGCGCGCGTTTAAAGGCAAACGGCAGCAGGATGTGCAGCGTCTGTTTCTTCGACATGCCCAGCGCGGCGCAGGATTGCCACTGCCCGTCGGGGATGGCTTTTATCGCGCCGTAGAATAGCTGGGTGGTGTAGGCGGCGCTATTGAGCGCCAGGGCGATCATGGCGCACAGCCAGGGCTGCGACAGTAGGTGCCATAGCCACGGAATCTGCTGGATGGAGGTAAACTGGCCCGGGCCGTAGTAGATAAGAAAGATTTGCACCAGCAGCGGCGTTCCGGTAAACAGCGTGATGTAGCCTTTCGTCAGGGCGGCGCATACCGGGACTTTCAACGTCAGAACGATAGTCAGCAGCAGCGACAGCGCCAGAGCGACGATGATGGCGACCGCGGTAAGCGTCAGACTGGTATGCAGGCCTTTAAGCAGCTCAGGCAGATAATTGAGCATCAGGAAGGCCTCCGTTCGAAACGCGTGGTTCGCGACTCAATCCGTTTGATGACGTATTGGCTTAGCAGCGTGATGGCTAAATAGATCGCCGCGGCGATCACATACCAGGTAAAGGGCTCCTGCGTCCGCGTGGCGATACTTTTCGTTTGCAGCATCAGATCGTTTACGCTGATGAGCGACACCAGCGCCGTATCCTTCAGCAGCACCATCCACTGGTTGCCCAGACCCGGCAGGGCGTGGCGCCACATCTGCGGCATAATCAGGCGGATAAAAATGGCCGATTTGCTCAATCCCAACGCCTGACCGGATTCCCACTGTCCCTGAGGCACCGCTTTCAGCGCGCCGCGCAGCGTTTGCGAAGCGTAGGCGGCATACAGCAGGGCCAGCGCGATGACCCCGCACAGAAAGGGGCTCACTTCAAAGGTTTCGATATTCAGTTTGACCGGAATCTGCGCCAGATAAAGATTCAGCGTAAAGCCGTCCGCCAGCGTCATGAGCAGTTGGGATGAGCCGAAGTAGATAAACAGCACCACCAGAATTTCCGGCAGGCCGCGTAATAACGTCACCAGCGCGGTGCCGCACCAGCCGACCGCTTTCCAGCGGGATGTTTCCCAGACGGCAAACAGCATGGCGAGCATCAGCCCAAGCGTCAGCGCGGAAACGGCAAGGCCGACGGTCATCCCGGCGGCGCTTGCAATAGGTTGAAATTCAATCATTGAGAGTCGGATTACTGCTGAAACCATTTTTGATGGATGGCCTGGTAAGTGCCATCCTGCTTGATTTTGTCGAGCGCTGCGTTGAATTTTTTCAACAGTTCATCGTTGTTCTGACGCACGGCGATGCCCAGACCGATGCCGAAATAGTCTTTATCGGTGACGCTGTGTCCAACGGCCGCCAGGCTGTCGTTCTGTTTCAGCCATTCATTGACCACGGCGGTGTCGCCGAATACCGCTTCCAGACGGCCGTTTTTCAGGTCCAAAACCGCGTTCTGATAGCTATCGTACGGCACGGTGATAATGTCGTTGTGTTTATCCATCAGGTATTTCTGGTGGGTGGTGCCGTTTTGCACGCCGACGCGTTTGCCCTTCAGCGCGGCGATATCGGCCACCTTGTTTTTCTGGGCGATGAACAGCGCGGAGTTATCGTAGTAAGGTTGGGTGAAGGCGACCTGCTGCTGGCGTTCCGGCGTGATATCCATCCCGGCGATAACCGCTTCAAAACGACGGAATTTCAGGCCGGGGATCAGGCTATCGAATGCCTGATTGCTGAATGTGCAGGTGGCCTGCATCTCTTTGCACAGCGCGTTGGCTAGGTCGATGTCAAAACCCTGAATCTTATTGCCGGCATCGACGAATTCGAACGGCGGGTAGGAGGCTTCGGTGGCGAAGCGGATATTATCCGCTGCGCCGGCGGAAAGGCTGACGACAGCGAGCAGGGATGCGGCGATTAATTTTTTCATCATTATTTTCCTGATATTAATCAATGTGATAAGTAGCTTTCGAATGCTTTTGTCTGCGGCTGGGAGAAATGGCTGGCGTCCCCCTGCTCCACAATACGTCCATTCTCCATATACACTACCTGGCTTGCCGTTTTGCGCGCAAACTCAACTTCATGGGTCACGATCGCCTGCGTAATACCGGTTTGCGTCAGCTCCTGGATAATGCCTACCACCTGGGCGGTAATTTCCGGATCCAGCGCCGCCGTCGGTTCGTCGAACAGCAGCACCTGAGGCTCCATCATCAATGCGCGGGCGATGGCGACGCGCTGCTGCTGGCCGCCGGAAAGATGAAAGGGATAACGGTCGGCGAAGTCGTTCAAACGCAAACGGCGCAGTAATTTCTCAGCGCGTTCTTCGGCCTGGCCCTTACTTAGCCCCAGTACGCGGCAGGGCGCTTCGATCAGATTTTGCGCCACCGTCAAATGAGGCCAGAGATTATACTGCTGAAAGACCATGCCCACATTTTGGCGCAGTTCGCGAATGGCGCTTTCCGCGGGGGCATGGTCGAAATCGAACTGTTTACCGGCGATGGACAGCGTGCCGGAGCGCGGCATTTCCAGCAGATTCAGGACGCGTAGCAGAGAACTCTTTCCGGCGCCGCTGGGCCCAAGCAATACCAGCGTTTCGCCCGCGGGGCAGTTGAGTGATATATCGAACAACGCCTGATGCGCGCCATAAAAACAGTTGATGCCGTTTAGTTGAATACTCATGCGTAAGGATTGAATAGCCATTGATGCCGCGAATGGTAACGTCGGCAGAATAGTTATGCAATCATCGTAGGTTAAAATTTGCCGATAAGTGATTTATCGCTTAAATAATAGCACAAAACACTGGCTGACGCCGGCACGGGTCAACAGGATGCGCGGCAATGGCGCGGGCGGATAATCCGCCGGCGGAGAAATCAATGCGCAGGCGAACGTGAAAACCGTCCGTTTTTATCTAACGGTTGCCGCCCGCGCGGGCGGCGATATAGGGTGTTACGCTTATCAATAGTCAAGGAGCTTATGATGCAATTATCCACCACCCCCGCTCTGGAAGGTTATACCATTACCGAATATTGCGGCGTCGTCACCGGCGAAGCGATCCTGGGCGCCAATATTTTCCGCGACTTTTTCGCCGGCATTCGCGACATCGTCGGGGGGCGTTCCGGCGCTTATGAAAAGGAGTTGCGCAAGGCCAGGCAGATTGCGCTTAAAGAGTTGCAGGAGCAGGCGGCGGACCTGGGGGCCAATGCCGTGGTGGGGATCGATATCGACTATGAAACCGTGGGTAAGGACGGCAGCATGCTGATGGTGTCGATCAGCGGGACCGCGGTGAAAGTCCGCCGTTAACCATTAATGAGTCACTTCAGGCGGGGCGGCGACGCCTGCGGGAACCGCATGATCAAATGCATCGTTATTCTGATGTCGCTGTTGCTGGCCGGGTGTCGGTCGATCTCTTCGCTGGAGGATTGGGGCGGCTATAAGGTCGATAGCGCGCATCGCGCGCAGGCCCAGGAAGCGCGCATCCGTTTTCTGGTGATCCACTATACGGCGGAAAACTTTTCCTCTTCGCTCGGCACGCTGACGGGCGAACAGGTCAGCGCCCATTATCTTATTCCCGCCTATCCGCCGCTTGATCGTGGCAAGCCGGTCGTGTGGCGGCTGGTGCCAGAGTCGCAGGCGGCGTGGCATGCAGGGGCCAGCGCCTGGCGTGGATTCACCCGTCTGAATAACGCGTCGATCGGTATCGAACTGGAAAACCCAGGCTATCGGCGTACGCTGACGGGCGTTAAATGGACGCCGTATCCTCCGTCGCAGATTGCGGTATTAGCGGACATCGCCCGGCACATCGTTGCGCGCTATCGCATCGCGCCGCAAAACGTGGTCGCCCATAGCGATATCGCGCCGCAGCGCAAACAGGACCCGGGGCCGCTTTTCCCCTGGGAACGGCTGGCGCAGGCGGGTATCGGCGCATGGCCGGACGCCGGCCGGGTGGCGTTCTACCTCGCAGGGCGGGAGCCTGACGAAACGGTCGACGAGGCGCGTCTGCTGGATAGATTAGCGCGTTACGGCTATCCGCTCGCGGATAAAATGACCGCGCGCCAGAAACAGCGGGTTATCGCCGCATTTCAGATGCATTTCCGGCCCGGGGATTACCGAGGGCGAGCGGACGCGCAGACGGAGGCCATCGCCGAGGCGCTGCTTGAGAAGTACGGCGCATCCCCGCCCGCGATGACGGCGGCGGCGCCGTAGCGGACGGGGCGGGGCGCGTCTTTATCAGGCCAGCACGGTATCCCCCTGTAACTGACAGCTGCAGGCCAGCACATAGCCCTGGGCGATCTCTTCCGGGGTTAGGGTCATGGTGCTGCTGGTGCGATAATCGCCGGACAGAATCCGCGTCTTGCAGCTTCCGCATACGCCCGCGCGGCAGGCGGCGAGAATCGGCACCTTATTCTCCTCCAACGCCGCCAGCAGGCCGATCCCCACCGGAACGCGCAGTTTTTGCAGCGGGCGGCTGATGGTTAACGTCAACCGCTCGCCGTCCTCTTCCGGCGTTTCATCCGCGCCGTGGAAGCGCTCCTTAAAGAAACGGTTTTGCGCTACGCCCGACTGCCGGCACCAGTTTTCGATCTGTTCCATATAGGGCGCCGGACCGCAGGTCATCACCGTACGGCTGGCGAGATCCGGTACGCGTTCCAGCAGAAGATCGCGGCTAATTCGACCGGCGAGAAAACCGTCGACGGCATGCTCTTCCGCCATCAGGGTGAGCGCCAGCCGGCGCGGGTAGCGCTGTAGCAGTTCCCGCCACTGGTCGGCGAAAATGACCTGCTGCGGGTTGCGGACGTTGAATATCACCTGAATATCGGCTTGGACGTTATGAGCAAGCAGCCAGCGGCACATGGACATGATCGGCGTCACCCCGCAGCCGGCCGCCAGCATCAGATAGCGATCGCCGATGGCGCCGGCGCAGGTGAATTCGCCCTGCGGGTCCGATAGCCATAGGTAGTCTCCCGGCTTGATTTTCTCCGTCAGCCAGCGGGAGCCGATCCCCTGATCCAGCCGCCGCACCGTCAGCGTGATAAAACGGCTTAGCCCCGGCGATGAAGAGAGCGTATAGGCGCGCAGCGTCTCCGGGCTGTCGGCGATGCTGACCAAGGCGTACTGACCGGGCTGATACGGATAGAAATCGTGATTAATCAGCGCGATGGTCCAAACATCAGGGGTTTCCTGAACGATCGAATGCACCTGCATGCGGTTGGGGCACAGCGATGTCGGCATGGTCATGAGCGTCTCCCTTAGGCGGCCAGAATGTTATTCATATCCTGTTCGACCGTGGTGATGGCCCGCATGCCGAACTTCTCATTCAGGATCGCCAGCAGGTTTTCGGTCAGGAATCCCGGCGCCGTCGGGCCGGTATAGATATTCTTCACGCCGAGGGAGAGCAGGGTCAGCAGAATCACGATAGCTTTCTGTTCAAACCACGACAGCACCAGGCTGAGGGGCAGATCGTTGACGCCGCAGCCCAGCTTCTCCGCCAGTTTGACCGCCAGGATAATGGCGGAGTAGGCGTCGTTGCACTGGCCGACGTCCAGCAGGCGCGGCAGGCCTTCCAGGGTGCCGAAGTCCAGTTTGTTGAAGCGGTATTTGCCGCAGGCCAGCGTCATAATCAGGCAGTCGTCGGGAACCTTGACGGTAAAGTCGGTAAAATAGCTGCGCTCTTCGCGGCTGCCGTCGCAACCGCCCACTAAAAAGACATGGCGCAGTTTCTTTTGCGCGACCAGATCGATAACGGTGTCGGCGGCGCTCAGCAGGGTTTCCCGGCCGAAACCGACGGTAATCAGGTGTTCTATCTCGCTGTAGGGGAATCCGGCCAGCCGCTGCGCCTGAGCGATAACCGGGCCGAAATCATCCCCCTCCAGGTGGTTCACGCCTGGCCAGCCGACAATGCTGCGCGTCCAGATGCGATCGCCGTAGTTGCCGACGTTGGGATCGATAATGCAGTTGGAGGTCATAACGATGGTGCCGGGGAACTTGGCGAATTCCGTTTGCTGATTTTGCCAGCCGCTGCCGTAGTTGCCGACCAGGTGTTTGAATTTCTTCAGCTCGGGATAGCCGTGCGCCGGCAGCATCTCGCCGTGCGTATAGACGTTAACGCCGCTGCCTTCGGTCTGCTCCAGCAGCATGCGTAAATCTTTCAGGTCATGGCCGGAGATCAAAATCGCTTTACCGGCGACGGGGCGGACGTTGACCGTCGTCGGCCGCGGATGGCCATAGGCCCCGGTTTCGCCGCGGTCGAGCAGCGCCATAACGTTAAAATTCATCGTACCGATGCCCATGGCGTTGTTCAGCAGGGTATCGACGTCGGCCGGCCGGGTGCCCAGCCACGCCATGAAAGTATGGTATTGCGTATAGACGGCCTCATCATACTGGCCCAGAACATGCGCGTGCTCCATATAGGCGGCGGCGCCTTTCAGACCGTACAGGCACAGCATACGCAGGCCGTGTACGTCGTCGCCCACGGCGCTTTTATCGGCGTCCAGCGCGAAGTCGGCCGCCTGCCGCAATAGCGCCGGCATATCGTCGCCGGCCAGCTGGAGATCCGCCATCGGGTGCGCGACGGCCGCGTTCGCATCCAGCAAACGGCAGCGCGTAGCCAGCGACTGGCGCAGCGCGACGGCTTCCCGCGCATAGCCGATAATCCGCTGCGAGTCGAAGTTGACGTTGGTCAACGTGGAGAAAAAGGCGCGCGGGGCGAAGCTGTCGATATCGTGATCGACGAAGCCCAACGCGCGGGCCCGCAGCGCCCAGGCGGATAGCCCTTGCAGTACGGCGACCAGAAGGTCTTGCAGGTCGGAGGTTTCCGCGGTTTTACCGCACATGCCCTGCGCGTAAGAGCAGCCATTTCCTGCCGGGGTACGAATGGTTTGTTCACATTGCACACAAAACATAATCACATCCTTCTTTTTTAAGTTGCATTAAAAATGCATGTTTAAAGAGAATAGAGGTTCGCGGCATAGCGAAAAAGATTTTTTTAATGCGATTTTAGGTAAATTTGATTTAGCGCAACTTTAAGGTTTTTCAATGAAAATGAGTCTCAATCAACGCCCGGAAAACGCGGCTATGCGGAGAAAAAGGCCATCAGGATCGGCCCCGCGAGACTCAGCAGAAAACCATGCACGATCGCCGGCGGCACCATCTCCACGCCCGCGCTGCGCTGCAGCACCGGCAAGGTAAAATCCATGGACGTCGCGCCGCACAGCCCTAACGCGCAGGAGCGCTGGCGCTGAATCAGCGCGGGGATCAGCATAATGGCCAACAGTTCGCGCAGCAGGTCGTTAAAAAAGGCCGCGCTGCCGATGACCGGGCCAAAAGCGTCGCTCAGCAGGATGCCGGACAGCGAATACCAGCCATAGCCGGAGGCCATCGCCAGCCCGGTTTTCAGCGGTAACCCCAGCGCCCAGGCCGCTATCAGGCCGCCAATCAGCGCGCTGACGGCGACGGTCAGCGCGACCGTCATGCCGCGGCGATTCAACACAATCTGACGCAGCGTCATCCCGCTGTTGCGCAGCTGTACGCCGACCAGAAACAGCAGCAGGATCAGCGCATATTCGCTGCCTTTATTGGCATAACTCAGCGCGGGCCACTGGGTTAATCCCAGCAAAAATCCGCCGGAGACCACGCCGCACAGCTTGAGCGACTCCATGAGCATGCGCAGCCGCGAAGGGAGCGCCTCCTGTGTATACGTACCCGGCCAGGCGCAGCGTTTTTCCAGCAGCCACAGCGCCGCCATATTTACCGCGATGATGCAGGCGGCGCAGATGACGGCATAGCGAAAAATCAGTAGCAGATTACTGCCGATGTTATCCAAAAAGGCCAGACTGATGCCCATTAAAAACAGAATGATATACACCATCCAGCTCAGGACATGGTTGATTAACCGTAATGCTTTTTCGGCGCGAAGCGGCACCAGATAGCCCAAAATAAGCGGCAATAAAATGATTAATAATCCCGAGTACATCACAGATTCGGCGTCCTTAGAGATAAAAACCGGCAGCAGGCGAGAGGCATGACATAATCTATTAAAATTAAAAAGATTATTTTCTTGAAGCCAGTATCGCTTGGCGGCATAACTTATGCAACAGGCTGTTTTATTATTCTATTTATCGCGGCGGGGCGAAAAAGGAGAGGCGGATGTATCTGGAGCGTGTCGAAATTCTGGGATTCCGGGGGATCAATCGCCTGTCGTTGACGCTGGATGACAGCACGGTGCTGATCGGTGAGAACGCATGGGGTAAGTCAAGCCTGCTTGATGCGTTATCTTTGCTGCTCTCGCCGACGTCGCCGCTCTACCATTTCGACCTGCAGGATTTCCATTTTCCGCCGGGCGACGAAGCCAGCCGAGAGCGTCATCTGCAGGTTATCTTCACGTTTTGCGAAACGGCGCCGGGGCACCATCTTGCGCCGCGCTACCGCTCGCTTGACTGCCTATGGATAGAGGGCGATTCGTCGCCGCGGCGGATTTTTTATCGTTTGGAAGGGGAAGTCGATGAGAGCCGGTCGGTGTGCACCTGGCGAAGTTTTCTTGATGCCGACGGACGTCCGATGGCGCTGGATAATATTGATGAGTTGGCGCGCGAGATCACGCGTTTGCATCCGGTGCTGCGCCTGCGCGATGCCCGGTTTATGCGCCACTCGCCGGCGGACGCGCTGGACACCGCCGCGGAAAACGGCAACGAAAAACTGACCCGTCAGTTTGATAAATTGATGTTTGAGCTGGAGCAGAATCCGCAAAAGCCGAGCGATAAGGATTTACGGCAGGGGCTGACGGCGATGCGCCAATTGCTTGAGCACTATTTTTCCGAGCAGACCGCCACCCTGCGCGAGCGGCGCAATCATAAAAATGCCCGCCCGCACAACGGCAGGTCGTGGCGCGCGCTGGATAATATCAATCGCCTGATCGCCGGGCCGAACAGCCGCAGTCGGCGCATTATTCTGTTGGGGTTGTTCTCCACGCTGCTGCAGGCCAAGGGGGCGGTGGCGCTGGACCCCGATGCGCGCCCGCTGTTATTGATCGAAGATCCGGAAACGCGGCTGCATCCCATTATGCTGTCGGTGGCCTGGGGGCTGCTGATGCAGCTGCCGCTGCAGAAACTTACCACCACCAACTCCGGCGAACTATTGTCGCTGGTGCCGATGGAGCAGGTTTGCCGTCTGGTGCGGGAATCGTCGCGCGTCGCCACCTACCGCATCGGTCAACAGGGGATGAATGCGGAAGATAGCCGGCGTATCGCTTTTCATATTCGTCTTAACCGCCCCTCATCGCTGTTCGCCCGCTGCTGGCTGCTGGTGGAAGGGGAAACGGAGGTCTGGATGCTCAATGAACTGGCGCGCCAGTGCGGACACCATTTTGAGGCGGAGGGCGTGAAGGTCATCGAGTTCGCGCAATCGGGGCTGCGGCCGTTGCTGAAGTTCGCCCAGCGGATGGGGATAGAGTGGCATGTGCTGGTCGACGGCGATGACGCCGGGAAAAAGTATGCCGCAACGGCGCGCAGTCTGTTGACGGCGCAGGAGGAAAGAGAGCGGGATCACCTGACGGTTCTGCCGGCGCTGGATATGGAGCACTACATGTACCGCGCCGGGTTCAGCCATGTTTATCATCGCGTTGCGCAACTGCCCGAGAAGGCGCCGCTGTCGATGCATAAGATCATCGTTAAGGCGATCCACCGCTCGTCCAAACCCGATTTGGCCATTGAGGTCGCGCTGGCCGCCGCCGCAATGGGGAGCGAATCTATCCCGCCGTTAATCCGCGGCATGTTTTCCCGGGTGCTGTGGCTGGCGCGCGGACGCGCTGATTAACCGCCGCCGTTCAAGTTTAAAGATGAGCGGAAGATTGTGAAGGCGCTAAAGACTAATGCCGATCGTTTAAGCATCGAGATACGCGGGCGACCGTCGGGTGAGGCGTCCCGACGGGAACCGCCCCCGGTGTTTCCCCTAAAATCCGGTTTAAGCGATCAACATTCGGCGCCTAAGGCTTGATTTATTTTTCGCCGTCCCAAGATTATAGCTAAGGGAGCGTTATCGGCCGCGGCGGGGTAAAATGCCGGTCGGGGCGACCAGCATTTTGCGGCGTTAACCTATGCAGAGAGTAAGAGGTTTTAGGGGAAGGCGGACGGCGCGCGTCAGGATAGGGCTTCTTCGCTGACCAGCGGCACGATCAGACTTGCATGATTCCCTTTCGGTCCTTGGTGAACATCAAATCTGACAACCTGTCCCGCCTTAAGCGTTCGGTATCCGTCCATTTGGATTGTCGAGTAGTGAGCGAAGATATCTTCGCCGCCGCCCTCAGGACAGATAAAACCAAAACCTTTGGCGTTATTGAACCATTTAACAGTACCTGTCTCCATGCATGACATCCCTCGCAAGCGTATTTTTATAAAGTAAGGTGAGGTTATTTGGTTTACATGAATACGAATTGTTTAAAACATCATCAATTCAACACTACACTTTAGTTAATTCGATCCCGGCGTCAAGCGCTCCATATTTAAGCCCCGGGTCAGTTTGTCAAAATTTGATGCAGCTAACGCTATTGATGGCTATTGCCCTGCGTTATGCAATCAATACGCGGGGTAAGAGACAGCGGCGCGCGGTATCGGACAATGATTTCAGTCGCCGGATGGTAAAGTAAAAAGCAGACGTGGTACTGTGAATACGGTTCGCTGTGATGATATTCAAAATGATGTTGGACAGACAATGGGAAACAACCATACGCGGTCGCACTCGGAGAGCCTGACCGCAGATCGATACAAAGAAAAACTGCAACCGCCGTCCATGTATAACGTGTTGTTGAATAACGATGACTACACGCCGATGGAATTTGTTATTGACGTTCTGCAAAAGTTCTTTTCTTATGATATTGAACGCGCAACGCAGCTGATGTTGACGGTTCACTATCAGGGCAAGGCGATCTGTGGCGTATTCAGCGCTGAAGTTGCTGAGACCAAAGTTGTACAAGTCAATCGTTATGCCAGAGAAAATGAGCACCCGTTGCTCTGCACGCTGGAAAAAGCCTGAAGTCAGGCAATTTATTGGGGGAGGGGCCTATGCTCAATCAAGAACTGGAACTCAGTCTCAACATGGCTTTCGCCAGAGCGCGTGAGCACCGACACGAGTTTATGACCGTGGAGCATTTGTTGTTGGCTCTGCTCAGTAATCCAGCCGCCCGCGAAGCGCTGGAAGCCTGTACGGTGGATCTGGCCGCGCTGCGCCAGGAGCTTGAAACCTTTATTGAACAGACTACGCCGACGCTGCCTCAGGGGGATGAGGAGCGGGAAACGCAGCCTACGCTCAGCTTCCAGCGGGTGCTGCAGCGCGCGGTCTTTCATGTCCAGTCATCCGGCCGCAGTGAAGTTTCCGGCGCCAATGTGCTGGTCGCCATTTTCAGCGAGCAGGAGTCTCAGGCGGCGTACCTGCTGCGTAAACACGATGTAAGTCGTCTGGACGTGGTGAATTTTATTTCGCACGGAACGCGTAAAGAAGAGTCCGGGCAAGCGCCAAACCCGGAAAATCCAGTCAATGAAGAGCAGGCCGGAGGGGAAGAGCGTATGGAAAACTTCACCACCAATCTGAATCAGCTGGCGCGCGTGGGCGGTATCGATCCGCTTATCGGCCGGGATAAAGAACTGGAACGGACTATCCAGGTATTGTGCCGCCGCCGTAAAAACAACCCGCTGCTGGTCGGGGAGTCCGGCGTGGGTAAAACCGCCATCGCGGAAGGGCTCGCCTGGCGCATTGTGCAGGGCGACGTGCCGGAAGTGATGGCGGATTGCACGCTCTATTCGCTGGATATCGGCTCTTTGCTGGCGGGCACGAAATATCGCGGCGATTTTGAAAAACGCTTCAAGGCGCTGTTAAAACAGCTTGAGCAGGATCAGAACAGCATCCTGTTTATTGATGAGATTCATACGATTATCGGCGCGGGCGCCGCTTCCGGCGGCCAGGTCGACGCCGCGAACCTGATCAAACCGCTGTTATCCAGCGGCAAGATCCGCGTGATCGGCTCCACCACCTATCAGGAATTCAGCAATATCTTTGAAAAGGATCGGGCGCTGGCGCGCCGTTTCCAGAAAATCGATATCACCGAACCCAGCGTGGAGGAAACGGTGCAGATCCTCAACGGTCTGAAACCGAAGTATGAAGCGCATCATGACGTGCGCTATACGGCGAAAGCGGTGCGCGCCGCGGTGGAGCTGGCGGTGAAATACATCAACGATCGCCATCTGCCGGACAAAGCGATTGACGTTATTGATGAAGCGGGCGCCCGCAGCCGCCTGATGCCCATCAGCAAGCGTAAGAAGACGGTCAACGTGGCGGATATCGAATCCGTCGTCGCGCGTATCGCCCGTATCCCGGAAAAAACCGTTTCGGCCAGCGATCGCGATGTGCTGAAAAACCTGAGCGACCGCCTGAAAATGCTGGTGTTCGGCCAGGATAAGGCGATTGAGGCCCTGTCTGAGTCCATCAAGATGAGCCGGGCCGGGTTAGGGCAGGAGCGCAAGCCCGTCGGCTCCTTCCTGTTTGCCGGCCCGACGGGCGTGGGCAAAACGGAAGTCACGCTGCAGTTGGCGAAAGCGTTGGATATCGAACTGCTGCGCTTCGATATGTCCGAGTATATGGAGCGCCATACCGTCAGCCGCTTAATCGGCGCGCCTCCGGGATATGTCGGCTACGATCAGGGCGGCCTGCTGACGGATGCGGTGATTAAGCATCCGCATTCGGTGCTGCTGCTGGATGAGATCGAGAAGGCGCACCCCGACGTCTTTAATCTGCTGCTGCAGGTGATGGACAACGGTACGCTGACGGACAATAACGGTCGTAAGGCCGATTTCCGCAACGTGATCGTGGTGATGACCACCAACGCCGGCGTACGGGAGACCCAGCGCAACTCTATCGGGATTATCCAGCAGGATAACAGCACTGACGCGATGGAAGAGATCAAGAAAGTGTTTACGCCGGAGTTCCGTAACCGTCTTGACGGCATTATCTGGTTCAACCATCTGTCCACGGACGTGATTCAGCAGGTGGTGGATAAATTCATCGTTGAGCTGCAGGCGCAGCTGGATGCCAAAGGCGTATCGCTGGAGGTTAGCGACGAGGCGCGCGACTGGCTGGCCGAGAAGGGATATGACAAAGCGATGGGCGCGCGGCCGATGGGTCGGGTCATTCAGGAAAACTTGAAGAAACCGCTGGCGAATGAACTGCTGTTCGGTTCACTGGTCGACGGCGGCTCCGTCAAGGTCGAACTGGATACCGAGACGCAGCAGCTGACCTACGGCTTCCAGAGCGCGCAGAAACGCAAGGCGGAAGGCGCGCTTCACTAAATTCTGCCGGCGTGATAAAAAAACGTCGGGAGCGTTTTTCAACGTCGCTTGCGGGGGACGGGCAGGAAGCTCGGTATAAAAAAGGGTGGCGCGAGAGCGTCACCCTTGAGTTTGCTGACAAAGTCCGGTGAGCGGCGATAATGGATGGATCGTAAAGACGCTGCAAGTACGTCCCTGTAAGCTCGAGCCGCGCCGTCCCTGGCGCGGACGCTTTACTCTTCCATTCCATTATCACCGTTCGATAAAGGACGATAGGTTTGTCAACAGTCTGAAGGGTGGCGCGAGAGCGTCATCCTTTTTTTGTATAGGTAATGCCGTTCACTTAAGCCGGTTTTTAGGGGAAACACAGGGGGGAGGTTCCCGTAGGGACGCCTCACCCCTGTGGTCGCCCCGTGTATCTCGATGCTTAAACGATCGGCATTATTTTTTGTATGGGGCCGTTATTTGGCGCCCTGGTTGAAGCGGCTATGGCAGGAACATCCCGCCGCTAGCCGCATACGCAAAAGCCCTTGCCGATAGCGGAAAGGGCGGAGAGGTAAAACATCCTCGGAGATCGCGCTGCGTCAGCGATGGGCGAACCGGTTAACGGCTGCGGAAGACAATGCGGCCTTTGCTCAGGTCGTACGGGGTCAGCTCTACAGTGACTTTGTCACCCGTCAGGATGCGGATATAGTTTTTACGCATTTTACCGGAGATATGAGCGGTAACCACGTGCCCGTTTTCCAGCTCAACGCGGAACATGGTATTGGGCAGCGTATCAAGCACGGTGCCTTGCATTTCAATGTTGTCTTCTTTGGCCATCGAGTCCTCTAGGTCTAACTACCTTTGTTTTTAACCGGCAAGATAATGCCGAAAAACCCACATTATGTAAAGGAGCGTTCATAAACTGATGATTATTTATAAGCCGCCGTTGTCCGTTATCGCCCCGCTCGAGCCAGCGTTTGCGGCTGCCAGCAGCCCTCTGCCGCCGGGGCGTCCCGCAGTTGAAAAAGAAGCTGCAAAAAGCGATCGCGGGGAATTTCGCACACCCCCAGTGACGCGGTATGCGCGTTCAGCACCTGACAGTCGATCAGCGATCCGCCATGGCGAATAAAATGCTGCTGAAATGTCAGCAGCGCGTATTTCGATGCGTTGTCGGCGCGGCTGAACATCGACTCGCCGCAAAATAATGCGCCTTGCGCAACGCCGTATAGTCCGCCGACGAGCGCGCCATTCTGCCACACTTCGACGGAATGCGCTCGTCCCGACTGATGAAGTTCGCCGTAAGCCGAAATAATCTCCGGGGTAATCCAGGTTCCGCCCGCGCGCTCGTCGGCGCAAGCGCGGATCACGTCGTTAAACGCATGATTGAGGGTGACGTCGAAATCGTGTTTGCGCAGAAATTTATTCATACTGCGGCTGATATGGAACTGTCCGGGAAACAGAACCGCGCGCGGATTCGGCGACCACCATAAAATAGGCTCGCCGGGGGAGTACCAGGGAAATATTCCCTGCCGGTAGGCGACGTTCAGCCGGGCGGGGGAAAGGTCGCCGCCAATCGCTAGCAGCCCGTTTGGTTCGTTCAGGGCATGAGCCGGGTCGGGGAAACGCAGCGAATCGGCGGAAAGCTGATACAGTCTCATAATATCCGTATGGTTGCTAAACGATGGCCGCCGGCGCCGGCAGGCCATTCGTATGATTAAATGTGCTGATGAAACCGCCAGTAGCGTCCCTGCAACGCCATCAGCGCCTGATGGTTCCCTTGCTCGACGATCCGCCCGGCGTCCATCACGCAAATGCGATCCATAGATTCTAACTCATAGAGCCGGTGGGTAATCACAATCAGCGTTTTTCCCGCGCAGTGCTGGCGCAGTAAGCGCAAAATACGCCGTTCGGTCTCCGCGTCCAACCCTTCGGTCGGCTCGTCCAGCAGCACCAGCGGCGCGGAATGCAGTAGCGCGCGCGCCACGCCGATACGGCGTTGCTCGCCGCCCGAGAGCTGGCGTCCGCCTTCCCCCAGCCAGGCGTCGAGTCCTTCATTTTCCAGCAGCTTATCCAAGCCTACCTGTCGCAACACCGTCGCCAGCCGTTCGTCGGACGCCTCCGGCGCGGCCAGACTCAGGTTGTCGCGCAGCGTGGCGCTGAAAATATGAACGCGCTGCGGCACGACGCTCATCATGGCGCGCAGCGCGTCTTCGCGCCAGGCGCTCAGCGGATCTCCATTCAGCGTAATCTCCCCGCGTTGGCTGTTCCACGCGCGGGTAATTAATTGCAGCAGGGTGGATTTACCGCAGCCGGTGCGGCCGAGCAGCGCCAGATGTTCGCCCGCGCGGATATGCAGCGAGATATCATTCAGCACCGGCAATGGCTGTTCGGGATAGGTAAAGCTGAGGTTATTTAACGCAACGGACGCCGTCGGCGCCGGCGCCGGGCCTTGTTCAGGAAAAACGACCTCCGGCGGCTGGCGGATAATCTGGTCGATGCGCGCGGCGGAAGCGATAACCTGTCCCATATGCTGGAACGCGCCCGCCACCGGCGCCAGCGCCTCGAAGGCCGCCAGGGCGGCGAAGACAAACAGGGCGATGAGCGCGCCGGGCTGCGTGTCCCCGCCGATGCCCGCCGCGGCCAGCCAGAGGATTAGGGTCACCGTGATGCCGCTGCACAGCAGCATTAACGCCTGAGAAAACCCTGTCAGATTGGCCTGCTGGCGCTGGCGTTTCAGCCAGTGCGTTTCCGAGCGCGCCAACTGCCGGCGCGATGCCGTCAGCGCGCCAAAAACGGTCAACTCCGCCTGGCCCTGCAGCCAGGTGGTCAGCTGCAGCCGATATTGGGCGCGCAGCGCGGTGAGGTCTTGCCCGATAGCGCGGCCCGCCCGGTAGAATATCACCGGTATCAGCAGCAGCAGCGCCAGCATGATGACGCATAACGTCAGCGCCAGCGACACGTCCAGCCAGCTTAAGCCGTAAGCGACGATCAGAATGACCAGCAGCGCGCTGACCAGCGGGGAAATGACGCGCAGATAGAGGTGATCGAGGGTATCGACATCCGCGACCAGCCGGTTCAGCAGCTCCGCCTGACGAAATCGGGCGATGCCGCCGGGCGACAAGGGCAGAATGCGCGCAAAGGTAAAGACGCGCAAATGTTGCAATACGCGGAATGTCGCATCGTGGCTGACTAGCCGTTCCGCGTAACGGCCGGCGGTACGGGCTATCGCCGCGCCCCGCACGCCGGCGGCGGGCAGCATGTAGTTAAACGTATATAGCCCGGCCAGGCCGGCCAACGCCGCGCCCGCCAGGAACCAGCCGGAGAGCGTAAGCAGCCCGATGCTGGCCAGCAGCGTCGCAATGGCCAAAATAACGCCCAGGCTTAAGCGCCAGATATGGCGGCGATATAGCAGCAGAAACGGTTTCAAAGTCCGCATGGCCGTTTTTTGAGACATATCACAACTCTCCCTGACGTTGGGCCATTAGCTCAGCGAAGGGGCCGGGTTGCGCGCTGAGCGTCCGATAGTTCCCCTGTTGCACTAACCGGCCGTTGTCCATCACCCAGATGTCGTCGTAGTCGATAACGTCATTCAGTTGATGGGTGACCAACAGCGTTGTCTGACGGCGCGCGGCAGCGTTTAGCGCCTGCATAACCCGCTGCTCGCTGTCGGCGTCCAGACTGGCGGCCGGTTCATCGAGCAGCAACAGGTTGCTCGGCTTGATTAGCGCGCGGGCCACCGCGATACGCTGCGCCTGGCCGACGGAAAGACGCGCGGCGCCGTCGCCGATAGGCGTATCCAGTCCCTGCGGCAGTTGGGGAAGAAACTCATGCACATAGGCGCGCTCAACGGCCTGTCGCAGCTCATCCTCCGTTGCCTGCGGTTTTCCCAATAAGATATTGTCGCGCAGGCTTTGTTCCGGCAGATGCGGATTTTGCCCCACCCAGCTTAGCTGCCGCCGCCATGATTCCGCGGACAGCGTACTCAGCTCAATGCCGTTGACGGTAAGCGAGCCGCGGTAGGGCAGAAAGCCGAGCAGCGCGTTCAGCAGGGAGCTTTTCCCCGCGCCGCTGATTCCCACCAGCGCAATGCGTTTTCCTGCTCTCGCCGTAAAGGTTAACGGCTGCGTCAGCGGGGCGCCGTCGGCCGCCGCGACGACCAGATCGGTCGCTTGGATTTCAATGGCGCCATCGCCGCTGAATTCACGCTCGCCGAAACCGACCGTTTCGCCTTCCGCCGCCAGAAAGGTCACCAGCGACTCCGCCGCGCCCACGGCCTGGGCTTTCGCGTGGTAAAAGGTGCCCAAATCGCGCAGCGGCTGGAAAAATTCCGGCGCTAGAATCAACACCAAAAACCCGGCGAAAAGCGTTACCCCGACGCCGTAATGGCCGAAGTCCAGTTCGCCCAGGTAGGAAAAACCGAAGTAAACGGCGACCACGGCGATAGAAATGGAGGCGAAAAACTCCAGCACGCCGGAGGAGAGAAAGGCCATGCGCAGAACTTCCATGGTGCGGCTGCGGAAGTCTTCGGACGCTTTGCTGATTTGTTCCGTCTCCGCGCGTCCCCGGTTAAACAGCCTCAGGGTTTCCAATCCGCGCAGCCTGTCGAGGAAATGGCCGCTAAGACGCGCCAGCGCCAGAAAATTACGCCGGTTAGCGTCGGCGGCGCCCATGCCGACCAGCGCCATAAAGAGCGGAATAAGCGGCGCGGTCAGCAACAGAATCAGGCCCGCTGCCCAGTTAATCGGGAAGATGGCGATCAGAATCAGCAGGGGGATAAGGGCGGCGAGATACATTTGCGGCAGATAGCGGGAATAATAGTCCTGCATATCTTCGATCTGCTCCAGAATCATGGTGGCCCAACTGCCGGCCGGTTTGCCCTGAACCCAGGCCGGGCCTAACTGTTGCAGGCGGTCCAGGACCAGTTTACGGATCTGCCGGCGTACGGCCTGGCCGCACATAAAGCCGACCTGCTCCCGCAGCAGGCTGTTCAGCGCCCGCAGGACGAAGGCGGCGACCAACAAAAGAAAGGAGGAACGCAGGGAATCACGCGGCGCATGTTCGATAATCAGGGCGTGCAGCAGCGACGCCAGCAGCCATGCCTGGGCGACAATCAGTATCCCACTCAAAAAACCCAGTAACAGTGAAAGGCGCAGCCAGCGCCGGGCCAGTTTGCTTTGTTGCTTCAACCAATGAGTGAGTTCTTGCTGTCTGTTTTTTTTCATCAGGCGCCGGTTCGTGTTAAGCACGCGATTGTTGATGGGAAATAACGTTTATATAACCGTGAGTTAACAATCGCGAGCTGCAAAGCTCGGAATGCCGCCATGTTACCTCGACAAAAGCGCGCTGCAAGCGAAAAGGCGGGAGATGATCAATTTTTGCGTGGCGCGGAGGGATATCCATCCGGGGCAAGGAGACCGTCCCGGATGGTCAAATCATGCTATTTGGCGGCGGCTAATCCATCCAGATAGCGTTCGGCATCAAGCGCGGCCATGCAGCCGGTGCCGGCAGAGGTGATGGCCTGACGATAAATATGGTCCATGACATCGCCGGCCGCGAAGACGCCGGGAATGCTGGTCTGGGTGGCGTTGCCGTGAATGCCCGATTGAACCTTGATGTAACCATTCTCCAGTTCCAGCTGGCCGCCGAATACGGCGGTGTTGGGGCTATGGCCGATAGCGATGAATACGCCGGCCAGCTCCAGTTCTTCAACGGTGTCGGTACGCGTATCGCGCAGGCGCACGCCGGTTACGCCCATCTCATCGCCAAGAACCTCATCCAGCGTACGCTCGGTATGCAGGATGATATTGCCGTTTTGCACTTTATCCATCAGGCGGTCGATCAGGATTTTTTCTGAACGGAAGCTATCGCGGCGATGGATCACATGGACTTCGGCCGCAATGTTGGATAAATAGAGCGCTTCCTCCACCGCGGTATTGCCGCCGCCGACCACGGCCACTTTCTGATTGCGGTAAAAGAAGCCATCGCAGGTGGCGCAGGCAGACACGCCTTTCCCCTTGAACGCCTCTTCGGAAGGCAGGCCCAGGTAACGCGCGGAGGCGCCGGTGGCGACAATTAGCGCGTCGCAGGTGTATTCGTCGCTGTCGCCGAAAAGGCGGAACGGACGCGTTTGCAGATCAACGCGCTGAATATAGTCGAAGATGATTTCGGTATTGAATTTCTCCGCGTGGGCCTGCATACGCTCCATCAGCAGAGGTCCGGTCAGATCATCCGCGTCGCCCGGCCAGTTCTCGACTTCGGTGGTGGTGGTCAGCTGACCGCCTTTTTCCATCCCGGTAATGAGTGCCGGATTTAAATTAGCGCGGGCGGCATAAATCGCGGCGGTATAACCCGCCGGGCCTGACCCCAGAATCAATAACTTGTGGTGTTTAACGCTAGCCATGAGTTCCTCATTTCACGATGGCGGACAATGAGGGGATTGTAAGGAAATTAACCGGGTAAAAAAAGCGTGTGGCGAAGTTGTTAGCTATTTGTTTAATCGCTGGCGGCGATGACGGCAATAACTTGCTGATAGATCGACCATATTCATAAGCAAAACGGCTGAAGGCGATTCAGAGCGGCGAACCGCCCTATTTAATTTGGTGCTTTCTTCTGATTTTAGTTGTTTTACTTTGACAATCCGCTGCGCTTTTGCGAAAACATCTAGGTAAGAGAAAATTTTTTGTATGTGAATAGTTGAATGCTCGGCCTTTTATTCGTTGCCTGTCTGGCTGGTCATTGCACCACGGATAAATCGCTTTTGCCTGGCTTGATATTTTGCCAATAGCGCATGGCGATGACGGATAGCGACGAGCAATAACCGTTGATGTACAAAATAGACAGCGGGTCTTCTTTAAGGGTGGCTCTGATACATTGAAGTTGGTCGGAGTGTAGCAGGAGCAGGGAAGAGTGAAGAGAGACAATAATAATGGTAGATACTAAAAAGCGGCCAGGAAAAGATCTCGATCGTATCGATCGCAACATCCTGAACGAATTACAAAAAGACGGGCGTATTTCCAATGTCGAACTTTCCAAACGGGTCGGCCTATCGCCGACGCCCTGTCTGGAACGTGTGCGCCGCCTGGAGCGACAGGGCTTCATTAACGGCTATACCGCGCTGCTGAATCCGCATTATCTGGACGCGTCGCTGCTGGTTTTCGTTGAAATAACCTTGAACCGCGGCGCGCCCGACGTATTTGAACAATTTAATTCAGCGGTGCAAAAGCTTGAAGAAATTCAGGAGTGCCATCTGGTTTCCGGCGACTTCGATTACCTGCTGAAAACCCGCGTGCCGGATATGTCCGCGTACCGTAAGCTACTGGGTGAAACGCTGCTCCGGCTGCCTGGCGTAAACGATACCCGTACCTATGTGGTGATGGAGGAAGTTAAGCAAAGCAACCGTCTGGTCATTAAGACCCGATAACGCATGGGTGCAAAACCCGATAAATTCAGCTACACTCCTGTGAATTTATACAGTTTCAGCGCCGGGTTTTCCTGGCGCTTTGTCATACGCCCAATAGATTTCGAGCTGCGTCAAGACGGCGATCGCGTGAATCCCTCGGCGCTTGCATAAGCGAGCGGGGCGAGTTGGCGAAGCCGACGCAGTGCAGCTTGAAGGATAGAAGGGTATAAACCTTTTACAGGCCCCTGGAGAGACGCTTGAGCCAGGAATATACAGAAGATAAAGTCATTACCCTGAGGAAACTCAGCGCTACCCGCCGTTTACTTGAAGCGATTTTGATCGTGGTGGCGCTGTTTGCCGTTTATATCGGCGTCGCGCTGCTCAGTTTCAGCCCGTCCGATCCCAGCTGGTCCCAAACCGCGTGGCATGAGCCTATTCACAATTTCGGCGGCGTGGCGGGCGCCTGGCTGGCGGACACCCTGTTTTTTATTTTCGGCGTTCTGGCCTACGCCATTCCGCCGATTATGCTGTGCCTGTGCTGGTCGGCCTTCCGGCAGCGCGACAACCAGAACTCGGTTGACTATTTCACCTTTTCTTTACGCCTCATCGGCACGCTGGCGTTGATTCTGACCTCCTGCGGGCTGGCCGCGTTGAATATTGACGACCTCTACTACTTTGCCTCCGGCGGCGTGCTGGGAAGCCTGCTGGGCAGCGCGATGACGCCCCGCTTTAATAATATGGGGGCGACGCTGATTTTGCTGTGCGTCTGGGCGGCGGGGCTGACGCTGTTTACCGGCTGGTCGTGGCTGACGATTGCGGAGAAAATCGGCGCGGCGGTATTGGGCTGCCTGACGTTTATGTCTAACCGTTCGCGTAACGACGGCGAGCGCGACGCCCGGATAGCGGACGATGCGAAACAGCCGGCGTACCAGGAGCATCAGCCTGAAACGGCGCAATCCGCGGGCGGCGAGGAGGATGATGTTCTGTTTTCCGCGCCTTCGGTGAACGAGTCGCTGAGCGACGCCGGCGCTGACGAGCCGGAGAGTCTAAGCCCGTCGTCGGCCGCTTCACCGGCGCAGGAGGCGAAAGCGATGCCGGCGGCCGAGGTTCGGCATGAGCCGACCGAGTCCGCGCAGCCCGCCGTTCGTCAACAGATTGATGACGCGTCGACGCTCAACCCGCCGCTGTATGCGTTTGAGGTGCCGGAATCCGCGCCATCCTCCCTCGACGGCGACGCAGAGGCTTATCATCCCCAGGGCAGCGCGGACACGCCGCCGATTAGACAGCCGCTGGTTGAGCATCCTATTGACCGGACGCCTCACGCGGCGCCAGCGCAGGCGGCGGAAAACGCCGCAACGTCATTTACGGCCAATAATACCTTTATGCCGGCCTTCAGCGCCGACGACGGTGATAATCCGCAGGTCAAGCAGGGCGTCGGCCCCGAGCTGCCGAGACCGAATCCGGTGCGTATTCCAACCCGCCGGGAGCTGGCCTCGTACGGTATCAAGCTGCCGTCGCAGCGGTTAGCCGAACAGCAGGCCAGAGCGTCGCAGACGCAAGGCGATACGGCTGACGCCCCGCATGATGAGGATACGCAGGACGATATCGCCCGACAGGAAGCGGCGTTACAGCAGGAGTATATTGAGCGGCAGCGTCAGCGCTACGGCGAAGGATATCCGCTGCAGGAAGAGGACGAAGAAACGTTGGCGCAGGCCCGGCTGGCTAAAGATTTCGCCGCCCAGCAGCAGACGCGTTATGAGCCGAAGGATGAGCACGACGCGGGCAAACGCGAGCCGACGTGGGATGATTCCGCACTGTCCAATCTGCCGTCAGGCGAGCGGGTTCTGGGTTTTTCCCCGTTAGCCGACTTGGTCGATGACGGCCCCAGCGAGCCTTTATTTACCCTTCCCGAGTCTTCGGAGCCGATTGCGGCTCCGGTTCATCAAGCGCCCTCCGAGGCGCGTATCGACGAGCGGCAGCCGGCGCGGGAAGCGCCGCCGGCCGATGAGGCGGACGCCGTGGATGAACAGGCGCCGGCGGCGTCCCCATCGATAATGGACAGCCTTATCCATCCGTTCCTGGTGCGTAACGAACAGCCGCTGCAAAAACCGACTACGCCGCTGCCGACGCTGGATCTGCTGACTCCGCCGCCGGCGAGCGAAGCGCCGGTGGACAATTTCGCGCTGGAGCAAACCGCGCGCCTGATCGAGGCCCGCCTGAGCGATTACCGGGTCAAAGCCGAGGTCGTCGATCACTATCCGGGCCCGGTCATTACCCGCTTTGAGCTGGATTTGGCTCCGGGGGTGAAAGCGGCGCGAATTTCCAACCTGTCGCGTGACCTGGCGCGTTCGCTGTCGGTCGTCGCCGTGCGTATCGTCGAAGTGATTCCCGGCAAGCCGTACGTAGGGCTGGAGTTGCCGAATAAGCATCGCCAAACCGTCTATTTGCGCGAAGTGCTGGACTGCGCCAAGTTCCGGGACAACCCTTCGCCGCTGGCCATCGTGCTGGGGAAAGATATCGCCGGCCAGCCGGTGGTGGCCGATCTGGCGAAGATGCCCCATTTACTGGTGGCCGGTACCACCGGCTCCGGTAAGTCCGTCGGCGTTAACGCGATGATTATCAGCATGTTGTATAAAGCGACGCCGGAAGAGGTCCGCTTTATCATGATCGACCCGAAAATGCTGGAGCTTTCGGTCTATGAAGGCATTCCGCATCTGCTGACGGAAGTCGTCACCGATATGAAAGATGCCGCGAACGCATTGCGCTGGTGCGTCGGTGAAATGGAACGCCGCTACAAGCTGATGTCGGCGCTGGGAGTGCGTAACCTGGCCGGATATAACGAACGGGTCATGGAGGCGAATGCGATGGGGCGTCCGATCCCCGATCCGTTCTGGAAGCCGGGCGACAGTATGGATATGACGCCGCCTGTCCTGGAGAAGCTGCCCTATATCGTGGTCATGGTGGATGAATTCGCCGATCTGATGATGGCGGTGGGCAAGAAGGTTGAAGAACTGATCGCCCGTCTGGCGCAGAAAGCGCGCGCGGCGGGCATTCATCTGGTGTTGGCGACGCAGCGGCCGTCCGTGGATGTGATTACCGGCCTGATTAAGGCCAATATTCCGACCCGTATCGCATTTACGGTATCCAGCAAGATCGACTCGCGCACCATCCTCGATCAGGGCGGCGCCGAATCCCTGCTGGGGATGGGGGATATGTTATACATGGCGCCCAACTCTTCGATACCGGTGCGCGTGCACGGCGCTTTTGTCCGCGATCAGGAAGTGCATGCCGTGGTTCAGGATTGGAAAGCCCGCGGGCGGCCTCAGTATATCGACAACATCGTCAGCGGCGGCGATGACGGAGAGGGCGGCGGCCTCTCCCTCGATGGCGATGATGAGCTCGATCCGCTGTTCGATCAGGCGGTCGCCTTCGTGGTGGATAAACGCCGGGCCTCCATTTCCGGCGTTCAGCGCCAATTCCGTATCGGCTATAACCGCGCGGCGCGCATCGTCGAACAGATGGAGGCGCAGGGCATCGTCAGCTCGCCGGGGCATAACGGCAACCGTGAGGTGCTGGCGCCGCCGCCAATGGAGTAGGGATAAAGCATAAGGGCTGCGTTTGCGGCCCTTATGCAAAGAAGCGTAAAAGCGATAATTAGCAGACAATTCGCCTATCACCGCCTGATGCGGTCGGCTAAAGTATTGGCTACGCAGCGCGTCGGATCTCTTCGCGGCAACTGCCGCGATGTCGGTAAATTCAAAGGATTTTGTATGATGAAGAAATGGTTGGCCGCCGGTTTCCTGGCGGCGGGAGTCGTATCAACGGCGGCGTATGCCGATGCCGCCGGCGATTTGCAAAGCCGGCTCAGTAAGGTGAACAGTTTTCATGCCAGCTTCAGTCAAACGGTAACCAGCGCCGACGGCGCCGCGGTGCAGGAAGGCGAAGGCGAACTGTGGCTGAAACGGCCTAATCTGTTTAACTGGCAGACCACGTCGCCGGATGAAAGCGTATTGGTTTCGGATGGTAAAACGCTCTGGTTTTACAATCCATTTGTCGAGCAGGTCACCGCGACCTGGCTAAAGGACGCCACAGGGAATACGCCATTTATGTTGATTACGCGCAATGACGCCGGCGACTGGCGCAAGTACGACGTGAAGCAACAAGGGGATGATTTTGAGCTTACGCCGAAATCGGCCAATGGCAATCTGAAGCAGTTTTCCATCAGCGTAACCAATAACGGCACCATTAAAAAATTTACCGCCACCGAACAGGACGGACAGCGTAGCGCCTATGTACTGAAGAACCAGCAAAACAGCGCGGTGGACTCGGCAAAATTTACTTTTACTCCGCCGAAAGGTGTCGCGGTGGACGATCAGCGTCAGTGAGGTCCGGGTGAGTAATTTGTCACTTGATTTTTCCCGCAACGAGTTCCAACCGCTGGCCGCGCGTATGCGGCCGGCGACGTTAGATCAGTATATCGGCCAGCAGCATATTTTGGGCGCGGGCAAGCCTTTGCCGCGCGCGATTGTCGCCGGACAGCTTCACTCCATGATTTTATGGGGGCCGCCGGGAACCGGGAAAACGACGCTGGCGGAGTTAATCGGCCATTACGGTCAGGCTGACGTCGAGCGTATTTCGGCGGTGACCTCGGGGATAAAAGAGATTCGCGAGGCGATCGAACGGGCGAGACAAAATCGTCATGCCGGGCGTCGAACCATCCTGTTTGTCGATGAGGTTCACCGCTTTAATAAGAGCCAGCAGGATGCGTTTTTACCGCATATCGAAGATGGAACCATCACCTTTATCGGCGCAACGACTGAAAATCCCTCCTTTGAGCTTAATTCCGCCCTGCTGTCCCGCGCCCGCGTCTATTTGCTGAAGGCGTTGACCGCGGAAGATATTGAACAGGTGCTGCAACAGGCGATGAACGACGGCCAGCGCGGATACGGCGGTCAGAAAATCGTATTGCCGGATGAGACCCGGCGGATGCTGGCCGAGTTGGTGAACGGCGACGCGCGTCGGGCCTTAAACAGCCTCGAAATGATGGCCGATATGGCCGAGGTTGACGCAAAGGGCGTTCGTACCCTGACGCCGGCGTTGCTTAAGGAAGTGTCCGGAGAGCGTAGCGCCCGCTTTGATAACAAGGGCGACCGCTATTACGATCTGATCTCCGCTCTGCATAAATCGGTGAGAGGCTCGGCGCCCGATGCCGCGCTGTACTGGTACGCGCGCATCATTACCGCGGGGGGCGATCCGCTCTACGTCGCCCGGCGTTTGCTGGCCATCGCGTCCGAGGATGTCGGCAATGCCGATCCGCGCGGCATGCAGGTGGCGATCGCCGCCTGGGACTGTTTTACCCGGGTCGGCCCGGCTGAAGGCGAGCGGGCAATCGCTCAGGCGATCGTGTACCTGGCCTGCGCGCCGAAAAGCAATGCGGTGTATACGGCGTTCAAGGCGGCTATGCGGGACGCGCGCGAAAAGCCCGATTACGACGTGCCGGAACACCTGCGCAATGCGCCCACCCGTTTGATGAAAGAGATGGGGCTGGGGGCGGAATATCGCTATGCCCACGATGAACCCAACGCCTATGCCGCCGGCGAGAGCTATTTTCCGCCCGAGATGGCGGACGCGCGCTACTATACGCCGTCGTCGCGCGGGCTTGAGGGAAAGATTGGCGAAAAGCTCGCCTGGCTCGCCGCTCAGGATCAAAATAGCCCGACAAAACGCTACCGCTGAACTAAGCGTTGCGGTAAGGTTAACGAGGTATTTTTGACGCCCGGCCGTGTAATATGCGCCGTGTACGACAACATTTCATTTGATAATCATAAGCACAGGATTAGCATGCTCGATCCCAATTTACTGCGTAATGAGCTAGACGCAGTCGCCGAAAAACTACAGGCTCGTAGAGGCTTTAAACTGGACGTTGATACGCTGCGCAAGCAGGAAGAGCGTCGTAAGGTTTTACAGGTAGAAACCGAAAATCTACAGGCGGAACGCAACTCCCGATCGAAAGAGATCGGCGCGGCAAAAGCCCGTGGCGAAGATATTGAGCCGTTGCGCCGCGAAGTTAACGCGTTGGGTGAAAAGCTGGATGCCGCTAAATCAGAATTGGATCAATTGCAGGCCGAGATCCGCGATATCGCCTTGGCTATCCCCAACTTACCGGATGATGCGGTGCCGCTCGGCAAGGATGAGAAAGATAACCAGGAGGTCAGCCGCTGGGGCGAGCCGCGCCGGTTTGATTTCCCGATCCGCGACCATGTGGAGCTCGGTGAGCGGATCAATGGGGTCGATTTTGCCGCCGGGGCCAAGCTGGCCGGCGCCCGTTTCGTGGTAATGAAGGGACAGGTCGCGCGCCTGCACCGTGCAATTTCCCAATTTATGCTCGACTTACACACTCAGCAGCACGGTTATCTGGAAGCCTATGTTCCTTACCTGGTTAACCATGCGACGCTGTATGGCACCGGGCAATTGCCGAAATTCGGCGAGGATCTGTTTCACACCAAGCCATTAAGCGAAGAGGTGGACACCAGCAACTATGCCTTGATCCCCACGGCCGAGGTTCCACTGACGAACCTGGTGCGTGACGAAATTCTGGAAGAGGAGTCGCTGCCGCTGAAAATGACGGCGCATACGCCTTGTTTCCGTTCGGAAGCCGGATCTTACGGACGCGATACCCGCGGCTTGATTCGCATGCACCAGTTCGACAAGGTTGAGCTGGTGCAGATTGTCCGGCCGGAAGATTCCATGCAGGCGCTGGAAGAGCTGACTTCTCAAGCCGAGACCGTATTGCAGCTGCTGAAGCTGCCGTATCGTAAGGTGCTGCTGTGTACTGGGGATATGGGATTCGGCTCCTGTAAAACCTATGATCTGGAGGTGTGGCTGCCTGCCCAGGATACCTACCGCGAAATCTCTTCCTGCTCCAATATGTGGGATTTCCAGGCGCGGCGCATGCAGGCGCGTTGCCGCAGCAGGAACGATAAGAAAACCCGCCTGGTTCATACGCTGAACGGTTCGGGGCTGGCTGTCGGGCGTACCCTGGTTGCGGTGCTGGAGAACTACCAGCAGGCGGACGGCCGGATTGCCGTGCCCGAAGTGCTGCGTCCCTACATGGGCGGCCAGGAATTTATTGGCTGATTAAGCCGTATGTTAACTATCTGTAAAAAAGCGCCTGGCGGCGCTTTTTTTATGCGGCAATACGGCGAATGCGGGTCACCTAAGCCGGTTTTTAGGGTAAACGCAGGGGGAGACTCCCGTAGGAACGCCTCTTTCCTGTGGCCGCCCCGGTATCTCAACGCTTAAACAATCGGCATTAGGCAATACGGCAATATTTTTTAATCAAGAACGCTCTTTTTTTAGGTCAGCGTCGCCGCATTAAGATTATTATTTTAGTTAAATCTATTTAAAATCATTGGGCTAAGTATTTTTCCCCTCACTGTTTTATAGCTTGGCTATTTTGTTTGATTAATTATTTCAATCAAGCCGGAAATAATCATTATTTGCTCATATAGCCTGGATTGACTTTTAAACGCGCAGTGGCATGATGCGCTCATTCTTTTCCGGTTTTTGGTTATCCATTTAATTATGTCCGCTTACTCTCGCCCAGTGCTTTTATTGCTCTGCGGCCTTTTGCTGCTGACGATTTGTATCGCCGTATTGAATACGCTGGTGCCAATTTGGTTGAGTTATCAACAACTTCCGACCTGGCAGGTTGGGCTCGTCGGCTCATCTTATTTCAGCGGGAATCTGGTTGGGACATTATTCGCCGGTAAGTTAATCCGGCATTATGGATTTAATCGCAGTTATTATTGCGCCGCATTATTATTCGGCGTGGCAACGATCGGATTGGGCATCTCCAGCGATTTATGGAGTTGGCTATTCTGGCGTTTCCTGGCTGGCGTCGGCTGCGCATTAATTTGGGTTGTGGTTGAAAGCGCGCTGCTGTGCAGCGGTTCTTCTTCGCACAGAGGCCGGCTGTTAGCTTCGTATATGATGGCCTACTACATTGGCAGCGTAATAGGGCAGCTTTTGCTTGGCATGGTGTCAACAGAGATCCTGAGCGTTTTGCCCTGGGCCGTGGCGTTGATCATCCTGGGAATGTTGCCGCTGCTGTTCGCGCATATTCCTCCGCCGATAAAAGAAGAGCGTAAGGTGAATATCTGGAAGATGCTGAAATACCGCCATGCCCGCTTAGGCGTGCACGGCTGCGTGATTTCCGGCGTTATTCTGGGGTCGCTGTATGGGCTAATGCCGCTTTATCTTTCTCACCAGGGGATGAGCGACGCCAAGGTAGGATACTGGATGGCGCTGCTGATCAGCGCAGGTATTGTCGGGCAGTGGCCCGTCGGCCGTATGGCGGACAGATATGGGCGCCTGCTGGTTTTACGGGTGTTGACGTTTGCCGTGGTTATCGGCTGTCTTGCCATGCTGAGCGTTAGCCGCTATGCAATGGCTCCCTCTTTATTCCTCTTGGGGTGCGCCGGCTTCACGCTGTATCCTGTCGCCATGTCATGGGCCTGCGAAAAAGTGCGTCCGGATGAACTGGTGTCGATGAATCAGGCGCTATTGCTGAGCTATACGCTGGGCAGCCTGAGCGGCCCCAGCCTGGCGGCGGTACTGATGCAAACCTACTCCGATCGCCTGCTGTTTGTTCTGATCGCAGCGGTGTCGCTCTGTTATCTGGTTATGCTGTTGAAAAACGTCGATCACCATTCAAAACCGTTGGCCGCCGCCTGAGTTCATAATAACAAACAGGCCGGAGGGGAACCCCGGCCTGTTGATTCATCAAGACGCACATAGATGCTGGCCTGCGATCGCCATGTTCGCATCAATACATCACTTTGTGCCCGTATCCTTCCAGGATGGATTTCACGCGATCCATTGTTTCGGCTTTTGGCGGCTTCACGCCATCCAGCTTGTACTCCTCTCCCATCGCGATCCATTTGTGCTTACCCAGCTCATGGTAGGGGAGCAGTTCGATTTTCTCGATATTCGACATATCCTTGGTGAACTCGCCGAGCATATGCGCCGACTTATCATCATCAGACCATCCCGGCACCACAACGTAACGTATCCAGGTACGCTGGTTGCGCTTTGCCAGATAGCGGGCAAAGTCCAGGGTCCGGTGGTTGGACACGCCGACCAGATTTTGATGGATGTCGTCATTCATCTGTTTCAGGTCGAGCATGACCAGGTCGCTGACATCCAGAAGCTCATCGATCACCGGCTCATAGCGCCGAACGAATCCGTTGGTATCCAGACAGGTATTGATGCCTTCCGCGTGGCAGGCGCGAAACCAGTCGCGGACGAATTCGGCTTGTAGAATGGCTTCGCCGCCGGATGCGGTGACGCCGCCGCCCGACGCGTTCATGAAATGGCGATAAGTCACGACCTCTTTCATCAGTTCTTCTACCGTAATTTCCTTCCCTGCGTGCGTGTCCCAGGTGTCCCGGTTGTGGCAGTAGAGGCAGCGCATCAGGCAGCCTTGAAAGAAAACGATAAAACGAATGCCCGGGCCGTCGACGGTACCGCAGGATTCGAAAGAGTGGATGCGACCAGTTACTGACATTGCAGGGTTTTCTCCAGGTTTGACCGAACAATAGCGGTCTTTGTAGGCGCAGTCATAAGAGAACGGACGCTATGTTTATCACGGTGAGTGAAGAACACATCGTCCGGCTGATGCTGCGAATCTGTTTTGCCTGCCATCCGCTATATGGAAGTAATGCGGCGCGGCGGGCCGGCAAAACAGATTTTTCTGCTGCGATTTAACGCGGGGCGAGAAAAAGGCCCCACATACGTGGAGCCTCTATTTTACGCCTTTTCAAACAGTCAGGGAAATTAGATTGACTGAGTGAAAGTACGGGTAATAACGTCCTGCTGCTGTTCTTTCGTCAGCGAGTTGAAACGCACAGCGTAGCCGGATACACGGATGGTCAACTGCGGATATTTTTCCGGGTTCTCCATCGCATCAAGCAACATTTCGCGGTTCATTACGTTGACGTTCAGATGCTGGCCGCCTTCGATGTTGGCGGTTTCGTGGTGGAAGTAGCCATCCATCAGACCGGCAAGGTTAGCTTTACGCACGTCATCATCTTTACCCAGGGCATTCGGCACGATGGAGAAGGTATAAGAGATACCATCTTTCGCGTAGGCGAACGGCAGTTTGGCAACGGAAGTCAGAGAAGCGACGGCGCCTTTCTGGTCGCGGCCGTGCATTGGGTTGGCACCAGGTCCGAACGGCGCGCCGGCACGACGTCCGTCAGGCGTGTTACCCGTTTTCTTACCGTATACCACGTTAGAAGTGATGGTAAGAACAGACTGGGTCGGCACAGCGCCACGGTAAGTGTGCAGCTTCTGAATTTTCTTCATGAAGCGTTCAACCAGGTCGCACGCCAGTTCATCAACGCGCGGATCGTTGTTACCGAACTGCGGGTATTCGCCTTCGATATCAAAGTCGATAGCCAGGCCGTCTTCGTCACGGATTGGTTTAACTTTGGCGTACTTGATGGCGGACAGGGAGTCGGCGGCAACGGACAGACCCGCGATACCGCAAGCCATGGTACGGTATACGTCACGGTCATGCAGCGCCATCAGCACGGCTTCGTAGCTGTATTTGTCGTGCATATAGTGGATGACGTTCAGCGCGGTGACGTACTGTTTGGCCAGCCAATCCATGAAGTGATCCATGCGATCCAGAACTTCGTCGAAGTTCAGATATTCGCTCTTGATCGGTTCGGATTTCGGACCAACCTGCATCTTCATTTTTTCATCCACGCCGCCGTTGATGGCGTACAGCATGGTTTTCGCCAGGTTGGCGCGGGCACCGAAGAACTGCATTTGTTTACCCACAACCATCGGGCTGACGCAACAGGCAATCGCGTAGTCGTCGCTGTTGAAATCAGGACGCATCAGATCGTCGTTTTCGTACTGCAGGGAAGACGTATCGATGGACACTTTCGCTGCGAATTTTTTGAAGTTCAGCGGCAGTTTTTCAGACCACAGAATGGTCATGTTCGGTTCCGGAGACGGACCCATGGTGTACAGGGTGTTCAGGAAACGGAAGCTGTTTTTGGTAACCAGCGTACGGCCGTCCAGACCCATACCGCCCAGAGATTCGGTCGCCCAAATCGGGTCGCCGGAGAACAGTTCATCATATTCAGGAGTACGCAGGAAGCGAACCATACGCAGTTTCATGACCAGGTGGTCAATCAGTTCCTGAGCGTGTTCTTCGGTGATTTTGCCGGCGGCCAGATCGCGTTCGACGTAAATATCCAGGAACGTGGAAACGCGGCCGAAGGACATGGCGGCGCCGTTCTGAGATTTCACCGCGGCCAGGTAGCCGAAGTAAGTCCACTGTACCGCTTCTTGCGCGTTGGCGGCCGGACGAGAGATATCGCAGCCGTATTTGGCGGCCATTTCTTTCAATTGACCCAGCGCGCGATGCTGTTCGGCGATCTCTTCACGCAGGCGGATTGTGGCTTCCAGATTTTCGCCGCTTTCCAGTTCCGCTTGCAGGGAAGTGAATTGGGCGAATTTATCTTTCATCAGATAGTCGATACCGTACAGCGCGACGCGACGGTAGTCGCCGATGATACGGCCGCGGCCGTAGGCGTCCGGCAGACCGGTCAGCACGCCGGATTTACGGCAGCGCAGGATGTCCGGGGTATAAACGTCGAATACGCCCTGGTTATGGGTTTTACGGTATTCGGTAAAGATTTTTTTCAGTTGCGGGTCCAGCTCGCGGTTATACGCTTTGCAGGAACCTTCGATCATTTTGATGCCGCCGAATGGGATCAGCGCACGTTTCAGCGGTGCATCGGTCTGAAGACCAACGATTTTTTCCAGGCTCTTGTTGATATAGCCGGCATCGTGGGAGGTGATGGTCGATGCCAGGTTGGTATCGAAATCAACCGGCGCATGGGTGCGGTTTTCCAGCTTAACGCCTTCCATAACTTTATCCCACAGCGCAGTTGTCGCTGCGGTGGCGCCAGATAGGAAGGATTCGTCACCTTCATACGGCGTGTAGTTTTTCTGAATGAAGTCACGAACGTTAACTCCATCCTGCCATTCACCTTTGCTAAAGCCTTGCCATGCGCTGGCCAATTTTTCATTCAGATCGGTCATTTTACACCTACCTTTGATATGGATTTTTTCAAATCCGACGTTGCGGCTGATTGCACGTTAGTGCTTGTCTCCGCCGCGCAAATAAATTACCCAGTATGTTAAACCTACTAGAAAGCCACCGCCAATAATGTTTCCTAGTGTAACTGGAATCAGATTATCGCTAATAAAATGGCTGACGGTTAAATGTTCAAACTGAGAGGGCGACATGCTGATAGCTTGCCAGAATTCCGGCGTCGCGAAGTCTTTGATGACAATGCCCATTGGGATCATAAACATGTTGGCGATACTGTGTTCGAAGCCGCTGGCGACAAACATGCCGACCGGCAGAATCATCGCGAACATCTTATCGGTCAGGCTGTGGCCGGAATAGCTCATCCACACGGCCAGACAGACCATCAGGTTTGCTAAGATCCCCAGACACAGGGCTTCAACAAAAGTGTGTTCAAGCTTGTGTTCGGCGGTTTGCAGAATATTGAGTCCCCACGCGCCGTTGGCGACCATATGCTCTCCAGAGAACCAGATCAATGCGACAAAGAACAGCGCGCCGACCAGGTTGCCGATATAAACGTTGACCCAATTATAGGCTAGTTGTTTCCAGGTTATACGTCCACTGGCTTTGGCGATAACGGTCAGTACGGTGGAAGTAAACAAATCCGCTCCGCAGACGACCACCAGCATTAATCCCAACGAGAAGCAAATACCGCCAATCAGCTTGGCAATGCCGTAAGGTATCGTCGAGGTGCCGGTGGTGGCGGTAATATAAAAAACGAATGCTATTGAGATGAAAACGCCGGCGGTAATCGCCAAATAAAACGTTACCCACGGTTTTTTTGTTGCTTTATAGACTCCGGCGTCTTCGGCGACTTTCGCCATCGCGGCCGGTAATAACAGAGTGAAGGGGTTGTCAGCTTTCACACTAACTCTCTCTTAAAATTTATCAGCGTCGAGATACTAGCAAAGCGGTATAAAGCAAAATTTGACATGGATCATATTGCGCGAAACTAACGCCGGTGTGGGGTGGGGTATTTCAGGGTGTTGTTGGGTTATCTTGTTGATTTTTATGGTTAAAAATATTTTAATCTTTACAAAAATATTTGAATTTGGCGGGGTTTTCAGGCCAATCCGCCGTTAATGAATATCATGTTTTGTAGAATTTAAGTACGCTATTTTTGCTGCGATTTAATTAAATATTTACCATCTAATAACAAGTAGGTTCTATTTTGTTTAAAGTGACGGGGAATATTAATTTTTAAAGAACGATAACCCTTTAAAAATAAAGGTTATCGTTGCGGCTATTCAGGAAAACGGAATATTGCCGGCAGGGCGGAGAATATTATGGCGTAAATAGCCATGGCCGCCAACGGCGCCATTATTGACCCGATTGTTCCCGCCAGTAGCGGCTTTTGGCGCGTTGCAACTTCTCATAGGCCGCCAATAGCGCGCGGTGGGCGGGCAGAGCGGTAAAGGCGTCATCAATGGCGCATAATCCGTAGAAGCTCTGTTCCCCCGCTATCGCCGCGCCGGCGGCGTCTACCGCTTCACGCCCGTACATTTTGACGAAAGCGTCGTAATACTCGGCGGGATCGCGTTCTTGCTCCAGCGCCAGTTGCAGCAGCGTTTGCAAACAGCGGTAGTAGTTGCCGCGCCGCGCGTCAAAGACGGAGTCGTTGAAATCCTGCGTCCATTCGGCCCAGGTTAACGCCTGTTCCAAATCGCCGCCCGCCAGCGCCAGCATCGACTTCAGCTCGCCGATGCGCAGCGTAAACCAGGCGTTGTCCTTGCCTGTGGCGATGCCGAGCAGTTCCCGTACCCGGGTAAAATCGTCGAAACCTTCATCATCCAGCTGTTGCAGCAGGGCGAGATACTCAGCTTTTTCCCATTGGCTATCCGGCAGCGCCAACAGCGTTGCGCGCAGGTGAGCGCCCATATTGTTATTGGCCAACAGCAGATCTTCGGCGGGATAGATATCCGACATGCCGGGAACCAGGATGCGGCAAGCGTAAACGGAAAGGTGCTGATAGTCGGCGATGTACACTTCTTTATCTTCCTGCCGGAAAATCGCCATCAGCGCGGCAAACTCTTCTTCCGTCGTCCCGCTGAAGCTCCAGTCGACAAATTCGTAATCCGCCCGGCTCTTGAACATATCCCAGGAGATCAGACCGCTGGAGTCGATAAAGTGGGTTTCCAGATTGGCATGTTCCGCCACCTCTTCGGTATCGAATGTCGGCGCAGTGAAAACGTTCAGATCTTTCAGTCCGCGGCCCTGCAGGAGCTCCGTCACCGTTCTCTCCAGCGCTACGCCGAAGTCGGGGTGGGCGCCGAACGAAGCGAAACAGGTTCCGTTCGTCGGATTAAACAGCACCACGCAGATAACGGGATAGCGCCCGCCAAGAGAGGCGTCGTAAGCGAAGATGGGAAAACCTTCTTTCTCCAGCGTGGCAATGGCTTCAACCACGCCCGGATAGCGATCTAACACCGATTGCGGAATGCTTGGCAGGCTGATCGATTGCGCGATAATTCGATTTTTAACGCTGCGCTCGAATACTTCCGACAGCCCCTGAACGCGCGCTTCATTGGCCGTATTGCCCGCGGACATCCCGTTGGATACATACAGGTTGCCGATGATGTTCACCGGAATGTAGACCGTCTGCAAATCGGACTGGCGGGTAAACGGCAGCGCGCAGATTCCCCGCGCGGTATCGCCTGACTGCAGGTCGATCAAATCGCTGGCGCCGAGCTCTTTCTCCGCATCGTAAAATTCACGCAGTCGGGGATCCAGCATACCTTCGGGCAGCGCGTTATCCGCGGGAACGGGAAACCATTTTTCATTGGGGTAATGCACGAAATCGCCCTGCGCGACGGTTTTTCCCAGGTAAAAATCCGCGAAAAAATAGTTGGTCGACAAACGCTCGAAGTATTCGCCTAGCGCTGAGGCCAGCGCGGCCTTTTTGCTGGCGCCCTTGCCGTTGGTGAAACAGAGCGGACAATCGCGATCGCGAATGTGAACGGACCAGACGTTGGGCACGGGATTTAACCATGAGGCTTCTTCGATGTTGAACCCCAGATTTTGGAGCTGTTGTTGAAAACGGGCGATGGAATCTTCCAGGGCGGCGTCTTTGCCTGGGATAAACGTTTGAGTCATGGTTTTCACTTTTGCAGGTTGAATAGGGGTGCATGATACGGGCTTTTGGGCGCGGACTCTAATTATTCTATAACAGCTTGATAACATGGGATGAGATGTAGCCTCTCACCCGATGTTTTGCGGCGTAAAGCGCAATAAGCGTTGCAGCTATGGGTGCCGAGTGATAAAACCGATAGTAGAGTAAAGCAGTGTGTCTTGAACCATTGTGATAGAATAATCATTATTTTTAGATGTGGTGAGGGGAAATGACTCAGGTTTTTAATTTTAGCGCCGGTCCAGCAATGCTGCCGGTTGAAGTATTACGTCGGGCTGAACAGGAACTGTGCAATTGGCATGGACTGGGTACATCGGTAATGGAAATCAGCCATCGCAGTAAGGAGTTTATGCAGGTCGCTGCCGAATCTGAACAGGATCTGCGTGATTTACTGAAAATCCCTGCCAATTATAAAGTGCTTTTCTGTCATGGCGGCGCGCGTGCGCAGTTCGCCGCGGTACCGCTCAATTTACTGGGAGATAAAACCCAGGCCGATTATATCGACGGCGGCTATTGGGCGCACAGCGCGGTTAAAGAAGCGGAAAAATACTGTACTCCGAACGTTGTGGATGTGAAAACGCGCGTGGACGGCCTGCGCAGCGTAAAACCGATGAGCGAGTGGGCGCTGTCCGACGATTCCGCTTTCGTTCACTATTGCCCCAATGAAACCATTGATGGCCTGGCTATCGAAGAGACGCCTGATTTCGGCGACAAAATCGTAGTGGCTGACTTCTCTTCCAGTATCTTATCCCGCCCCATCGATGTTAGCCGCTATGGCGTAATCTATGCCGGCGCGCAGAAGAACGTGGGCCCGGCCGGTCTGACGTTGGTTATTGTCCGCGAAGATTTGCTGGGTAAGGCGCGTCGTGAATTGCCTTCTATTCTGGACTATCAGATTCTGGCCGACAACGGCTCCATGTTCAACACCCCGCCGACCTTTGCCTGGTATCTGTCGGGCATGGTGTTTAAGTGGCTGAAAGAGCAGGGCGGACTGGTTGAAATGGAAAAACGCAATCAGGCGAAGGCCGATCTGCTTTATCGCGCGATTGATGATAGCGGCTTCTATCGCAACGATGTGGCCGCGGCTCGCCGTTCCCGCATGAATGTGCCTTTCCTGCTGGCCGATGCCGATCTGGACAAGATCTTCCTGGAAGAAGCCCAGACCGCCGGTCTGCATGCCCTGAAAGGACACCGCGCCGTAGGCGGCATGCGCGCCTCCATCTATAACGCGATGCCGCTGGAAGGCGTAAAAGCGTTGACCGACTTTATGGCGGATTTCGAACGCCGCCACGGTTAATGAATGGCAACGCGCGCTATCGCAGCCGTCCCCGCGTAGGCGGGGATTTTCCCCCGCATAACGCATTGCCATCAGAAAGAGAGGCGTCTCGGCAGGCATAGCGCGTTGGTCGTTCCAAACCCCGGTATAAAACCGGGGTTTCTGTATTCACGTTTGGAGAATAAGTTTCACATGCAGGAATCCTTGACCCTACAGCCGGTTAAATTAATTAACGGCACGATTAACCTCCCTGGCTCAAAAAGCGTGTCGAATCGCGCGCTATTGCTGGCGGCGCAGTCTGAAGGAACGACGCGGCTGACGAATCTGCTCGACAGCGATGATGTGCGCCATATGCTGAACGCGCTCCAGGCGTTGGGCGTGACCTATCGCCTCTCCGCCGACCGCACCGAGTGTGAAATCACCGGGGTAGGCGGCGCATTAAAGGCGCAGAAGCCGCTTGAGCTGTTTCTGGGCAACGCAGGCACCGCCATGCGCCCGCTGGCGGCGGCGTTATGTCTGGCCGAGGGCGATATCGTTTTGACGGGCGAGCCGCGCATGAAAGAGCGTCCGATCGGACATCTGGTCGATTCCCTGCGCCAGGGCGGGGCGAAAGTGGATTACCTCGAGCAGGAAAACTATCCGCCCTTACGTCTGCACGGCGGATATCAGGGCGGTGACATCAGCGTCGATGGCAGCGTTTCCAGCCAGTTTCTGACCGCGCTACTGATGGCGGCGCCTTTGGCGCCTCGGGATAGCCATATCCGCATCCAGGGCGACTTGGTTTCCAAACCCTACATCGATATCACGCTGGATATGATGAAAACGTTTGGCGTCGAGGTGCGTAACGATAATTACCAGCAATTTCACGTGGCCGGCGGTCAGCAATACCGTTCTCCGGGTGATTATCTGGTGGAGGGCGATGCGTCTTCGGCGTCCTATTTTCTGGCGGCCGGCGCGATTCGCGGCGGTACGGTACGCGTCACCGGCGTTGGGCGCGCCAGCGTTCAGGGAGATATCCGCTTTGCCGACGTGTTGGAGAAAATGGGCGCGAAGGTCCGCTGGGGCGATGATTACATCGAATGTCAGCGCGGCGAGCTTCACGCCATCGATATGGATATGAACCACATTCCCGACGCCGCCATGACCATCGCGACAACGGCGCTATTTGCGACGGGCGGAACCACCACGCTGCGCAATATCTATAACTGGCGGGTAAAAGAGACCGATCGTCTTAGCGCCATGGCGGCCGAGTTGAGGAAAGTCGGCGCGCAGGTTGAAGAGGGGGAGGACTCTATTCGCATCACGCCGCCCGCTCATCTGAAGCCCGCGCAGATCGAAACCTACAACGATCACCGCATGGCGATGTGTTTTTCGCTGGTCGCCTTATCGGATACGCCGGTAACCATTCTAGATCCGAAATGTACCGCTAAAACCTTCCCGGACTATTTTGAACAGCTAGCCCGCCTGAGCGAAGGGGGCTAATCATCGCTCGTCAGGGCGCGGCGTCCTGGCGAGTCGGCTTTTTTCTATCCGACCGTCTCGTCTTTTTCCTCTCTAGCCCGGCATTAATATGACGTTTCTTACCGTTGGTGCGTATAATGAAGCATCGTAATGTCGTGAATGACATCGACGACATTCCTTGTATACAGGAGAGAGAAATGACGGTGACTGCACCGGTAATAACCGTTGACGGACCGAGCGGCGCAGGAAAAGGCACGTTGTGTAAAGCGTTGGCGGAAGCGCTGCAATGGCATCTGCTGGACTCCGGGGCGATTTATCGCGTTCTGGCGTTGGCCGCCTTGCACCACCAGGTGGATATTCAATCAGAAGAAGCGCTGGTACCTTTGGCTTCCCATCTGGATGTGCGTTTTATTTCTGACGGCGGACAGTTAAAAGTAATTTTAGAAGGTGAGGACGTCAGTAATGAGATCCGCACCGAAGACGTCGGCAATACCGCCTCGCAGGCCGCGGCTTTCCCGCGCGTCCGTGAAGCGTTGCTACGGCGGCAGCGCGCGTTTCGTGAAGCGCCGGGACTGATCGCCGACGGGCGCGATATGGGTACGGTGGTGTTTCCCGACGCGCCGGTCAAGATTTTCCTCGACGCCAGCGCGGAGGAACGCGCGCAGAGACGCATGCTGCAGTTGCAAGAGAAGGGTTTTAGTGTTAACTTTGAACGTCTTTTATCTGAGATAAAAGAACGTGACGAACGCGATCGCAATCGACCCGTCGCGCCCCTGGTGCCCGCCGCAGACGCGCTGGTGCTGGATTCGACGGAAATGACGATAGATGAAGTGATTGCCCGGGCGCTGGCCTATTCCCGTAAAGCGCTCGCCTAGTCATATACCGGCCAATGAGCCGATGAATTTTTACCTCGCTGTAAGGATGAACAGCGGGGCATGTTAAACAACCCCATCGAGCAGGACGCCGGATGGACGTTAAATTGAAGACTCCTAAGATTATCAACATGACAGAATCTTTTGCTCAACTCTTTGAAGAATCCCTGAAAGAAATCGAAACCCGTCCTGGTTCCATCGTTCGTGGTGTGGTCGTTGCTATTGATAAAGATGTTGTACTGGTTGACGCCGGTTTGAAATCTGAATCAGCTATTCCGGTAGAGCAATTTAAAAACGCCCAGGGCGAACTGGAAATCCAGGTCGGCGATGAAGTAGACGTAGCGCTGGACGCGGTTGAAGACGGCTTCGGTGAAACCCTGCTGTCTCGTGAAAAAGCCAAACGTCATGAAGCATGGCTGATGCTGGAAAAAGCTTACGAAGAAGCTGCGACCGTTACCGGCGTTATCAACGGTAAAGTCAAAGGCGGTTTCACCGTTGAGCTGAACGGCATTCGCGCGTTCCTGCCAGGTTCTCTGGTCGACGTTCGTCCGGTTCGTGATACGCTGCATCTGGAAGGCAAAGAGCTTGAGTTCAAAGTGATCAAGCTGGATCAGAAACGCAACAACGTTGTGGTTTCCCGCCGTGCGGTTATCGAATCTGAAAACAGCGCCGAACGCGATCAGCTGCTGGAAAACCTGCAGGAAGGCATGGAAGTCAAAGGTATCGTTAAGAACCTTACCGACTACGGCGCGTTCGTTGATCTGGGCGGCGTTGACGGCCTGCTGCATATCACGGATATGGCTTGGAAACGTGTTAAACATCCGAGCGAAATCGTTAATGTGGGCGACGAAATCACCGTTAAGGTGCTGAAGTTCGACCGCGAACGTACGCGTGTTTCCCTCGGCCTGAAACAGCTGGGCGAAGATCCGTGGGTCGCTATCGCTAAACGTTATCCGGAAAGCACGCGTCTGACCGGTCGCGTAACCAACCTGACCGACTACGGCTGCTTCGTTGAAATCGAAGAAGGCGTTGAAGGTCTGGTGCACGTTTCCGAAATGGATTGGACCAACAAAAACATCCATCCGTCGAAAGTTGTCAACGTCGGCGACGTCGTGGAAGTGATGGTTCTGGATATCGACGAAGAACGTCGTCGTATCTCCCTGGGTCTGAAACAGTGCAAAGCCAACCCGTGGCAGCAGTTCGCTGAAACCCACAACAAGGGCGACCGCGTTGAAGGCAAGATCAAATCCATCACTGACTTCGGTATCTTTATCGGCCTGGACGGCGGTATCGACGGCCTGGTTCACCTGTCCGATATCTCCTGGAACGTCGCCGGCGAAGAAGCCGTGCGCGAATACAAGAAAGGCGATGAAATCGCCGCCGTTGTATTGCAGGTTGATGCAGAACGTGAACGTATCTCCCTGGGCGTGAAGCAACTGGCTGAAGACCCGTTCAATAACTACCTGTCTCTGAACAAGAAAGGTGCTATTGTTACTGGTAAAGTTACGGCTGTTGACGCCAAAGGTGCTACAGTTGAGTTAGCGGACGGCGTTGAAGGTTATCTGCGCGCTTCCGAAGCTTCTCGCGACCGCATTGAAGATGCAACGCTGGTATTGAACGTTGGCGACAGCGTTGAAGCGAAATACACCGGCGTCGATCGTAAAAACCGCGTCGTCAGCCTGTCCGTGCGTGCCAAGGACGAAGCCGACGAGAAAGACGCCATCGCTTCTGTTAACAACAAACAGGAAGAAGGCAATTTCTCCAACGCTATGGCTGAAGCGTTCAAAGCAGCGAAAGGCGAGTAATAACGGTGGAACGGGCGGCGCAGGCCGCTCGCTCTTGAAAACGGTAGTAAGTTATCGTGGTTATTTACCTAATCCACGCACTTGGAGGAACCATGACCAAGTCTGAACTTATTGAAAGACTTGCTGGACAGCAATCTCATATCCCGGCCAAAGTGGTTGAGGATGCAGTGAAAGAGATGCTTGAGCAGATGGCCACGACCTTGGCCGAAGGTGATCGCATCGAGATCCGTGGGTTCGGCAGCTTTTCACTTCACTACCGTGCACCACGCGTTGGCCGTAATCCGAAAACCGGTGAAAAAGTCGAACTGGAAGGCAAGTATGTCCCTCACTTCAAACCGGGCAAGGAACTGCGCGACCGCGCCAATATCTATGGTTAATTCAGCCGTGATGCGCTGAGGTTACCGTAGTTTTACTTGCAAATGATTTATAAATGGCGCCTGAAACGGCGCCATTTTTTTGCTTATGGCCCTGGCTACCTATCCGCCCCGCGAAAACTGCCGCCGTCAAGACGACGCCGGCGCGCCTAACCATTCGACTGCAAACCATACTCCTGTCGTAACAGGCGGCCGTGCTCGTCGAGCAAAGACCGATCCTGGGTGGTGAGTACACGAATAATTCCGAGCGTCATGATACCCTCTTATTGCAGACGTAACTCGCCGGGCTCCAGCGTTTTCGGCGCTTGCCGCGCCTTAAACAGCGTTGCCGTGTTGGGGCCGAATAGGCGGATTTGCTTCCCGTCGACCGTCAGCCAGTCGCCTTCCGGCATGCCGACGATAGTGATGTCGGGTTGCGCCATTAGCAGTTCCGCCAGCCGCTGATTGCGGGTCTCTCCCTGGTGCCCGGCGGGGAGCTCATTGGTGTAATGCGGGTTGATCTGAAAATCGATCAGGCGCAGCGCATCGAATCCCTGCGGATCGATAATCGGCATATCGTTGGTGGTGCAAATGGTCGGGCAGGCAAGATTGGCGCCTGCGCTCCAGCCGATATATGCCGCTCCCTGTTGCACGCGCCGGCGGATCGCCGTCAGCAGCCCGCGCTCACGGCAGCACTTCAGTAAATTGAAGGTATTGCCGCCGCCGACAATGATGATATCGGCATTGAGTACGGCCTGTTGGGGATCTGCTTCGGTGTGAACCGATGTAATGGCGATATCGACGGCGGATAATGCCTGCCGCACTTTTTTCGTATAGTCATCCCAGCCTATCGTCACGCCGGCAAACGGAATAAATAGCGCATGCTTGCGTGTTTTTACCCGTTGGCGAATCGCCTCCTGCGCATGTTCCAGATAGCCTTTGCCCGGTAGGCTTGAGTTACTGAGCAGTAGTAATTGCATGCGATATTTCCTGTCTGTATTAGTATTAGATGAGCCCGGCGACAAGACGGGCGATGAGCGCATTGGAAAGTAATACCGGCAAACCGGCGGCCTCCGCCGCCAGTTTCCGGTGCCGTTCGGTATACCCCATACAATCCATAATGATGACCTCCGCCTGCCGCTCTTTTAACAAACGCGCGGCCTGACGCAGTTTATCCTGGCTGCCGTCATAGGGCGATACCGCCGCGTAAACGGGGGAATGCCGCAGATCGCCCCATTTGCCGCCTTCGCTGGCTATCTGTTTTTCCAGCGGCACCAATATGCCGGCCCGGCGTTGGCCGATGAGCGTGGCGGCGACGCTCGGCACCAGCCTGTCCGGCTCAATCAGCCATGCCTGTCGGCAGGAAAGTCCGTGAAACTCACCGGTGCAGAGCAATATGATGAACGTGCATCCCTGTTGCTCCAACTGGTTCAGCTTCTGTTGGACCGCCTGATGTACGGCCGTTTTACCTAGAATAACGGCGCTGCCGTCAAGCAATCGGCTGGTCAAAACCGCATCGTCGGGCCGAGGCGCGAATTGTCGGTCGATCGCCGCCTTATCCAAACCGTCCAGCACCCCGGCATGAATGCACCGGGTTCCGACCGGCAGAAGCGACTCCAGTATCGGCGTAATATCGGCGCGAGGAGCCTGACCAATCGTCAAAGTACCGAGCAGAGGCATCGTCATCTCCTTATTGGCGCCGTTGCAAATGCGCCAGCGAGCCATAGAGGGCGATCAGGCGGTCATATTCCGCCCGATCGAAAAATTGGCAGGTATTGCGGGTATACTCTTTGGCGACTTCCACCGCGAATTTCGCCGTCGCCGCGATATCGACCTCATGGCTGGCGCCGGTTCCGCAGCCGGGAACGGCGCTTTCGGTGGTAATGGCGACGCCGACCACCGGCGCGGCGGTGGCAATGGAGGGTTGCAGGATACTGTTCAGATGATAGACGCCGTTGCCATAGGGCGTAATATCCTGAGTGGTGATGGGGAAGGTGACCGGCGCCCTGCCGCTGGTCATTTCCATAATACGCAGCAGATCATCGGATACGCGCAGAATGTAGCCCTGTTTTACCGTCGGTGAAATGGCATACCCCTTGTGATTGATAATGCGGTTGCCTTTGGTGGTATCAATGGAGAGTACCGCGTCCATTTCCGGCATCACTTCCTGCTGATTCATCTCTTCGGTATCCACCGGCGAGTCCATGAAATCAACCGGCTCGTGCGGCCGGGTGGGCGCGTCCGGGCAGATATGGGTGGTGATAATCACATCGCCGGGCAGCGTGTCGCCTTGCGTTTGCATATGCGCCAGTTTTAATGCGGCGGCAATGGCCGCCACGGCGCCGTCGCCGTCGGAAACCAGACCGATACGTTCAGGACGCGCGCCGATTCCGCCTAAGCGACCGACGATGCCGATGGTGCGGGCTTGACCGCCTTTGCGTTTGCCTCTACTGCCGGGAATGATGATTTTGACGAAATCCGTTTTCCCTTTTTCCCCTTTGAATTCGGTGACGCTGACTTCGACCTCCGGGTAGGCGGACAGCAGCTCAACGACGGTTTTTCCGCTGGCCGCGGCGCTGTCAAGGGCTTCAAAGACTTGTAACGTTTGTAAAAGGCTCATCTTATTCTCTCATCTTATGGTTTATACAACGCATATGGGGAACCGGGGTTATTTTCCGTTGATTTTGCTGGAAAAAATGGAGTTGAAGAAATTGAAGATCGCGTCTCCGGCAATCAAACCGGCGGCGAAAACCTCCATGCGGTTACGCATTTTTTCTCCGCCGATCTTGATGATCAGCAGCCGCAGCGCGATTCCCAACAACACCGCCCAGCCGGCGAGCGGATTGGCGATCAGCAGGCCGGTAGCCAGCAGAACGCCCAACTGGCGTCTGGAACCTCCCAGCCATTGGATCAGCGCGCCGGGAATAGCCCAAATCATCAAAGACTTGGCGATGTCCATAGAGACGCCCGCCTGAATGGTCGCGACATACACTTTGGCGACCGGCGGCACCAAATTATTCTCAAAGTAGCTCTGGTAGGAGAAATACACCACCGGGATGGCGATAACGAAGGCGATCAGCGCCGCAAGCAGCTGCTGACGGCGGCCTTCCAATTCAAAGGCGGCGTCAGCGCCGTTATTGCGCAGGATAAAACCCGCTTTCAGGTCGTAGCCCATATCGGCGAAGGCGGGGCCGGTGGCGACGGAAAAAGAGCACAGGACGGCGAGCCCCAGCAGCGGAAAACCGATCATCATACCGATGATCAGCGTAATCAGCGCCACGGCGAAAGCCGGAAACCAACCGGAGTGCATCGCCGCCAGCCCGACGATCAGTTCATGAATAAAGGCGGCAAAGGCGGCGTAGATAATAAACGCCGCCAGCATCCCCAGCGACATTTCGCTATACAGCCCGGTGCCTGCCGCGATCAGCATCGCCAGGACAATATAGCCAATCGCGCCCATACGAATGGCGCGCAAAATGTGCCGGCGGTCGTCGTTGGCGGCATTGAGTGACTCGGCCGATAGCGCGCTCTGGGCCTCTTTCCGACCGCGGATCAGCGCGACGACCTGAAAAAGCGCCACGATACCGGCGCCGATCATCATGCCGTGAGGAATATAATTTTTATTAATATCAATGCCCAGGATAGGCTGGCTATAGCCGCGCAGCAGCAGGCCGACGCCAAACATCGTCAGCGCCCAGATATTGCCGATAAAGGCCGTGCCTAGCGCGGACATCGGTAGTTTAAACCAGGATCCGATGGCGCCGATGGCCACTCCGACGCTGAGAATAGCCGCCTGGCTGCCTCCCCGATCGCCGGCCTTGATCGATTCCGCCGCCGCCACGCCGGGCGGCCAGGTGCCGCTAGCCGGAAATATCGACGTATTGAACATGCGGTAAAGCAGGTAGGCGTCCAGCAGCATTGCCAGCGCGACGCCGATAAACACCGGAAGCACCAGGTCGGGCCTGCCGAACAGCCAGATCACGCCGATCGGCAGCAACAGGCTGTTGGCCGCGCCGAACGTCGCCGATGAGATGGCCGTCTGAGCCAAATTCTGAACGTGAATCGAACGGAAGCCGCGTAATAGCTGTAGCGGAATTCGGGCGATGATCATGGCGATCAGCGCGCCGATAATCGAGGTGTTGGGGGTAACCCCCAATGTGGTTAATAGCTGAATGCCGATGACCGCGCCAAACAGACTCAGAATAACCAGAAACACCAACGTCAGTGGATTAAAACTGCTGTGATGTCGTTGTTTCTCTTTCCCCTGCTGCTGGTGGAGGGATGAATGGTCTGACATGAGTATCACTCCTAAGGTTTTAAATAATCAGCTTTTTATAACGGGTTTACTGTAACCAGTACGGATCGCCATATTTTTTGCCGATCGACATGGCGGCGTTGGTTAACTGTTCGGCTAACTGCCGCATTTCCTGCTCATTGGCCATGCTGGCCGGAAATGTCAGGCAAAATGCGATGGCTTCGCCGCTTTGCGGATTTTTTACCGAACAACTGATGGAGGCGGTGCCGGAGACCGCTTCGTTAATCGCCGAGGACCAGCGCTGCTGCCTCACCGTCTGGAGCTGTTCCTGAAGACGGGAGAAAGGGAGCTGTTTTTTATCTTCCGCCGATAGCGTCTCTGCGAAATAGGACTGCAGCCGCTGGTCGCTGTAGCGGGAAAGCAGCGAACGCCCGGTGGATGTCGCCCATGAGGGGGAACGGGTGCCGGGGTGGGTAATAACCTGCAATGCGTGGCGGCCGGGAATAACCCGCAAGACCAGAATGTCTGGGCCGTCCAATACCGAAAGGTAACCGGTATGGCCGGTCGCGCGGCACAAGGCGCGCAGCGCCTGTTCGATATCGTCCGTCAGGGAGGAGTTGCGATGGGCCAGATAGGCGACCTCCAGCAGCATTAACGCCGGGCTATAGGTTGCGCCCTGCGGATCTTTAGTTAAAAAGCCGGTTTCACAGAGCTGTTTCAGCACTCTGGAGGTCGTGCTTTTAGGCAGTTGTAAATGGGTAATCACGTCGCCGGCGGTGATGCCGCGTTTGAGTTGACTCATTAAATTCAGGATAGCGGCGGTAGTATTTAATATGCTCATATCAGGTCTCATAAAATGGAACCGGGTTCCTTTTTATAGAACCAAGCATGTTTTATGCCACCATTTTGGTTGGTGTTGTTATTATTTGATTGCTAACGAAAAGACCTCTTTCGGCGGGCGTTTGGCCCGCCTGTTGCGCTGAGAAATTTCGCCCAATGCGCGCACGGTTATAATGCGACGCATCATTTTGGGTCTTTATCTGTGCCGATATGGCGCACTCGGCGATTGAAAAAGAAAACGGCCGGGGGGGCCGGGCGCGCCGTCGGCAAAGCGCCCGGAAGAGGAGGGAGTTATCGGTGCCGTTCGCGTAAGCGATTAATGATGGTCGCCAGAGAGAGATTCTGATCCTGCAATAACACCAGCAGATGATACATCAGGTCGGCCGCTTCATTGGTCAACTCTTCGCGGTCGTGGACGGTCGCCGCCAGCGCGGTTTCCAATCCTTCTTCACCCACCTTCTGCGCAATGCGTTTGGTGCCGCTGGCATACAGCCGCGCGGTATAAGAGCTGGCCGGATCGGCGCTCTTGCGTTCGCCCAACAGCTGTTCCAATTGATACAGGAACAGCCATTCGCTGGCGGCCGGAGAGAAACAGCTGGTGTTGCCCAGATGGCAGGTCGGGCCGATGGGGGTAACCAGAATAAGCAGGGTGTCGTTATCGCAATCCGGCGTAATAGAGACCACGTTGAGAAAATTGCCGGAGGTTTCGCCCTTGGTCCATAAACGCTGTTTGGTGCGTGAAAAAAACGTGACTTTGCCGCTCTCTTCGGTCTTTTTCAGCGCTTCCTGATTCATATAACCCAACATCAGGACTTCACCGGAAACGGCATGCTGTACAATCGCCGGCATCAGTCCGTCGGTTTTTTCCCAGTCCAACTGGTTTTTTTGTTCGTCGTTTAAAATACGCTGTTCGCTTAACACACCCGAATCTCCACGCCTTGTTGCTTAAGATATTGTTTCAGTTCACCAATATTAATGATCTGCTTATGAAAAACCGACGCTGCGAGCGCGCCGTCAACCTGGGCATCCCGGAAGGCGGCCAGGAAATGCGCCATGGCGCCAGCGCCGCCGGAAGCGATGAGTGGGACCTTGCAGACTTCCCGGACCCGCTTTAACTGCTCTAAATCATAGCCGTTGCGCACGCCGTCCTGATTCATCATATTCAGGACGATCTCTCCGGCGCCGCGTTTCTGTACTTCTTGCACCCATTCCAGGGTTTCCCAGGTCGTGACTTTGGTGCGCGTCTCATCGCCGGTGTATTGATTAACCTGATAGCGGCCGGTCGCCGCGTCATGCCAGGTGTCGATACCCACGACGATGCACTGTACGCCATAGCGATCGGCCAGACGGCTAATCAGGTCCGGATCGGCCAGCGCCGGCGAGTTGATGGAAATCTTATCCGCGCCGAAAGAGAGAATCTGTCCGGCTTCGTCTACGCTTTTTATGCCGCCGGCCACGCAGAATGGGATGTCGATGACTTCCGCCACGCGGGATACCCAGCTTTTATCGACCACGCGCCCGTCGGACGAAGCGGTGATATCGTAAAATACCAGCTCATCCGCGCCTTCCCGGGCATAGCGCTGCGCCAAGGGGACGATGTCGCCGATAATTTCATGGTTGCGGAACTGTACACCTTTGACGACCTGCCCGTCACGCACATCCAGACAGGGAATTATCCGTTTTGCCAGCATGAAATGGCCTCCGCTACGTTAAATTTACCTTCCAGCAGGGCGCGTCCGACGATCACGCCCTGGACGCCGCTGCCGCGCAAGTTGGCGATATCCGTCAGGTTACCGATGCCGCCGGAAGCCTGAAAGGCGACCTGCGGGTAGCGCCGGCAGACTTCACGGTAAAGATCGACGTTCGAGCCGCTTAAGGTACCGTCCCGGGAGATATCGGTACACAGCACGTGTTTGAGGCCGAACGGCAGGTATTGCTCGACGATCTGCTCCAGCGAGGCGTCTGAATTTTCCTGCCAGCCGCTGACGGCGACCCGTTTGACGCCGTCAGCGTCGATGCGGACGTCCAGCGCCAGCACCAGCGCGTCGGCGCCGTAGCGGGTAAACCATTGCTGCACCAGCGCCGGTTGTTTTACGGCGGTCGAACCGATGACCACGCGGGCCGCGCCGGCGTCCAGCAGGGCTTCCACATCCTGTTCGGCGCGGATGCCGCCGCCTACCTGAACCGGCCGGCTGACGCCGGACAGCAGCGTTTTCAGCAGCGGGATTTGGCGCGCGGAGGGATCTTTGGCGCCGGTCAGGTCAACCAGATGCAATACCTGGGCGCCCTGGCGCTGGTAATCCTGCAACCGGGGCAGGGGATCGCTGCCGTACTGGCGCTGTTGTCCATAATCGCCCTGATGCAAACGAACAACCTGCCCGTCTATCAGATCCAATGCGGGAATAATCATGACGATTTACATCTCCAGAAAGTTTTTCAGCAACTGTGCGCCGGCCGCGCCGGAACGCTCGGGGTGAAACTGTACGCCGAAGAAATTGTCCTTCTCCACCGCGGCGGTGAAGGCTTCGCCATAGTTTGCCTGAGCGATAGTGTTCGGACAGACCGGCATGGCATAGCCATGGACGAAATAGAAGTAGGCGCCGTCTTCAATTCCCTGAAACAGACGGTGCCCGGCCTGCGGCACGATCTGGTTCCAGCCCATATGGGGCAGCGGCAAACCCTGGTCCTTCATCAGCTTGACCGGCGTATCGACGATGCCCAACGTCGGAATGCCGCCGTTTTCGTCGCTGGCCGTCCCCAACAGTTGCATGCCGAGGCAGATGCCCAGCACCGGCTGGGTACAGGCTTTAATCAGGTCGATCAGGCCGCGTTCGGCCAGTTGATTCATCGCCGCCTGCGCCGTTCCCACGCCGGGTAAAAACAGCTTATCGGCGTGCAGCACGATGTCGGCTTCCCGGCTGACGATCGGCTGATAGCCCAAACGCTGCACGGCATAGGTGACGGAGGAGAGGTTGGCGCAGCCGGTATCCAGAATGACAACCTTCATCACAGCACTCCTTTTGAGCTCGGCAGCGTATCGCCCTCGACTTTGATGGCCTGGCGCAGCGCCCGGCCAAAGACTTTAAACAGACTTTCGACGCGATGGTGGTCGTTGCGGCCTTTGGTTTTCAGATGTAGGGTGCAGCCCATGGCATAGGAGAGCGAGCGGAAGAAGTGTTCGACCATTTCGGTGCTCAGATCGCCCACGCGCTGGTAGCTGTACTCCGCCTTATATTCCAGATGCGGACGGCCGGAGATATCCAGCGCGCAGCGCGCCAGGCACTCGTCCATCGGCAGCACGAAGCCGAAGCGGCCGATGCCGCGTTTATCGCCCAACGCCTTGCTTAACGCTTCTCCCAGCGCCAGCGCGGTGTCCTCCACCGTGTGGTGGTCGTCGATATACAGGTCGCCTTTCACTTCAATGTTCATGCGAAAGCCGCCGTGGGTGGCGATCTGGTCCAGCATGTGATCGAAAAATCCTACGCCGGTGCTGATTTTGCTGCCGCCTTCGCGATCGAGCCAAACGTCGACATCAATGGCGGTTTCGCGCGTGACGCGGCTGACGTGGGCGTGGCGGTCGCGTTTCGTCAGCTGATTGGCGATGGCGTTCCAGTTCAAACCTTCGCGCTGATAGCGTAATCCGCCGATGCCCATGTTGCCGGCCAGCTGCAGATCCGTTTCCCGATCGCCAATCACATAGCTATGGTCGGCATCGATAACGCCGCCTTGCAGATATTCCGTCACCAGCGCCGTTTTCGGCTTACGGCATGCGCAGTCGTCGTCCGGGAAGTGCGGGCAGATCAGCACTTTTTCAAAGCGGATGCCCTGAGAGGCGAAAACCTGCATCATGAGATTATGAGGGGGATCAAAAGTTTCCTGCGGAAAGCTGGATGTGCCGAGTCCATCCTGATTGGTGATCATCACCAGCCGGAACCCCGCTTTTTGCAATGCCAGCAGCGACGGGATCACGTCCGGCTCAAACGCCAGCTTATCCAGGCGGTCGACCTGAAAATCTTCGGGGGGTTCGGCAATCAGCGTTCCGTCGCGGTCGATAAAGAGATATTTCTGGCTCACATTGGCTCCTTGGTATTAAGCGAGGGTTCCGGGTAATGACCGCAGTGCGTCGACGACACGTTCACATTCATAGCGATTACCGATAGTAATGCGTAAACAATCCGCCAGTCCGGGCTGTTTGCTCTGATCGCGCAGGATGATGCCTTGATCCCACAGCGTCTTGAACGCCTGACAGGATGGCGTAAAACGCACCAGCAGATAGTTGCTTTCGCTGGGGAATACCGTCACCACGCATGCCAGCGCCGATAGCTGTTCGGCCAGCCAGCGGCGGTTTTCCACTACGTCGATCACGTTCTGGCGCATTCTCGCCACGCCCTGGGCGCTCAGCGCCTGGGCGGCGATATCGGCCACCGGCAGCGAGAGCGGGTAAGGCGCGATCACCTTCAGCAGCAGCGCGATGACATCCGCATTGGCCAGCGTAAAGCCGCAGCGCAGGCCGGCCAGCGCAAAGGCTTTCGACAGGGTGCGCAGGACGACCAGGTGCGGATAGTCCGGCAGCCAGCCGATAACGGAAGCGTGCGGGCTGAATTCGATGTAGGCTTCGTCGACGACGACCAGCGCCTTGCCCCGGGTCAGATCCAGCAGACGGCGCAGGTCTTGCTGTTTTATCAGGTTCCCGGTCGGGTTGTTTGGGCTGCAAACATACACCAGCTTCACGCCGTCCAACTGCCGTTCGATGGACGCTATATCCAACTGCCACTCGGCGCTGCTTAACGCCGTACGGCGCTCCACACCGAAGGTTTCGGCGCTGACCGCGTACATGCCGTAGGTCGGCGGACAGAACAGAATGGCGTCTTTGCCCGGTTCGCAAAACGCGCGGATCAGCAGTTCAATGCCTTCGTCCGCGCCGCGGCTGACCAGCACCTGCTCCTGCGGTAATCCGACGTAGTCGGCGTAACGCTCGATCACCAGCTTCGGCTGGCACTCCGGATAGCGGTTCAGCGTATTCAGCGTCAGCTGATATTCCGGCGCCTGCGGATATTCATTGGCATTCAGCCACACATCGCCGCAGCCGCCTAGACGGCGGGCCGACTGATACGGCGTCAGCGCACGCACATTGGCGCGCGCCAGTTTTTCAATGCTCATGCTTGCTCCTTCAGGGCGGCGACGCGCAGAGCGACCGCATTTTTGTGGGCGGTGAGCTGCTCGGCCTGAGCCAGCGTCTCAATGGTGGGCGCCAGCTGTAGCAGCCCTTGCGGCGTCAACTGTTGCACCGTCATGCGTTTCTGGAAGTCGGCCAGCCCCAGGCTGGAGTAAGTCGCCGTGTAACCGTACGTCGGCAGGACGTGATTGGTGCCGGAGGCGTAGTCACCGGCGGACTCCGGCGACCAGTCGCCGAGAAACACCGAACCGGCGCTGGTGATTTTTTCAACCCATTTTTCCGCATCGCGCGTCTGAATAATCAGGTGTTCCGGCCCGTAACGGTTACTGATTTCAACGCACTGTTCCAAATCGCGCGCCACAATCACCCGGCTGGAGGAGAGCGCCTGGCGGGCGATGTCGGCGCGTGAAAGCAACAGAAGCTGCTGTTCCACGGCGTCGGCGACGGCTTTGGCTAGTCCGCTATCCGGCGTCAGCAGAATAACCTGCGAGTCGGGACCGTGTTCCGCCTGCGAAAGCAGATCGGCGGCGACAAACGCCGGCGTGGCGCCGCTGTCGGCGATGACCAGCACTTCAGACGGACCGGCCGGCATATCGATCGCCGCGCCGGCCAGATCCTGACTGACCTGGCGTTTGGCTTCGGTAACGTAGGCGTTGCCCGGCCCGAAAATTTTATCGACCTTGGGCACGCTTTCGCTGCCGAACGCCATCGCGGCGATCGCCTGGGCGCCGCCTAGCTGGAACACTTCCTGAATGCCGCACAGCTGCGCCGCATAAAGAATTTCATCGGCGATGGGGGGCGGCGAACAGAGAACGACACGCTGGCAGCCGGCGATGCGCGCCGGCGTGCCGAGCATCAACACCGTTGACGGCAGCGGCGCGGAACCGCCGGGGATATAGAGTCCGACGGTGGCGATTGGGCGCGTTAGCTGCTGGCAGCGCACGCCCGGCTGGGTTTCCACATCGACCGCGGGCAGCTTCTGCGCGTTGTGAAAAGTTTCAATATTACGCACCGCCGTCGCCATCGCCTGTTTGACTTCTTCGTCAAGGCGTTCGGACGCGGCGGCGATCTCTTCGGCGCTGACGCGGATCTTGTCAACCTGCGTTTTATCGAACCGGGCGCTGTATTCCCGCAGGGCGCTATCGCCGCGGTTTTTTACGCTTTCCAAAATCTCTTCGACAATACGGGTAATGCGATCCGAGGCCGAAATGGCCGGGCGGGTCAGCAATTGGCGCTGTTCCTGCGCGGAGCAGCGCTGCCAGTCGATAAGGGTATTGAAGCTGTTTGTCGTGTTGCTGTCTGCCATTGGTATCACTCCATCATTTTTTCAATCGGCAATACCAGAATAGAGCTGGCGCCGAGCGACTTCAGTTTTTCCATGGTTTCCCAGAACAGGGTTTCGCTGCTGACCATGTGCATGGCGACGCGGTTCTGATCGCCGGCCAGCGGCAGAATGGTGGGCCGCTCGGCGCCCGGCAGCAGGGCGACCACTTCATCCAGACGTTCGCTCGGCGCGTGCAGCATAATGTATTTGGACTCGCGCGCCTGGATCACGCCTTGCATACGGGTCAGCAATTTGTCGATCAGCTGCTGTTTATCCGCCGGCATTTCGCCGTCGCGCTGGATCAGACAGGCTTTGGAGCGGTAGATAACTTCGACTTCGCGCAGACCGTTGGCTTCCAGCGTCGCTCCGGTCGAAACCAGATCGCAAATCGCGTCGGCCAGGCCGGCGCGCGGGGCGACTTCGACGGAACCGTTCAGCAGGCAGGATTTGAAGTTAATGTCTTTTTTGTCGAGGTACTGTTTAAGCAGGTGAGGGTAGGAGGTGGCGATTCGTTTGTCTCTCAGGCATTCCGGTCCGGTATACTCTTCATCCAGCGGCAGCGCCATGGATAAACGACAGCCGCCGAAGTCCAGACGGCGTAGCGTAAAATAGCGCGGGTCCTCGCCCTGCGCCCGGCGGTTGAGCAGCTCTTCTTCCAGTACGTTTTCGCCGATGATCCCTAAATCAACCACGCCGTCCATTACCAGCCCCGGAATATCGTCATCGCGAACGCGCAGGATATCGATCGGCATGTTTTCGGCGAATGCGATGAGACGCTGTTGATGTAAGTTGATTTTGATACCGCAGCGCGCCAGCAGTTCTCGTGAGTCATCGCTCAGACGGCCTGACTTCTGCATCGCTATCCGTAAACGTGTTTTATCCAGCATGGAAACCTCATTAACCTGTCAAATTAAAAGCTGCTAAAAAAAGCAGGGCATAAAAAAACGTCGGGAACGTTTTTTAACGTTGCATGGCAACGGCCCGCAGGGGGGCGCGCCGGGAACGCGCGCCATAAAAAAAACCCTCGGAAGTCAATCTTCCGAGGGCTCTCTTTGCGTTCTGCGCCGCTGGAAGATTTAAACGTCTTCCAGCACCAATCGCCTGAAAGACTAGTCAGGGTGATGGTGATGATGGTGGTTAAACAGAACGTTTGTCATAAAATATCTCTTGGCTGTATCAGTATATTCACTGTCTGGCGATTAACCTAAACCATGTGCGGGTATCTGCGCAACTCTTTTTTACTTCAGCGGGGCGATTGCTGCGCTGGCGAGTCGCGGGACGGTGGGTGTAAAATGCGTTGCGCGCGGGATGTGGGGAGAGCGAATGATGAAAAAAGTGGCGATTATCGGTCTGGGGTGGCTGGGCATGCCGCTGGCGCTCACGCTGAATGGGCACGGTTATCGGGTTGTGGGCAGTAAAACGACGATGGACGGCGTTGAGGCCGCCCGTCTGAGCGGCATTGAATGCTATCCGCTCCGACTTACGCCGGAGCTGGAATGCGACGCCGATGAGTTAAACGCCTTGCTGCGGGTTGACGCGCTGGTGATTACGCTGCCCGCGAGCCGTACGGCGCAAGGGGGCGAAAGTTACGCCTTGGCGATACAGACGTTAGTGAACTCGGCGCGGGTTTTTCATGTGCCGAGAATCATCTTCACCAGTTCAACGTCCGTGTATGGCGAAACCGGCGGCACCGTGCGGGAAAATTCGCCGCTGCGGCCCGTATCGGTCGCCGGCAAGACGCTGACGTCGATTGAACAGTGGCTGCAGCACCTGCCGGATACCTCGGTGGACATTCTGCGGCTGGCGGGGCTGGTGGGCATCGATCGCCACCCGGGGCGCTTTATGGCGGGGAAAACCGGGCTGAGCGGAGGAAGTCTCGGCGTCAACCTGGTGCATCAGGAGGATGTGCTGGCGGCGATCCAGCTATTGTTAAAACTGCCGAACGGCGGGCACTTGTATAATCTGTGCGCGCCCGGGCACCCCGCCAAGCAAGATTTCTATCCCGCCCAGGCGCGTAAATTGAATTTAACGCCGCCGCAGTTTGCGGCGGATAACGACGCGCCCTCCGGACGCCTTGTCGATGGTCAACGCATTTGTCGCGAACTGGGCTTTGATTACCAGTATCCGGACCCGATGACCATGCCGCTGGAGTAGTCTCGGCAAGACGGCCGCCCGCTCGCCCGCGGCGGGGCCGTCAGGGCTGAATGGCATCGGCGGGCCGCGCCGATGTTCGCCTATCCTCAAATCGCCCTTTAAAATATTTTTCTGTTAATCGCCCTAAAATTGGATGCGGCTTTGCCGATACCAACGAGGGAGTGCCCGTATCATTTGATCTCGCTGGCGCGGGGATATAAATTCCATCGCTGAAAATTTGCTGCGGCTCCTATAAGCAGGGGTAACGCCGAATGCGGGTCACTTAAGCCGGTTATTAGGGGAAACCCGGGGGAAGTTCCCATAGGGATGCCTCGCACCGGTAGCCGCCCCCGTGTATCTCGATGCTTAAACGATCGGCGTTAGGGGTAAAGCCAGACATTTAGGGACGCCAATGATTTAAAAATGGCAGGGATAAACCATTGGCCGCATGGTGGAGATAACCGTTGTGGATGAGAACGTGAAAGAGCAGTTTGTCAAGCGTAATAAACTTGCCATCTGTGCAACGCTGCGCGAATTAAAGAAAAATGACACCACCGTCATGGTCCATCATTCCCGCGGGCAGTTCATCAGTAAAATTCTTGATGTATTGCCCGGCGACGATGTTTTTATTTTCGATCTCGGCGGCATCGAGCAGGAAAGCAGCCAGGCGTCGCGCGCGGGAACCCTGGCTTTTATCGCCGAACCTGCGGGGGCGAGGGTTGAGTTCAAAGCGGAGATAACGCAAACGATCGATTTTCAGGGGCTGCCCGCTTTCAGCGCCCACATTCCCGAACAGCTTTATCTTATTCAGCGCAGAACCTATTTTCGCATCAATACGCCGCTTTGGCCGCCGCTCCAGTGTCGGGGCACACTGCCGGACGACAGCGGTTTTCAATTTACCATTAAGGATCTCTCGCTCGGCGGGCTTAGCCTGTGCACCGATCGTGATATCCATGATCTGTTAAGTCAGGGGGATCTTATCCGCGATGTCGAGATGGATCTTAACGATTACGGCAAGTTCCGCCTGGACCTGCAGTTTGTTGGTCAGTCGACGATTAAAGACCTTGATGGCAAGGGCGATGTGAAAATCACCCAGCGCCTGAGCTTTAAATTCCCGGCGCTGACCGCGGCGCAGGAGCGCGATCTACAGCAGGTTATTTTCGAGCTTGAAAGATTGCAGATTGAGAAGAGGAAAAAATTTCAGGATCGGTGATTTTACCCCTGGCGCCGGCATCAATGACCGCGGGTATCAATAGCGTGGCGGAATGGGAATAAAGTGGCCGGCGGGTTTCGCTAAATCTTGTCAGATGCAACAGAGTGGTGCAAAATACGCGCCTTGCAAAATAACCGACGTTTAATCGCGTCGGTTATTTTTTTGCATTTATGTGTTCAACGAAGAGGCCGGATAACCATCCGGATAGATAATTCTGCTTGTGTGTGCCAGTGAGCCACGGTGAGGACAGTAAAAAATGGGGCAATCAGTCAATTTCGTGCCGGTGCCCGCCGGCTTGTGCTGTAAAAGCATTGGTTATGGCGCTATTCATCGGTCGTCATTGAGGTCCGATGCGGTTTCAGTTACCTCCTCTCATCGTGATTCAGGCGAGTCCTGTATCAACTCCCTTATCGCCAGCGTGTCAGGAAAAGATTACGCCGCCCGCGCCGTGATTAACGGAGGTGCGCGTCATGTCTGATATGAATCCGTCTAATTCCGGCGCCGCCGGCGCAAAACGCGCTCAGTTAAAGAGGACGCTGACGCTGTGGCCGGTGGTCATGATGGGGATCGCCTACATGCAGCCGATGACTATCTTTGACACCTTCGGCATCGTGTCCGGCCTGACCGACGGCCATGTGGCTACCGCCTACGCCTTTGCCTTAGCCGGTATTTTGTTTACCGCATTAAGCTACGGCAAATTGGTTCGGCGTTTTCCCTCGGCCGGATCGGCGTATACCTACGCGCAAAAAGCCATCAGCCCGCACGTCGGCTTTATGGTCGGCTGGTCGTCGCTGCTGGATTATCTGTTCATGCCGATGATCAACATTCTGCTGGCGAAAATTTATCTGGAAGCGATCTTCCCCGGCGTGCCGTCATGGATTTTTGTCGCGGCGCTGGTCGGTTTGATGACGCTGTTCAACCTGCGGGGCATCAATCTGGTGGCCAATTTGAACTCGATTATCGTGGTGGTGCAGATCGCCATTATGGCCGTGTTCCTGGGGCTGGTGATCCACGGCGTGTATCAGGGCGAAGGCGCCGGCACGCTGACCAGCATGCGTCCTTTCTGGTCGGAAAACGCCCATGTGGTGCCGATGATCACCGGGGCGACCATTCTCTGCTTCTCATTCCTGGGCTTCGACGGCATTAGTTCTTTGTCGGAAGAAACGCAGGACGCCAGCCGGGTGATTCCGAAGGCTATTTTTCTGACTGCGCTGATCGGCGGCCTGATTTTTATCGCCGTGGCGTACTTCCTGCAGCTCTACTTCCCCGATATTTCGCGTTTCAAAGAGCCGGACGCCTCGCAGCCGGAAATCATGCTGTACGTGGCGGGTAAATTCTTCCAGTCCGTTATTCTGGTGTTCTCCTGCGTCACGGTGCTGGCATCCGGTATGGCCGCGCATGCGGGCGTGTCTCGCCTGATGTATGTGATGGGGCGCGACGGCGTCTTCCCTGAGCGCTTCTTCGGCTATATTCATCCCAAATGGCGTACGCCCGCTTTGAATGTCCTGTTGGTTGGCGCGATCGCGCTGTCCGCGGTGTCGTTCGATCTGGTGACGGCGACCGCGCTGATCAACTTCGGCGCGCTGGTGGCGTTTACCTTCGTCAACCTGTCGGTGATATCGCAGTTTTATATTCGCGAACGCCGCAACCGGACGCTGAAAGAGACGGTCAACTATCTTATTTTACCGGTGCTGGGGGCGTTAACCGTCGGCGCGCTGTGGGTCAATCTGGAAGAGAGTTCGATGACGCTTGGCCTGGTTTGGGCAACGATCGGCCTGCTGTATCTGGCGTTTGTCACGCGCAGTTTCCGCCAGCCGGTGCCGCAGTGCAGTGAAGATCTGGTTTAAACGCCGGAATATTTAAGATGAAAGGCGGAGAAATTATTCTCCGCCGTTTGACGCAAAGTCAGTTCACCAGCTCCTGGGCATAGGCAAAAAGCGCTTTAAGAAGATCGGTTTTTTGCTTATCGCCGTCATAACGCTGATACAGCGCATCCAGCTCCGCCATATATTCCTGTAGCCGTTCGCCGGTAAAGACTTCCCGGCGGTGCTGTAGCCAGCGCCGCTGTTCGCCGTCGTCCAGCGTGTTGGGGTAATTGCGGGCGCGATAGCGAAATAGCAGCGGCTCCAGACGATCGTCCGCGAACTTCAGGTCCAGCGCCGGCAGGTTTTGCGGCGCGGTTTCCTGAATGATCTTCATCGCCATACGGTCGGCGTCGCCAAAGAAGCCGTCATAGAGGCGTAAATCGACATCGTCGGTGGCGGGGAAGGTCGGCGATTCGGCGAACAGCGCCACGGCTTTTTCCCTAATCTGACTGTGCTGACGCAGCAGCTTGAGATTGTCCAGACAGCGCTGACGGTCGATGCCCAGCCGCTGCGCGTCTTCCGGGCGTAACGTATTGGCGGGGGCCAGCACCGGGCACTTGTTGATATGCACCAGCTTAATGGGAACGGCGCTTTGATCCTCGGTCAGCCGCTCTCGGCGGGTATAGAGACGTTCGCGCAATGCGTCGGCGTCCAGCTCCATCAGCGGCGTCATATCGCCGGCCAGATCGCACATGATGACGGCGTTGCGGTTATCCGGATGCCACGCCAGGGGCGCCACCCAGCTGGTATTGCCCCTTGCCGCGCCGAACATGCCGGAGACATGAACCAACGGTTTTATTTGCGGAATATCGATCAACGCGCTGACTTTGTTTTTATTGCGCAACTGAAACAGATAATCAAAAAGTTTGGGCTGCGCCTGTTTCAGCAGTTTCGCCATGGCGATAGTGGCGTAGACGTCAGACATGGCGTCATGCGCATGCTCATGGGATACGCCGTTGGCCTTGGTCAAATGCTCAAGCCTAAAGCTGGGTAGCCCATTCTCATTTTCCGGCCAGACGATCCCCTCGGGCCGCAGCGCATAACAGGCGCGTAGCGCATCCAGCAGATCCCAACGCGAGTTGCCGCTGCGCCAGCTATAGGCGTAAGGGTCATAGAAATTACGGTAAAAAATATTGCGGCTGACTTCATCGTCAAAGCGGATGTTGTTGTAGCCCATGATGCAGGTGCCGGGAACGCTGAATTCGCCGTGAATGCGGCGGGCGAATTCGGCTTCGTTCACGCCTTTAGCCAGGGCCGACTGCGGCGTGATTCCCGTTATCATCACCGCTTCCGGCTCCGGCAAATAATCGTCCGCTGGTTGGCAATAGATGACCAGCGGTTCGCCGATGATGTTGAAATCCATATCGGTGCGTACCCCGGCGAACTGCGCGGGGCGGTCGCGAGCGGGATGTTTACCGAAAGTCTCGTAATCATGAACAAAAAACGTGGGTTGTGTGTTATCGGCCATATTTACATTGCGCTAAATGATTGATCTGAACGCCGCAGTCGGCGGGAACAGTTGGCAAACGCCAAGGATATCATTGAATCCGCTTTATGTGGCGCTTTCCTGACGCCGCTCAAACTCTTCAGCGGCGTAATCGCTAGGCAGGCGTATTATCCTCGGTTACAATTATTTTTTATGAATGCGAATGATAATTAACTTGCTTGTTATCTGGGCGTTTTGTTCAGGATGATAACCACCGGAGGAAAAATAATGCAGGCGAAGAACGCGGCCTTTGCGGCGAAGACGGCGCTATTAGCGTCAATGCTTGTACTGTCTGGGTGCGATCAGGCGGCTTCATCGGCGCAGAGCGCTAAAACCATAAGCATTGAGCATGCGCAGGGCACTACCCAGGTGCCGGTGCATCCCCAAAAGGTCATTGTTCTCGACCCGGCGATTCTGGACACGATGGACGCCTTGAAAATCGATATCGCCGGCGTGCCTCAGACCAGCACGCATCTGCCCGAATATTTAGCGAAATACCGGGGCGGCGACTACCTCAACGCCGGTACGTTGTTTGAGCCCGATTACGAAGCGCTTAGCAGCGCGCGCCCCGATCTCATCATCGCCGGCGGACGCGCCGCCGACGCTTACGATAAATTAAGCGGCATCGCTCCCACCATCTCGCTGAATGTCGATGCGCAGCAGTTTATGGCCAGTTTTAGCCAGCGGATTGAGCAACTGGGCGCGATCTTCGGCAAAGAAGACGAAGCTAAACAGCAACTGGCGGAGTTTAAACAGCAGATTGCCCAAAGCCGGGAAAAAAGCGCCAATGCGGGAAGCGCGCTGGTGCTGATGGTTTCCGGCGGGAAAATGTCGGCCTACGGTCCGGGATCCCGCTTCGGCTTTATTTTCGATGAGCTGGGATTTAAGCCGGCCGCGGCGTTTCCCGAGGCCGGGGCCGGGCGGCACGGCAATGTGGTGACGTCGGAGTTTTTGCTCAGCGTGAATCCCGAGTGGCTGTTTGTGCTGGATCGCGACAGCGCTATCGGGCGGACGGGGGCGGGCGGACAGTCGGCGCGGCAGGTGCTTGATAATCCGCTGATCCATAAAACCAACGCCTGGCAGCACAACCATATCGTCTATCTGGACTCCACCTCCATTTATATTTCGGCGGGCCTGCAAAGCTATAAAAATCTCATTGCGGATGTGAATAACGCGTTGGATAAAAAATAGCGGCGAACTACGGCAGGAACAATGAAATCTCTCTATTTTTCGCTTGGCATTCTTCTGCTGGCCGCGATGGTCGTCGCCAGCCTCTTCCTGGGGGCCGGCCGGGTGACCGTGCAGGCGGTCTGGAGCGATCAGGCGATGCGCGATATCTTCTTTATCAGCCGCGTGCCGCGGACGCTGGCATTGCTGCTGGCGGGAAGCGCCATGAGCGTGGCCGGCCTGATCATGCAACTGCTGACCCAAAACCGTTTCGTGGAGCCGTCATTGGCCGGGACGACCCAGTCGGCGGGGTTGGGTTTATTGGTGGTGCTGGTGCTGGCGCCCGCCGCGCCGGTATTCGTCAAAATGGTTGTCGCCAGTCTGTTTGCGCTGGCCGGCACGCTGTTGTTTATGCTGTTGCTAAGACGAATGGTGCTGAAATCGGCGCTGGTCGTGCCGCTGGTGGGGATCATGCTCGGCGCGGTCATCAGCGCGGTCACCACGTTCGGCGCCATGTACTATGACCTGCTGCAGGCGCTGGGCAGCTGGGAGTCCGGGGATTTCTCCGGCGTTTTGCAGGGGCGCTATGAACTGCTGTGGCTGGTCGGCGTCCTGACGCTGGCCGCCTGCTGGATAGCCGACCGCTTCACCGTTGCCGGTATGGGCCGGGAGTTTGCGGTTAACGTCGGGCTGAACTATCGGCAGGTTATGCTGATGGGGGTGGCGATTGTGGCGATTATCAGCGGCGTGGTGGTGGTGGTCGTGGGGGCGTTGCCTTTTCTCGGCCTGATCGTTCCCAATCTTATCAGCATGTTATTGGGCGATAACGTGCGTAAAACCATCCCCTGGGTGTGCCTGCTGGGGGGCGGCCTGGTGCTACTGTGCGACATTATCGGCCGGGTGATCCGCTATCCTTTTGAGATACCGGTCAGCGTTATTCTGGGGGTTATCGGCGCTATCGTTTTTCTTCTCCTGTTACTAAGTAAAAAACGCCATGTCAGTTAACAAAACGCATTCGCCAACGCCCTCCACCCCGTCCGCAGCGCGGCGTGGGCTCTCTTCCCGCTATCGTTTAGCGTTGCTGTGCCTGTTATCGCTGGGCGTGATGACGATATTTATGACCATCAATCTCGGCAGTAATCTGCGCTATATCCTGACGCATCGCGCATTGATGCTGGTCACTATGCTACTGGTGGCGTTTGCCGCCAGCGTCTCCACGGTACTGTTTCAGACCGTCACCAATAACCGGATCTTGACCCCTTCGATTATGGGGTTCGAAGCGCTGTTTATTCTGATTCAGACGGCAATGATTTTCGTTTTTGGTTCGCAGGGCATGCCTGATTTAGGCATTCAGGGGAAATTCTTTTTTGAAGCGCTGCTTATGGTGCTATTTTCCGCGCTGCTTTATCGCTGGCTGTTTACCGGGAACCGCAACAATCTGCATCTGGTTTTGCTGGTGGGCATTATCTGCGGCACGCTGTTCCGCAGCGTCGCCAACCTGATGCAGCGCTTGCTGGATCCCAATGAATTCGCCATCCTGCAGGGGCGAATGTTCGCCACGTTTACCCGCGCCGCCCCTGAACTGATCGGTCTCTCGGTCGCTATCGCCCTGGTCGTCGCTATCGTTATATGGCGTATGCGTTTTCAGTTCGATGTATTGGCGCTCGGGCGTAATAGCGCGATTAACCTAGGGATGGATTACAAGCGCAGCGTGACGGTGATTTTGCTGTTGGTCTCGGTATTGGTGGCGATATCGACGGCGTTGGTCGGGCCGTTAACCTTTTTAGGATTTATGGTGGCCAATCTGGCGTATTTGATTATCGGCTCCAGTCAGCACCGTTTTTTGCTGCCCGCGGCGTTCTTACTGGGCATTGTCTCGCTGGTAGGCGGGCAACTGTTGCTTGAGCATCTGCTGAACATGTCCGGCGCGCTGTCCGTGGTCATTGAGTTTATCGGCGGTTCACTGTTTATCCTGTTATTACTTAAGAAGGTTTCCCGGTGATTGAAATTGGTGATGTCACTAAAACGTACAATAGTACGGCGGTGCTGAAAAACGTTACCGCCACCATTGCCCGCGGGGGCGTTACCTCGATTATTGGTCCCAACGGCGCAGGAAAATCGACGCTTTTATCCATCGTTAGCCGCTTATTAGCGGCCGATAGGGGGCGGGTCAGCGTCAATGGCATGGATGTGACGACGACCCCCAGCGATAAGCTGGCCACCTGTCTCTCGGTGCTGCGGCAGGAGAACCAGTTTACCAGCCGCCTGACCGTCGCCGATCTGGTGGGGTTCGGCCGCTATCCCTATAGCAAAGGACGTCTAAACGCGGACGATCGAGAACGTATCGAGGCGGCGATGGCCTTTCTCAACCTGAGCGAATTCAGAGATCGCTTTCTCGATGAACTGTCGGGCGGTCAGCGGCAGCGCGCCTATGTGGCGATGGTGCTGTGCCAGGACACGGAGTATGTGCTGCTGGATGAACCGCTCAATAATCTGGATATGAAGCACGCGGTGGCGATGATGAAACAGATTCGCCGCGCCGCGGATGAGCTGAAAAAGACCATTGTGCTGGTCATTCACGATATCAATTTCGCTTCCGCCTATTCGGACTACATTATTGCGATGCGTCAGGGGCAAATTATCTATAATGGCACGCCGGAAGAGATCATGGTTTCCGAGGTGCTTGAGGATATTTTCGACACCAGGGTCGCTATCGAACAGGTTCATAATCAGCGTATTGCCGTGTATTATCGGTAATTAGCGCGTTCCGAATAAAACCATCTTGTCGCAGATAGCTGCTAACCTGTATGGTTAGCATATTAGAGAAATCTGTGTTTGACTTAAGTAAGGGTAGAAAAATGGATAAGGACACTAAGCCTTGTTTCCAGGATGTACTGGAGTTTGTTCGCATGTTCCGTCGTAAAAATAAATTACAGCGTGAAATTATTGATAACGAAAAGAAAATTCGTGACAACCAGAAGCGCGTCTTACTGCTTGATAACCTGAGCGACTACATTAAGCCGGGGATGAGCATTGAAGATATTCAGGGGATTATCGCCAGCATGCGCAGCGATTATGAAGACCGCGTTGATGATTACATCATTAAAAACGCCGACCTGTCGAAAGAACGGCGCGAATTGTCCAAGAAATTGAAAGCGATGGGCGAAGTGAAATAACCCAGGCGCTACATCCGCACGCTCGGGGATCGCACAGGCGGTCCCTTTTTTATGGCGGGCGGTCCATGCCCACATCCACACCCGGCGTTTCAGATTGTTGACAAAGTCAGATATTACTCGCCCCGCTAAAGGGGCTCACCCTTCGGGCCGTCGCTGCGTGACGTTGAAAAACGCTCCCGGCGTTTTTTTATTTCTTCGTCCGCATTTTCAGCCGCGATAGCGCGCCGCCCCGGCCACGGCCGCTTAGCGGCGAAGATGAGCGCCGCTTCGCAAGCTCTCGACCTATTTACCGCAACCGAGCGTTTTTATCGCGCTGCGTTTCCCATATGCTGATTTTTAACCGCACCGAACGCCGGTGATGTAACAAGATGGCTCTTCCCATTAGATAGAAATGGCCGTCGCGCCATTCTTCAGCGTAGCCGAATGATGAGTCGAATATCCGTAAGCGCCGCCGCCGTCGCCGCGATCCTCGGCGTGTTGCCGCTGCTGATTCTGCCGCAGATACCGCCGGCCGGCGCGCTGTGGGGCGGGATGCTGCTGGCGCTGATGCTGGCGGCGAACGGGCGCCGCTATGCGCTATGGCGCGTCGCGATCCTATTATTCAGTTTTTGCTGGGCAGGATTAAGCGCGCAGACGCTGCTTAAACAGATCGAACGGACGACGCGGCAGCCGGTCAGCGCCACGGTGACGATAAGTAGCATACGCTTCGCCGAGGTGGATGAGCCCCGGGCGATCGTTAAACTGGAGAAAATCGACCGGCGTTGGGTATTTCCGCCGCTTTATGCGTATGTGACATTGTCACCTGGAATGCGCGACTGGTGCGGCGGGCAACGCTGGCGCATCGCCGCACGCTTTCGTCCGGCGCACAGCCGCCTGAATCAAGGCGGATTTGACAGCCAGCGCTGGGCCGTCGCGAAGCGTCAGCCGCTATCGGGCCGGATTCAATCCGCGCAGCTTATTGATGCGTCCTGCAATCTGCGCCAGCGCATTATTTCTCATGCGGAACATCGGGTGGCGGCGCTGCCGTGGCGCGCCATCCTGCTGGCGCTGGCGTTTGGCGACATGAAAACCGTCAGCGCGGAAACCAAAACGTTGCTGCGCGCGACCGGCACCATGCACCTGATGGCGATCTCCGGCCTGCATATCGCGCTCGCCGCGCTCTTCGGCTGGGCCGTCGCGCGGGCGCTGCAATATTTGCTGCCGGCTTACGCTATTGGCTACCGTTTTCCCTTATTTATCAGCTGGCTGACGTCATGGACCTATGTATGGCTCGCCGGGGGAAATCCGCCGGCGGTCAGAGCGGCGCTGGCGCTCAGTGTCTGGGTTTTGCTGAGGGCGCAAGGCGTGACCTGTTCACCCTGGCAGGTATGGCTCTGGTGTATCGCGCTTATCTTATGCGGCGACCCTCTCAGCGTGCTGTCCGACAGTTTCTGGCTTTCCTGTCTGGCCGTGGCGTCGCTGATTTTCTGGTTTCAGTGGGCGCCGTTGCCGCAACGGTGCCGGCGGGGCGTTTACTGGTGCTGGCTCCGCTGGCTGCATTTGCAAGCGGGGATGACGCTGCTGCTGTTGCCGCTGCAGCTCGCTATGTTCCATGGCGTCAGCCTGACCGCTTTGCCCGCCAATCTGTGGGCGATACCCATCGTCTCGTTTATTACTACTCCCTTGGTGCTGCTGGCGTTGCCTCTGATGTATATCGGCGGCCTGGATTATGGGCTGTGGCGGCTGGCGGATATCTCGTTGAGAAGCGTATTTACGCCGCTGGCCTATATGCGGAACGGCTGGATCGATCTCGAGTCGTCCCTGCTCGTCGGCAGCGTTGTCGGCTGGCTATGCGTGGTGATATGGCGTTTCGCGTGGTGGCGCAGCTACCCCGTTAGTATCTTCAGCCTGATTATGCTGCTCCTGGTCTTCAGGATGAAAAACGATCGGCCAAACTGGCGGGTCGATATGCTGGATGTCGGCCATGGTCTGGCGGTGGTGATTGAGCGCAATGGCAAAGCCGTTCTGTACGATACCGGCAGCCGCTGGGAGGGGGGCGATATGGCGACAAGGGAAATTTTGCCCTATCTGCGCTGGCGCGGACTAGCGGTGGAAAAAATTATTGTGAGTCACGGCCATAGCGATCATATCGGCGGTCTGGATACGCTGAAAGCCGCCTTTCCGGGCGCGCAAATCTTCAGCCCGATTAAAGACGCCGGGCATTATCCCTGTCTGCGCGGCGAGGTTTGGTCCTGGCAAGGGTTAAGGTTCAGCGTGTTGTGGCCGCAATCCCCGGCGCTCGACGCGGAGAATAATGACTCCTGCGTGGTTCGCATCGACGATGGCCGCTATCGCGTGTTATTGACCGGCGATATCGAGCTCGCCGCGGAGCAACAGCTGGTTAGATGGCAGAGAGAGGCGCTGGCTGCAGATTTGTTACAAATCCCCCACCACGGAAGCCGAACCTCCTCGTCGCCGACGTTTATCCGCGCGGTCGGCGCGGCGCGCGTTTGGTCCTCCAACTCACGCTATAACCCATGGCGGCTGCCGGCGGCAACGGTTGTGGCGCGCTATCGCCGGCAGGGTTATGCGTGCGGGGTACGGCGGCCTCGGGGCAGCTGAGCGCGCGTTTTTTCAACGATTATTGGCGCATAATCGGCTTCAGAGAGCAAATATCTCCCCGCTGGTATCATCGGTGGTTTGGCGTAAAGCCGGATAATGAGTAAAATAGGCGGCTATTTCTTATTGGCTCAGGTTTATTGCATGCTGAATGATAAAGATCTCTCCACCTGGCAGACATTTCGTCGCCTATGGCCGATGATCTCTCCTTTTAAAACGGGGCTAATTGTGGCCGCGATCGCGCTGGTGGTTAATGCCGCCGGCGACACGTTGATGCTGTCTCTACTTAAGCCGCTGCTTGATGAAGGGTTTGGTAAGACCGATCGTTCCGTCCTGGTCTGGATGCCGTTCGTGGTGATCGGGCTGATGCTGATGCGCGGCGCATCGGGCTTTGTTTCAAGTTACTGCGTCTCCTGGGTGTCCGGCAAAGTGGTGATGGCGATGCGCCGCCGCCTGTTTCAGCACATTATGGGGATGCCGGTAACCTTCTTTGACCAGCAGTCGACGGGCACGCTGTTGTCCCGCATCACCTATGACTCCGAGCAGGTGGCCGCGTCGTCGTCGGGCGCCCTGATTACGGTGATCCGGGAAGGGGCGTCCATCATCGGCCTCTTCATCCTGATGTTCTATTACAGCTGGCAGCTGTCGCTTATCCTGATCGTCATTGCGCCGATCGTGTCGGTGGCCATTCGCCTGGTCTCCAAACGCTTTCGTAATATCAGCAAAAATATGCAGGATACGATGGGGCTGGTGACCACCAGCGCCGAACAGATGCTGAAAGGCCACAAAGAGGTGTTGATTTTCGGCGGCCAGGAAGTCGAAGCGCAGCGCTTTAATAAAGTCAGCAACCGTATGCGTCAACAGGGCATGAAGCTGGTTTCCGCCTCTTCCATTTCCGACCCTATCATTCAGTTGATCGCGTCGCTGGCGCTGGCCTTTGTCTTGTATGCGGCCAGCTTCCCGAGCGTGATGGAGACGCTGACGGCGGGGACGATTACGGTGGTTTTCTCATCGATGATTGCGCTGATGAGGCCGTTGAAATCCCTGACTAACGTTAACGCCCAGTTCCAGCGCGGCATGGCGGCCTGCCAGACGCTGTTCGCCATCTTGGATATGGAACAGGAAAAAGATACCGGCACGCTGGAGCTTGGGCGCGCCAAGGGCGATCTGGAATTCCGCAATGTCAGTTTCGCCTACTCCGGCAGAGAGAATCTGGCGCTGAAAAACGTCAGCCTGCATATTCCGCCGGGTAAAACCGTCGCGCTGGTGGGGCGTTCCGGTTCGGGCAAATCCACCATCGCTAATCTGATTACCCGTTTCTACGACATCCAGTCCGGCGAAATTCTGCTGGATGGGCACGATTTGCGCGAGTATACGCTCTCCTCTCTGCGTAGCCAGGTGGCGCTGGTGTCGCAAAATGTGCATCTGTTTAACGACACCATCGCCAATAATATCGCCTACGCCTGTCACGATCGCTACAGCCGGGAAGAAATTGAGCGCGCGGCCCGCATGGCGCACGCGATGGATTTCATCAGCACGATGGAAAACGGCCTGGATACCATGATCGGCGAGAACGGCGTTCTGCTTTCCGGCGGACAGCGTCAGCGTATCGCCATTGCGCGCGCGCTGCTGCGCAACTGTCCTATCCTGGTGCTGGATGAAGCGACGTCGGCGCTGGATACCGAGTCGGAGCGCGCGATCCAGTCCGCTCTGGACGAGCTGCAAAAAGATCGCACCGCGCTGGTTATCGCTCACCGTTTGTCTACCATTGAGAAAGCCGATGAAATTTTGGTCGTTGAAGACGGACGCATTATCGAACGCGGTGAGCATGCCGCGTTGCTGGCCAGTAACGGCGCCTATGCCCAGTTACATAAAATGCAGTTCGGCGAATGATTGAGCGCATCTGGTCGGGGCGCTCGTCGCTCTATTGGCTGCTGGTGCCCCTGTCCGCGCTATACGGGCTCGTCGCTTTTCTGATACGTCAAAGCTACCGCCGGGGATGGCGCAAGAGCTGGCGCGCCCCGGTGCCGGTGATTGTGGTGGGAAATCTGACGGCCGGGGGCAATGGTAAAACCCCGGTGGTGATCTGGCTGGTGGAGCAGTTACGGCGCAGGGGATACCGGGTCGGCGTGGTCTCCCGCGGCTACGGCGGTAAGGCACAACGCTATCCGCTGCTGGTCGATGACGACGTTTCCACCGCGCAGGCGGGCGATGAACCGGTGCTGATTTATCAGCGCACCGGCGCGCCGGTCGCCGTGGCGCCGCGGCGGCGCCTGGCGGTAGAGGCGTTACTGGCGCGTTATCCGTTGGATGTAGTGATAACCGATGACGGGTTGCAGCATTATGCGCTAGCCCGCGATATCGAGCTGGTGGTGGTGGATGGCGTCAGGCGTTTCGGCAACGGCTGGTGGCTGCCCGCGGGGCCGATGCGCGAGCGGGAAGGCCGGTTAGCCTCCGTGGACGCGGTTATCGTCAACGGCGGAACCGCCCGCAGCGGCGAGATTGCGATGTGTTTGACCTCGGGCATGGCGGTTAATCTGCTCACCGGGGAGAAACTCGCGCTGAAACAGCTGCAAGACGTCGTGGCGATGGCGGGCATCGGCTACCCGCAGCGCTTTTTTACTACGCTGCGCGACGCCGGCGTGCGTATTTCACGTGAGGCGGCGTTTGCCGACCATCAGCCCTATCAGCTTGAACAACTGCAAGCGCTGACCGCCGACGAAGCGCAGCCGCTGCTGATGACGGAAAAAGACGCGGTTAAATGTCGGGCGTTCGCCCGCCGCAACTGGTGGTATCTGCCGGTCGATGCGGTTTTGGCCGAACCGCAGGCGGCGCAGCTGCTTAATCGGCTGGAGGCGGCGTTGCGGCCGCATTAGCCGTCGAACCCAATAATTTCAAGCCGCCGACGCGCGGTGGCTTGAAGGGAAATATAACCTTGTTGGCTTCTTGATGGAGGAAGCATGGATCATCGTTTACTTGAAATAGTTGCTTGTCCCGTATGTAACGGACGGCTGTACTTTAATAAAGAAAAACTGGAGCTGATATGCAAGGTTGATGGGCTGGCCTATCCGGTGCGTGACGATATTCCCGTTTTGCTGGAGCATGAAGCGCGTAAATTAGCGGCCGACGAGATCACGCAATGAATTTCAACGTCATCATTCCGGCGCGGTTCGCCTCAAGCCGTCTGCCCGGTAAACCGCTGGCGGATATCAACGGGAAACCGATGGTGGTGCATGTGATGGAGCGCGCGCTGGAGTCGGGCGCCCGGCGCGTGATTGTGGCGACCGACCATCCTGACGTACAGGCCGCGGTGAGCCGGGCCGGCGGCGAGGTCTGTTTAACCCGTGCGGATCACAATTCAGGAACCGAGCGGTTGGCTGAAGTGATTGAGCGTTATAAGTTTGCTGACGATGAAATCATCGTCAACGTTCAGGGCGACGAACCGCTGATTCCGCCGGTGATCGTGCGACAGGTCGCCGAAAATCTCGCCGGCTGCCGAGCGGGTATGGCGACCCTGGCGGTACCGATTACCACCAGCGAAGAAGCGTTTAACCCCAATGCGGTTAAAGTGGTGATCGACGCGCAAGGGTACGCGCTCTATTTTTCCCGGGCGACGATCCCCTGGGAGCGCGAGCGCTTTGCGCGTACGCAGGAGACTATCGGCGATCACTTTTTACGTCATATCGGCATTTACGCCTATCGGGCCGGGTTTGTGCGCCGTTATGTCGGCTGGGCGCCCAGTCAGCTGGAGCAGATTGAGCTGCTGGAGCAGCTTCGGGTTCTGTGGTACGGCGAGAAGATTCACGTTGCCGTGGCGAAAGCGGTTCCCAGCGTCGGGGTGGATACGCCGGAAGATTTGGCGCGCGTGCGCGCGGTTATCGCCAATGTGTGACTTTTCCCGCGTCTCTTTCCGCCACTTCCGTCCCTTTTCCCGTCATCCCCGTGCAGGCGGGGATCTCCGGCGACGCCGCGCCGTATGAAACAGCAGGTTCCCGCCTGCTGAGCGCGGGGAGCGACGGATATGGGCCTGACCGCGCGACGAGGGCGCGGCAGCAACGCGCTTTCCGTGATGTTTTCTGTGGCGCCGATGTTCCTCTCGATTCCCCTTTCTTTGATCTGTATTGAAGAAATTACCTTTGGCTCATCGCATGATCGACGGTTAGGCGATGCTGCCAAGCAGAGGTCTGGCTACGGTTTATGGAACAATTAAAAGCGGAATTAAGTACGGTGCTGGGCGAAAGCCTCAGCCGGCTTGAACGGGTAAGCGAGCAGCCTTACGCGCATTTGTATGCGTTGTATGATAAGGAAGGCAATGCGATCCCCCTGTTGGCCAAAGGCTACGTCTGTCAAGGCGTGGCGCAACAGGAGGCGTATAAGCTTTCCATGCTGGCGCGGGAAGGGGACGTACGGCTTCCCACGGTGTATGGCCTGGTGGTGACGCAGCAGGCGCCCTATAAAGAGCTGTTATTGATCGAACGGCTGCGCGGCGTTTCCGTTGAAGCGCCGACCCGCACGGCGCAGCGCTGGACATCGCTGATGGACCAAATCGTGGAAAGCGTGCTGGCCTGGCACCGTATCGATAGCCACGGCTGCGTCGGCTCCGTCGACAGCACGCAGGAGAATGACTGGTTTAGCTGGTATCAGCAGCGGCTGGAGGTTCTGTGGTCCACGCTGCTCAATATCAGCGCGCCGCTGTTGACCCAGGAGGATCGCAGCCTGCTGTACCGTTCGCGTCAATGCCTGCCCGCTTTATTTGATGATTTCAACGACAGCTGCGTACTGGTGCACGGCAATCTCTCGTTGCGCAGCATGCTGAAAGACTCGCGCAGCGATCAGCTGCTGGCGATGATTAATCCGGGCACGATGCTCTGGGCTCCCAGAGAGTACGAACTGCTGCGCTTGTGCGAGCCGGGCATGCCGGAGCAACTGCTATATCATTACCTCGGCAAAGCGCCGGTCGCCGAGTCGTTTGTCTATCGCCGCTGGCTGTATGTTATCTGGGAGGCGATCGCCCGCTATATCCATACCGGGCAGCTGGATCGGCGGCTGTTTGATATGGCCGCGCGCGAACTCTCCCCCTGGCTGGAATAGCGCGCTATGCGCCCTATGACGCCGGGGCATCCTGCGCGGGCTTGACGCCTTTCAGGCGTTGCCAAATCCGTCCCAGCGTCTCGTACCATGCCCGTTCGCTGTGCGAGAGCGCATACGCCGACGGCACTATCTTCTCCCAGGGATTGAGCGCAGTGGTGATGGCCATTTGATTGGCCGGCGCCGGGATGGGGTTTAGCCCCTGCGCCTGGAAAAAACGCAGCGCGCGGGGCAGATGGCTGGCCGACGTCACCAGCAGGAACGGCCGTTTTCCTACCGCTTTGGCGGTACTGGCGGCCTCTTCCTCCGTATCTCTCGGGGTATCCAGCGTCAGGATATCCTGCGCCGGGACGCCCAGGCTCTCCGCCACTAGCGCCGCTGTTTTCGCGCTGGTTACCGGATTGCCCTGCGCCGCGGCGCCGGTAAAAATCATTTTTGCGCCGGGGTTGGCGTGGTAAAGCCGAACGCCTTCGGTTACGCGCGGTAGGCTGTTATTGATTAGGTTGGAGCTCGGCGCCCAGTCCGGGTTATAGGTATAGCCGCCGCCCAGCACCACGATGTAATCTACCTTGGGCTGGCCCGGCCGCCCTGGCTGCCAGGTCGGGTAGCGCGTTTCCAGCGGTAATAACAGCCGATCGGATACCGGCTGAATGCTGATCAGCGCCAGCATCAGCCAACCGGCGAGGATCAGCATTTTTCCGCCGCGTTGCCAGCGCGTGAACGCCACGCATAGTAGGCCGATTCCCATTAACAGCAAAAGTATCGGCAGAGGCTGCAGCAGGCTGCCGATAACTTTTTTAGCGACAAACAACATAAAATCACCTTCCTTTTGGCTGAAAAAACCGCATCCGGGCAGATATCATCGGGTAAGACCATTTATTCTAAGCCAGCCTGTGCCAAAATAGCAGTTTCAACAACGCCGGCGCGCGCGATAGCCGCGCGTTTTTTATTCGCTCTAGCCAACATCGTCCGAGCGGCGGAAGAACCGACGCCTATGCGGCTTGGAATACGGCGGCTATGCCCTAAAGAGTGCGAATCGCAGGAGGGCCAACGCGCCTGCGGCTTGACATGCGACGGTATAGCCATCATGACGTGGAAATCTTGACCGATGCAGGATCGCAATTTTAACGATATCGCAGAAAAGTTTGCCCGCAATATCTATGGAACGACGAAAGGTAAACTGAGGCAGGCGGTGTTATGGCAGGATCTTGACGGCCTGCTGGCCCAGTTCCCCGATCGCCCGTTAAGAATTCTGGATGCCGGCGGAGGCGAGGGCCATATGGCCTGCCGTTTGGCCGCTTTAGGACATCAGGTATTGTTGTGCGATTTATCAGATGAGATGATTCAGCGCGCGCAAAACGCCGCGGCCGCACAAAATGTGAGCCATAACATGCGTTTTGTACAATGCGCCGTTCAGGATATCGGGCAGTATATGGAAAAGCCGGCCGATCTGATATTGTTTCACGCGGTGCTGGAATGGGTGGCTCAACCCCGGCAGGCGCTTAAAATATTGTATGATTGCCTGTCGCCGGGCGGCGTTTTATCCCTGATGTTCTATAACCATCATGGCCTGTTGATGCGTAACATGGTGTTGGGCAATTTCTCCTATGTGCAAGCGGGTATGCCTAAGCGCAAACGGCGCTCGCTCTCTCCCGATCACCCGCTGGATCCGCAGCAGGTCTACGGCTGGCTGGAGGCGTTGGGATTTTCCATCGGCGGAAAAACGGGGGTGCGGGTATTTCATGACTATTTGCAGAATAAGCAGCAGCAAAGCGATAATTTCGCCGAGATTCTTGAGCTCGAACAGCGGTATTGCCGGCAGGAACCCTTTGTGAGTCTGGGGCGTTATATCCATGTCATGGCGCATAAAACCCATTTGAAGGATGCATTATGAGTGATTTTTCCCAGACTGTACCCGAACTGGTCGCCTGGGCACGAAAAAATGATTTTTCCCTTTCGCTTCCCACCGAACGTCTGGCGTTTTTGCTGGCGATTGCGACGCTGAACGGTGAGCGCATGGATGGTGAAATGAGCGAAGGCGAACTGGTTGACGCCTTTCGCCATGTCAGTCAGGGATTCGATCAAACCAACGAAACCATCACCGTGCGCGCCAACAATGCGATTAACGATCTGGTGCGCCAGCGATTGCTCAATCGCTTTACCAGCGAACTGGCGGACGGCAACGCCATCTACCGCCTGACGCCGCTGGGCATCGGAATTACCGATTACTATATTCGCCAGCGCGAGTTTTCGACGCTGCGGCTTTCCATGCAGCTCTCCATTGTGGCCCAGGAGCTGAGCCGGGCGGCGGACGCGGCCGAAGAGGGCGGCGATGAGTTTCACTGGCACCGCAATGTCTTTGCGCCGCTGAAATACTCGGTGGCGGAGATTTTCGACAGCATCGACCTATCCCAGCGGCTGATGGATGAGCAGCAGCAGGGGGTGAAAAACGATATCGCGGCGCTGCTGAACCAGGATTGGCGCGCGGCGATCGTCAACTGCGAACAGCTATTGACGGAAACGTCCGCCACCCTGCGCGAACTGCAGGATACGCTGGAAGCCGCCGGCGATAAATTACAGGCCAGTCTGCTAAGCATTCAGGATGCGATTCTGCATAACCCGAACAACCTGGAATTTGTTGATAAGCAGGTCTTTGATCTGCAGAACAAACTCGACCGTATCGTCAGCTGGGGGCAGCAAACCATCGATCTGTGGATCGGCTACGATCGCCATGTGCATAAATTTATCCGTACGGCGATCGATATGGATAAAAACCGGGTGTTCGCGCAGCGTTTGCGCCAGTCGGTGCAAAGCTATTTTGACCATCCCTGGGCGTTAACCTTCGCCAACGCCGACCGCCTGCTGGATATGCGCGACGAGGAGCTGGCGCTGCGCAGCGACGAAGTGACCGGCGAGCTGCCCGCGGAGCTGGAATATGAAGAGTTCAGCGAGATGCGCGAGCAGCTGATCGCGCTGGTGGAGCAGGCGCTGCATAAATATAAAGAGCGGCGGATACCGCTTAATTTGAGCGATGTGATGCGCGAATATCTGGCGCAGTATCCTCGCTCGCGGCACTTTGATGTCGCCCGAATCGTGGTCGACCAGGCGGTTCGCCTGGGTGTGGCCGAGTCAGACTTCACCGGATTGCCTGCGCTATGGCAGGCGATCAATGATTACGGAGCCAAGGTGCAGGCCCATGTCATCGACAAATATTGAACAAATCATGCCGGCCAGGCTGGCGAAAGCGCTATCGAATACGCTGTTTCCGGCGCTGGACAGCCAGCTGCGCGCCGGCCGCCATATTGGGATGGAAGAGCTGGAAAATCATGCTTTTCTGATGGATTTTCAGCAAGAGATGGAAGAGTTTTACAGCCGGTACAATGTGGAGCTGATCCGGGCGCCGGAAGGCTTCTTTTACCTGCGGCCGCGTTCGACTACGCTGATCCCCCGCTCGGTGCTGTCCGAACTGGATATGATGGTGGGGAAAATCCTCTGCTATCTCTATCTCAGTCCGGAACGTCTGGCCCATGAGGGCATCTTCAGCCAGCAGGAGTTGTATGAGGAGCTGCTCGGTCTGGCGGATGAAAATAAATTACTGAAGCTGGTCAACCAGCGCTCGACCGGTTCCGATCTCGATCGGCAGAAGCTACAGGAAAAAGTGCGCACCTCCCTTAACCGGCTGCGCCGCCTGGGGATGATCTACTTTATGAGCAGCGATAACGGTAAGTTTCGTATTACCGAGTCGGTGTTTCGCTTCGGCGCCGATGTGCGCGGCGGCGACGACGCCCGCGAAGCGCAGCTGAGGATGATTCGCGATGGCGAAGCGATGCCTGTCGAAAGCAGCCTATCGCTGAAAGACGAAAACGATGAGAACGATCGCAGAGATGATATCTCGTCAGAGAGTGCTGAGGATGAACAGGAATGATAGAACGCGGTAAATTTCGCTCGCTGACGCTGGTTAACTGGAATGGTTTTTTTGCCCGTACCTTTGATCTGGATGAGCTGGTCACCACCCTCTCCGGGGGGAACGGGGCAGGGAAATCGACAACCATGGCCGCGTTTATTACGGCGCTGATCCCCGACCTGACCTTGTTGCATTTCCGCAATACCACCGAGGCCGGCGCCACCAGCGGCTCACGCGATAAAGGTCTGCACGGCAAGCTGCGCGCGGGGGTGTGTTACTCCACGCTCGATGTGATTAACTCCCGCCATCAGCGCGTGCTGGTGGGCGTGCGGCTGCAGCAGGTGGCCGGGCGCGACCGCAAAGTGGACATCAAACCCTTCATCATTCAGGGGCTGCCGACGGCGATACAGCCGACGCAGCTGCTGACCGAGGCGGTCGGCGAACGTCAGGCGCGCGTGCTCTCTTTGCCGGAGCTGAAAGAGCGCGTTGAGGAGATGGAAGGCGTTCAGTTCAAACAGTTCAACTCGATTACCGATTATCACTCGCTGATGTTCGATCTGGGCATTGTTCCGCGCCGGCTGCGTTCGGCGTCCGATCGCAGCAAATTCTATCGGCTGATTGAAGCGTCGCTGTACGGCGGGATATCCAGCGCCATTACCCGTTCTCTGCGCGACTACCTGTTGCCGGAAAACAGCGGCGTGCGTAAAGCTTTCCAGGATATGGAGGCGGCGCTGCGGGAAAACCGCATGACGCTGGAGGCGATTCGCGTAACGCAGTCCGATCGCGATCTATTTAAGCATTTGATCTCTGAAGCGACCTCCTATGTCGCCGCAGACTATATGCGTCACGCCAACGAGCGCCGCATCCATCTGGACGGCGCCCTGGAACTGCGCCGCGATCTGTTCAGCAGCCGTAAGCAATTAATTAATGAACAGTATCGCCATGTGGAAATGGCGCGCGAGCTGGAAGAGCAGAGCGGCGCGGAAGGCGACCTGGAGACGGATTATCAGGCGGCCAACGATCACCTGAATCTGGTGCAGACCGCCATGCGCCAGCAGGAAAAAATCGAACGCTATAACGCGGATTTGGAAGAGCTGAGCTACCGGCTGGAAGAGCAGAATGAGGTGGTCGAAGAGGCGCGCGAACAGCAGGCCGAAAACGAAGAGCGCGCCGACGCCGCCGAGCTGGAGGTGGATGAGCTGAAAAGCCAGCTTGCCGATTATCAGCAGGCGCTCGACGTGCAGCAAACCCGCGCGATTCAATATCAGCAGGCTCAGCAGGCGCTGGAACGGGCGCGCGAATTATGCCGTTTGCCGGATCTGAGCGTGGACAACGTGGATGACCGGCTGGAGAGCTATCGGGCGAAAGAGCGGGAGAGCACCGAAGTTCTGCTGATGCTGGAACAGAAACTGAGCGTCGCCGACGCGGCCCACGGTCAGTTCGAAGAGGCTTATCAACTGGTGAGCCGTATCGCCGGCGCGGTCAGCCGCAGCGAGGCCTGGCAGACGGCGCGCGATCTGTTGCGCGATAGCTCATCGCAGCGTTATCAGGCGGAGCGGGTACAACCGCTGCGCATGCGGTTAGCGGAGCTGGAGCAGCGCCTGCGCGAACAGCAGGACGCCGAACGGCTGTTGCAGGATTTCTGCAAACGCAACGGGCAGGATTATCAGCCGGAAGATCTCGAGTCTCTTCAGCAGGAGCTTGAGGCGCGTATCGAAACCCTTTCGGCGCTGGTCGCCGAGGCCGGCGAACGCCGGCTGGCGCTGCGTCAGGAGCTGGAGCAGATTCAACAGCGCATTCAGCGGCTGACCGCCCGCGCCCCGGTCTGGCTGGCGGCGCAGGAAGCGCTGACGCAGCTGAGCGAACAGAGCGGCGAGGCGTTTGAAGATAGCCGCCAGGTCACGGAGCACATGCAGCAGTTGCTGGAGCTGGAGCGCGAAAAGACGGTTGAGCGCGATGAGATCGCATCCCGCAAACGGCGCGTGGAAGAGCAGATTGAGCGTCTCAGCCAGCCCGGCGGCTCTGAAGATCCCAGACTGAACGCGCTGGCCGAACGTTTCGGCGGCGTATTGCTGTCGGAAATTTACGATGACGTCACCCTGGATGACGCGCCTTACTTCTCGGCGCTGTACGGTCCTTCGCGCCACGGCATCGTGGTGGCGGATCTGTCGCTGGTGCGGGAGCAACTGGCGGGGTTGGAGGATTGTCCTGAAGATCTCTATCTGATCGAGGGCGATCCGCAGTCGTTCGACGACAGCGTCTTCGCCGTCGAGGAGCTGGAGCAGGCGGTGGTGGTGAAGGTCGCCGAACGCCAGTGGCGCTACTCCCGCTTCCCGGACGTTCCTCTGTTCGGCCGCGCGGCGCGGGAAATGCGCCTTGAAAGCCTGCGCGACGAGCGTGAAACGCTGGCGGAGCAGTACGCCACGCTGTCGTTCGACGTGCAGAAAACGCAGCGGCTGCATCAGGCTTTCAGCCGCTTTATCGGCACGCATCTGGCGGTGGCGTTCGACGACGATCCGGAAGCGGAAATGCGCACGCTGAACGCGCGCCGCGGCGAGCTGGAGCGGGCGATCGCCAATTTTGATAGCGAAAATCAGCAGCAGCGTCAGCAATATGAGCTGGCGAAAGAGAGCAGCGCGCAGTTAAACAGACTGATCCCGCGTATCAGCCTGCTATGCGACGACGGTTTGCAGGATCGGGTTGAAGAGATACGCGCCGAGCTGGATGAGACGGAAGAGTCGGCGCGCTTTATCCAACAGCATGGCGATGCGCTGGCGAAGCTGGAGCCTATCGCCTCGGTGCTGCAAAGCGATCCGCAACAGCATGAGCAACTGCGGGAGGCGTATGCGCAGGCGCAGAACGCCCAGCGTCAGGCTAAACAGCAGGCGTTTGCGTTAACCGAGGTTACGCAGCGTCGGGCGCACTTCAGCTACACCGACTCGGCCGGGATGCTGGGGGAAAACGCCGACCTTAACGACCGGCTGCGCCAGCGTTTGGAGCAGGCGGAGGCGGAGCGGACCAAGGCGCGCGAACGCCTGCGTCAGCATCAGGCTCAGCTCACCCAGTATAGCCAGGTTCAGGCGTCGTTGAAGAGTTCGTACGACGCCAAGTGCGACATGCTGAAAGAGCTGACGCAGGAGTTGCAGGAGATCGGCGTGCGCGCCGACGCCAATGCCGAAGCTCGGGCCCGCCAGCGGCGCGATGAGCTGCATAGCGCCTTAAGCAATAACCGGGCGCGCCGCAATCAGTTGGAAAAACAGATCACCTTCTGCGAAGCGGAAATGGACGCTCTGCAGAAAAAATTACGCAAGCTTGAGCGCGATTACCATCAGATGCGCGAGCAGGTGGTGACGGCGAAGGCCGGCTGGTGCGCCGTTATGCGGCTGGTTAAAGACAATGGCGTCGAGCGGCGTTTGCACCGCCGCGAACTGGCCTATATGGACGGCGATGAGCTGCGTTCCATGTCGGATAAGGCGCTGGGGGCATTGCGTCTGGCGGTGGCGGACAACGAACATCTGCGGGATGTGCTGCGCCTTTCCGAAGATCCCAAACGGCCGGAACGCAAGATTCAGTTCTATATCGCGGTATACCAGCATCTGCGCGAACGCATCCGCCAGGATATCATTCGCACCGACGATCCGGTGGAGGCCATCGAGCAGATGGAGATCGAGCTGAACCGGCTGACCGAAGAGTTGACCGCGCGCGAGCAGACGCTGGCCATCAGTTCGCGCAGCGTGGCGAACATTATCCGCAAGACGATTCAGCGCGAGCAAAACCGTATTCGCATGTTGAACCAGGGGCTGCAATCCGTGGCCTTCGGTCAGGTAAAAAGCGTGCGTCTGAACGTGAATGTGCGCGAAACCCATACCACGCTGCTGAACGTTCTTTCCGAACAGCAGGATGTGCATCAGGATCTGTTCAACAGCAACCGCCTGACCTTTTCCGAAGCGCTGGCGAAACTGTACCACCGCCTGAACCCTGAAATTGATATGGGCCAGCGCACGCCGCAAACCATCGGCGAAGAGCTTCTGGATTACCGCAACTACCTTGAGATGGAGGTTGAGGTTAACCGCGGCGCGGACGGTTGGCTGCGCGCCGAAAGCGGCGCGTTGTCGACCGGGGAAGCGATCGGTACCGGGATGTCGATTCTGGTGATGGTGGTGCAAAGCTGGGAGGAGGAGTCCAAACGGCTGCGTGGTAAGGATATCTCCCCCTGCCGCTTATTGTTCCTTGATGAGGCCGCCCGCCTGGATGCGAAATCCATCGCTACGCTGTTCGAGCTCTGCGATCGCCTGGAAATGCAATTGATTATCGCGGCGCCGGAAAATATCAGTCCTGAAAAGGGCACAACGTATAAATTGGTGCGTAAGGTCTACCAGAACCACGAGCATGTGCACGTGGTGGGGCTGCGCGGCTTTGCCGGCGAGGCTTCCGAGGCTCGGGAGCAGGCGTCCTAGCCTCTGTTATGCCCGCCGTCTCGGCGTTGTGCCGGCATCTTTACGTCGTGCCGCTGCCGTACCGTTATCCCCGCGCCACCTTCCCGTCATCTCCGCCTGCCGACTGCGGGGACGACGAAGGGGCGTGACGGCATAGACGACGGAGGAGTACGGGAATAATGGATTTGCCGGTTAGCCTTTGGCCTTAAATTCAGGTCGCTTTTTGCGCAAATTTAATTTTTCTCTTGTTTGGCGTTATAGACAATACGCGAGTAATTTAAAATATGGCGGGATAAGTCGGTAAAATAATTCAGTGATAACAGCAGCAAAATATTTTTCTCTTTATATACTGAAAAAAAAGCTGGCAATATATTTTGCTGTGACAAGGCGTGATGAAATTTCGCCGCTGTGAAAAGAAGAATAAGCGTTTTCTTTGCCATCCTGAGGCGAATCGGTTCTATTTTCGCCATCAGCCTGGCCGGTTGGAAGGCATTGTGGTTAATGGGTACAGGGGATAATGGATGTTGTTAAATAAACGAAAAACGCAGAGGCTACTGTGGGGCGTCGGTTGTATTTGGGTTTGTAGCCTGTTTCCTTCGTTTTCAGTGCTGGCAACATCGCCCGAGATGTTATCGGGTCAAGCTAAAAATGCGGGTTCCGTTTCAGTCGAACATAGCCGGGCAGCGTTGCTGTCCGCGCTGCCTAAAGGCGTTTCGCCGCGCTATCTCTCCGAGCTGTCTTCATTATATGCGTTGCAGCATATGCAGCCGATGTGGGCGGATAGTCAGGCCGTGCAGCGGTTTCAACAGCAGCTGGCCGAGCTGGCGATATCCGGCATACAGCCGCAGTTTTCAACATGGGTCACCTGGCTTGCCGACCCACAGCTAACCGGATTTGCGCGTGATGTGGTCTTGTCCGATGCCATGCTGGGCTATCTGCAGTTTATTTCCGGGGTAGAAAACAGTGGGAATAGCTGGCTGTACGGCAATGCGTCTTACCGGTTGCAATCGCCGCCGGCGAGCGCGGTGAGCCAGTGGCAACATGCCGTCAAAGCCGGCGATAGCGCGGTTTATATCGCGTCGCTGACGCCGCGGCATTCTCAGTATGAAAAAATGCATCAGGCGCTGAAGGAGATGCTGGCGGATAATCGCCCCTGGCCGAAGTTAAATCTGTCTGAAAGTTTGCGCCCGGGGCAAGCCAGTTCGGCGCTGCCGGCGTTGCGTGAAATTCTGCAACGTTCGGGGATGCTGACGACCGCCGAGCCCGCCGCGCTTTTCAGTGAAAGAACCACAACGGCGGAACCGGGAATTCAGCAGCCGGACGGTACGCTGGCCGGCGCGGAAGAGATCTATAGCGGTGAATTGGTGGAGGCGGTGAAACGTTTTCAGCACTGGCAGGGGTTGGCCGATGACGGCGTGATTGGCAAACGAACGCGCGATTGGCTGAATGTCTCGCCGCAAATGCGCGCCACGCTGCTGGCGCTCAATATCCAGCGCTTACGCCTGCTGCCGGACAATGTCCATACCGGTATTATGGTCAACATTCCCAACTATTCGCTGATCTATTATCAGGACGGCGCGGAACGGCTGTCGTCCCGGGTGATTGTCGGCCAGCCGCGGCGTAAAACGCCGTTGATGAGCAGTTCGCTCTATAATGTGGTGGTCAATCCGCCGTGGAATGTGCCGACGACGCTGACGCGTCAGGATATTATCCCTAAAGTCATTCGGGATCCCGGCTACCTGCAGCGTCATGGCTACACCGTACTGGCCGGCTGGAGTCAGGACGCGGAGGTGGTCGATCCGATGATGATTGATTGGTCTATGGTATCGCCGGAGCGTTTCCCTTACCGCCTGCGCCAGGCCCCAGGGGTAAATAACTCTTTGGGGCGCTATAAGTTCAACATGCCCAATTCCGAAGCGATCTATCTGCATGATACGCCGAACCATAATTTGTTTCAGCGGGATATTCGGGCGTTAAGCTCCGGCTGTGTTCGCGTCAATAAAGCCTCCGAACTGGCGAATCTGTTATTACAGGATGCCGGTTGGAATAATGCGCGTATCTCTTCCACCCTGGAGCAGGGGAATACCACCTACGTTTCTATTAAACACCGGATTCCGGTAAGCCTGTATTATTTAACGGCATGGGTGGCGGATGATGGTAAGCCGCAGTTCCGCACAGATATTTACAATTATGATGATACGGCAAGGTCGGGAGCCCCGGTTCTGCCCAAGGCCGGGTTATTATTACTGTAAACATTGAGAATTCCGGCGATTAGCGCGGCCGGCTTATAATCGATTAGGCGGGGAATCTCGCGATCCCCCGCAAACCCTGGAATAAAGCGGGTTGACTCATTTTGCACGGGCGGTTAAGGTGCAGAGCCGTGCGTTTTTACACTTCCCTTTATACCGTTCTTTAGTCAGGGTAACCCGCTCTATGGAAGACATTGACAATCATCGCCGTAAATGGCTTGCGCTGGGGGGCGCGGCATTGGGTATTGCGCTGCTTCCCGGTCAGTCATTCGCGACGTTATCTACCCCTCGTCCACGTATTTTAACGCTGAATAATCTGAATACCGGAGAACGCATCAAGACCGAGTTTTTTGATGGCCGGCGTTATAATAAAGATGAATTATCACGGCTGAACCATTTTTTCCGCGATTATCGCGCCAACAAGATAAAGACCATCGATCCGCAACTTTTTGACCAGCTTTATCGCTTGCAGGTGATGCTGGGAACCAACAAGCCGGTACAGCTGATTTCCGGATACCGCGCGTTGGATACCAATAATGAACTGCGGGCTCATCGTAAAGGCGTCGCCAAGCAAAGCTATCACACGAAAGGGCAGGCGATGGATTTTCATATTGAAGGCGTCCAGCTTGCCAACCTGCGTAAGGCGGCGGTAAAAATGCGCGCCGGCGGCGTCGGCTATTATCCGCGCAGTAACTTTGTGCATATCGATACCGGCCCGGTGCGTACCTGGTAGGCCGGTCGGTTCATCGAACATGTCATTATTCAGGTTATCCAGATTGGGTTTGGAGTGGTATGAAGTATCAAATCGTCCCCGTTACGGCATTCAGCCAAAACTGCACGCTATTATGGTGCGAGAAAACCAATGAAGCGGCAATCGTCGATCCAGGCGGCGAAGCGGAAAAAATAAAACAGGCGGTTGCCCGAGCGGGCATTGCCGTTAAGCAGATTCTGCTTACCCACGGGCATTTGGACCACGTAGGCGCGGCGGCCGAGTTGGCCGAATACTATCAGGTTCCGATTCTGGGTCCGCAGGCTGAGGACGCGTTCTGGCTGGACGGCCTGCCGGCGCAGAGCCGCATGTTTGGTTTGGGTGACAGTCAACCGCTCAAGCCTACGCGTTGGTTAAAAGAGGGCGATGAGGTCAAGGTCGGCGAGGTTACGCTGGCCGTGTTCCATTGTCCCGGCCATACGCCCGGACATATCGTCTTTTTCGACGCGGCGTCGCGTCTGGCGCAGGTCGGCGATGTGATCTTCAACGGCGGCGTGGGGCGCAGCGATTTTCCGCAGGGCGATCATCAGGCGCTGATCGCGTCGATTCGCAACAAATTACTGCCGCTGGGGGACGATGTCACCTTTATCCCCGGCCACGGACCGATATCCACGTTTGGTCAGGAGCGGAAAACCAATCCGTTTATCCGCGACGAACCGGCGATTTGGTAATCGCGCGATATATTTCAGTAAATAAAAAAGCCGGCTTATCGCCGGCTTTTGCTTTTATCAATGCTTGTTACAGTACGGCGACGATGGCTTCACACAGCGGAGCCATATTTTCCGGCGTCATGCCGGCTACGTTAATGCGTCCGGAATTGACGGCATAAATGCCGAATTCATCGCGTAACCGCAGAACCTGATCCTTATTCAACCCGCTGAAGGAGAACATACCGTTCTGGTTGGTAATAAAGGAGAAGTCCTGTTTGGCTCCTTTCTCCTGGAGCGTATTAACGAATAGCTGACGCATGCGCTGAATACGTTCGCGCATTGCCGTTAATTCCTGTTCCCAGATGGCTCTCAGCGCGTCATTAGACAGGATGGTGGCGACAACGGCGGCGCCGTGTGACGGCGGGTTGGAGTAGTTGGCGCGAATGACCGCTTTCACCTGGCTGAAAACCTTCTCGGCGGTGGCGGTATCGGCGGCGACCAGCGTACAGGCGCCCACGCGTTCATTATATAAGCCGAAGTTTTTGGAGTAAGAGCTGCAAACGATCAGCTCTTTATGCTTTTCAGCAAAGATACGCAGACCCTGCGCATCTTCTTCCAGCCCGCGGGCAAAGCCTTGGTAGGCGAAATCAAACAGCGGCAGCCAACCTTTCGCCGCGGAGAGTTCGGCCAGTTGCAGCCACTGTTCCGCCGTAGGATCGATGCCGCTTGGGTTATGGCAGCAGCCGTGGAACAGAACGACGTCGCCCGCCTGAGCTGCCTCAAGGCTACTTAATATGCCATCGAAGTCCAGCGCGTGGTTGGCTGCATCGTAGTAGCTATATTCGCAAACTTCCAGGCCCGCGCCGGAGAAGATATTTTTATGGTTTGGCCAGCTTGGATTGCTTACCCAAATACGTTTTGCGCTGGTTTGCTTAGCCAGAAAATCGGCGGCGACGCGTAGGCCGCCGGTACCGCCCGGCGTTTGCGCGGTGCGCGCGCGCTTGTCGGCGATAATGGCGTTTTCTTTGCCAAACAGCAGCGCTTGCGTGCATTGGCCGAACGCCGGCAGACCGTCAATACTCAGATAGTTTTTGCTGGTTTCATTTTCTAATAGAAACTGTTCCGCTTTTTTAACGCTGGTTAATACCGGTGTTTTACCCGTTTCATCTTTATAAACGCCGATTCCCAGATTGATTTTATGCGGACGCTCATCCGCGCGGAAAAGATCGGCCAATCCAAGAATGGGATCGGCGGGTGCGGCAGAGATATTTTCAAACATTGATTATCTATTCCTGTGTTTCATAGCATGCAGAGGGGATAAGCACGAATTCCCAGACTACCGCCAGTTATGCTCTTTGCCAACCGTTTGCTTGAAAGAATTCGGCAAAAAATCAGACGTGCCGGAACAGGAAACGGATAGCGGGACGTTCACGTTGTGGATAGGTAGATTTATGCTTGAATGTAGTTGGAAAGTTACATTTGTGCTAATGTGGGTTTGGGGGCATTTTACGGAGTGATCTTATGAGCCGTCTAACTATCGATATAACCGAGCAACAACACCAAAGTTTGAAGGCACTGGCGGCGTTGCAGGGCAAGACAATCAAGCAATACGCCATAGAACGACTGTTTCCCGGCGATGCGAATGCCGAACGGGCATGGGAAGAGCTTAAAAACCTGCTGGGCGAGCGTATTGGTGACGGTTTGTCTGGAAAGGTTTCAAGCAAAAGCGTCGGTGAAATCCTGAATGATGAATTGTCCGGGGACAATCGTTCTTGAGCCGGAACTATATTCTGACGGATGCGGCGGAAGCCGATATGCGCAGAATCATCCGTTATACGCGCCAACAATGGGGCGATGCGCAGGCGCGTAATTATATCAATAAATTGGAAGATGGCATTACTGGTCTTGCAGCGGGCGATGCCGTGTTCAAAGATATGAGCGAACTCTGACCGACGCTGCGCATGGCTCACTGTGAACATCATTATGTATTCTATTTGCCGCGTGAAAATGAACCCGCCTTGATTGTGGCGATCTTTCATGAGCGCATGGACCTGATGGCAAGGCTGGTGGAAAGGGTGAATAGCTGATACCGAGGGGATATAAAAAAGCAGCGCCGGGGCGCTGCTTTTTCGCTGCAATATGTACGGTCAGACCGTTACACTGTGCGGCCGACAAATTAGAACTGGTATTTCACGCCAACGCCAACAGCGTCTTCGTCGCTAACATCACCGGCTCTGACATAGGCATTGTCGCTGTCAAGCAGGTTGATTTTGTAGTCAACGTAGGTGGAGAAGTTTTTGTTGAACGCGTAGGTTGCGGCGACGCTGACGTATTTATTCACGTCGTCATCACGTCTTGCAGTTCCCGTTGTTTGTTCTTTGCCTTTGCCCTGAACATAAGCCAGAGACGGAGTCAGGCCGAAGTCAAATGTGTACTGGGCAACCGCTTCAAAGATTTGGGTTTTATCCAGGTTTACGCCGCTGGCGAATACATTACCGGTATTAGTATATTCACCGTAAGTTGCGGCCAGGTACAGATTATTGGCGTCATATTTCACACCGGCAGCCCAAGTGTCGGCTTTATCGCCCAGGTCAGCCCCTGCGTTCTGAGTTTGCAGACGTTTTACCGCGGCGTAAGAAGCAACTACGCCCAGACCGATGTCGGATTCATAGCTCAGAGAAGTACCCCAACCGTCGCCATTTTGACCGCGAAGTCTGCTGCTTGACAGAGTATCATCGCTGTCTTTGCTGATAGCCTGCAGGCCGAAGTTCAGACCGTCAACCAGGCCGAAGAAATCTTTATTACGGTAGGTCAGCACGCCGTCTTTACGTCCGGTGATACCATCAGTGTAGCTGTGGTCGCCGCCCCAAACCGGCAGAACGTCGGTGTAAGCAATACCGTCATAACCGATAGCCTGGTTACGACCGTAGTCCAGTGAGCCAAAATCAGCGAATTTCAGACCGGCAAATGCGAAACGAGTTCTGAAAGAGCTACCGCTGCCTTCTGAGGAATCACTGTCTGTTCTAACTTCAGTTTCATAACGACCGTAACCAGTCAGATCGCTGGTGATCTGAGTTTCACCTTTGAAACCGATACGGGCACGGGTCGTATCACCGTTATTGCTGTCATCTTCAGAGAACAGATGACGAGCATCAACACGACCATTCAGATCCAGCTTGTTGCCGTCTTTGTTATAAATTTCCGCTGCGTTTACTGCGCCTGCAGCTAACAGAGCTGGGATTACCACTGCAAGAATATTGCGCTTCATCATTATTACCCTCATTGGTGTTGTGTAGGACACCTGCCACTGCCATAAATAATTCTTGCGGAACTATTCCTGAAAGTTTGGTGTCTTCCTGTGTCTGAACGCAGTTTTCCATTCACAGGCCGGTTAATCTACCTCGAAAATGATACTAACTTCTTAATCGGGTAACAAATGGAAAAAATGTATTTCAAAATGTAAAAAATGGGGAACTTTGTGAGAGATCTCCAAGTTTAAAAAAAAGGACCGAATTTCTCGGTCCCTTTTTTCTACATATTTGTTTTACTTATATTAAATTTTTATTTAGAAACTGGCGTTCCTTGGCGTCCTTGGGAAAGGGATAACATCGCGCACGTTTTGTACACCGGTAACATAGGCAACCAGGCGTTCAAATCCCAAGCCGAAGCCAGAATGCGGAATGGTGCCGTAACGGCGCAGATCGCGATACCACCAGTAGTCTTCCTTATTCAGTCCCATCTCTTCCATACGCTGATCCAGCGTCTCCAAACGCTCTTCACGCTGAGAGCCGCCGATAATCTCACCGATTCCCGGCGCCAGCACGTCCATGGCGGCGACGGTCTTGCCATCGCTGTTCAGGCGCATATAGAACGCTTTGATGTCTTTGGGATAATTCTTCACCACCACCGGCGCTTTGAAATGTTTCTCCGCCAGATAGCGCTCATGTTCGGAAGAGAGATCGACGCCCCAGTAAACCGGGTTTTCAAATGTTTGTCCGCAGTTGAGTAGGATCTCCACCGCGTCGGTGTAATCAACTTGGGCGAAATCAGAGCTGATGAAATTCTCCAGACGGCTAACCGCGTCTTTATCCACGCGCTGGGCAAAAAACGCCATGTCGTCGGCGCGCTCTTCAAGCACGGCTTTGAACACGTATTTCAACAGGCTTTCCGCCAACCCGGCGATATCATCCAGCGAGGCGAAGGCCACTTCCGGCTCGATCATCCAGAATTCCGCCAGATGACGGCTGGTGTTGGAGTTCTCCGCGCGGAAAGTCGGACCAAAGGTGTATACCTTGGAAAGCGCGCAGGCGTAGGTTTCGCCGTTTAACTGGCCTGAAACCGTTAGGAAAGCCTCTTTGCCGAAGAAGTCCTCGCTGAAATCCACTTTTCCCTGTTCGGTGCGCGGCAGATTTTCCAGGTCAAGCGTGGATACTCTGAACATTTCGCCGGCGCCCTCGGTATCGGAGGCGGTGATCAGCGGTGTTGACACCCAGAAGTAACCGTTTTCGTTGAAGAAACGGTGGAGCGCCTGCGCCAGCGTATGGCGGACGCGGGCTACTGCGCCGATAAGGTTGGTGCGCGGACGCAAATGCGCGACCTCACGCAGATATTCGATGCTATGGCGTTTTGCCGCCATCGGATAGGTATCGGGATCGTCTACCCAGCCCACTACGTTTATCGCCGACGCTTGCAGTTCGAAGCTTTGGCCTTCGCCCGGCGAGGCAACCACCTTGCCTGTTACTTCAACGGAACAGCCGGTGGTCAGATGCAGAACATCATCTTGATAATTAGAGAGATTATTATTAACTACCGCCTGTAATGGATTAAAGCAGGAGCCGTCATAAACGGCAACAAAGGAGATACCGGCTTTAGAATCTCTCCGGGTACGCACCCAGCCGCGCACGGTGACTTCGCTGTCAACGGCGACGCGGCCTTGCAGTACGTCGACTACAGGCACTACGCTCATAAAATTCTCTCTTTAATTAATAAGGTTAAATACGTTGCCCCAATCGTTCGTCGGCCGTTTCCGCGGTACGCGCTGAGATTCCCGCCTGCGCGGGAATGACGGCATGCCTGCGCAGAAATCACGCCGCGCCAGGCGAGCGGCGAAGCAACGTTCGCCGGCGACCGTGAATCTTGGGGTTTTGCTATGTTACTTGCCGTTAGGCTGGACACAAGTAGAAATCGCCGGAATGTCATAAGTTTTATCCATTCCGGCGGCGGTGGGTCAAAGATTAAGCGATCGGGAGGGGATGCGCGGCGTTCAACTTAATGCCGATCGTTTAAGTATCGAGATACGCGGGGCGACCACCGGGGTGAGGCGTCCCTACGGGAACCTCCTCCGGTGTTTCCCCTAAAATCGGCTTAAGTGACCAGCATTCCGGCGTTCAACTGGCCTTTCTGACGCGCGGCAGATCGAAAGCCTTGCGTAATTCGGAAACGAAAGCCTTATCCTGACAAATAGTTTTCCCCGGGCTGTCGGAAAGTTTCGCCACGGGTTTGCCGTTGCACTCCACGAGCTTGATGACGATATTCAATGGACTAATGCCTGGAATATCGCACGTCAGCCGCGTTCCTATGCCAAACACCAGATTGATCCGTTGCCAGAAATGGCGATAGATGCTCAGTGATTTTTCGAGATTCAAATTATCGGAGAACACCAGGGTTTTGCTTAACGGATCGATGTTCAGGCGCTGATAGTGCGCGATGGCTTTTTCGCCCCAGGCGATGGGATCGCCGGAGTCATGGCGTAGCCCCTGGTAGGCGTTGGCGAACGGATAATCGAAATCGCGCAGGAAAGCATCCATCGTAATGCAGTCGGTCAGCGCGATGCCTAATTGATCGGGATATTCGTTCAGCCACATCTGTAGGGCGGCGCGCTGGCTGTTGGCGAGCTCCGGGCTGATTTGCTGGTGGGCCTGAAACCACTCATGAGCCTGGGTGCCGACGGGCGTCAATGCCAAGCGCCGGGCCAGGTCATAGTTGCTGGTGCCGATTAAATAGGGAAACTCGGCCTGCAGCGTACTGACGATCGTCTGCTGCACTTCACGAGAGAAGCGGCGGCGAGTGCCGAAATCCATCAGTTTAAAATGGCGGATGTCGACGTCCGCGCTGATGGCGCGGAAGTGCGCCAGCGTTTCATGCAGCCGTTCGATCGCCTGAGCGGGGCCGATCCGAGGAGAACGATTACGGTGAACCACCTCGCTAATCACCGCCAGCAAGGGGACTTCCCATAAAATAACTTCGCGCCACGGTCCGGCGATACGGATATTCAGTTTACCGTGGTGATTTTTAATACTGACCTGCTGCGGATCAAAACGGAATTTACGCAACCAATCGAGATAATCCCGCTTAAAGAAAGGCAGGGAAGAGAGGTAGCGATACTCTTCGTCACTTAATGCAAGGAAACGCATCAGCGCAACCTGCTCGGTTATCTCTTCAGCATAGATTCCTAACAATTCATCACTGCGGCAGCGGAATTCAGCCGCTACGTCGACATCATAATAATGATGATACACCGCCTGTTGCATATGCAGCTTATAGGCATCGGTATCCAGCAATGACGTTAGAATCGGGGAAGTGTGTAATGTCATAATGCGTTACAGCATCCTCGTTAAACGCGCGTCCACTGTCGGGACAATCGGCAAGGTTCGATCAGTATACCCTGCTTAGGTAAATAATACCTCATCACAACATATTGGGATGGCTAAGGCGAGATTCAAACGTGCTCTGACATGATTATTATTCTCATTATTTTATCGTGGTAACATCGACGTAACAGGCATAGACTGAGTCTGTAAAGCTTATGACGAGGTGAAAACTTTATATGAATCAACAGCCACAAGTGAAATATCGCCATGATTACCGTGCGCCGGACTATACCATTACCGACATTGCGCTGGACTTCGACCTGCATGCGGAGAAAACCAGGGTAAAAGCAGTGAGCCGGGTGGTGCGGCAAGGCGAGCCGGGCGCCGCGCTGAAGCTGGACGGAGAAGGTCTGAAGCTGCTGAGTCTGCAGGTCGACGGCTCGTCATGGCCTCATTATCAGGAGCTGGATAATGGGCTACTGCTGACGCAGTTACCCGCGGAGTTCACGCTGAGCATCGAAACGGAAATCAATCCGGCGGCCAATAGCGCGCTTGAAGGGCTGTACCAGTCTGGCGAAGCGCTGTGCACGCAGTGCGAGGCCGAAGGTTTCCGCCATATTACCTATTATCTCGATCGCCCGGATGTGCTGGCCAAATTCACCACCCGTATTCGCGCGGATAAATCCCGCTACCCCTATTTGCTCTCCAACGGCAACCGTATCGCCCAGGGCGATCTGGACGATGGGCGTCACTGGATCGAATGGCAGGATCCTTTCCCGAAGCCCTGTTATCTGTTTGCGCTGGTCGCTGGCGATTTTGACGTATTGCAGGATCGCTTTACCACGCGTTCCGGCCGTGACGTCGCGCTGGAGCTCTACGTCGACCGCGGCAATCTGGATCGCGCCGGTTGGGCCATGACGTCATTGAAAAACGCCATGAAGTGGGATGAGACCCGCTTTGGGTTGGAGTATGACCTCGATATTTACATGATTGTCGCGGTGGACTTCTTCAATATGGGCGCCATGGAAAATAAAGGCTTGAACGTCTTTAACTCCAAATATGTGCTGGCGAAAGCGGAGACCGCGACGGATAAAGATTATCTGAACATCGAAGCGGTGATCGGGCACGAATATTTCCATAACTGGACCGGCAACCGCGTGACCTGTCGCGACTGGTTCCAGCTTAGCCTGAAAGAGGGGCTGACGGTTTTCCGCGATCAGGAATTCAGTTCGGATCTGGGATCGCGCCCGGTGAATCGTATTGATAATGTCCGGGTAATGCGCGGGGCGCAGTTTGCCGAAGACGCCAGCCCGATGTCGCATCCGATACGCCCCGATCAGGTTATAGAAATGAATAACTTCTATACGCTGACCGTGTATGAAAAGGGCGCGGAAGTGATCCGCATGATGCACACCTTATTGGGCGAGGAGAAATTCCAGGCAGGCATGCGCCTTTATTTCCAACGTCATGACGGCAGCGCCGCTACCTGCGACGATTTCGTGCAGGCGATGGAGGATGCTTCCGGCGTGGATCTCTCTCTGTTCCGCCGCTGGTACAGCCAGTCGGGAACGCCGGTGCTGACGGTGCGTGACGACTATGACGCGCAGTCCCAGCAATATACACTGGCGGTCAGCCAAACGACGCCGGTCGGTGCCGATAAGCAGGCGAAACAGCCGCTGCATATTCCGCTGGATATCGAGCTGTACGATCTGCAAGGGCAGGCGATTGCGTTGCAGAGAAACGGCGTCGCGCTGTCTGCGGTTTTAAACGTCACCGAAGCGGAACAAACCTTTATTTTTGATCGGGTGCCGTGTCAGCCGGTTCCTTCTTTATTACGCGAGTTCTCCGCGCCGGTAAAACTGAATTACGCCTGGAGCGACGATCAACTGACGTTTCTAATGCGTCACGCCAGCAACGCGTTCTCGCGTTGGGACGCGGCCCAGAGCCTGCTGGCGAACTATATTCGCCTGAATGTGGCGCGTTACCAGCAGAAACAGTCGCTTTCGCTGCCGATGCATGTGGTCGATGCTTTCCGCGGGATCTTGCTGGACGAGAAGCTGGATCCCATGCTGGCGTCGCAGATCCTGACGCTGCCGAGTGAAAATGAGATCGCCGAACTGTTCGAGGAGATCGATCCCGTCGCCATCGCCGCCGTGCGCGACGGCCTGGTGCGGGCGATGGCGAAAGAGATGGCGGATGAGTGGCTGGCGGTCTATCGCAACAATCGGCTGCCGCGCTATCGCATCGCGCATGAGGATATCGGTAAACGCGCGTTGCGCAATGTTTGCCTCTACTATCTGGCGTTTGGCGATGAGGGGCAGGCCGATAGGCTGGTGGCCGAGCAATATCGCCAGGCTGATAACATGACCGACTCGCTGGCGGCGCTCTCCGCGGCGGTGAGCGCGCAGCTGCCGGCGCGCGATGCGCTGCTGAGCGGCTTCGACGATCGCTGGCACCAGGACGGGTTAGTGATGGATAAATGGTTTGCCCTGCAGGCGACCAGCCCGGCGGCCGACGTGCTTGAGCGGGTGCGGGAGCTTCTACAGCATCGTTCGTTCAGCCTGAATAACCCCAACCGCCTGCGTTCGCTGATCGGCGCTTTCACCGCCTCCAACCCCGCGGCGTTTCATGCGGAGGATGGCAGCGGCTACCGTTTCCTGACGGAGGCGCTGACCGATCTCAATACGCGCAACCCGCAGGTCGCCGCGCGCCTGATCGAGCCGTTAATCCGCCTGAAACGCTATGACGCCAAGCGCCAGGCCCTGATGCGGCAGGCGCTGGAACAGCTGAAAACGCTGGATAATCTGTCCGGCGATCTGTTTGAGAAAATCGGCAAAGCGTTACAGGATTAAAGTCGGCGTTTGACGGCAAAACCTGAAACTCCGTCGTCCCCGCAGTCAGCAGGCGGGGACCTGCTTTTTCAGACGGCACGGCGTTGCCGGAGATCAGCGCCTGCGCGGGGATGGCGGGAAGGCGGCGGGCATGCCGATATTCAGACAATCGTTTTACTTTCCCGCTTGATGGAATTACCATTCCCGCCCAAAGAGTATTCTGACTTTATTTATTTACGATTGGGATCTCAGGAGACGATATGTTCTATCCCGTTATCAGGAAAGCCTTATTTCAGTTCGATCCAGAACGCGCGCACGAACTGACCTTCCAACAATTACGCCGAATTAGCCATACCCCCTTTGAATTTCTCGTCCGTCAGTCTGTTCCCACCAAGCCCGTCACCTGCATGGGATTATCATTTAAAAACCCGCTTGGCTTGGCCGCCGGTCTTGATAAAGACGGCGACTGTATCGATGCGCTGGGCGCCATGGGGTTTGGCTTTATTGAAGTGGGCACCGTCACGCCGCGTCCGCAGCCGGGAAATGATAAGCCGAGGTTGTTCCGTATTGTTGAAGCGGAAGGATTGATTAACCGGATGGGATTTAATAACCAGGGCGTCGATTATCTGGTTGAGAATGTAAAAAAATCACATTTTGGCGGCGTATTAGGGATTAATATCGGTAAAAATAAAGATACGCCGGTCGAGCAGGGTAAAGAAGATTATCTGATCTGTATGGATAAGATCTATGCCCATGCGGGGTATATCGCTATCAATATATCTTCGCCCAATACGCCGGGACTGCGCAATCTGCAATATGGCGAAGCGCTGGACGATCTTTTACTGTCGGTCAAGAATAAACAGGCGGAATTAAATGAGAAATATCAGAAATATGTTCCGGTCGCGGTAAAGATCGCGCCGGATCTTTCTGAGGCGGAATTGATCCAGATAGCGGACAGTTTAGTTCGCCATAATATTGACGGCGTCATCGCCACTAATACCACGCTGGATAGAACCCTGGTTCAGGGATTAAATCATTGCGGGCAGACCGGGGGATTAAGCGGCCGTCCTTTACAGCTGCAGAGTACGGAAATTATCCGCCGCTTATCTCAGGAGTTAGCCGGCCGTCTGCCGATTATCGGCGTCGGCGGCATTGATTCTTTGATTGCCGCGCGCGAAAAAATCGACGCCGGCGCGACGCTGATTCAGATATATTCCGGCTTTATTTTCCGCGGACCGGGTCTGATTAAAGATATCGTTACGCATATTTAATCATTTCGCTGATTCATTTATCTCCGGGGGTTTATTTATTCCCCCGGTTAGTCTATATTTTATCCGTTTTCGTGCATAAATTTATCAACACCTGCCGGGTTTTTATTGCAGCATTTTGCAATCAGCCGTTTCCGATATTGGTGTAATCGACAGTAAGAAACGAAGGGTAGAATAATATGAAATTAAAACCTGACGATAATTGGCGCTGGTACTTTGATTCCGAACACGATCGGCTGATGCTGGATCTTGCCAACGGTATGTTATTCCGTTCCCGCTTTCCGTCTAAAATGCTAACGCCGGATGCTTTTAATGAGTGTGCATTTTGCGTCGAAGACGCGGCGCTGTTTTTTACCTATAATGAAAAATGCCAGCAAATGGCATTAAGCCGAGATCTTCAGGGCGAATTAATATTGAATGCGCTGGTCGCCTGCCGTTTTCTTAAGCCGCTGATGCCCAAAAGCTGGCACTTCGTGCAGCAGCCCTCTGCAAATATGTTTGCGCCGCAAACGGGGGATATCGTTCAGGCGCAGTTGACCGAGAATCATGACAAAGCCTATTTTCTGGTCGCCGAAGCGGGCGATAAGGCCAGCCTGTGTCTGCTGGCTCAGGAACAACTTACGCTTAACGCTAAAAAGATGATTCTCGGGGATGCGATAAAAATCATGCACGACAGGCTGTTGCCCGCCGCCGTCCGGGATGCCGACAGTCAGGGCGCATCGCCTTTTCACTATGCCAAAGTGGTTTAGCCCTTGGCGTCGCAAAGATTACCGCAGGCTGATATCGCTTTGCGGAATACAGCTGCAGGCGAGGATTTCGCCGTTTTTACCGATCGCGTTCTTCTTCAGCGCTGAAACCTGACCGCTGACCAGCGTCAGCTTGCAGCAGCCGCATACCCCGGCGCGGCAGGAATACGGAATTCTTATTCCCTGTTGTTCCAGCTGTTCCAGCAGAATTTGCTGATTGTTTCCCGGCAGGCTTTTCCCCTGATAATCAATGGTTACCGCCTGTTCGCTGCGGCGTGGCGCGGCAACGCGTTCCTCCGTCTCGCCTGCGCCGTAGAGTCTGGGGGGTTTGGTCGCCAGCACCTCCAGCGTATCGCCGACCCGAATAATGCCGGTATTACGGGCTATCAGGTTCTGTCCGAAATCAACATCGCCGTTCTCAGCGGTGCGGAAAGATTGTAATGTCGTCAGCGGTTCAGCCGTGGGGTGCTTTCTGCCGCGTTCAATACTGACCGTGGTCAGTACGCAGCGGCTACAGGGTTTAACCACATCGAAAATCACCTCTCCGATGCGAATGGTCTGCCAGCCGTCTTCCGCAAACGCCTCCGCGCCCGCGATCGCCAGATTAGGGCGAAACTGCTCCAGCTTGATACCCGCCGGACAGCGTTGGCGCAGCGCCTGAAAAGAGGCTTCATTGATCAATAAAAAAGGGTAGCCGTCGGCAAAAGAGAGCGGCACCTCGGGATGTTTTTTTACCCGTCGGGACGGCTCATGACCCACCCAACGCAGCTGCACCTGACGCTTGAAATAGCGGCTCAGCCAATTATTGATGACATCGGGGGCGGTTTGCGCGCTAAAGTGATTGCCCCAGACTTCGGTCGGCTGCGGCGTACTGATGAAGTCCGTAAAGCGGACGCTGGCCGTTTGTCCGTCAGGCGCTGCAATAAACAGGCCGTCCGGCAGCAGCGCCGGGGTAAATAACACCATTTGGGGATACTGGCGAGCGGTAATAAAGGTGCCGTCAGTTTCTGTAATCATAAAAGCGCGATCGTGCGCCAGGCCGCTTGCAGACACCATGGCATGGGACAACTGCAGCCCGCGCATGGATTTTACCGGATGAATATAAAGCCGCGTTACGCCAATCACTACCTGTTCCTTGATGGAGTAAAACGGCAACTTTATGACAAGCGTCGCGGATTAGCTATAATGCGCCTCAATTTTCTTTATTGGTGATATCGACGATATGAATGCTCTGTTTGCCAGCACGGCCCGTGGTTTGGAGGAATTATTAAAAAGTGAGCTTGAAGCGCTGGGCGCTCAGGCCTGTGCCGTGGTGCAAGGCGGAGTGCATTTTCAGGGCGACAATCGCCTGCTGTATCAAAGCCTGCTGTGGAGCCGGCTGGCGTCGCGTATTTTGCTGCCGCTGAACGAATTCAAGGTGCATAGCGATCTGGATTTATATCTGGGCGCGCAGGCGATTGACTGGCCGGCGATTTTCAGCGTGGATAAAACCTTTGCCGTACATTTTACCGGTACCAATGAAGATATCCGCAACAGTCAGTACGGCGCGCTGAAAGTGAAAGATGCGATCGTCGATAGCTTCAGCCGCAAAACGGGGCAGCGTCCCGACGTGGCCAAACAGCGGCCCGATATCCGCATCAATGTTTTTTTACAGCGCGATACCGCCAGCCTGTCCTTGGATCTCAGCGGAGAAGGGTTGCATCAGCGCGGCTATCGCGATCGGGCCGGGCTGGCGCCGTTGAAAGAAAATCTGGCTGCGGCGATCGTCTTGCGTTCGGGATGGCGCAAAGAGACGCCGATGGTCGATCCCATGTGCGGCTCCGGCACCTTGCTGATTGAGGCCGCGATGATCGCCGCCGACTGCGCTCCCGGCCTACATCGCACGCATTGGGGATTTAACGCCTGGCTGCGGCACGATGCGCCGCTGTGGCGCGAAGTGAGCGCGGAAGCGCAGCAGCGCGCCCGTCAGGGATTGCGGGATACCGCCGCCCGTTTCTTCGGTTCGGATAACGATGGCCGAGTGATAGAGATCGCCCGGGCCAATGCCCTTCGCGCCGGCGTCGGCGAATTAATCGCCTTCAGCGTAAAAGATGCCGCGCAGCTGCAAAACCCGCTGCCGCAAGGGCCGCAGGGCGCGATAGTCAGCAACCCGCCGTATGGCGAACGTCTGGAGAGCGAGCCGGCGCTGATTGCGCTGCATAATGTGTTGGGACGCAGGCTGAAAAGCGAGTTCGGCGGCTGGCAGTTGTCGCTGTTCAGCGCCTCGCCGGAACTGCTCGGTTGTCTGCAATTGCGCGCCGAGCGTCAGTTCAAAGCCAAAAACGGCCCGCTGGACTGCGTGCAGAAAAATTACCGGCTGGCGGAGAATCAAGAACCCGGCGCAGGGCGGATGGCGGAGGATTTCGCCAACCGGCTGCGTAAAAACAGGCGAAAACTGGATAAGTGGGCGCGTCAGCAGGGGCTCGAATGCTACCGTCTGTATGATGCCGATCTGCCTGAATACAATGTGGCGGTCGACCGCTACGCCAGTTGGGTGGTGGTGCAAGAGTACGCGCCGCCGAAAACCATCGACGCGCAGAAAGCGCGTCAGCGTTTGTTCGACGTTATCAACGCCACGTTAAGCGTGCTGGAGCTGCCGTCGAATCGCCTGATTCTAAAGACGCGCGAGCGCCAGAAAGGCAAAAGCCAATATGAAAAACTGGCGCAGAAAGGCGAATTTTTTCTGGTGGAAGAGTATAACGCCAGGCTGTGGGTCAATCTGACGGACTATCTGGATACCGGCTTGTTTCTCGATCACCGCATCGCCCGTAAAATGCTGGGCGAAATGAGCCGGGGCAAAGATTTTCTCAATTTGTTCGCCTATACCGGCAGCGCCAGCGTGCACGCCGGTCTGGGCGGAGCGCGCAGCACCACCACCGTGGATATGTCGCGCACCTATCTGGAATGGGCGGAGAAGAACCTGCGCGCCAACGGTTTGACCGGACGCCAACACCGGTTGATCCACGCGGACTGCCTGTCGTGGCTGCATAACGCCAATGAACAGTTTGACGTGATTTTCATCGATCCCCCGACGTTTTCCAACTCCAAACGGATGGAAGACTCGTTCGACGTACAGCGCGATCATCTGGCATTGATGAAAGATCTCAAGCGGTTGTTGCGCCGCGGCGGGACGATCATGTTTTCCAATAACAAACGCGGATTCCGGATGGATATCGCGGGGTTGACGGAGCTGGGCCTGACGGCGCAAGAGATCACCGCGCGCACGCAATCACCGGATTTCGCCCGCAACCGTCAAATTCATAACTGCTGGCTGCTAGCGCATGCCGGCGAGGAAAAGTAATAACGATGTCATTAATCAGCGTATCGGGCGCGTGGCTGTCGTTCAGCGACGCCCCACTGTTGGATAACACAGAACTGCATATCGAAGAAAACGAGCGCGTTTGCCTGGTCGGCCGTAATGGCGCCGGCAAGTCGACGCTGCTGAAGATCTTGGCACGGGAGATCCCGCTTGATGACGGGCGGATCGTCTATGAGCAGGATCTGATCGTCGCCCGCCTGCAGCAGGATCCGCCGCGTGACGTCGATGGCACGGTGTTTGACTTTGTCGCCGAGGGCGTCGCCGCCCAGGCGGATTATCTGAAGGATTATCACGCGACGCTGCGTCTGGTGGAAACCGACCCCAGCGAAAAGCATATGAACCAGCTGGCCAAACTGCAGGAGATCCTTGAACATCAGGGACTATGGCAGTTGGAAAGCCGCATTCATGAAGTGCTGGAGCAGCTGGGGCTGAAAGCCGATGCCCGGCTGGCTTCGCTCTCCGGCGGCTGGCTGCGCAAAGCGGCGCTGGGGCGCGCGCTGGTCAGTTCCCCGCGCGTGCTGCTGCTTGACGAACCGACCAACCACCTGGATATCGAAACCATCGACTGGCTGGAAACATTTCTGAAAACTTTCCAGGGCAGCATCGTGTTTATTTCCCACGACCGTTCTTTTATCAGAAATATGGCGACCCGCATCGTCGATCTGGATCGCGGCAAGCTGGTCTCCTGGCCGGGAAATTACGATAAGTATTTGGCGGGGAAAGAAGAAGCGCTGCGGGTGGAAGAGCTGCAAAATGCGGAGTTCGATCGCAAGCTGGCGCAGGAAGAGGTGTGGATCCGCCAGGGCATTAAGGCTAGGCGCACGCGGAATGAAGGCCGGGTGCGCGCGCTGAAGGCGATGCGCCAGGAACGCTCGCAGCGTCGTGAGGTGATGGGCTCGGCGAAAATGCAGGTGGAAGAGGCCGCGCGCTCCGGAAAAATCGTCTTTGAACTGGAAGAGGTTAATTATCAGGTTGATAATAAGGTATTGACCCGTGATTTCTCCGCGCAGGTACAGCGCGGCGATAAAATTGCGCTGGTCGGACCGAACGGCTGCGGCAAAACCACGCTGTTGAAGCTGATGCTGGGCGAACTGACGCCGACCGGCGGCCGAATTCACTGCGGAACCAAGCTGGAAGTGGCCTATTTCGATCAGCACCGGGCCGAGCTTGATCCCGAACGCACCGTGATGGACAACCTGGCGGAAGGGAAACAGGAAGTGATGGTGAATGGCCGCCCGCGTCATGTGCTCGGCTATTTACAGGATTTTCTGTTTCATCCCAAACGGGCGATGACGCCGGTCAAAGCCCTGTCCGGCGGGGAGCGTAACCGTTTATTGTTGGCCCGGCTGTTCCTGAAACCCAGTAACTTGCTGATTCTTGACGAACCCACCAACGATCTGGATGTGGAAACGCTGGAACTGCTGGAAGAGCTGATCGACAGTTATCAGGGGACGGTGCTGCTGGTAAGCCACGATCGCCAGTTCGTCGATAACTCGGTGACGGAGTGCTGGATCTTTGAGGGCGACGGCCATATCTCCCGCTATGTCGGCGGCTATTACGACGCCCAGAAGCAACGCGCCGAAGCGACGCCATTGCGTACCGCGCCGGTAACGTCGGCGCCAGCGCCTTCTCCTGCCGGCGGCCGGACCGCACAGCCCGCTAAACGCAATGCGGGCAAACTGAGCTATAACCAGCAGCGCGAATTGGATCGGTTGCTGTTGCAAATAGAACAGCTGGAACAACAAATAGATGCGCTGCAGGTACAGATGAGCGATCCCGACTTTTTCAGCCGTCCGCATGAAGAGTCGCAGCAGGCGTTGACCGCGCTGGCCGAGGCTGAAAAAGCGCTGGAGTCCTGTTTTGAACGATGGGAAGCGCTCGAAGCGCAAAAGAACGGTTAATTTGCAATATAAAGATGGCTCGGGCGCGCCGCGTCGGGCCGAAGGAGGCGGCTGACAGTGTGTTCCCACGATCACCATCATCATGATGACTATATGCTGTGTCCGCAATGCGACCTTTTGGTCGAACTGCCGCATTTGGCGTATGGTCAAAAAGCGGTGTGCCCGCGCTGCAAAACGGCGTTAGCCAATAAGCGGACGGAACCCCGGAAACGTCCCGTTGGCTATGCATTCAGCGCGCTCGTTATGCTGCTGTTGGCCAATTTGTTCCCGTTCGTGAATATGCGGGTCGCCGGGATCAGCAGTGAAATCACGCTGGGAAAAATCCCTCAGGTGATGGTGGCGGATGATTATGCCAGCGTCGCGACGCTCTTTATGCTGTTCGTACAGCTTGTTCCCGCCTTTTGTATGGCGACGGTGATTCTGCTCTGTCTGCATGTTGCGCTGCCGCTGCCGTTGAAAAAGATGATGGGGAAAGTGCTATTTCAGCTGAAAAGCTGGGGCATGGCGGAAATTTTTCTGGCCGGCGTGCTGGTCAGTTTCGTCAAGCTGATGGCTTACGGGGATATCGGCATCGGCACCAGTTTTATCCCCTTTGTCCTATTCTGCGTGTTGCAGCTATTGACGTTCCAAAGTCTTGATCGCCGCTGGCTGTGGAATGATATCGCGTCGCCGCCCGCGTTGCCGTCGGCGCCGCGGCCGGGCGTCAGCGGGCTGGCGCAAGGGTTGCGCTCTTGCCCGTGCTGTACGGCGATACTGCCTGCGGGACAATTAGCTTGCCCACGTTGCCATAGCCATGGCCATGCCCGCAGGAAGCACAGTCTGCAGTGGACGGTGGCGCTGTTGCTCACCTCGGTCATGCTTTATATTCCGTCGAATCTGATGCCCATTATGATTACGGAATCGCTGGGGAATGAGGCGGGCTCGACCATTATGGCCGGCGTCATTCTTTTATGGAGTATGGGTTCGTACCCGGTGGCGCTGGTGATCTTTATCGCCAGTATTATGGTGCCGTCGTTGAAAATGCTGGCGTTGGGATGGCTGTGCTGGAGCGCGAACGGGAAGGGAAAACGCGATAGCGAACGTCTGCATGTGATATACGAGGTGGTGGAGTTTGTCGGACGTTGGTCAATGATCGATGTGTTCGTGATCGCCGTACTCTCCTCGCTGGTGCGCATTGGACGGCTGATGGGCGTTTACCCGGCGATCGGCGCGGTGCTGTTCGCCACCGTGGTGATATTGACGATGTTCGCCGCTATGACATTTGATCCCCGTCTGCTGTGGGATCGCCGTGATGATGTTTTTCATAAGGAGTCCTCCGTTGACGAAAGATAAATACGACGTTGCGGAAGTAGAAACGATTAAACGCTGGTCGCCCGTGTGGATCGTGCCGATCGTGACGGTACTGATCGGCGCCTGGATACTGTTTTACCACTTCAGCCATCTGGGGCCGCAGGTTACGCTGGTCACCAGCAACGCCGAGGGTATTGAAGCGGGAAAAACGACGATCAAGAGCCGCAGCGTTGATGTCGGCATTGTGGAAAGCGTCGAGCTGAGCTCCGATCTTCATCAGGTGGAAATCAAGGCGCGTCTGCATGACGAAATGGATAAGCTGCTGAAAGAGGATTCGGCGTTCTGGGTGGTGAAACCGCAGGTGGGGCGCAGCGGAATATCCGGTCTTAATACGCTATTGTCGGGAGCCTATATCGAACTTCAGCCGGGCTCTCATCGCGAGGAGAAGAGAGAGTTCACTTTGCTTGACACGCCTCCTTTGGCTTCTCCCGATGCGAAAGGGATGCGTATTCTGCTTGATAGCGAACAGGCCGGTCAGTTGAATGCCGGCGATCCGGTGCTGTTCCGCGGCTACCGGGTGGGATCCGTTGAAACCAGCGAGTTCGACCCCAAAGAGCGCAGAATGCGGTATCAATTGTTTATTTCCGCGCCATACGACAGCCTGGTGACCACCAATGTTCGTTTCTGGAAAGACAGCGGCGTATCGTTTGATATGTCCGCTCAGGGAATGCGGGTGGAGATGGGATCGCTGGCGACGCTTTTTAGCGGCGGCGTAAGTTTTGATGTGCCGTCCGGCTGGGAGGTGGGGGCGCCTGCCGCGCCCAAGACCGTATATCGGCTGTTTGACGATCAACGCAGTATTCAGGATTCGCTGTATACCGAGTACAAAGAGTATCTGGTGTTCTTCAGCGAATCCATTCGCGGCCTGCAGGCCGGGGCGCCGGTCGAGTTTCGCGGCATCCGTCTGGGGACGGTGGCGACGGCGCCGTTTTTCGCCAAAAGTCTGAAGCAGACGATCGATAATGATTACCGTATTCCGGTATTGATCCGCATTGAGCCCGACCGCTTCGCACACAACTTGGGCGGAAAATTCGACTTTGAAGAGCATTTGAAGCGGGCGAAACCGCTGGGGCTGCGGGCCGCGTTGAAAAGCGCGAATCTCCTGACGGGCGCCCTGTATATCGATCTCGATTTTTATCCGAACGAAAAAGTGGATGAAAAGCTGATGACGATCGATGGTTACCCGGTACTGCCGACGACAAACGGCGGGCTATCCCAGATCCAGCATAAGCTGATGGCGATACTGGATAAAATTAATGGACTGCCGCTGAATCCGATGGTGAATGAGGCGACGCGAACGCTGGCGGAGAGCCAAGCAACGCTGCGGGAGATGCAAAAAACGCTGGCTTCGCTGAATAAGATAACCTCCAGCAAATCCATGCAGGATTTGCCGCAGGATATGCAGAAGACCTTACTTGAGCTGAATCGCAGTATGAAGGGCTTCCAGCCCGGTTCGCCGGCCTACAATAAAATGGTGGCGGATATGCAGCGTCTGGATCAGGTGCTGCGCGAGCTGCAGCCGGTGCTGCGTACCTTAAACGAAAAGAGCAACGCTTTGGTGTTTGAGGCATCGGGCGGCGAGGATCCCCAACCGAAAAAGGCGAAACAATGATGATGAAAGGATGGATGCTGGCGCTGACGCTGTTGCTGAGCGCCTGCGGCGCCAATACGCAAAAAACCTACTATCAGTTACCGGCGATCTCTGATGGGGTTACGCCGGTTGAGAAAACGCTAACCGGACAGCAGCTTTGGCTGGAGCACGTTAGCGTGGCGGATTATCTGGCCAATTCGGGTTTGGTTTATCAAACCAATGATGTGCAATATGTGATAGCCAGTAATAATTTGTGGGCCAGTCCGCTGGATCAACAGCTCCAGCAAGCGCTGGTGGCCAACTTGAGCCGCAGGATGCCGGGATGGGTGGTGACGACGCAGCCGCAGGACAGCGATCAGGCGGTGCTGAATGTGTCGGTGACCGCATTTCACGGCCGCTATGACGGCAAGGCGGTAATCAGCGGCGAGTGGGTGCTGAATCGGCATGGCCGGGTGTTCAAGCAGCCGTTTAATGTCGTGCTGCCGCAGTCCGAAGACGGCTACGATGCGCTGGTGCGCACCCTGTCCCAGGGATGGATGGAGGTTGCCCAATCCATCGCCCGTCAGGTTGCCTCCGCCAATTAATATCCATCCTTAACGGAGTCTCTGAGAGAGGGATCCAGACTCGTCTGCCTCTTTCAGGGACGTTATTTTTTTCCGGCCCGGCTGGTTTTTACTTTAGGGAAAATTCTCATTTTAGGTCACAATTGTGACATTGGCGTGAATTTTGCGCCTTGACCTTTGGCGCCGTAATGGCTATTCATAGTCTGTGATTGCATAGAAAGTAATCACTGTTTTTTTTTCCACCAGATTAATAATGAGGGAAATAAGGCATGAAGAGACAGAAACGCGATCGCCTTGAAAGGGCTCATTCACGCGGTTATCAAGCAGGCATTTCCGGCAGACCAAGGGAGCTTTGTCCCTATCAATCTTTAAATGCGCGGTCTTACTGGTTGGGAGGCTGGCGCAAGGCCATGGAGGACAAGGCTGTAGCGGCTTAGCTCGCCTTGTCGTGATGATGGAGTCGCCTCCGCTTTTGCGGAGGCTTTTTATATGGCGGTGAGGGAGGGATTCGAACCCTCGATACGTTTTCACGTATACACACTTTCCAGGCGTGCTCCTTCAGCCTCTCGGACACCTCACCGCAGTTCGCCGTGGTCATATCGGCGGACGGCGCTAATGTAGGGAAATTAGCGCACAGCGTCAATAAACTTCTGCTTTTGCCGCGCGCGTTTAGCTAAAGTTAAACCAATTTGTCGCTTTACTCGCCACATTCCCCGTTCAGTATGCGCGTTTCGCTTCAAACCAATGTGTAACTTTTATTAACTTGGGCGATTGAGCACCCCGCTGACTGTTCGGCAGGAGCAAAAATGTTATGCTGCCGACTAAAAGCTGACTAAGGAGAATGAGATGAACGCATCCCAACTATTTACCTCAGGGGGCAGAGGCTGAATCATGTATCCCGTCGATTTACATATGCACACCGTTGCCAGCACCCATGCATACAGTACCCTGCATGACTATATCGCCGAGGCGAAGAAAAAAGGTCTTCGCCTGTTCGCTATTACCGACCATGGCCCCGATATGGCGGATGCGCCGCACTATTGGCATTTTATGAATATGAAGGTTTGGCCGCGCGTGGTGGATGGCATAGGGATTTTGCGCGGTATTGAGGCCAATATTAAAAATGTGGACGGCGACATTGATTGCACCGGACCGATGTTGGATCACATGGATTTGGTTATCGCCGGTTTCCATGAGCCGGTATTCCCGCCCCAGGATAAAGCGACCCATACCGCCGCCATGATTGCGGCTATGGCCAATGGCGATACGCATATCATCAGCCATCCCGGCAACCCTAAATTCCCCGTCGATATTCGCGCCATCGCGGAGGCCGCCGCCCGCTATAATGTAGCGCTGGAGCTGAACAACTCCTCCCTTACGCATTCCCGTAAGGGAAGCGAGGCAAACTGCCGGGCCGTCGCGCAAGCCGTGCGCGACGCCGGCGGTTTGCTCTCCTTAGGGTCGGATTCCCACATCGCGTTTTCTCTGGGCGACTTCACTCAGTGCGAACGCATCCTGCGGGAGGTCGATTTCCCGCAGGATCGCATTTTAAACGTGAGTCCTCGGCGGGTGCTGGATTTCCTTGAACAGCGGGGAAGGCCCGCTATCGCTGAGTTTGTTGATATGTGACGTTGTCACCATAAAATGGTAAGCAGGTTTTGCATGAATGAGTTTTCTCTCGTCTGTCGTGTTCTGGGCACGCTATTTTATCGTCGGCCCCAGGATCCGGTGGTGGCGCCGCTGCTTGCTCTGATTCAAGAGGGCAAGCTCCAGCCGCACTGGCCGCTGGAGCAGGATGCGTTGCTGGCGCGTCTGCAAAAAGGGTGCGACATTGCCGCCATCGCCGAAGATTATCAGACGCTGTTTGTCGGCGAGGCGTGCGCCGTTTCTCCCTGGCGCTCATCCTATGATACGGAAGCCGACGCGCCGGACGTGCGCGCTTTTTTACAGCAGAGAGGCATGGAGCTGAATGAGGGCGCCGTCGACCATTTCGGCGGATTGCTTCTGGCGGCATCCTGGCTCGAAGATCGGGCGCAAGAGGATGAAACCGCGGCGCAGATCGCGCTCTTTGACGAATATCTGCTGCCCTGGAGCGGCCGCTTTTTAGGGAAAGTGGAGAGCCATGCCGCGACGGCGTTTTATCGCACCCTGGCGATTATCTGTCGCGAGGCGCTTGACGCTATGCGCGAAGAGCTGGATGAAGCCGAGGTCTTGCCGGATTCAGACTAAGCCGCGGGGCCGAAGAGCAGGTGACGGCCTCGCCGTCACCTGAATAGCGTATCAGTCGGTGAGCAATATAACGATTTTTCCCGGTTTAATTTCAATCCCTTTGGCCATTTTCTTCGCTAGCGCTTCCGTGGCGCTGTTATCCGCATTCAGGATATAGGCGGGTTTTTGCGCGAAATAGCTTTTCAGCGATTGATTCAGGTAAGGGCTCAGCGTGTTCATCACCGTCTGCATTTTCTCTGGTTGAACGGCGTAATCGACTAACTCCATCTCTTGCAGATAAATCGCGCCTTGCTCTTTATCGTATACCGGCTGCGCCTTCAACGTCAGCTTCAGGTCGGCGGTCTGATTGCCGAGCAGGGAGGTGATGTCGACTTTCGCATCGCCGGACAGGGTGACTTTGCCTGGCTCCGCTCTGCCGATTTGGCTGGACAGGCCGGTTAAGACGATATTGGCGTCCACCACGCCGGGTATGCCCAGCTGCTTTTGATAATCGTTATGTTTTTGCAGGTACTGGTTTACCTCCTGCTCATCGATCGTGTACTGCGTCAGTTTGTTGCAGCCGCCCAGCGAAAAAGCCAGCAGCAGTGCCGCGGTGGCGAATCCCAACTTCTTCATTATCCTGGCCTCAAGTCTCATTTCCACCGATGTAATCTATTACAAACGCAGGGTGCATCGCGAGGGGCGTTTCACCAATCGGATAGCGCCGAAAGTGCGGCATAACCCGCCGCCCTTGCGCGACGGGCAACAAGGGCGGCGACACTTTTCTTAATCGCGTTTCGCGCCGCTGCACGCGGCGATGAAGATCGCCTGCGGCGGTTTTTTACTGGGCGAGGCTGCTCAGTAGGGAGATCTGCGTCTGCTTGGCCATATTGTCGCGGTAAGCGGCGACGCGTGATGGCGGCGTGACGCCGGCGACAATCGACAGGGAGCGCAGCATGGGGAATAGGTGAATATCATCTGTGGAGAGTTCGCCGTTACAGGCGTTGGGCTGTACGATCAGCGGGTCCAGTTCCGATAGGTCATTATTCAGTTTCTTAATCAGGCCGGCGGAGTGCTTGAGATGCTCTTCAAAGCTGCCGATCTGCGCTTCCTTTTTATTGATGAAGTATTGCCGGGCCGAGGCGGAGGCGAACTCCTCAAACGCCGCTTTGGCGAAACGGGGAATCACCAGCCGCGAGGTGTAGTCGGAGACTTTGCGCAGCCAGGCGTTAATCTCCGGGTTGATCGGTCCGGTCAATAGCGGCTTGTTATCATAATTATCAATAAAATTAACGATATCCATGCTTTCCGGCATATAGCTGCCGTCATCTTTTTGCAGGATCGGCACCATTTTTTGCCCGATCATTCTCTTGGGCGTTTCTTCATCATCATTGGCTAAAATCAGCAGTTCGACAGGGATATTCTTCAGGCCGAAAATCATGCGGGCTTTTATGCAGTAAGGGCAGTGGTCGTAAACATATAATTTCATCTTCGCTATCCTCTGATTCACGGAAAAAACATTGGCCGCAGGCGCGACCGTGAATGGAGCTGTCATCAAACGACGGCGTAACAATCGATTGAATGTATTAAAGAAGTATGGGGGCCAATACCGGCGAGATCAAATATGCCGGAGAAATAGCGGGGTTATTGACCGCCAAGCATGGCGGGCTCGATACGGCGCAGATTGAATTGCCAGTATAATGCGGCCAGCGTCATCAGGCCGATAACGCCTAACATAAACCAGGGAAGCTCCGGCTGTTCCAGCGCATGTCCGGCGTCGAACAGCCAGCCGCCGCCGCTATAGCCGACGGCGCCTCCCAACGCCAGCCCAAGGCGGCTAAATCCCATATAGCTGCCTCGCGCCCGCGGGTCCGCCAGGGAGGCGCCCAGCGTTTCGCGCGCGGGTTCAGCGATAATCGAACCGATGTAAAACAGGCTGATCAACATCAGTAGGGATTGCAGGCTGGTTGTCAAACCTATCGGGAATAGGCTGACGGACATGATCAGCAGCCCGGCCATCAGGCGTTGTTCCAGGCGAAAGCGTTTTTCGCTCCAGCGGGCGAGCGGGTAAAGCAGCGACAGCGATAGGGTCGCCTCAATGGCATACATCCATTTTATCGCCGTCGGCGTGCCGGCGATTTCATTAACCATAATCGGCAGCATCAGCAGGACCTGAACGGACAGCATGTAATATCCGGTCAGCGTCAACACGTAGGTCAGAAAACGGCGATCGCGGATGACGCGGGTCATCCCTTCGCGCATCGGGATTCTGATCGTCGAGGTGCGATAAGCCGGCAGCAGCCGCCAGTTCTGCGCCGCCGCCAGCACGAAAATCACCGCGCCGACCCAGCAGACCAGCTCAAAGTCATACCGCAGCAGCCAACTGCCGATAAGCGCGCCGATCACCGCGCCGGCGCTGTCCTGCATCATCAGTATGGAATAAAAACGCCCGCGCTCCTGAGGACGGATCAGCTTGACCACCAGCGCGGTTCGCGGCGGATCGAACAGCGTGCCGCCCAGCCCGGAAAGCCCGCAGGAGAGCCATAGCAGCCAGGGCTGATCGGCGATCGCCATAAAGACGAAGCCCAAAGCGCGCAATAGCATTCCCGTTACAATCATCGGTTTCGCGCCGAGGCGGTCGGCAATCGCGCCGGAGAAGATACCCAGCCCTTGCTGAATAAACTGGCGCAAGCCCAGCGCAATCCCCACCAGCAGCGCCGCCCAGCCCAGCTGATCGACGAAGCGAATGGAGATAAGGGGGAAGACGACAAAGAAGCCCAGCACCACCAGCATATTATCCAATAGCAGAAAATATTTGCCTAAGCTCCGGGCTTGCGACATCAGGGGCATGTTTCACCACGAGGAAAAAAGAGGAAAAGAATAACGTTGACTATTCTGTACTCAATTTAGCGTTTGGGATAGCCCGTTGATGGATAATATTTTTTTATCGTAAGAACGGTATCTGAGTAGCATTTTCAGGATAAAAATCAGAATTATCGAATCGATCGCGCAATAACTCAGCGAAGGGGGTTTTACGCCAGAGAATTTATCCGGTTATAGTAAACGCCATCGGCAGTAAACAATATTTTCTGCTTACATAGAGCGCTTGCTCTTTTCATCGCGATAAATTTTGCTTATCGAGCAACTCGCAACCTGGGGGGAGGAATGTTTGGCTATCGTTCTACGCCATCAAAAGTTCGTTTAACGACCGATCGGATGGTGGTGCGTTTGGCTCATGAGCGTGATGCCTGGCGTCTGGCTGAATACTATGCGGAGAACCGTGATTTTCTCAAGCCTTGGGAGCCCGTTCGGGATATCAGCCACTGTTATCCGTCCGGCTGGCACGCGCGCCTGAGCATGATCTGTGATATGCATAAACAGGGCAGCGCTTACTATTTTCTGCTGCTCGACCCGAATGAAAGCGAAGTGTGGGGCGTGGCGAATTTCAGCAATGTGCTGCGCGGGGCTTTCCATGCCTGCTATTTGGGCTATTCCCTCGGCCAGAAATGGCAGGGGCAGGGAGTGATGTTCGAAGCGCTGCAGCCCGCGATACGCTATATGCAGCGGCAGCAGCATATGCATCGGATTATGGCCAACTATATGCCGCATAATCACCGCAGCGGGAATTTACTGGCGCGGCTGGGCTTTGAGCGTGAAGGCTATGCGCAAAACTACCTGCTTATCGACGGGAAATGGCAGGATCATGTTTTGACCGCGCTAACGAATAACGACTGGAAAGCGCAACGCTAAGGAATCGTGATGAAATATCAGCTAAGTGCCAAAGAGGCAAGAGTGATTGGCTGTATGTTGGAAAAGCAGATCGCTACCCCTGAGCAGTACCCCATGTCGTTAAACGGCGTGACGACGGCCTGCAATCAGAAAACAAATCGTGAACCGGTGATGGAACTGAGCGAAAGCGAGGTGCAGCAGACCCTGGATTTGCTGGTAAAAAAGCATTTCTTGCGCACGCTCAGCGGCTTTGGCAATCGGGTGGTTAAATATGAGCATCGCTTTTGCAACTCCGAATTCGGCGATCTGAAGTTTTCCCCGGCGGAGGTGGCCCTGGTGGCGACGTTACTGCTGCGCGGCGCGCAAACGCCCGGCGAATTGCGTACGCGGGCGGCCCGACTGCATGAATTCGCCGACGTTAATGAGGTGGAAACCCATCTGGCCGGGCTACAGCAGCGCGAAGACGGGCCGTTTGTGGCGCGCCTGGCCCGCGAGCCCGGCAAGCGCGAGAGCCGCTATATGCATCTTTTCAGTGCGGAACCGATCGAGGACGCGGCATCGGATGCGGCCGGCGAAACGGAGAGCGGCGTTTTAGCGGCGAGAGTGGAACGCCTGGAGAAGGAAGTCGCGGAACTCAAGCGGCAGCTTGCGGAACTGCTGGCGTAATCGGATACCCCATTGGGAGAGGTGCAATGGCCGCGAATGCATTGACGAAAGCCGATCGGGCAGCGCAGCCCGATTCTCAGGACGAAACGCCCCGAATCGGCATCGTGGGGCTAGGTTCGATTGCGCAAAAAGCCTATTTGCCGATACTCACTCAGGCCGAACGCTGGCGGCTGATCGGCGCCTTCTCCCCCAATCAGGAGAAGACGCGGCGCATCTGCCGGCAATATCGCATGGGGGGCTTTACCGATCTGGAAACGCTGGCGGCGGCCTGTGACGCCGTTTTCGTGCACAGCAGTACCGCTACGCATTTCTCCGTCGTCAGTACGCTGCTTAACGCCGGCGTGCATGTGTACGTCGATAAACCGTTGGCGGAGACCATTGAACAGGCCGAAGCGCTGGTTGAACTGGCGGAGCGGCGGCAAAAAGTGCTGATGGTGGGATTTAACCGGCGTTTTGCGCCGTTATACCTCCAGTTAAAGCATCGGTTACAGCAACCCGCCTCGCTACGGATGGATAAGCATCGTATCGATAGCGTGGGTCCGCAGGAGATGCGGTTTACCCTGTTGGATGATTATCTGCATGTGGTCGACACGGCGCTCTGGCTGATGGACGGGCCGGCCAGGCTGGTCGGCGGCGTATTGCAATCTAATGCGCAGGGGCAGTTGCACTATGCCGAGCATCATTTTCAGACCGATAGCGGTCAAATAACCACCAGCATGCACCGCCGCGCCGGCAGTCAGCGAGAATGGGTGCAGGCCGTGACCGACGGCGCGCTTTATCAGGTCGAGGATATGCGGGAGTGGCGCCAGGATAGTCAGGGAATGACCACCAAACATCCGGCGCCGTCCTGGCAAACCACGCTGGAGCAGCGGGGGTTCGTCGGCGCGGTGAACCATTTTATCGATGCGCTGGAACAGCGCAAAGCGGCGGAAACCTCGGGTCGCCAGGCGCTACTGGCCCAGCGGATGATAGAAGAGCTGCTGAGAATACGCTGAAAAATCCAGCGGTCGTCGCAATCCCCGGTAGCTATTGCGCGCGCAATGCGTAGACTAGTTGCACCGCGAATCAGGATGACCGCTGAAGGGTCATCCTAAACTCCCGAATCTTTCAGAATATAATCGGATGAATTTACTTAAATCACTGGCCGCCGTCAGTTCAATGACTATGCTTTCGCGCCTTTTAGGTTTTGTGCGCGATGCCATCGTAGCGCGCTTTTTCGGCGCGGGAATGGCAACGGATGCGTTTTTTGTCGCGTTTAAGCTGCCCAACCTGTTACGCCGTATTTTCGCCGAGGGCGCGTTTTCTCAGGCTTTTGTTCCTATCCTGGCGGAATACAAGAGCCAGCAGGGAGACGAGGCGACCCGAACCTTTCTGGCTTATGTTTCCGGCATGCTGACGCTGATTTTGGCGCTGGTTACGGTCGCGGGGATGGTGGCCGCGCCCTGGGTGATTATGGTAACGGCGCCCGGTTTTGCCGCCACCGCCGATCGATTTGAACTGACCTCGGCGCTGCTGCGGGTGACTTTCCCTTATATCCTGCTGATTTCCCTGGCGTCAATGGTGGGCTCGGTTCTTAACACCTGGAACCGGTTCTCCGTTCCGGCGTTCGCCCCGACGCTATTAAACGTCAGCATGATTGGGTTTACGCTGTTTGCCGCGCCCTATTTTCATCCGCCGGTGATGGCGCTGGCCTGGGCCGTACTGGTCGGCGGAGTGCTCCAGCTCGGTTATCAGCTGCCGCATCTGAAAAAAATCGGCATGTTGGTTCTTCCCCGCATCAAATGGCGCGATCCCGGCGTCTGGCGGGTGATGAAATTGATGGCGCCCGCGGTGCTGGGGGTGTCGGTTAGCCAAATTTCCCTGATCATCAATACCATTTTCGCTTCTTTTCTGAGCGAAGGCGCGGTGTCGTGGATGTATTACGCCGATCGGTTGATGGAGTTCCCTTCGGGCGTGCTGGGCGTCGCGCTGGGGACGATTCTTCTGCCTTCTCTGGCGAAGAGTTTCGCCAGCGGCGAGCACGGGGAATACTCCCGCCTGATGGATTGGGGATTGCGCCTGTGTTTCATTCTGGCGCTGCCAAGCGCGGTCGCGCTGGGTATTTTAGCGCAGCCGCTAACGGTTTCCCTGTTCCAATACGGAAAATTCAGCGCTTTTGATGCGGCGATGACGCAGCGCGCGCTGATCGCCTACTCGGTGGGGCTGATGGGGCTTATCGTGGTGAAGGTGCTGGTTCCCGGCTTTTACTCCCGCCAGGACATTAAAACGCCGGTAAAAATCGCCATGGTAACGCTGGTTCTGACGCAAGTGATGAACCTGATCTTTATTGGGCCGTTGCAGCATGCCGGGCTGGCGCTATCCATCGGCCTGGCGTCCTGTCTGAATGCCGGACTGCTGTTCTGGCAGTTGCGTAAGCAGGATATTTTTCATCCTCAGCCGGGTTGGTTCGCTTTTCTGGCGAAGCTCGCCATCGCCGTGGTGGTTATGTCGCTGGTATTGCTCGCCATGCTGTGGTGGATGCCGGCCTGGGACGCTGGCGGCATGGCCGTCAGGATCGTTCGGCTGCTGGCGGTTGTGGCGGCCGGGGCCGCCTCTTACTTTGTCATGCTGGCCCTGCTGGGCTTCCGTCCGCGCGACTTCGCGCGCCGCAGCATCTGAAATAATAAACGCCCGGGGACGGGCGTCTGCGTTTGCGATAAACCTTCCTAAAACCGTCATTCCCGCCTGCTGCCGCGGGAATGACGGATTGGCGGGGAAAAAGATTACATCTTCTCTACGGTTTCGATTCCCAGCGTATCCAAACCCTGTTTCAGCGTCTTGGCCGTTAGCAGAGCCAATTTCAGACGGCTTTGGCGAATCTCGTCGCTTTGCGCATTCAAAATCGGGCAATGCTCGTAGAAGCCGGAGAACAAACCCGCCAGATCGTAAAGGTAAGCGCACATCACGTGGGGCGTGCCATCGCGCGCAACGGTGGTGATGACCTCTTCAAATTGCAGCAGGCGAGCGGCGAGGGCGAACTCGCGGTCGTCGTGCAAAACAACCGGCTGCGTCAGGCTCTCTTCCTGAATGCCGGCACGTTTAAAGATCGACGCCACGCGAGTGTAGGCATATTGCATATAGGGCGCGGTATTGCCCTCGAATGACAACATGTTGTCCCAGTCAAAGATGTAATCGGTGGTGCGGCTTTTCGACAGGTCGGCGTATTTTACCGCGCCGATAGAGACCGCGTTCGCCAGTTCGCGCAGTTCATCGCCGTCCATCTGCGGATTTTTTTCAGCGATGAGTTTACTGGCGCGCTCATAAGCCTCATCCAGCAAATCGGCGAGCTTAATCGTACCGCCCGAGCGGGTTTTAAACGGTTTGCCGTCTTTGCCCAGCATCATGCCGAACATATGATGTTCCAGGCTGACGGAGTCCGGCACATAGCCGGCCTTACGCACGATGGTCCAGGCCTGCATAAGATGCTGATGCTGGCGGGAGTCGATGTAGTAAAGCACCCGGTCGGCATGCAGCGTCTCGTAACGGTATTTCGCGCAGGCGATGTCGGTGGTGGTGTAGAGATAGCCGCCATCTTTTTTCTGGATGATGACGCCCATGGGGTCGCCTTCCTTGTTTTTAAACTCATCAAGGAATACCACCGTCGCGCCTTCGCTCTCTACCGCCAGACCTTTGGCTTTGAGATCGGCGACAATGCCCGGCAACATGCTGTTGTAGAGGCTCTCGCCCATCACGTCGTCTTTCGTCAGCGTGACGTTAAGACGATCATAGGTAATCTGATTCTGCGTCATGGTGATGTCGACGAGCTTGCGCCACATCTGGCGGCAATATTCATCGCCGCCCTGCAGTTTCACCACATAGCCGCGGGATTTTTCAGCAAACTCGGCATCTTCGTCGTAATGCTTTTTCGCTTCGCGATAGAATGCTTCAAAATCGGACAGCACCATATCATCGGCACGATCGCTCTGCACTTTTTCAAGGTAGGCGATCAGCATCCCGAACTGCGTTCCCCAGTCGCCGACGTGGTTGGCGCGAATGACATGATGGCCAAGAAATTCCTGCGTGCGTACGGCGGCGTCGCCGATAATGGTGGAACGCAAATGGCCGACGTGCATTTCTTTCGCCACATTGGGGGCGGAGTAATCGATAACGATGGTTTGCGGCTCAACCGGCGTCACGCCCAGTTTAGGCGCGCGCAATGCATTCTCTACCTGGCTGGCCAGCCACTGTTTATCAAGAAAAATATTAATAAAGCCGGGACCGGCGATGTCTGTTTTTTCGGCGATGCCGTCCAATGCCAAATGCTGAACGACTTTTTCCGCCAGCTGACGCGGCGGCATGCCGAGCTTTTTGGCAACGGCCATTACGCCGTTGGCCTGATAATCACCAAACTGTGCTTTTGCCGATTGACGGACCTGAGCTTCGCTACCGATTGGAGCACCCGCTGCGGTCAATGCCTGGCTGACTTTTTCGGAGAGAAGAGCCTGTATATTCACCGGTTTACCTTAAATAAAAAATCAAGCCCTGCTTATACCATATTTGCCTTGACGAGTCAGCAGATGGGGGAAGTGTTACGGTAAAAGATGACATGCTCACATTAAACGCGGATGGGAAAGTGGAACAGTGAGATATTGGCAATGCTTATAGTTTTTATGTAACAGCCCGAGAACAATAGATAAACTGTTTTTAACGTTTCCTCGTTCTGGGATGAGCGCCAATTTTTTGTTCGTTTCTGATCCTAAAGTGGCGAAAAATAGCATAGGCCGCAATGATAATCAGCAAAACTGATATGATTAATAGCATCATGGTATATGACTCAAGCGTATTATTTGATAATTTAAACTATCCTGTTTCTTTCCCCCATTCAATGGGAGAGGGTTTTATTTAAGATAACTCTCAATAAAAATAAGGCGGGAATCGTACGTCGTTTCGCTATATGCATAAATCGATAATAAAAGTTATTTATACCATTTTTGTTCATCATGGCAGCATGGTCGGCGGTTTTTACTTACCAAGCCACCTGTTTTTGTAAGTTTATTAGAATCCGTTCTTTTGCGTCATGGCATCAATAATTTGGCTATTTGTTTAATAATCAATCTTTTTTCGTTCATTTATCATAATAATCGTATGTCGTTTTTTTTGCGCCAAAAGCACTAAAAATCAAAAATGGATAAAATATAGCGTTTTTAACAAAAAATATGGATACAGATATTATCACCATGTAGATTATTCTTTAACAGTTAAAATAACTAGTAAAGGACTTATAACCAGTATGTTACCTGAAGATTTGGCTCTCGATTTGGCGCGTTTCGAACAAGAATTAAATAGCTTTGCGGCGCAGCTGCAGCTGGATTTGACGCAGTTTAGCGCCGATCACATTTCGCTGCGCTGTCACCAATATGCCACCGCCGAACGCTGGAAGACGCAAATGCTGAGCAGAGGAACCCTGTTTTCTGAAAAGATGATTAATGGTCGGATTATCTGCCTGTTTATATTAGATATGAAAATCGACGTCGGCCCCTGGCGGATTGATTGTATTGAGTTACCCTGGCCGGGAAAGAAACATTATCCCCATGAAGGATGGGAACATGTGGAATTAGTATTGCCGGGTATGCCTGATACGCTGCATCAACGGGCGCTGGCCTGTTTATCGGATGAAGCCTTGCGTTCTCCCGGCGTAAAAATTAACTTCAGCTCGCCGCAGGGCGAAAGAGAGCGGCTGCCTAATCCCACGCTGGCCGTCTCCAACGGTAAGATAACGATAAAATTTCATTCATGCGATATTCGCGATATTGTCATAAGCGAAAGCGATAGCAAATAAAAGCGATTGCAATTGACGATAGCGGATTAATGAACATTAATCAGGCTGACGTCTTTGCGTCACATAACCCGTATTAATGAAACTGTGCTTTATGTCATATTTATTTCAATCTGTTATCGCGTTCATTGTGACCATCATCTCCTTACTCTCCTCGCTTGAATGCCATAGTTAGTCGATCACGCAATTTAGGATGATGCCACGTTCTTTGGCTAATTTAAGGGAAATGAAATCCAGCGGTATTCAGTTGTTTTAATGGAGGTGGAGATGGCAAAACTGGAGGTGTGCTGCTATAGCATTGAGTGCGCGCTAACCGCCGAGCAGGCAGGGGCTGACCGGGTTGAGCTCTGTTCCGGTCTGCGGGATGGCGGGTTAACCCCGGCATACGGACTACTGCGAACCGCTCGTGAAAAAATAGGCATTCCCGTTCATCCGATGGTGCGGCCGCGCGGCGGCGACTTCTGCTATAGCGCGGCGGAGTTCGCCGCGATGAAATACGATCTTGAACAAATAAAGGCGATGGGCTTTCCGGGCGTTGTTCTGGGTATGCTCGACGCGGAAGGCCATATTGACCTGCCGAAAATGCGGGAGGTGATGACGCTCTCCCAGGGGATGGAGGTGACCTTTCATCGCGCATTCGATATGTGCCTGAACCCTTATGTCGCGCTGCAACAGCTGACCGATTTGGGCGTTTCGCGCATCCTGACTTCCGGCCAGCAGCAGACCGCGGAAAACGGATTGGCGTTATTACGTGAACTAACCCATGCCAGCCGTGGTCCAATCATTATGGCCGGTTCCGGCGTGCGTCTGACCAATCTCCATAAGTTTCAGCAGAGCGGCATTCGGGAGCTACACAGTTCCGCGGGCCAGTGGTCGCCATCCGCCATGCGCTATTGCAAAATCGGCGTTTCCATGTGTTTTGACAGCGATGTTGATGAGTTCAGCCACTACTGCGTCGATGGCGACGTGGTCGCCGCGATGAAGCGGGCGCTGGACTCGGACTGTACGACATCGCCGGTTTCATAAATATATCAGGCCGAGGGAGAGTCTGCCTGCCAGAGCACCTTGCCGCGCAGCACGCCATCAGGTCTGCTTGCGAGTACCAAGCCCCGGCGCGTTGCCGGGGCTTTTTTTCTTTAATCTTGATGCGTCGTTTTTGTAGCGAGGCGTTAGGTTTCGAACCAGGATGGGCCGTATCCGGTTATGGTGTGGGGCGATATGTCCACCGCCCGGAGAAAATCTCGTGGCGTCCGGCGGCGCGAGGCCGTGGCGAAAACGCCGCCGTTTATCTAAGTTGAGATAAAACGGCAAAAAATAGCAAAGTAGAGGCGACGATGATAATCGTCGTAATGGCCTTGCGTAGAAAAGGTATCTTCCCGATCTTGGTTGATGCCAGGGCTTTCTCGATAAGCGACAACGCCGGGATCATTATCAGGATATACAAAAAGACCAACAGGGAAACGAAAGGCGGATAAATCATACTTATGCTATCTCTTGGGCTGCGTATCTATCGCGCGTAGCAGACATCGATCTGTTCCTGCGACAAACGATACGCGCGCGGGTTGTGGTTTACTGGCAGATAGCCGTTGGAAAAGCGCGCTACATGGACGCATCATCCGCCGTAGATGCTTTTTATTGTCGGCAACCAACCATTGTTCCTCCAAAAGAGTCGCCCGAAGGTGACGTAGCCTAGCGTCAACACTTAGGAGATATATGTTGGTCATCGGCTATACCCAACGCTGATATTGTATTGATAATAGGAATCATTATCAATACTAGCTTTTAGCATACGCGCTCCATGAGTGGAGTATGGAGGAGAAATGCAAGATCTTCCTATTGAAAAAGCGTTCACCCTGATAGAGGCGGGGCCGGTTATCCTGGTTACGACCCATGATGGCAAGAAAGACAATGTAATGACCATCAGTTGGACGATGGTGCTGGGGTTCTCGGCGTCGTTCGCCATTACCACCGGGGCGTGGAATTACTCCTATGCCGCGCTGCGAACATCAAGAGAGTGCGTTCTTTCAATTCCCACCGTCGATATGATAGATACGGTCGTCGGTATCGGGATCTGTTCAGGGCGGAACACCGATAAATTTCACCGGTTCGGCCTTACGCCGGTGCGCGGCAGGCATGTCCGGGCGCCCCTTATCAAGGAGAGCCTGGCCAACATAGAGTGCCGGGTGGTCGATATTATCGCGCAGCACGACATCGTCGTGCTGGACGGTGTCGCCGCGTATTACGACGCCGCGCGGATCGAGAAGAGAACGATTCACGCGGTGGGCGACGGTACCTTTATTGTGGATGGCCGGCGGATTGATCGAAAAGAGATGATGCGATCCAAACTTCCGGAAGGGTGATAAAATCCCGGCGCGTCGCCGGGAATGGCATCAGGGTTTACGGGCGACCAATACGGCGCGCACCGGCGCGGGGTAGCCCTCGATGGTTTTGCCGCGGTCGTTCGGATCGAGAAAATCGGCCAGCGATTCGGTGGGCATCCAATCGGTTGTGCGCTGTTCCTCCGGCGTGGTGACGCAAATATCCACGACCCGAACGTCGATAAATCCACATTTCGCCAGCCATTGCGTCAGCGCGGCGGGCGAGGGGATAAAGTAGACGTTGCGCATCTGCGCATAGCGATCTCCCGGCACCAGCACCTGATGTTCGTCCCCTTCGACGACCAGCGTTTCCAACACCAGCTCGCCGCCGGACACCAGCTGGTTTTTCAATTGCCATAGGTGGTCGAGCGGGGAGCGGCGGTGATACAGCACGCCCATGGAAAATACGCTGTCAAACGCCGCCAGTTCAGGCAGCTGTTCTATTCCCAGGGGCAGAACGTGGGCGCGCCGATCGCCGCCCAACAGTTTACGTACCGCTTCAAACTGGCATAAGAACAGCTGCATGGGATCAATGCCGACGGCCAGCCGCGCGCCTTCGCCTACCATGCGCCACAGATGATAGCCGCTGCCGCAACCGACATCGAGAACCAGGCGATCTCGTAACGGGCTGATGTGGGGAAGCACGCGCTGCCATTTCCAGTCGGATCGCCATTCGGTATTGATATCGACGCCGTAAAGGGAGAACGGGCCTTTTCGCCACGGCATCAGGTTGCGCAGCAGCATTTCAATGCCTTCCCGCTGTCCGGCGGCAATATCGGGCGCCATAGCGGCGGCGACGCCGGCGGCGAGATCCAGGTGCGTGGGCGTCAGGGCGGGAAGATGCTCCAGCGTATTGAACCACAGCTTGAATTTACCGTGCAGCGACTCCTGCTGCCAACTGCTCAACTGCGAGGGCAGCGTATTCAGCCAGTGGCTGAGCGGTCCTGTGGCGATTTGCTGATAAAAGTTGCCGAAATCGATCATCCCTGTTCCCCTGTTTTGATCGCTAATAATGAACCAAAATTGAAGCACTGGAACCAGAGTTCGCCGTGCTCAAAGCCCGCCAGTTTCAACCGATTTTTATGCGTGTCGACGGAGTCCGTCAGCATGACGTTTTCCAGCATGCTGCGCTTCTGGCTTATCTCCAATTCGCTATAGCCGTTTGCGCGCTTGAAGTCGTGGTGCATATTGAATAACAGCTCATCCACTTCGGCGTCGGCAAAGCTGAATTTTTCAGACAGCACCAGCGCGCCGCCCGGTATTAAGCCCTGATAAATCCTATCGATCAGCCGCTGACGCTGGTTCGGTTCGAGAAACTGCAGCGTAAAGTTCAGAACGACCATAGACGCGTTTTCGATTTCAACATCGAGGATATCGGCCTCTAGAATGTCGACCGGCGTGTCGGCGCGAAAGGCGTCAATATGGTTGCGGCAGCGTTTGACCATCGCCGGGGAGTTATCCACCGCGATGATTTTACAGCCCGGAACGCGAATATTACGCCGCATCGACAGCGTGGCGGCGCCTAACGAGCAGCCCAGATCGTAGATCTGGCTATCCGGTTGGACAAAACGTTCCGCCAGCATGCCGATCATCGAAATGATGTTGGAATAGCCGGGCACCGATCGTTGAATCATATCGGGAAAAACTTCGGCAACGCGTTCGTCGAATGTCCAATCGCCCAGATTGGCGATCGGCGCGGAAAAAAGCATGTCGCGGTTTGGCATGGCGAAAAATAGTGGCTGAGATAAATAAATGAGGGAAAGCATTCTAGCAGAATGGCGTAAGAAAGCATGTATGCCCTTCATACATACTGCAAACTGCGGGCGTGTCGGCTTTGTCCGACAGCGCGCATTATTTGGGCGATATCGCCGTCATCTTTCAGCCGGCAGGCGGACGGGCGCGCGATTCGGCGGCGTCGGCAAGTTGATATAAGCGATTAGCTCAGTGTAAATACCATTTCCCACGGCAGGTAGTAGAGATTGAGCAGCGACATCAGAACCAGGGAGACATAGGTTGCCATCATGCCCGAGCGCCGCCAGCGGAATTCGCGCTGGCGCAGGCCGTAGTAGTGAAATAAACGCCCAATAATCAGCAAAATGCCGCATAGATGGATGGTTGCCACCATCGCGCCGTTCATTTCCATCAGCACCAGTAAAATCGCGCCGATAGGAATATATTCCACCGCATTGCCATGTACCCGAATGGCCGTTTGCAGTTCGTAAAACCCGCCGTCTCCATAGGCCACGCGGTACTGCATTCTGAGTTTCACGACGTCGATAGATAGCTTAATCAGCAACAATGCGCCAAGCACTACGTAGAGTGCGCTTACCATTTTTAACTCCATGATCTAACCGAAAACGGCTTGCAGAATGATAGCTTTCCGCATCAAAGCTGTCGCCTGTAAAGCCAACTTTTTTTATTGGAATACCTTATTAAAAAGAAAAGCGGCGACGATCTTTTTTATAAGTAAAAAGACTAATGGAGCCCGAATGGCTAAGCGTTGGCGGCGACTAACCGCGGCTCATCGCCGGCGGCTAAAACAGAGATGCCTGCTGAGGCCAGTCCGGCGGCGCCGGCAGCGCGGGGACGACAGCGGCGAGCAGCGGCCAAAGCTGTTGCGCCAGCGCGGGGGCGTCGCCGATATCCGGCGTATGAATAAACAGAAAGGGCCGCGCGCTGTCCGTCCACTGCGGCAGTTTGGTTAGCCAGGGTTGAAACCAATGCAGGTTTTCCGCAAGATTTTCGCTGCCGATAAAACGAATAATGGGCTGAGACGCGGTTAATACCGCATGCACCGGCACGCGCGGTTTTTTGCGCTGCGCCTCGCGCATCGCCGGGCTGTCCGGCGCGGCATGATGGACGGGCCGGCTGTCCATGATCGTTCGGTTGACGCCGCGCTGCCGTAGCCCCTGGTTCAAGGCGCGCTCATCGTCGCCCTTGGCGAAAAACCGAGGGTGGCGGACCTCCACGCCGTAGCTGAACCCTTGGGGCAGCGCATCGAGGAATTGCCACAGCGCGGGGAGTTGCGCCGGACCAAAGGCCGCCGGCAGTTGCAGCCAGAGTTGTCCGATGCGCGCGGCAAGCGGTTCCAGACACTGAAAAAAGCTGGCCACATCCTGTTCGCAGTGACGCAGGGCCGCCTGGTGGCTGATGACGGACGGGAATTTAAAACAGAAGCGAAAATCATCCGTCGTCATGCCCCGCCAGCGCATAACCAGCTCGCGACCGGGTAAGGCGTAAAACGTGGTATTCCCTTCAACGCAGTTAAAGTAGCGGGAATAGTCGGCCAGATCGCACAGCCCTAAACGGCTCCAGGCGGGATGTTGCCACTGGGGTAATCCGATATGCATGATTTTGTTCCGGTAACAAATTGGCCTTATATTAACGGTCATTTTATTAACCGATAACGAAAATTAGTAAAAAGAGTGTGCGGACACCCTGTAGAGCGTTACCTTCACACTTATCGTCCGGGTGAATTTCCTTTATAATAGCCGCCTTTTTTCACCGGACAGTAATCCAGAAAAACCATGCCGCCCAGCGAAGAGACCACGGCTTTTTCAACCGCCAGAGGCTGACGAAAAGGGTGAGTTGCGCGGCTGAGTAAAAGGACATAGCGATGCGTACTGAATATTGCGGACAGTTGAATTTGTCCCATGTGGGCCAGGAAGTGACATTGTGCGGTTGGGTTAACCGCCGCCGCGATCTGGGTGGTTTGATTTTTATCGACATGCGTGACCGCGAAGGTCTGGTTCAGGTGTTTTTTGACCCGGATCGTCAGGATGTGCTGAAACAGGCGGCCGAACTGCGCAACGAATTCTGTATCCAGCTTAAAGGCGTCGTACGCGCCCGTCCGGATAATCAGATTAATAAGGATATGGCCACCGGTGAAGTCGAAGTCCTGGCCACTGCGCTGACGATCATCAACCGCGCCGAGCCGCTGCCGCTGGATTCGAACCAGACCAATACGGAAGAGGCGCGCCTTAAGTACCGTTATCTGGACCTGCGCCGTCCTGAAATGGCGCAGCGCCTGAAAACCCGTGCGCGCATTACCAGCTTTGTCCGGCGGTTCATGGATGCGCATGGCTTTCTGGATATTGAAACGCCGATGCTGACCAAAGCGACGCCGGAGGGCGCGCGTGACTATCTGGTGCCAAGCCGGGTGCATAAGGGCAAATTTTACGCCTTGCCGCAGTCTCCCCAGCTATTCAAACAGCTGCTGATGATGTCCGGTTTCGACCGCTATTACCAAATCGTCAAATGCTTCCGCGATGAAGATTTGCGCGCCGACCGTCAGCCTGAATTTACGCAGATCGACGTCGAAACCTCATTCATGACCGCGCCGCAGGTGCGCGAGGTGATGGAAAAAATGGTGCGCCAGCTGTGGCTGGAAATCAACGGCGTCGAGCTGGGCGATTTCCCGATCATGACCTTCGCCGAAGCCATGCGCCGTTTTGGTTCGGACAAGCCGGATCTGCGTAATCCACTGGAGCTGGTTGATGTGGACGATCTGGTTAAGGATATTGAATTTAAAGTATTCTCCGGCCCGGCGAATGACGCCAAAGGCCGCGTCGCGGCGATTCGGGTGCCGGGCGGCGCGAAACTGAGCCGTAAGCAAATTGATGAATACGGCAAATTTATCGAAATTTACGGCGCGAAAGGATTGGCTTATATCAAAGTCAATGAGCGCGCCAAAGGGCTTGAAGGGATACAGAGTCCGGTGGCGAAATTCCTTAACGAGGCGCTACTGTCCGCGTTATTGGAACGCACCGCCGCCGTCGACGGCGATATTCTGTTCTTCGGCGCCGACAGCGCCAGCGTGGTCACGGATGCGCTGGGCGCGCTGCGCCTGAAGCTGGGGCGCGATCTGAGTCTGACCGACGAAGATAGCTGGCGGCCGCTGTGGGTTATCGATTTCCCGATGTTTGAAGACGACGGAGAGGGAGGCCTGACGGCGATGCACCATCCGTTTACCGCTCCGCGCGATATGACGCCCGCCGAGCTGGCGGCGCAGCCGGTAGCGGCGATCGCCAACGCTTATGACATGGTATTGAACGGCTATGAAGTAGGCGGCGGTTCGGTGCGCATTCATAACGGCGACATGCAGCAAACGGTGTTCGGCATCCTGGGCATCAACGAGCGCGAGCAGCGCGAGAAGTTCGGCTTCCTGCTGGACGCGCTGAAATTCGGCACGCCGCCGCACGCCGGGCTGGCTTTCGGACTGGATCGTCTGGTCATGCTGTTGACCGGAACCGATAATATCCGTGATGTTATCGCCTTCCCGAAAACGACGGCCGCCGCCTGTCTGATGACGGAAGCGCCAAGTTTCGCCAACCCCGACGCGCTGGATGAGCTCTCCATTGCCGTGGTGGGAAAAGGCAAAGCCGCACAGGACAGTAAATTCGAGAATCAATGATATGACATACAAGCGGCCCGTCTCGGTTCTGGTGGTGATTTACGCCCGCGATACCGGGCGGGTGCTGATGCTGCAACGGCGTGACGATCCCGACTTCTGGCAATCGGTAACCGGTAGCCTGGAAGAGGGGGAGAGCGCGGCGTGCGCCGCACGGCGTGAAGTTAAAGAAGAGGTTAATATTGATATATCCGCCGAGGCATTATCGCTCTTTGACTGTCAGCGCTGTATTGAGTTTGAGCTTTTCGCTCATTTAAGACGTCGCTATGCGCCGGGAATAACGCGCAACACGGAGCACTGGTTCTGTCTGGCGTTGCCTGGGGAACGCGAGGTGGAGATTAGCGAACACCTCGCCTACCAGTGGCTGGATGCGCCGAGCGCGGCGCAGCTTACCAAGTCGTGGAGTAACCGGCAGGCGATTGAGGAATTTGTTATTTATCCGGCCTGAACAGGCTTTTTTCGGAGATTTTTATGGCAGGTCATAGTAAGTGGGCCAACACAAAGCATCGTAAAGCAGCGCAGGACGCGAAGCGCGGTAAAATTTTCACCAAAATTATCCGCGAATTGGTTACCGCCGCCAGATTGGGCGGCGGCGACCCGGGAGCGAACCCGCGCCTGCGTGCCGCCGTCGATAAAGCCCTGTCCAACAACATGACGCGCGATACCCTGAACCGCGCCATCGCCCGCGGCGTGGGCGGCGACGACGACGCCAACATGGAAACCATCATCTATGAAGGATACGGTCCCGGCGGCACGGCCGTGATGGTTGAATGCCTGAGCGACAACCGCAACCGCACCGTTTCCGAGGTTCGCCATGCGTTCACCAAAAGCGGCGGCAACCTGGGAACCGACGGCTCCGTCGCCTACCTGTTCAGCAAAAAGGGCGTGATCTCTTACGCGCCGGGCCTGGATGAAGATACGGTGATGGATGCCGCGCTGGAAGCCGGCGCGGACGACGTCGTCACCTATGACGACGGCGCTATCGATGTCTACACGCCGTGGGAAACCTTTGGCGAAGTAAAAGATGCGCTGGATGCGGCCGGTCTGGTGGCGGAAGCGGCCGAAGTTTCCATGGTGCCGTCGACCAAAGCGGATATGGACGCGGAAACCGCGCCGAAACTGATGCGCCTGATCGATATGCTGGAAGACTGCGACGACGTGCAGGAGGTTTACCACAACGGCGAGATCTCCGATGAGGTGGCCGCATTACTGTAAGCGGGGCGGTATGGTGATGGGACGGCCGCGCCTTTCCGCCCGGCGAACCGACGGAGCGTCGCGATGACGGTGATACTCGGCATCGACCCCGGTTCGCGCGTGACGGGGTATGGCATCGTTCGCCAGCGGGGGCGTCATATCGCCTACCTCGGCAGCGGTTGCATCCGTACGGTGGTTGATGATTTGCCCACGCGTCTTAAGCTGATTTATGCCGGCGTGAGTGAAATCATCACCCAGTTTCATCCGGATTGTTTCGCCATCGAGCAGGTCTTTATGGCGAAGAACCCCGACTCGGCGCTCAAGCTGGGGCAGGCGCGCGGCGCGGCGATCGTCGCGGCGGTGAATCAGGATCTGCCGGTGTTCGAGTATGCGGCGCGTCTGGTAAAGCAGACCGTGGTGGGCACTGGGGCGGCGGATAAAAAGCAGGTGCAGCATATGGTGCGATCGCTGCTTAAGCTATCCGCCAGCCCGCAGGCCGATGCGGCGGACGCGCTGGCGATCGCCATTACCCACTGTCATTCCAGCCAGAGCCTTATCCGGATGGGCGTTGAGAAACGGCATCCGGCGCCAGGGCGGCTACGCTGAAATTTGAAGCTGGATATTCATCCCACTAGGGCTACTGACAAAGTCAGATATGAGGGGAAACACGGGGGGAGGTTCCCGCAGGGATGCCTCACCCCCGTGGTCGCCCCGTGTATCTCGATCTGACAGACGGGGTTGTCAGCAAACTCAGGCTGGATATTCATCCAGCTTTTTTTATGTTATAAGCTATACGATATTCAATCTTTGCCAATAAACGTAAAAGGAAGAGAACGTGATCGGTCGTCTCAGAGGCATTATTCTGGAAAAACAGCCGCCGCAGGTGCTGATAGAAGCCAACGGCGTTGGCTATGAAGTCCACATGCCGATGACCTGCTTTTACGAACTTCCCGAGCTTTCTCAGGAAGCCGTCATCTTCACCCATTTCGTGGTGCGCGAAGACGCGCAACTGCTGTTCGGCTTCAATGATAAGCAGGAGAGGGCGCTATTTCGCGAACTGATTAAAGTCAACGGCGTGGGCCCCAAGCTGGCGCTGGCCATTCTTTCGGGGATGTCCGCCTCGCAGTTCGTCGGCGCGGTGGAGCGGGAAGAGATCGGCGCGCTGATTAAGTTGCCTGGCGTGGGTAAGAAAACCGCCGAACGGCTGATGGTGGAGATGAAAGGCCGCTTTAAGGGCCTGAGCGGAGATTTATTTAATTCAACAGGCGATGTTCCGTTAACGCCGGCGTCGGCCGCCGATAGCGATATCGGCGATCCTGAAGCCGAAGCGGCTGCGGCATTGGTATCTTTAGGCTATAAGCCGCAGGAGGCCAGCCGGCTGATTTCCAAGGTCGCTCGTCCTGACGCAGACTGCGAAACCCTGATCAGGGACGCGCTGCGCGCTGCGCTGTGAGGTATTCATGATTGAAGCAGATCGCTTGATTTCCGCGGAGGCTATCCCCGAAGAGGAATTTATTGACCGCGCCATTCGGCCGAAACTGCTGGCGGAGTACGTCGGGCAGCCTCAGGTGCGCGAGCAGATGGAAATTTTCATTCAGGCGGCGCGTAAGCGCGGCGACGCGCTGGATCATCTGTTGATTTTCGGCCCGCCGGGGCTGGGGAAAACCACGCTGGCGAATATCGTCGCGAATGAAATGGGCGTGAATCTGCGCACCACATCCGGTCCGATACTGGAAAAAGCCGGGGATTTGGCGGCGCTGCTGACCAATCTGGAACCGCATGACGTGCTGTTTATCGATGAGATCCACCGCATGTCGCCCGTCGTTGAAGAGGTGCTGTATCCGGCGATGGAAGATTACCAACTGGATATCATGATTGGCGAGGGGCCGGCGGCCCGTTCGATTAAGCTGGATTTGCCGCCGTTCACGCTGATCGGCGCCACGACCCGCGCCGGATCCCTGACCTCGCCGTTGCGCGATCGTTTTGGCATCGTCCAACGGCTCGAATTTTATAAGGTTGAGGATTTGCAATATATCGTCAGCCGCAGCGCGCGGTGCCTGGGGCTTGACCTCACCGATGACGGCGCGCGGGAAGTCGCCAGGCGTTCGCGCGGTACGCCGCGTATCGCCAACCGGCTGCTGAGGCGGGTGCGCGACTTCTCGGAGGTTAAATCCGAGGGCGCGATTACCGCCGAGGTAGCCATGCTGGCGTTGGATATGCTGGCGGTGGATACCGAAGGTTTCGACTACATGGACCGGAAACTGTTGCTGGCGATTATTGATAAATTCACCGGCGGCCCGGTAGGGTTGGATAACCTGGCGGCGGCCATCGGCGAAGAGCGGGAAACCATAGAAGACGTCATCGAGCCTTTTCTGATTCAGCAAGGGTTTATTCAGCGGACGCCGCGGGGAAGAATGGCGACGCAACACGCGTACCGCCATTTCGGCCTGACGCGCGAAGCGTGATAGCCTGCGTTACGCAGGCTGTTTCTTGATTAAACTGACGGCAAACAACAGAGACGCGCAAAGTACCACTGAAGGGCCGGCCGGCGTGTTGTAGCCGGCGGAAAACGCCAGGCCGCCGGTAATGGCGGCCATGCCGATGCCTATCGCCAAAGCGGCCATCTGCTCCGGGGTCCGGGCGAAACGCCGGGCGCTGGCGGCGGGGATAATCAATAGCGACGTAATGATGAGCGCGCCGACAAACTTCATGGATATGCCGATCGTCAGCGCGGTGACCAGCATCAGAATCAGCTTGGTACGCTGGAGATTGACGCCGTCGACATGCGCCAGTTCGGGGCTAATCGTCATGGATAATAGCGCCCGCCATTGCCAGCCCAGCACCGCAATCACCACGGCGACGCCGCAGCCGATTATCCCGAGATCGTCGCGGGTAACGGAGAGCAAATCCCCGAACAGATACGCCATCAGATCCACCCGGACGTTATCCATCAGGCTCACAACCACCAGCCCGAGCGACAGCGCGCTGTGCGCCATAATTCCCAGCAGGGTATCAATCGACAGATAGGGACGCCGTTCCAGCCACACCAGCCCAAGCGCCAGCGCCAGGGTAACAACAATGACGGCATAAAACAGATTAACGTCCAGCAGCAAACCGAAGGCGACGCCCAGCAGCGACGCGTGAGCCAGCGTATCGCCGAAGTAGGACATACGTCGCCAGACGACGAACGAACCCAGCGGACCCGCCGCAACGGCCAGGAAAATCCCCGCCAGCCAGCCGGGAAACAAAAGCTCAATCATGCGTCGTTTCCCCCCTGTCTTTTCAGAATGACGCGTCCGTTCAAATCGTGACGATGATTATGATGATGGCGGTAAACCGCCAGCTGTTCGGCGCCGCGATGGCCGAACATGGCCAGAAATTCGGGATGCAGGGAGACCACTTCGGGGGTGCCGGAACAGCAGACATGCTGGTTGAGGCACAGCACTTCATCCGTTTTCGCCATAACCAGATGGAGATCGTGAGAGACCATCAGTACGCCGCAGTTAAATTCCTGACGCAGCTGGTTGATAAGATCGTACAGCGCGAGCTGGCCGTTGACGTCCACGCCCTGCGTCGGTTCGTCCAACACCAGCAACTGCGGGTGATTCAATAACGCCCGGGCCAGAAGGACGCGCTGATTCTCCCCGCCGGACAGCTTTTGCATCGGCTGCTCCAGCAGATGCGCCGCCTGAACGCGTTTCAGCGCCGGCAGAATATCCTGTCGTTTAACGCCGGGCCGCAGGCGCATAAAACGGCTGACGGTCAAAGGCAGCGTCGCATCCAGGTGCAGTTTTTGCGGGACATAGCCAATCCGTAGCCCCGGCGTTTTTTGCAGCGTGCCCGATGTGGGCGACAGCAGGCCAAGCACGATGCGAACCAGCGTTGATTTGCCCGCGCCGTTAGGCCCGAGCAGCGTAAGAATACGTCCCGCCTGTAGCGACAGCGAGACATCCGACAGCACGTTGCGGCTGCCGAATGACACCGCAATATGATTGAGTGATACCAATGTGGACATAGAATTCGATTTGCAGAGATTCTGTAATGTTATAATATAACAAACTACACGTTAAAAATAATGAGATAACATGCGATGCAACAGCATATTCAGCAAAAAACATGGTTAAAAAGTGTGTTTGTCGCCAGCGCACTGATCGCTTCCGGTGCGTCGATCGATACCGCTTCCGCTGAGGTGGTCACATCAATCCGCCCGCTGGGGTTTATCGCCGCGGCGATCGCGGAGGGCATTACGCCGACGGGCGTTCTGCTGCCCAACGGGGCTTCGCCTCACGATTATGCCTTGCGTCCGTCCGATGTCCAGCGTTTACAGTCCGCCGAACTGGTCATTTGGGTCGGCCCGGAGATGGAAGCCTTTTTAGGGAAGCCATTGTCGCAGATTGCGCCGGCAAAACAAATCAAGTTATCGGAATTACCGTCAATAAAAGCGCAATTGATAAAAGAAACTGAACATCACCATGAACATGACGACGAACACCATCATGAGCATGACGATGAGCATCATCATGATGCCCAACATGCGGATGAACACCGCCAAAGCGCCGCTTCAGAGCCTGAAGAGGGGGACGATGGGCATCATCACGGCGAGTACAATATGCACATTTGGCTCTCTCCCGAGATGTCGAAACAGGCCGCCGTCGCCATTCACGCAAAATTATTGGAACTTATGCCTCAAAATAAGGACAAACTAGACGCGAATCTGCTTTATTTCACAGATAAAATCGCGCAGACAGACAAAAAAATTGCTAACATGCTAGCGCCTGTGCGGGGTAAGGGTTATTTCGTGTTTCATGACGCCTACGGCTACTTTGAGCAACGCTACGGTTTAAGTCCATTAGGCTATTTTACGATTAACCCCGCCATCCAACCTGGAGCGCAGCGTTTACATCAGATTCGAACACAGTTGGTTGAGCATAAAGCCGTATGTGTTTTTGCTGAGCCACAATTCAGGCCGGCCGTTATTAATGCTGTCGCCAAAGGAACCGACGTGCGCTCGGGCGTGCTGGATCCGTTGGGAAGCGATATCGCACTGGGTAAAGATAGCTATGTGAACTTCTTGTCGCATCTGTCGAGCCAGTATCTGAGCTGCCTGGAGGAAAAATCATGAGGATACGAATAAGTGCAGCGGATAGTCCGAACTATCTCTCTGGCGTATAACAGCCTACCTCGACCCCACCGCGTGATGCTGGGGTCGCTTACCGTTATTACACTGGCCGTCGCCGTTTGGCGGCCTTTTGTTTATCCCCCCGTTAACGACGCGCCGGTACTGGTGAAAGACGTCGCGCTGGAAGCCAACCAACTGCGCACGCTCACCCCGGAAGCCAGCGAACCTATCGATCAGCCCACGCCTGATGATGATATTCCTCAGGATGAGCTGGATGACAAAACCGATGAAGACGGCGCCGTGCATGAATATGTCGTTTCGACCGGCGATACGTTAAGCAGCATCCTAACCCAGTACGGCATCGACATTGCGGACGTCACCCAGCTTGCCGAAGGAAATCCGGCGCTGCGTAATCTTAAAATCGGTCAGCAGATATCCTGGACGCTCAATGAGAATGGCGACTTACAGAGTCTGACCTGGCAAATGTCGAGGCGTGAAACCCGGGTGTATGAACGCGTAGGCGCCGATTTTAAAGAGCGGATCGACACCCTGAAAGGCGAGTGGCGCAACAGCGTGCTTTCGGGGCGCTTAAACGGCAGTTTCGTCAACAGCGCGAAAAACGCCGGGTTAACCCACGGTGAAATCAGCGCGGTGATCAAAGCGCTGCAGTGGCAGCTGGATTTCCGCAAGCTGCGTAAAGATGACTCCTTCGCGGTGCTGATGTCCCGCGAGATGCTGGATGGACGTAGCGAACAGAGCGAATTACTGGGCGTTCGCCTGAATAGCGGCGGGAAGGATTATTACGCTATCCGCGCCGAAGACGGCAAATTTTACGATCGCGAAGGCTCCGGTTTAACGCGCGGGTTCATGCGTTTTCCAACCATCAAGCAGTTCCGCATCTCTTCTAATTTCAATCCGCGACGTCTTAACCCCGTTACCGGCCGCGTGGCGCCGCATAAGGGCGTCGACTTCGCCATGCCGGTGGGGTCGCCGGTGCTGGCCGTCGGCGATGGGGAAGTGCTTATCGCCAAGCGCAGCGGCGCGGCGGGCAACTATGTCGCGATACGACACGGCCGACAGTACACCACGCGCTATATGCATTTGAATCGTATATTGGTGAAGCCGGGGCAAAAGGTTAAGCGCGGCGATCGCATCGGTCTGTCCGGCAACACCGGGCGTTCCACCGGCCCGCATCTGCACTATGAGTTTTGGATAAACCAGCAGGCCGTCAATCCGCTAACCGCGCAGCTGCCGCGTTCTGAAGGCCTGAGCGGTAAGGAACGTCGCGATTATCTGGCGCAGGTAAAAGAAGTTGTGCCGCAGCTTCAGTTTGATTAGTCGCTGATGGCGAATTATCCAGCCGGCAGCTTGCTGCCGGCGTTTTCATTTATTACCCCTTTCATTTTTGCACGTTGCCGGTATGTTAACCTCAATAGCGGCTTTTACAGATTTCGTCTCCCCGGTCGACGTTTTTCCGCGCCCTGGAAAAAACGCCCGGCGCCGGTGGATTGATGGGATATCGGTTCTTGATGTTTTTGCTTGCGCTTTATTTGAAGAGTTGATGATGGAAAAAGAGAAAAAAACCAGCGCTGAGTTTATTCCTCAGTTCAAGAAAGCCTTTTATTACCCGCAATATTGGGGAACCTGGCTGGGCATCGGGGCGATAGCCGTCGCCGCCTATATCCCCGCGCGTTTGAGAAACCCGGTTTTGGGCGGATTAGGCCGTCTGGTCGGGCGGTTTGCCAAGGGCGCCCGTCGACGGGCGCGTATTAACCTGCTGTATTGCATGCCTGAGTTAACCGAGGCGCAGCGTGAAGCGATTATCGATGATATGTTCGCCACGGCGCCGCAGGCGATGGTGATGATGGTGGATGTGGGCATCCGCGACCCTAAAAAGGTGGAGAAACACGTCCGCTGGCACGGCGAAGAGATACTGAATAAATTAAAAGCGCAGGGCCGGAATGTGATTTTTCTGGTGCCGCATGGCTGGGCCGTCGATATTCCGGCTATGCTGATGACCTCCCGCGGACAGCGCATGGCCGCGATGTTTCACAACCAGAAAAACGAACTGGTGGACTATTGGTGGAATACGCTGCGCCGTCGTTTCGGCGGGCGTATACACGCGCGCAATGACGGTATCAAGCCCTTCATCACTTCCGTGCGGCAAGGGTGCTGGGGGTATTATCTTCCCGACCAGGACCACGGGGCGGAGCACAGCGAGTTCGTCGATTTTTTCGCCACTTACAAGGCGACGCTGCCGGCGATTGGCCGCCTGATGAAAGTTTGTCGCGCCGATATCGTTCCGCTGTTTCCGGCGTATAACGCCAAAGAGAGCCGTCTCGACGTTTTTATCCGACCGCCAATGGACGACTTGGCCGATGCCGACGACAAATACATCGCTCGCCGCATGAATGAGGAAGTTGAAATTCTGGTCAGACCGAATCCGGAGCAGTACACCTGGATCCTAAAGCTGTTGAAAACCCGTAAGCCGGGCGAAATCGAACCCTATTGCCGGGACGATCTGTACCGCAAAAAGCGGACATAGCGCTTTTTGCGGTCATGCCCGTTTTTTCAGGCATGGCCGCTCTACTTTTACCGGTTATTCCACCCGCAGGATGCGCGTGGTGTTGGTGGTTCCCACGGTGCCCATCACATCGCCCTGGGTCACAATCACCAGATCCCCGGACATCAGGAAGCCTTTATCCCGCAGCCGGATGACCGCGTCGTTGGCGGCGGCGACGCCGTCGGTATAGCTGTCGAAGTGTACCGGCGTTACGCCGCGATAAAGCGCGGTCAGATTCAGCGTGCGTTCATGACGCGACATAGCGAAAATGGGCAGGCCGGAACTGATACGCGACATCATCAGCGCGGTGCGCCCGGATTCCGTCATGGCGATCAGCGCCGTCACCCCTTTCAGGTGGTTGGCGGCATACATCGCCGACATGGCGATTGACTCTTCAATATTATCGAACTGAACGTCAAGACGGTGTTTGGAGACGTTGATGCTGGGAATTTTCTCCGCGCCAAGACAGACTTTCGCCATTGCGGCCACGGTTTCGGCCGGATACTGCCCGGCGGCGGTTTCAGCGGAAAGCATCACGGCGTCGGTGCCATCCAGCACGGCGTTGGCCACATCCATCACCTCCGCGCGCGTCGGCATCGGATTGGTGATCATGGATTCCATCATCTGTGTCGCCGTGATGACCGCGCGGTTGAGCTTGCGGGCACGGCGAATCAGTTTTTTCTGGATGCCAACCAGTTCGGGATCGCCGATTTCGACGCCCAGATCGCCGCGGGCGACCATGACGACATCGGACGCAAGAATGATATCGTCCATGGCCTCATCGGAGGCGACCGCTTCGGCGCGCTCCACTTTGGAGACGATTTTCGCGTGGCAGCCCGCATCGCGAGCAAGACGGCGCGCGTAATTGAGATCCTCACCGGTGCGGGGGAAGGATACCGCCAGATAATCCACGCCGATTTTAGCGGCGGTGACGATGTCCTCTTTATCTTTTTCCGTCAGCGCTTCGGCGGAAAGGCCGCCGCCGAGTTTGTTAATTCCTTTATTGTTGGACAAGGGACCGCCGACGGTGACTTCGGTGTAAACCTTCATGCCTTCGACCCGCAGGACCTTCAGCTGCACGCGGCCGTCATCCAGCAGCAGAATATCGCCGGCGACAACGTCGGCGGGGAGGCCTTTGTAATCAATACCGACTTTTTCTTTATCGCCTTCGCCTTTGGGCAGGTTCGCATCCAGCAGGAATTTATCGCCGATGTTCAGGAAAATTTTACCTTCCTTGAAGGTAGATACGCGAATTTTTGGACCCTGTAAATCCCCGAGAATAGCGACGTGGCAACCTAGTCTGGCGGCGATTTCGCGAACTTTATTGGCGCGCAGCTGGTGATCTTCCGCGGTGCCGTGAGAAAAGTTCAGGCGTACTACGTTCGCGCCTGCGGCGATAATCTTTTCCAGATTATTATCGCGATCGGTGGCTGGCCCCAGGGTAGTGACGATTTTGGTTCTTCTGAGCCGTCTGGACATGTATAACTCCGTTGACTTGTGAAGCAGTAGTGTTTCGATTAATGTCGGATAACGCGATGAAATGTAACTTTACAACGAAACTATTTCATCTGGGTTACCCGAATTCCGTATTGAACCTGGCGTATGGTGTAAGTGTATTGCGTCAAATAGCAATGACGCTTTAAAAGGAACCGCGGTTAACGAACTCATTGAGGGGGTTAATAAACGGTTCCTCTTTATCAAAACGCGATTCTCGCAACGCTTCTTTGACTCGCTTCAAGTTATCCCTGAATTTTGCTCCGCGCCGCAGCGTGAAACCGGTAGCCAGCACGTCAATCAGCGTAAGCTGCGCGATACGGGATACCATTGGCATATAAACATCGGTATCTTCCGGCACATCGACGAGCAGCACCAGAGAAGATTCGCGAGCGAGGGGCGTGCCCTCGGACGTTATCGCAATCACCGTCGCATCATTCTCACGCGCCAGGCGAGCCATTTCAACCAGGCTTTTAGTTCTGCCGGTATGAGAAATGAGCACGACGACATCGCCGTCGGCGGAATTCATACAGCTCATGCGCTGCATCACGATATCGTCGAAATAAACCACCGGGATATTGAAGCGGAAAAACTTGTTCATGGCGTCATGCGCTACGGCGGCCGACGCGCCGAAGCCGAAGAAAGAGATTTTTTTCGCTTGCGTCAGCACATCCACGGCCCGGTTAACGGCGGCGATATCGAGACGGGATTTCACATGCTCGAGTCCCGCCATCGTCGATTCAAAGATTTTGCTGGTATAGGCGTCGACATTATCATCTTCTTCGACGTTACGATTCACATAAGGTGTGCCGTTCGCCAGGCTCTGCGCTAGACGCAGTTTAAAATCGGGAAAGCCTTTGGTTTCCAACCGCCGGCAGAAGCGGTTGACGGTAGGCTCGCTGACTGCGGCCATTTTGGCCAGGGTCGCGATGCTGGAATGGATGGCCGTTTGCGGCGCGCTCAGAATAACTTCGGCGACCTTTCTTTCCGACTTGCTTAGCAGTTCCAGGTGGTTCTGAATTTTTTCCAGCATATTCATATAAAAAGGGCCATGTCAGTTTTTCCGATTGCAGTCAAAGGCGCACACGATACGGATTTTGTGAAAATATACACCGACCTGGCGACGGTTGGCAGAGGGCGAAGCCGGAAGTCGCGCGCTTTTTTTACCAGAACATGACATGTGTCTAACTTTCAGAAAGGTAATCCGCTGTCAGAAACGGTAAAAAATTTCTCTTCCAGGGAATGCGACGCGCGCGTGATTCCTGGCGACAGGCCGGTTTTTTCGCCTGCGCCGGTAAGCCATCAAGATGATGTTTGCGCTTTTTACCGGGTTTACTGGCCGGCGTCAAAAAGAGTACATTACGCTTGTAATAAAATTACAAAATCCCGCAACGAGGAGATAAACATGGCGGTAACTTCAACAGCCCAGGCGTGCGACCTGGTTATTTTCGGCGCTAAGGGCGATTTGGCGCGCCGTAAATTGCTGCCTTCACTGTATCAACTGGAAAAAGCAGGCCATATTCATCCAGACACGCGGATCATCGGCGTAGGGCGAGCCGATTGGAATAAAGCGGCATACACCCGCGTTATCCGCGAAGCGCTGGATACCTTTATGAAAGAGCCGATTGATGAAGCGTTGTGGGACACGTTAAGCAGCCGGTTGGATTTCTGCAATCTTGATGTGGAAGATACCCAAGGCTTTGGCAAGTTGGGCGATATGCTCGACCAGGAAAATCGCACCACGATCAACTATTTCGCCATGCCGCCCAGCACCTTCGGCGCGATTTGCCGCGGGCTGGGCGCCGCCGGGCTGAACAAAGAGCCGTCTCGCGTGGTGATGGAGAAGCCGCTGGGTACGGATCTGGCCTCTTCCCGGGCGATTAACGATCGGGTGGCCGAGTATTTTAATGAGTGCCAGGTTTACCGCATTGACCATTACCTGGGTAAAGAGACGGTGCTGAACCTATTGGCGCTGCGTTTCGCCAACTCTCTGTTCTCCGCCAACTGGGACAACCGCACGATAGATCATGTGCAAATCACGGTTGCGGAAGAGGTCGGGATTGAAGGGCGTTGGGGCTATTTTGATAAAGCGGGCCAGATGCGCGATATGATTCAGAATCACCTGTTGCAGATTCTGACCATGATCGCCATGTCGCCGCCTTCCGATCTGACCACCGACCGTATTCGCGACGAAAAAGTCAAAGTGCTGCGCTCATTACGCCGTATCGATCGCAACAACGTGCATGAAACGACGGTGCGGGGTCAGTATACCTCCGGCTTTGTTCAGGGGAACAAAGTCCCCGGCTACCTGGAGGAAGAGGGCGCCAATAAGACCAGCGACACCGAAACGTTCGTCGCCATTCGGGTTGATATCGACGACTGGCGCTGGTCCGGCGTGCCTTTTTATCTGCGCACCGGTAAACGCCTGCCGACTAAATGCTCTGAAGTCGTGGTGTACTTTAAAAATCCCGCGCTGAATCTGTTTCGCGACTCTTATCAGCAGCTCCCGCAGAATAAACTGATTATTCGCTTACAGCCGGATGAAGGCGTCGAAATTCAGATCCTGAATAAGATCCCCGGACTGGAGCATAAGCACCGTTTGCAAACGGTGAAGCTGGATTTGAGCTTCTCGGAAACATTTAATCAGCAGCACCTGGCCGACGCCTATGAACGTCTGCTGCTGGAAACCATGCGCGGGATCCAGGCGCTGTTCGTGCGCCGGGATGAGGTTGAAGAAGCCTGGAAGTGGGTGGATTCGATTATGGACGCATGGTCCATGGATAACGACGCGCCGAAGCCCTACCAGGCCGGTAGCTGGGGGCCGGTGGCATCGGTGGCGATGATCACCCGCGACGGTCGTTCCTGGAATGAATTTGAATAGCGTCGGCGTGATGACGCATAGGGTAATTGCGGTTTTATGTATGGCTAACGGTGCGGTCGGACGTCTGCAGTTCATGCAGATCCCTGTGGCAGGGGCGCGCCAGATGATTAATGATTGCCTGGTGGCATGACTGGAGATAACTTTTGATGAAAAACTGGAAAACCAGCGCGGAACAAATTTTGACGGCGGGTCCCGTCGTTCCGGTGATTGTGGTCAACAAACCGGAGCATGCGGTGCCGATGGCGAAAGCCCTGGTCGCCGGCGGCGTCCGCGTTCTGGAGCTGACTCTGCGCACCGATTGCGCCGTAGAGGCTATTCGCGCCATCGCCAAAGAAGTTCCCGAAGCGATTGTCGGCGCCGGTACGGTGACCAACCCGCAGCAGCTGGCCGACGTAACCGCAGCCGGCGCGCAGTTCGCCATCAGCCCGGGGCTAACCGAGCCGCTGCTGAAGGCGGCGACGGCCGGCAGCATTCCGCTGATTCCGGGCATCAGCACCGTATCCGAACTGATGCTGGGCATGGATTATGGTCTGCGCGAGTTTAAGTTCTTCCCGGCCGAGGCCAACGGCGGCGTGAAAGCGCTGCAGGCGATCGCCGGCCCGTTCGCCCAGATTCGTTTCTGCCCGACCGGCGGCATTTCGCCGAAAAACTACCGCGATTATCTGGCGCTGAAAAGCGTACTGTGCGTCGGCGGCTCCTGGCTGGTGCCGAACGACGCGCTGGAAAGCGGCGACTATGCGCGTATTACCCAACTGGCGCGTGAAGCGGTCGCGGGCGCGCAGGCGTAACGTTTTGCCTTGCTGAAGCCGCCTATGTTTTATGGGCGGCTTTTTACTCTCCCGCTAAAAACTATCCGCTGACCTTGACGGCGGACGCGGCCTTTTTCGCCAGCTCCACGGCTTCGTCAACGGTGGGCGCGGCGGCCAGCGCCACGCCCATACGGCGTTTACCGCCGATTTCCGGCTTGCCGAACAGACGAATCTGCGTAAAGGGCAGTAGCGCGTTTTCCAGCCCCTGATAGCGAACGTTCCGGCTTTCCAGCTCGGGGAGAATCACCGCGGATGCGGCGGCGCCGTCGTATTGACGAATGGCGCCGATGGGCAGCCCTAGAAATGCGCGTACATGCAGCGCGAATTCTGACAGATTCTGAGAGATCATCGTCACCATGCCGGTATCATGCGGGCGCGGAGAAACTTCGCTGAAGATCACCTCGTCGCCGCATACGAACAGTTCAACGCCAAATAACCCGTAGCCGCCCAGCGCCTTAACCACCTCGCCGGCTATTGCCCGCGCCCGCGTCAGCGCCTGCGCGCTCATCTGCTGCGGCTGCCAGGATTCGCGATAATCGCCGTCCTCCTGACGATGCCCTATCGGGGCGCAGAAGTGGATGCCATCCACCGCATGAACGGTCAGCAGCGTGATTTCAAAATCGAAATTAACCAAACCTTCAACGATAACCCGCCCACCGCCGGCCCGTCCGCCTTGCTGAGCATATTGCCAAGCTTTCTCCAACTGCCGGGGTTCGCGGATCAGGCTTTGTCCTTTGCCGGATGAGCTCATCACCGGTTTTACGATACAGGGATAACCGATGTCCGCGACGGCTTGACGAAAGCCAGCCTCGCTGTCGGCAAAGCGGTAGCTAGAGGTGGGAACGCCCAGGGTTTCGGCGGCCAGACGGCGAATCCCTTCACGATTCATCGTCAGCCGGGTTGCCTGCGCGCAGGGGACGACGCGGTTCCCCTGTTGTTCGAGCTGAACCAGCATATCGGTGGCCAGCGCTTCAATTTCCGGCACGATATAGTCAGGGCGTTCCGCCTCGACCAACGCCTTCAGCGCCTCGGCGTCCAGCATGTTAATGACGTGGCTGCGATGCGCAACCTGCATGGCCGGCGCGTCGGCATAGCGATCGACCGCGATAACCTCAAGACCCAACCGCTGGCACTCAATCGCCACTTCTTTGCCTAATTCGCCGGAGCCCAGCAACATCACGCGCGTGGCGTCGGGACGCAGGGCGGTTCCAATCGTTGACATAATGCTATCCTGATCTGGTAGTGAAAAACCGGCGCAGTATAAACGAAAACGTTTGCGCGCGCATCCGGGGCGGAGACGGGAGATCGCGCCCGCGCCAATGCGCACCGGTAATGTTTCCCCGTCGCTTGGCATAATCGGGTAATCGTGCCACTCTAGATTTCAGCAGCTTTTATCCCTGATCCATAGGCGCAATGCTGTTCACTTAAGCCCATTTTTAGGGGAAACACCGGGGGAGCTTCCCGTAGGGGTGCCTCACCCCGGTGGTCGCCCCGTGTATCTCGATACTTAAACGATCGGCATTAGATCCATCGGCGCGACTTAACAACAGAAGGACCACCATGACCCCACCGCAAGCAGCAAAAAGACCCCATCCTTTGACTATTCATAACGATACCCGCATCGATAACTACTATTGGCTGCGCGACGATGAGCGGGCCGACCCGGATATATTGGCCTATCTCCGCGAGGAGAATGACTATAGCGGCGCGGTGATGGCGCCCTATGACGGCCTGAAGCAGTCGCTCTATCATGAAATGGTCGCCCGAATACCGTCGGAGGATATGTCGGTTCCCTACGTCAGAAAGGGTTACCGCTATCAGAGTCGTTATGACCCGGGTAAGGAATATCCCATTTACCGGCGTCAGCCCGAGTCCGCGACGGATGAGTGGGAGACGCTGCTGGACGGCAATCAACGGGCGGAAAATCACGAGTTCTATAGTTTGGGGGCGCTGGAGGTCAGCCCTGATAATCAAATTTTGGCGTTATCGGAAGATTTTCTCTCGCGCCGGCAGTATGACATCCGTTTTCGCGATCTTAAGAGCGGCGAGTGGCTGCCTGATGTTATCGAAAAGGTCTCTTCCGGGGCGGAATGGGCGGCCGATTCCCGCATTCTCTATTACGTGCGCAAACATCCGCAAACGCTGTTGCCGTACCAGGTTTATCGCCATCGTCTGGGCTGCGAGCCAGCGGACGACGAACTGGTGTATGAAGAGCGGGACGATGCCTATTACGTCAGCCTGGGGAAAACAACCTCGGAACGCTATATCACGATTTATCTCAGCAGCACTACCAGTACGGAAGTGTTGCTGATCGATGCGGCGAAGGATGACGCGGCGCCGCTGGCGTTTATCGGCCGGCGTAAGGATCATGAGTATGACGTGGACCACTATCGGGACGCGTTTTATCTGCGCTCCAACCGGGAGGGGAAAAACTTTGGCCTGTACCGCACGCGGACGGCGGGGGAAGCGGAGCTGGAAACGCTGGTTGCGCCGCAGGAGCATCGGGTGCTGGAAAGTTTTGAACTGTTTCGCGACTGGCTGGTGCTGGAAGAGCGGGAGCGCGGGTTAACCCGTCTGCGGCAAATCCACTGGCAGACGCGGGAAGAGAAAAATATCACTTTCCATGACCCCAGTTATGTCACCTGGCTGTCCTATAATCCGACGCCGGAAACCGCACTGCTGCGTTACGGCTATGCTTCAATGACCACGCCAAGTTCACTTTACGAGCTGAATATGGATACCGGCCGGCAGCAGTTGCTCAAGCAGGCCGAAGTGCGGAACTTCACTTCGGATAACTATTGCAGCGAGCGTCTGTGGATCACCGCCCGGGACGGCATTGAAGTTCCGGTTTCCCTGGTGTATCACCGCGAACATTTCCAGCCGGGACGGAATCCTATACTGGTATATGGTTATGGCGCCTATGGCAGCAGCATGGAGCCGGATTTTAGCGTGAGCCGTCTGAGCCTGCTGGACCGGGGTTTTGTCTTCGCCCTGGCCCATATTCGCGGCGGCGGCGAATTGGGGCAGCAGTGGTATGACGACGGACGACTACTGAACAAAATGCATTCGTTCACCGATTTTATCGATATCTCAACCGCGCTGGCGGAAAAAGGCTACGGCGAGCGACAAAAAATATTTGCCATGGGCGGCAGCGCCGGCGGGCTATTGATGGGGGCCGTAGTGAATTTTGCGCCGGATTTATTTAAGGGCGTTGTCGCCCAGGTTCCGTTTGTCGACGTCCTGACCACAATGCTGGATGAGTCGATTCCCCTGACCACCGGCGAATATGACGAGTGGGGCAACCCCAACGATCGCGCGTACTATGACTATATCAAGCAGTACAGCCCGTATGACGGGGTAAAGGCGCAGGATTATCCGCATATGTTGGTTACCACCGGATTGCATGACTCGCAGGTGCAGTATTGGGAGCCGGCGAAATGGGTGGCCAAGCTGCGTGAAATGAAAACGGACGAGCGTCTTCTATTGCTCTATACCGACATGGATGCGGGACACGGCGGGAAATCGGGCCGCTTTAAACACTACGAGGATGTTGCGCTGGAGTATGCGTTTTTGCTGATGGTGCTGGAAACGGCGTGAGCCTCTGAGGGTAAACCCGCTGACGGCGGGTTTACCGAGCGGCAACAGCTGACCTTAACGAGCGGCGTCCGCCTGTGGCTGCGCCTTCTTGGCCCTTTTTTCCGCGCGTTTTTCCGCCGCGGTTTTCAGGGGTTTTTTCTTGCCGTTCTTTTTGCTGTCCATTCCTTTACTCATTTCTGACCTCGCTTGGTAAAAGGTTGGTTTGCCAATCTATTAACCGCCTGTTTTGCCCGAGATGCAAGGGGAAAAATATCTTTTTTCAAGATAAAATGGGTCGACAGCGCAATAATTACCGGATGTTATTTTGATTTTGGCTCGTAGGGCAGGCGAGAGAACTGCAAAGAGAGCTGGCGGTAAAACCCGACGCGTTCACGGAAATAGCCGCGCAGATGTTCCGGTTGTTCCTTCTCCACCATCTCCGGGATCACCGGCATGTTATAGCGTTCTTTGAAGGCGACGCCTGATGCCGCCAAATCCACATTGACTTTGTCCATCTCTTCTTTGGAAAGATCCGCCAAATTGTATCCCATGGGAAGGTTCTCCTGCTAAGACGCGTTGTGCGTCAAGGTAAAGCAGAGTCTGAAAAATGGCAAGTCTCGGCAATATCGCCTGATATTCAAAATAAGGGAAATCTCCCGGTCGGATTTTACGTTGCCTGGGCGTTGACTTTATTACCCGGCCCATCGCCGGCCTCGCTCCTTCGGGGGTGACGCAAGCGCTGTGGCGTTTCAGACTGTTGACAAACCTATCACCCATTATTGCCGTTCATCGGACTTTGTCAGCAAACTCGAACGCTTCGGCGTTTTTTTCCTGCAGCGCGAAATCTATTGGGTATATATATTTAACTTTTATCATCGATAATAAAAATGATTATCAATAATAATCGCGATTGTTTATTGTAAATAAAAATCAATATCAATAAATAATAGTTAACTATATGATTTTAAATGTTAAAATATTTAATGTTAATTTGGTTAATAATATGTTTTTATTTTTGATATTCAGGCATAATAAGCCGCAACACATTTACCTGCCAGAGAAATAGGGAATAACCATGTTAAAAAAAGAAATGATTCAAAAACTAAACGAGCAGCTTAACCTCGAGTTTTATTCCGCTAATTTATACTTACAGATGAGCGCCTGGTGTGGCGATAAAGGTTTTGAAGGCGCATCCGCTTTTCTGAAAGTGCACTCTCAGGAAGAAATGGAGCATATGCAACGCCTGTTCGACTATCTTAATGATACCGGCAGCCTGCCGATTTTAGGCGCTATTCCTGCGCCGCCGGTGGATTTCGCCTCGCTGGCCGACGTATTCAAACAGACCTATGAACATGAGCAACTGATCACGGCGAAAATTAATGAGCTGGCTCATGAGGCCATGACCTTACAGGATTATTCTACATTCAACTTCCTGCAATGGTATGTCGCGGAACAGCATGAAGAAGAAAAACTGTTCAACTCCATCCTCGATAAGCTGTCGCTGGTTAATACCAGCGAAGGCGGCCTGTTCTTTATCGATCAGGATCTGAAGAAAATGGCGGCCGGCGTCGCAGGCGGCGCGTCAGCCTGAGTATTCCGGCCTGACATATCGCCAGTCCGGACCGAGTGCAAAAAACGACCTGACTGAGGCAATTCGTCGCGAGTGTGCCAGAGTAAGAGAGAGCGGCAATGCGCATCGGCGCGCATTGCCGTTAAACGAAGAACCCCATTTCGCCGCGCCTTCTGATTGCGCGCCGGTAAACGCCCCGTCGCCGCACCTTGTTATGTCTCTTTTAAGTCATCCACCTTGCCGGGATGCGGGCCTTGCCGCTCGACTTCGGCGATCGCTATCGTTATGATCTTCTCAGACGGCATATATCTAGTAACCTTCTGTTTTATAGGGTTTGAGGTCCGTCTTTTGAGGGCGGAAAGCGATATGGCCGCGATGGGCGCAGGCGTCTAAACAATCATGCTCAGGAACATCATGATGAAGAAACTAATGCTAACTCTTATTCTCGTTTCCGCCTCGGCGGATGCTTTTGCTGCGGCAAAACTGGCGAATATCAGCCGGTTACAGTACGGAGATCGATGGGCCTTCACGCGGGAAGAGGTGCAGTTGATTTGCCGGCCGGGAAAAGCGCTGTTTGCCCTCCATACCGGCACGTTGATGCAATATCCGCTCAATGACGCCGCAATCGCGCAGATGAAAGCCGGATTGGTAAAGGCGCAACCGATAGACGCCATCTGGCTGGACGATGCCAATAACCCAGGACATAAGAAGAGCCTGCAACCTTTTGTTCAGCTTGCCGAACAGCTTTGCCAACCCGACGGCCAGCCGTGAAGGCACTGATTTTTATGTAAATGTTAATGCCTTGATTTTTTCAGTTAACCGATAGTGTGATATTTGTTCCAATTGTAATAATTACGCCTGGCGGAGAACTGGAAAATGTGGGGGAGTTGACTACGCTTAGGTTACAAGGCTAGTTCAGCTTGTAAAAATGCCAACTTTTAGCGCAAGGCTCTCTCCCAAGAGCCGTTTCCCTAGACCGGGTACAGGAATCGTATCCGGTCTTTTTTTAATTTATTGATTTATAAGAATTTTATTTTAATTGACCCGAGATTCTATATTCTAATGCCGTTCACTTAAGCCGGTTTTTAGGGGAAACACCGGGGGAGGTTCCCGCAGGGACGTCTCACCCCGGTGGTCGCCCCGCGTATCTCGATGCTTAAACGATCGGCGTTAAGATTCTATATTCGGTCTTTTTATAGATAGGTGTATTCTTTGCCCCTGGTATCCAGATACTTGTCTGTCATTTTGGCCGATTTATGCCCCCAATAACTTCTGGGCAAACTCCTTTCCTCGTTCCTTCTCATAGAGTCGACCAGCCAGACTTCGTATTCCATGAAAGGTTGGGGGATTATCATCAAACATGATCCCCGCGGACGTTCTCGCTTTGACAAACCCCTCAGTCAGACTGTCGGGTTCATGACGCCGTCAGGACTATTTTTTCTGACGCCGGCGCTAATCAAATAATCGCCCTTGCTGGCTATGGGCGTTAAAAAGCAGGAGGTAACCCGGCTTTTGACCTGCATCACTCAACGAAAATCGACACCATACAAAAGGTAATTACAGCTTTGGGTAAGCGACTGGAGCTGGTCGCGGCTTAGCGGTATGTTGTGTTTGTGTAGAACTATAAAACCCGCCATTTGAGCAGATTTTTTGTTTTTTTATTGCTTGCTTAAAAATGTTAAACGTGCGTTAATGACTCATCGGTTTGGTACACAGACCTAATAAAGCGGTTTAGTAAAGCAGTTCTCATCTCAAGCGTTATCCATAGATAATCCTTCTTTTTGAGCCTTCTTATCGTTATTAATTAAATCCTGTGGCGCGAACCTTCTTCGCCGAAAGGCTCTGTATATTAAGGTGATATCTATGTCTAACAAGATGACTGGTTCAGTAAAATGGTTTAATGAATCCAAAGGGTTCGGTTTCATTACGCCAGAAGATGGTAGCAAAGACGTATTCGTACATTTTTCTGCTATCCAAAATAACGGTTTCAAAACTCTGGCTGAAGGTCAGCGTGTCGAATTTACCATCGAAAGTGGTGCGAAAGGTCCTTCCGCTGGTAATGTGTCCGCGATTTAAAATCGCCAAATCCGCCATTAGCTCAGCACGGTTAGAGCGATGCTTTTGTTTTAGGAAGTAGGGCCGGGGTTCGAATCCTCGATGGCGGCCCAATTCATTAAGCCACTGCTAACGCGGTGGCTTTTTTGTGCATAAAAACCCCCAGCTAGGCTGCTAAGGAATCCCTAGAAAATAATTAAACGTTATTTAATGAATTATCATAAATAACAGTATGTTGTTTTTTCCTTCGCGTAAAAAAAATCGCGCTGAGGTGGGCGAGGCCGCCGCGAAAGCCAGCGCTTGCGCTGGCCCCTAGGGTGACCCCCAACGGGGTTCATCATTTCCCGCGAAAAGCCCGGGCTCGGGGGGCTGGAGTGTAGCTCCGTGTCGGGCGCATTCGGCGATAACCGCATAATTCGACAATGGTTAGTGCGCACGAAACCTTCGTCGCACTGACAGAATTCTTTCCCAAATTTATAGGGCTCCCTCAGATCTAGGCTGGGGGTTACCGAAAAATCAGTGTGAAGCGCAGGGACTGAGCTACATGACTGCTCGCCGATAATATATCAAGAAACCCATTACGCTAACTGCGCAAAAATCTACGCAAAAGGAGAAAAGCGCAGAGGCGGTGGCGGATAGCAAACTGAGTCCAAAGTGTGCCATCACCGCTCAGCTATGGAGAATCATGGCGCATCTATATTCTAGCGGCAATCCTAGCGCTGACTCCTCCGCCAATATGGATCTTAATCTAGCGGTTAGCTCGCTATTGTGCGTAAAACGAAAGCCGGCCTTTTTATAGAAGGGCGCATTCCACGGCACATTTCTGAATGTCGTTAATGTTATTTTCTTATTTTTTCTTTTGGCGTCATCGATAATAAAATCCAATAATCGTCTTCCCAGACCTTTGCCTTGTTCACCGTAAAGAACATCTAATTCATTGATATGTATTGTCTCTTCGCTTTCTATGTTTTCCGTGCATATAAAACCGGCGATTTTTGAATCATCCTCAATCACCCAGCAGCAGCCTTCATCGATCGATTTTTTATAAAATTCAACGCCGTGAGTTGGCATGTCGCTGGGCAGTCGGGATAAAAAATCATCAGGCAATGATGAAAATATATCACCCGCCTTCTTTTCTATTATCAGTAGTTGTTCTATTTCGCGGTGAGAGGCCGGCCTGATTCTATAGCTATTCATTTATATTAACCCCGGAGTGCGCGTGTTATTTCTGGAGAGGATACATGAATGCATCCAGAATATTTACGCCGTGAGGCGCTATTTATATCGGCTGCGTCGGTTAACCTCCCGCGTGATGCGCGGCTTGTTAACCGATACGTTGGTGAAAAACGGCGTTAATAGTAAATCGTCACGGATGCGTCCGGTAGAAGGCTGAGGCGCTTATTTTGCCGGCGATGGTCAAAAGTCATTTCCAGTGAATGCCGCGTATCAAAGTTCACTGCAACCGCGCCAGACTCAATAATACGCTGCGTTGCCGGTGAAAGCGCCGTCCCTTTGCTGACCGACAGCCGCACCGAGGTCAGTGTTGCTACGCCGCATGGGTGATTGAGGGGCTGCTGTTTTGCTGACGGTAGTCGGTCCGGACGGCAAACGAAATCCAGGAAGAACCATAACGGCTCGTTGGTTGAGGCGTCGCCAACGTTAATGCTATATCCGTCCGGTAAATAGGACGGTTTATACACCCAATGAGGGAAGGGCGCGTTTTCGTTCAATTCAGACGGGCGGAAACCGACGCCGAAAGGGGAGCGTCCGTGGTCAGCGCGGTTAAATCTTCTCCGGATATCCAGCTTATCCCGATCGGCCGGCGTCAATTCCAGGCTCTCTTCCAGATAGAGGAATTCCAGGTAGGCATTGTTAAAGAAAAAGCGGCGGTTGGCGGTGCCCTGTCCCGGATGGCTGTTTCCTGATCCTTCAGCAAAACCGGCATTAACCAGCGCGTCTGCAATATTTGCTCGGTTGGGGGAGCAGATAAGAATATGGTCAACTTCCATAACAACTCGTTTTATCGTTTGGTGAAAAGACAGCCTATAGCCGAATGCGGGTCACTTAAGCTGATTTTTAGGGAAAACACCGGGGGAGGTTCCCGTAGGGACGCCTCACCCCGGTGGTCGCCCCGTGTATCTCGATGCTTAAACGATCGGCATTAGCCCATAGCCTAAGGGAGAGGCTATTAGGTTTTATCCCCGCCTTCTGATTGTTATTCATTTGGTTACGGTGAATAGAGAGGCCGATTGAGTGTATCAATCAGCCGACTCTTTGTCAGGCGCCGGATGCAAACGGTCCGATTTTATGCGGCCGGTTCGTCCGGGGCTTTCCGCGAATTAATGGTTATTTGTCCGAAGTAAAATAATCGTTGGCGTCGGTGATTGGAATATAGGCTCTTACCCATTCGCTGCCTTCGACCATTTCCCAACTGTGTCCTTCGCCTTGGGTATCTTCTGCAAGCAGTACGGTACCCGGGGCGATGGTGAATGTCGAACCGTCGCTGACTTTAAACTTCAGCTTGCCTTTTAGCGTGACGACATACTGTTTTCTCGGCGCCGGATGCGTGTTTTTCTCCCACTCCTCGGTGGAGTTGCTGATCCAGAATTGTTTAGCCGGAATTTTTTCCAGCGCCGGAATACTCCCGGTTAAAAAGGCGGAATGGTTGTCGGATGTATTAATAAGCTTGATTGCCGGTATCCGCGCGTCGCTATTGTTCGCTGTTTTTGCGGATTCGCCATATCCGGCAAGGGGAAGGGATAAACTGGCAACCGTCAAAAGAAACAGTTTCGATTTTTTCATTAACTCATGACCTATATAAGATATTGATGCCGAACGACGCAATGCCGCACTCCCTGAAACACGTGGAACGCGTTTCATACAGCGTAACATTTTACCTCAACCGCTTTTCTGATAACCAGCGCGGGATAGCGCACGGTAATTTTTATAAGAATTTGAAAAATAAAAATTAATTTATTTTTTGATTTATTCCGGCGAACCTTTTTTGTTACCAGGTATGAGTATGTTTGTTACTGAATAGGCGTCGCGTTTTACGCATCATGGATTATGCGGCTAATTAATATGAACGCCGATAAATCGTTAGCGCAGCGTATTAAGTTTGCCGATAGCTACGGCGCCGATAATCACGGCGGCCAACAGACCAATAATCCACGGCCACTGCGCGCAGTTAAAGTAGAGATCGCTAATTTGGTCGCTGATGGTCAAACAGGTATAAATGGTTGCGAACTGAAACCATATGCGAATAAATATTGCCATATAAAATCCATTTAAAATAAAACGATTGTGAAATGATAGTTGAATCAGCAGGTGATATCTATTTAGATTAAATGGTTTTTATTTTACGGCAAGTCGATTTGGCAACCCATGAAGCAACACTCCCCGCCGGAGGCGCTATGAACGTTAGACGAGCATCGCCCGATGAAGCAGAAAAGCTATGGATTGTCAGGAACAGAGCGCTCAGACACGGTTGCAAGAATGTCTATGACGCAAAGATACTCGCGGCCTGGACGCCAGAACGCATGCCGGAAGGATATCGCCGGGCCGTAGCGGATAATCCGTTCTTCGTCGTTGACGATCCGAGCGGCCAATATCCTGCGGCCACGGGTTTTTTGGATCTCGCGATCGGATGCGTAGAGGCGATTTTCACCCTGCCCGAGTTCGCCGGCAGAGGGATGGCGACATCGATTCTGAATGCGATCAAAGAAGAAGCTAAACGGCGCGGTTTCAACACGCTGATGCTCGCCTCTACGCCGAATGCCTGTGGCTTCTATGAAAAAAACGGATTCACGCCGCTCGGAGAGAGTCTTTATCCTTCCAGGCTGGCGGGGGCGAATCTTCGCTGTATGGAAATGCGTTGGCAGGCGTAAGGCGCGTCAAAACGGCGTGAGCAGCGGAGCGGCGTAAGCGTTCGCCGGATGCAGGCAAAAAAAATCCCGCCGCAGGGCGGGAAAACGACTCTTGGCAGGGATGGGTAACACAACATTAAAGACACACACACAACATCAAAGGGTTGATAGAAAGATAGCACGCTAAGTGTATAGAACTGTATTGCGTGGGTAAGGTTACATTGTCGGATGTAAAGCGAAATTGAAGCGGAAACGGCTCCCGTACCCGTATCTCCGTCGGCGGCGGGAGTTGGCCGCTTGCCGCGGGATTCAATAAGGGAAAAGGTTTTAACCTCGAGAGCTTCGGCAGTAGGATAAACGCAGACAGATAACGTATTTATTCGTATAAGGTGAAGGGAAGGATGCAGATTTCAGAAAGTCGCTTAATTGCGATTGCCCAGTCGCTGTTGCAGAAAGCGGGCAGTGAGAAGACGGAAGCCGCCTGCGTGGCGGAACATTTGGTCGGTGCCAACCTGAAAGGGCACGATAGCCATGGCGTAGGGATGCTGCCGCACTACGTGAGTTTCATCGCCAGCGGCATTATGCAGCCGAACACGCCGGCCAGGATGATCCGCGACGGCGGCGCGGTATTGCAGTTTTCCGGCGATCGGGGTTTCGGCCAGCGTACCGGCAAAGAGGCGATGCAGGCGGCGATCGAGCGGGTAAAAACCACTGGAGTATGCCTGATGACCTTATCGTCGACCTGTCATTTAGGGCGTATCGGCACCTACGGCGAGATGGCCGCCGCCGCGGGCCTGGTGTCGATTCATTTCGTGAACGTCAACGACCTCGATCCTATCGTCGCGCCCTGGTGCGGCAGCGAAGCGCGCTTTGGCACCAACCCCATTTGCATCGCGTTTCCGAAGAGCGACAACAATGCCGCCTTTGTGCTCGACTTCGCCACCAGTATCGTGGCGCTGGGGAAAACCCGGGTAGCCTATCTGGCGGGCAAGAAGTTCGATGAAGAGGTGATGCTCGACGCCAACGGTGTGTCAACCAACGATCCGCGCGTGATGTGGGAAGGGGAAAAGCACGGCGCCCTGAAACCGATTGCCCGGCATAAAGGCGGAGGCCTGGTGCTGGCGGCGGAAATGCTGGCCGGGCTGTTGTCCGGCGGCGGCACGATTCAGCCGGAAAATCCGCGCCACGGGGCGATAGTGAATAATATGACCACCATTGTGATCGATCCCGCCAATATGGTGTCGATGGCGTGGCTGCAGAAAGAGTACGACGCGATGTTGGACTATGTGCGCTCTTCGCGCGCGCCGGATCCCGAACAGCCGATTTTGATTGCCGGCGAGCCGGAAATTAACACCAGGGCGCGGCGTCTGGCCGACGGCATCATGATTTCCGATCAAGAGTGGCAAAAGATTGTCGATGCGGGGTTATCGCTCGGCATGACGTCGGCGGATTTCGCCGCCGAATAACTATTTCACCCGCCCCTTCCCCCGGCGGCGCCGGCGGGAAGGCATAAACCCCTCGCCGGCTAAAAATCGGCATACTCGCGCGCGGGCAGCCAAAAGCCGTCGATAAACTCTTCGATGGGGTAGCATCCGGCGCGGCGTAATCGTTGTTCGGAAATCGCGTTAAGGCACTGATGTTCCGTGTTGTACGCGCCGATCACCAGTTCATCGCAGCCATTGCCGAGATAACAAACAAATATCACCAGTGCGAACATGACGTCCCCGCTTATCACCAACAAACCGTGTCGCTACGGACAATTGTAGATGAAAATAGCGGAGAATGAGGCGGCGCGCTTTATATCAGGCGACGTCGAGCCGCCGGATAAGCAGAGGCGGGGATTAGTCATTTTCCCGTTCGGCGCAGCAGGCGCCATCGCGCACCAGATCGCGCGGCAGACTGTTTTTTATCCGGCTGCCGATGCGTTTGGCCAGCCCCACCGGGCAGAGGCGATAGGTCAGCAACAGTTCGCCGGCGGCGGGAATTTGCTGTGGATAGCCGTCTTTACCCTGAAACCATTCGCAGGCCATCCGGTCGCTCAGCGCATAGGCATGTTCGGCATCCGCGTTAGCCAGCGCAATAATGGCTTCATGCTGCCAGCGGTAACCTTTGGCAAAACGCTCCGCCAGCTTGATGCCGATGCGCGAGAAGCGAATTTTGCCAAACGCGGATGCCAGTTCGCCAGGGAAAAGCCAGATCTCATTATCGCGCTGCCATAGCTGCAGCCGCTCGCCGTCCCATTCCAGGCCTTGCTGGTTCGCCGCCAGCGTTACCTGGGCGCGATCTTTGGCGCTTAGCGGGACGAACGGGAAATTGCCGATTTTATAGCCTGGCGCGGGAAGCGGCGGTACGCTGGCCGTTTTACGCAAACGCGCCACGAAAAAACCTTCGCTGTCATAAATCTGGGGAAAAACGTGTAAAAATCCTTCTTGCGTCGCGGACAGCTCGGCGCCCGGGAACAGATCGGTTAACGGTTCGAACTCGCAGGCCGTGGGGAAGGTTTGCCGCAGCCAATGGCACACCTGCTGATTTTCCTGCTCGTTAAGCGTGCAGGTGGAGTAGATCATGACGCCGCCGGGCTTCAAGGCATAAAAGGCGCTAAGGATCAGTTCGCGCTGGGTGGCGGCCAGGTCGACGATGCTTTCCGGCGACCAGTGGCTCATCGCCGCGGGATCTTTACGCACTACGCCTTCGCCGGAGCAGGGCGCATCGAGCAAAATCGCGTCGAAATACTCGGGCAACGCCGCGCCGAACACCCGTCCGTCGAAGTGGGTCAGCGCCGTATTGCCGACGCCGCAGCGGCTGATGTTGGCATGCAGCACTTTTATCCGGCTGGCGGCGTATTCATTGGCGATAATTCCCCCCCGGTTATTCATCCGAGCGGCGATTTGCGTGGTTTTGGAGCCGGGCGCCGCAGCCACGTCCAATACCCGCTCCGGCGCAGGGTCGTGCTGAAAAAGAGCGCTGACCGGCAGCATGGAGCTGGCTTCCTGGATGTAGAACAATCCGCACAGGTGTTCCAACGTATTGCCCAGCCGGACGATCTCATCATCCGCGTTCAATAGCCAAAAGCCGTCGCTACACCAGGGAATCGGCTCCAACTGCCATTGATAGGGCGCGATCAGCCGAAGAAACGCCTCGGTGCTGATTTTTAACGTATTGACGCGAATGCTGCGCCGCAACGGACGTCGACAGGCGGAGACGAACTCATCCATCGACAGGCGCGCCGGCATGATGGATTGAATGGCGGAGAGAAATTCTGGGGGCAAATGAGCGGTTGTCTGTTTGGCCACGGCGGGTTCCGTTACAGCTAAAATATAAACCGCGGAGTGTAGCATACCTGCCGGGTTTCGCGGAGCGCGCGGAGGGCGCAACGCGCCGCAACGCCGCGCGCCGCCGGTTGAGAGCACGATATGTACATCGTCATTGATTGAAAACGGCTGATTCTGCGCGCGGATGATTGAATCTTGTGGCATGCTGTAACGGTAATGGCCTGCCGCTCATCACGCGTTGGCCGTCGTAAGCGAGGTTTAAAATCGCGCCCGGCGATGTTGTATTGCAATTTCACGCGATCCCCTCGTCTTATCGCTGCGCCGGGTGGGGGCTTAATTCGATCCGAGAAGACAATTAGTTATTTATGAGTAAACAAGCGTTTTATCAGGAACTGGTCCGCGATTTATCAGCGCTGATTGCGGGAGAACGTCGTTTCATCACCATTTTGTCAAACAGCAGCGCATTGCTGTTTGAGCGTTTGGACGGGGTTAACTGGGCTGGTTTTTATCTGCTGGAGCAAGACGCGCTATTCCTGGGGCCGTTTCAGGGACGGGTCGCGTGCGTGCGTATTCCAGTGGGAAAAGGGGTATGCGGCCGGGCGGTCGCCGAGAATCAGGTGCAGCGCGTCGGCGATGTGCATGCGTTTCCCGGCCATATCGCCTGCGATGCCGCGAGCAACGCCGAAATCGTACTGCCGCTGATGGTCGGCGGACGGCTAATCGGCGTTTTGGATATTGATAGCACTGTTTATCAACGGTTTGACGCAGATGATGAAGAAGGGCTCAGGGCGGTGGCGGCGACGCTTTGCGCACAGCTTGAAGAGAGCGATGCGCTGACTTTTATCAATTTCTCACGTTGAGATAAGGATAACGTAGCAATTGCCGATGGCGTCATTATAATGACGCCTGTTCATGCCTGCGCCGGTTGGCAAACCCGTTGTAATCAGGAAATTTCATGGAAAATCAACCTAAGTTGAACAGCAGCAAAGAAGTTATTGCCCTTTTGGCAAAGCATTTCCCGCATTGTTTCACTACCGAAGGTGAAACTCGCCCGTTAAAGATCGGTATTTTTCAAGATCTTGTTGAGCGCGTATCCGAGTTGGATAACATCAGTAAAACGCAGCTGCGTTCCGCTCTGAGGCTTTATACCTCAAGCTGGCGTTATCTGTACGGTGTGAAACTTGGCGCCCAGCGTGTGGATTTGGATGGAAATCCCTGCGGCGAGCTGGAACAGCAGCATGTCGATCATGCACGTAAGCAACTGGAAGAAGCGAAGGCGCGGGTTCAGGCCCAGCGCGCGGCGCAACAGGCGAAGAAACGGGAAGCCGGAGAAATCGCCGAACCGGCGCGTACCCGCCCGGCCGATGGCAAGAACGCGCCGCGCCGCGAGCGTGACGGCGCCGCGCCGCGCAGAGCGCGCCAGCCTTCTTCCCGTCAGTCGCGGTCCTCTTCTCAGCAACCCGCCAAAGCTCAGCCCCGCCAGGAAAAACCTGCCGGTCGCGAGTCTCAACAGCGTGTCGCGGTTACGGATGTTTCCAAACTGCAAATCGGCCAGGAAATCAAAGTCAGAGCCGGTAAAGACGCCATGGATGCCACTGTGCTTGAAATTGCCAAAGGTGAGGTCAGGGTCCAGTTGGCTTCAGGGTTGGCTATGATTGTACGCGCAGAACATTTGCAGTTCTGATACGGAGGCCAGCCTGGGCATGAACAATTTAGCTAAAATGACCGCCATCGCAGGCCTACTGCTGGCGGGAGCAAGTTTTGCCAATGAGAATATCACGCGCGTTGAGCAAATTCCGCAGCTACGCCCGGAGTCTCAACACGCCACTGTCAGTGACAGGGTCACCTCGCGCTTTCTGCGCTCCCACTATCGCCAGTTCGCTCTGGACAACGCCTTTTCCGAGAAAATTTTCTCTCGCTATCTCAATATGTTGGACTACAGCCATAATGTGCTGCTGGCTTCCGATATCGCCCTGTTCGCCAATAAAAAAGCGCAGATGGGCGATGAGCTGAAATCCGGAAAACTGGATGTCGTTTATGTGCTGTATAATCTGACGCAGAAACGGCGCTTTGAGCGTTATCAGTATGCGCTGTCATTATTGGAAAAACCGGTGGATCTTACCGGCAACGACACTATCGACCTCGATCGCAGCAAGGCGCCCTGGCCGCAAAACGTCGATGAGCTGAACCGGCTATGGGACGCGAAGGTCAAATATGACTGGCTGAGTCTGAAGCTGACCGGTAAAGACGATAAGGACATCAAAGAAACGTTGACCAAGCGCTATCAGTTTGCGATTCGTCGCCTGGCGCAAAGCAACAGCGAAGATGTCTTCCAACTGATCATGAACGCCTTTGCGCGGGAGATCGATCCCCATACCAGCTACCTGTCGCCAAGAAATACCGAACAGTTCAACACCGAAATGAGCCTGTCGCTCGAAGGGATCGGCGCGGTATTGCAGATGGATGACGATTATACCGTGATCAACTCCATGGTGCCCGGCGGTCCGGCGGGAAAAAGTAAAAACATCACCGTGGGCGATCGCGTGGTGGGCGTCGGTCAGGGCGATAAACCGATAGTCGACGTCATCGGCTGGCGTCTTGACGACGTGGTCGCGCTGATTAAAGGTCCCAAGGGCAGCAAGGTGCGGCTGGAGATTCTGCCCGCCGGCAAAGGCACGAAAACCCGTATCGTGACGTTGACGCGCGAGCGCATCCGCCTTGAGGACCGCGCGGTTAAAATGTCGGTCAAGAACGTCGGTAAAGAAAAAGTGGGCGTGCTGGATATTCCCGGCTTCTACGTGGGCCTGACGGATGACGTCAAGGTTCAGCTCCAGAAGCTGGAAAAACAGCATGTCGGCAGTATCGTTATCGACCTGCGCAGCAACGGCGGCGGGGCGCTGACCGAAGCGGTCGGGCTGTCCGGTCTGTTTATTCCCAGCGGGCCGGTGGTGCAGATCCGCGATAACAACGGCAAGGTGCGCGAGGATAGCGATACCGACGGCACGGTTTACTATAAAGGGCCGCTGGTGGTGCTGGTGGACCGCTTCAGCGCTTCGGCATCTGAAATCTTCGCCGCCGCGATGCAGGATTATGGTCGCGCCCTGATTGTCGGCGAACCGACCTTCGGTAAAGGCACCGTACAGCAATATCGCTCCCTGAGCCGTATTTACGATCAGATGCTGCGCCCTGACTGGCCGGCGCTGGGCTCGGTTCAGTACACCATTCAGAAGTTCTACCGTATTGACGGCGGCAGCACGCAGATGAAAGGCGTGACGCCGGATATCATGATGCCCACCGGCACCGAAACCGTCGATACCGGGGAGAAATTCGAGGATAACGCGCTGCCGTGGGATAGTATCAAAGCCGCGGACTACGCCAAGAGCGGCGATCTGAAACCCGTCATCGGCGAGCTGAATGAGATCCATCAGCAGCGTATCGCCCGGGATCCCGAGTTCCAATATATCGCCGAGGATATCGCCCGTTATAACGCAATGAAAGATAAGCGTAATACGGTTTCACTCAATCTTGCCCAGCGCGAGAAAGAGAATAATGACGACGAAGCGATGCGTCTGAACCGGATTAACGATCGTCTGATCCGCGAAGGGAAAAAGCCGCTGAAGTCGCTGGAGGATTTGCCGAAGGATTACCAGGCTCCCGACCCCTACCTGGATGAAACGGTGAAGATCGCCCAGGATTTGGCGCAGGAAGAGAAAGAATAGTTTTTGCGCATAGCGCGACGCCGCCCTGAAATCCCCGCCCGCGCGGGGATGACGGAAGAGGCGTCGCGTTCCACCTTCATTTCCGTCCCGACGTCGTTCCAGACGTCACTCCCTGAATGCGTTCCCCCTGCGTCACCTGCTGAATTCGTCGACCCGCGCATTTTGCTCCGACGGACGGGTTTGTCAGCAAACTCAACCGTAAACGGTTATCGACTGATTCCCGCCTGCGAACGCGAGGGCGCATCTCGGCGGCTCTCTCCCCGCTATTTTCACTTTGCTTGATGTGAGTCAATGGCGCACTAAGAGTAAGGAATATGATTGATAATAGTTATTACTTATGTTCATTTTAAAACTTTAATAACTCATCGTTCATTTTTTATTAACCTACTGATTAATATCAACTTTATACTCAATGAATTTCGAATTGCAGGAAGGCGGCAACCGCGTGAAATCCCTGTCGCTTACTTAATTAAGCGACAGGGGTGGATGATAAATCTGCCGGGAGCGGATTTGAACGCCGCCTGCGGCGGCCCCGACGGGGCGATCTCCCTGGATGGAGCGAGTAACAAAGCCAACGCGCCTGCAGCTTGAAAGATGAAGGGTATACAAAAGTAAAGGAAGCTATGCATGGCGTTACTCCTGCAAACATTATTGGATATTCCTCTTAATATGAATGCGGTTGTCGCGCGTATTCGTCTGAACGGAGAGAGCCGGCAGCGCTTAATCGAACTGGGTATTCGCGTGGGCGGTAATGTACGTGTTATTCAACGAGAAGAGAATCAGCCGCTAATGCTTGCCGCCGGCGATGGCCGCATCGCCATTAACTGGGATTTGGGCAAACAGGTGTGGGTTTCCCCGCAACGATAAGGTCAACAAAACAATCATGCTAACAGTAAAAGGTGACTGATGATGTCTTTGGAAGAATTAACGGTCGCGAGCAGATGGCGCGTCATTGGCTTTCAAAAAGGTTCGGCGGATTACCGTAAGCGGTTATTGGCGTTAGGCGTTACGCCGGGAGTGGAGTTTTCCGTCTCCCGCATTGCGCCCCTGGGCGATCCGATCGAGCTGCGCCTACGCGGCGCCGCCATCAGCGTTCGTAAGGGCGAAGCGCAAATCCTTATTCTTGAAAAATGCTGAATCAATAAAATCAGGTAGGAAAATTTTATGGATGCACAACCCGTCATTTGCGTTGTCGGCAACCCTAACTGCGGCAAGACAACACTCTTCAACGTGCTTACCGGCGGTAAGCAGACCGTAGGCAACTGGCCGGGCGTGACGGTAGAGAAAAAGGTCGGACACTATCGTTATCAAAACCAGCAGACGACGCTGGTCGACCTGCCCGGCGTTTATTCACTTAACCCTTCGTCGGAGAGTTCCGAAGATGAGCGCGTCGCCAGGGATTATATTTTATCCGGCGCGGCGGATCTGGTGCTGAATATTGTCGACGCCTCCAATCTGGAGCGAAATCTCTATTTAACCGCGCAGCTATTGGATATGAATGTCCCGATGGTGGTCGCCGTCAATATGATGGATATCGCCGCCTCGCGTAAGCTGGATATTGACATCGCGGCGTTGCGGCAGAAGTTGGGATGCCCGGTCATCCCTATTACCGCCAGCCGGAAAAAAGGCATCGATAATTTACGGCAGGTGTGCGCGGAGGCGATGTCGCATCCCGCCGCCCCTAACGTCGCGATCCCTTATGACGAGCCGCTGCGACAGGCGGCGAAAGAGCTTGCCGCGCAGTTTTCCGCACACGGCGGCGTCAATAATCCTTATTGGCTGGCGCTGCAGCTGCTGGAGGGCGACAGCACGGTTCGGGGAGCCCTGCCCGGGCAACTGCTGGCGATAGCCGACGCCAAAGTCGCCGAGCTGATCGAACACTATGACGATGAGCTGGATATTTTCCTGGCGGATGCCCGCTATCAGTTTGTGTCGGCGATTGCGGCGTCGGTGATTACCCGCCGCGGCGAGATGTCGGCAACGCTGACGGATAAAATCGACCGCATCGTATTGCACCGCTTTCTGGGGATACCGATCTTCCTGGCGGTGATGTACCTGATGTTTATTTTTACTATTAACATCGGCAGCGCCTTTATCGATTTCTTCGATAAATTCTTCGGCGCGGTTTTCGTCGACGGCCTGGGCGAACTGCTGCTCGCCGTCAACACCCCGGAATGGCTGAAAACGCTGCTCGCCGACGGGATCGGCGGCGGCATTCAGACGGTATCGACGTTTATTCCGGTGATCGGCTGCCTCTATCTGTTCCTCTCTTACCTGGAAGACTCGGGCTATATGGCGCGGGCGGCGTTCGTTATGGACCGTTTTATGCGCAGCATCGGTCTGCCGGGCAAAGCGTTCGTTCCGCTTATCGTCGGCTTCGGCTGCAACGTGCCGGCGGTGATGGCGACCCGCACCATGGAAAGGCACAGCGACCGTATCGTCACCGTGATGATGGCGCCTTTTATGTCGTGCGGCGCGCGTCTGCCGGTGTATGTGCTGTTTGCCACGGCGCTGTTTACCAACGGCGGGCAGAATCTGGTGTTCGGTCTCTATCTGATCGGCATTATCGCCGCCGTCGCCACCGGCTTTATGCTGAAAAACACTGCGCTGCAGGGCGAAGCCTCCACCTTCGTGATGGAGATTCCGCCTTACCATTTGCCCGGTCTGCGCAGCGTGCTGATCCGTACTTGGGATCGGCTGAAAAACTTTATTTTCCGCGCCGGTAAGCTGATCGTTATCGTAGTGACGGTATTGGGCTTTCTGAACTCTATGGGCACCGACGGCACGTTCGGCAATCAGGATAGCGATAAATCGGTCCTGTCGTCCATCGGGCAAAAGATTGTTCCGGTCTTCGCGCCGATGGGGATAAAAACGGAGAACTGGCCGGCGGCCGTCGGCGTGTTCACCGGTATTTTCGCCAAAGAGGCGGTGGTGGGGACGCTGGACTCGCTCTACGGCACGATGGCGGATGCGCAAAATGACGCGGCCGAAGAGGCGGAGCCGCCTTTTAGCCTGCAGGACGCGGCCGTCGAGGCGCTGGCGACCATTCCTGAAAACTTCAGCAAGCTGGGTAACGCGTTTCTGGATCCGCTGGGCATCGACGTGGGCGATTTAAGCGATACGGCATCGGTGGCGGAGGAGAATGAGTTCTCCGTTTCGTCGCTGACCGTGATCGGCCAGATGTTCGACGGCCGCCTGGGCGCCTTTGCCTATCTGCTGATGGTGCTGCTCTATGTTCCCTGCGTGGCCGCGGTATCGGCCATCTGGCGCGAGGTAGGCACGGCGTGGACGTTATTCTGCGTGGCCTGGACCATTGAATTGGGCTACGGTTCGGCCGTGGTGGTTTATCAGATCGGACGCTTCGCCCAGCATCCGCTCTACTCAACGCTGGCGATTGCCGGCGTGGCGGCGGCGTTGCTGATAACCGTACTGTTTCTGCGCCGCAACGGCGATGCCAAACCGCATGTTACGCTGGGCAACCTAAACGGAACCCTGTAAATCGTTAAATCCGCAGGCGGGGAAGCCCGCCTGTTCGGAGGATGTATGACCTTAATTGAATTGCGCGACTATGTGCGCCAGAAAAAGAGAGTGTCGCTGCAGGATGTCAGCAGCGCGTTTCACAGCGATCCCGGCGTTATCGAAGGCATGTTGGATATCTGGGTTCAGAAAGGGAAGATCCGCTATCACCAGGCGGAAACGAGCGGCAAATGCGGAAGCTGCTGTTCGTGCGATAAGAGCCTGAACCAGTATTATGAATGGGCCGGGCAATAACATCACGATTGTTAACGCGCTCGGCGGGGGGCTTCCGCCGAGCGATTTGTTATTAGCGTCCGGCCTTTAACTGCTGAAAATAGGTTTCGTACAGCGTGCTGGCGCCGCCGACGTCGCTTTGCCATTCCCCTTTGTTAATCACCTCATCGTCCGGGTATAACGTCTTGTCGCCCGAAACCTCCGGCGGCAGCAGTTTCTTCGCCGCCAGGTTAGGCGTGGGGTAGCCGATGGTTTCCGCAACCTGCGCCGCGATCTCTGGGCGCAGCAGGAAGTCGATCATCTTGAGCGCGCCGTCGACGTTTTTGGCGTTGGCCGGAATCGCCAGACTATCCATCCAGAAGATCCCGCCCTCTTTCGGCCAAATTATCTCCAACGGCGTGCCGGCCTGGCGGGCCACATAGGCTGAACCATTCCACACCATGCCCAGATTGACCTCGCCTTCCATAAACGGATTCCCCGGATTATCCGAATTGAACGCCAGCACGTTGGGCATTAATTGCTGCAGCGCTTTGTAGGCCGCCTCGATTTGCTGCGGATCGGTGGTGTTGGCGGAATAACCGAGCTTGCGCAGGGCGATCTGGAAGACTTCGCGCGCGTCGTCGGTCAGCAGCAGGCTGCCTTTATATTTTTTATCCCATAAATCGGCCCAACTGGTGACGCTCGCCGGATCGATAACATCGCGGTTGACGCCGATGGCTGTCGCGCCCCAGATGTAAGGGATGGAGTAGTCGTTGTTGGGGTCGAACGACTTATGCAGCAGGTGCGGATCGAGGTTATGAAAATTGCTCAGCTTAGCGGTATCGATCTTCTGCAGCATGCCTTCCTTACTCATCTTGGCGATGAAGTAGGTTGACGGCACCACCAGATCGTAGGCGCCGTCCTGGTAGGTCTTCAGCTTGGCATACATGCTCTCGTTGGATTCATAGGTGGAATATATCACCTTGATCCCGGTCTCTTTGGTGAACTGTTCGAGCAAACCGGGGGGGACATACTCCGTCCAGTTATAGAAATAGAGCGTTTTCCCCTCATCGGCGTGGGCGGCGTTAATGCTGAAAGCCATGGCGCAGGCCGCCAGCAGATGTGACCATTTTTTCATGTTGTCTCTCTCCTTTCCCAAAGGGTAAATATCATTTTGCCGGGCGATCGCGCAGGATAAGTTGACTGCTGAGCACCAGAATCAGCGAAAGTATCAGCAGAATGGTCGCCAGCGCATTCACTTCGGGCGAGACGCCGACTTTAACCATCGAGTAAATCTTCAGCGGCAAAATTTCGTACGACGGCCCGGTGACGAACGAGGACACCACCACGTCATCCATCGACAGAGTAAAGCTCAGCAGCCAGCCGGCCGCCACCGCCGGCATCGCCAGCGGCAGGATGATTTTCCGCAGAATAATCGCTTCGCTGGCGCCCAGATCGCGCGCGGCTTCCAGCATACGCACGTCGAATCCTTTTAAGCGCGAATAAACGGTGACCACCACAAAGGGCAGGCAGAAGGTAATATGCGAGAAAAGCAGCGACCAGAACCCCAGCGATACGCCCAGCAGCATGAAAAGCACCAGCAGAGAGATGGCCATAACGATATCCGGCGACATCATCACCACAAACAGCATGCCGCCGACGAAGGGCTTGCCGCGAAAACGGTAGCGGTAAAGCGCCACCGCGGTCAGGGAGCCGATAAGCGTAGCGAAGGTGGCTGAAAAGACCGCCATGGTGAGCGAATGGCGGGCGGCCTGTATCAAGCTGTCGTTATTCATCAACAGCCGATACCAGTTCAGGGTAAAACCTTGCCAGTTGATGCCGAAGCGCGCCTGATTGAACGAATTCACGATCAAAATAATGATGGGAATATATAAATAGGCGTAGATGATGGACATAAAGCCACCGCGCAGCAGACGTCCTATCATTCTAGTTCCCCTTTTTTGTTCAGCATGCGGGCGGTGCGGTAGTAAACCAATAGCAGCAGGCCCATCAGCAGGGTCAGGCAAATACTGGTGGCGGCGCCGAACGGCCAGTCGCGAATATTCAGGAACTGACTTTTAATCACGTTGCCGATCAGCAGGTTTTTGGCGCCGCCCATCAGATCGGCGACGAAAAACAGCCCCATCGCCGGCAGCAGAACCAGCAGGCAGCCGGCGATAATGCCGGGCATGGTCAGCGGGATTACGATTTTTACAAACGTCTGCCATTTATTCGCCCCCAAATCACGGGCGGCCTCAAGATAGGCGTTATCCAGCTTTTCGATACTGGAATAGAGCGGCAGCACCATAAACGGCAGCAGGATATAGATCAGACCGAGAATCACCGCCTCCGAGGTGTACATAATGCGCAGCGGCGTTTCGATGACTCCGCTCCATAGCAGAAATTCGTTCAGGTATCCGCGGGTGCTCAGGAACAGTTTCAGCCCGTAAATGCGGATTAACGAGTTGGTCCAAAACGGGACAATCAGCAGAAACATCAGCAGCGGTCGGATTTTCTGCGGCAGCCGGGCCAGAATAAACGCGAAAGGGTAGCCGAGGATCAGGCAGCACAGCGTGGCTATCGCCGCCATGTTCAGCGAATGCAGTAGGACGGAGGCGTACATCGGATCGGCCAGCCGCGCGTAGTTGTCCAGCGTAAATACCAGGCTGATAAAGTGGGTGTCGTCGCGGGTTAAAAAGCTGGCGCCGATAATCATCAGATTCGGCATAAACACGAACAGAACCAGCCAGGCGACAATCACGGTGATGATGCTATTTTGAAAGCGTTTACGCGGCGTCTTCATCGTTCAGAACGACCTCCCAGCTCTCTACCCAGGTTACCGCGACTTTTTGATTCAGCGAGTGGTCGACGTCGGGATCGTCCTCGTTGAAAAACTCGCTGACCATGACCATTTTGCCGCTTTCCAGCTCAATGCTGGACTCCAGCGTCATCCCTTTATAATTGCGTTCGCGCACATAGCCGACGATCTCCGCGGTCTGCGCGCTGTCGTGGATCTCCTCCACGCGCAGATCTTCCGGCCGCAGCAGCACCTTGAGGCGCTGGCCGATATTGACCGAAAAGCCGACCGTTATCACGCACTCCCGGCCCTCAATGCGGGCGCGGACGCGCTGCGCGTCGACCTGGGCGATAACGGTCGCGTCGAAGATATTGATTTCGCCGATAAAGCTGGCCACAAACAGGTTACGCGGCTCTTCATAAATTTCGCGGGGGCTGCCGTCCTGCTCGATACGGCCATCGCGCATCACCACGATGCGGTCGGACATGGTGAGCGCCTCTTCCTGATCGTGGGTCACGAAGATAAAGGTGATGCCTAGAGTGCGCTGCAAGGCCTTCAGCTCGTTTTGCATCTGCTTGCGCAGTTTGTAATCCAGCGCCGAAAGCGGCTCGTCCAGCAGCAGGACCTTGGGTTTGTTCACCACCGCTCTGGCGATGGCCACGCGCTGCTGCTGTCCGCCCGACAGCTGCTGCGGGCGGCGCGGCGCCATCGCCTCCAGCTGCACCATTTTTAGCGCTTCCAGCACGCGCGGCCGCACTTCCGCTTCCGGCGTTTTTTGCATTCGCAGCCCAAACGCGACGTTGTCGAAAACGCTCAGATGGGGAAATAGCGCGTAGCTCTGAAAGACGGTATTGACGTAGCGCTGTTCGGCGGGCTGGTGGGTAATATCCAGGTTCTCCAGCATCACATTGCCGCTGTCTACGCTTTCCAGACCGGCGATCAGGCGCAGCACCGTGGTTTTTCCGCAGCCGGAAGGGCCGAGGATAGTCAGAAACTCGCCGTGATTAATGGTGAGGTTAAAGTGGGAAATGATCTCTTTGCCATCAAAACTTTTATGGACGTCGAGCAGTTCAACGACCGAGGTAGCGGGACGATTATCTTTCATTTAGGGTTATGGCTCTGTTTCCTAATATGGCGCATCCGCGCAGAGGGCTTTGCGGTATCTGCCAAGGGTTATCACCTTTCAGCCTACGAGCTTGGTTGAGGGTCGGCATTTTACGGTAAACCATACTGAACGCCAACTTGTGACGCCACACTTATCGCCGACTGTCGCAAATAGTTCACCTGCGCGACAATGCGTTAGGCGCATTATGCTGTTCAATGGTTATTTTATTGTGATGTTTTTGTAATGAACAGCGAGGGAATACGGGGAATAAGCGTCAGACATCCGGCATTCGGCCGGAACATGGTGAGAAGTCGGGTATTTCTCATCTGCGGGTTAACACAGTAAAAACTGACCTGACGCAATATTTGCCGTGGATGCCGTCCCCATAATGAAATCCTGGGCTCAAGAGGCACATTAGTGATGGATAAATTACTCGATCGATTTTTAAATTACGTTTCTTTTGATACGCAATCAAAAGCGGGCGTCCGGCAGGTGCCGAGTACCGACGGGCAGTTGAAACTTGCCCGGGCGCTGCAACAGGAACTGCTTGAGCTGGGATTTGAGCAGGTGACGTTAGGCAAACATGGCTGCGTTATGGCGACGCTCTCCTCCAACGTCGCCTGGCCGGTACCCACCATCGGCTTTATCTCTCATATGGATACCTCTCCCGACTATAGCGGGAAGAACGTCAATCCCCAGATTGTGGAAAACTATCGCGGCGGCGATATCGCGCTGGGCATCGGCGACGAAGTGCTCTCGCCGGTGATGTTTCCCGTGCTGCATCAGTTGCTGGGCCATACGCTGATTACCACCGATGGCAAAACGCTGCTCGGCGCGGATGATAAAGCCGGGATTGCGGAAATTATTACCGCGATGGCGCGCTTGAGAAAGCGGCAGATCCCGCACGGGGATATCCGGATTGCGTTTACGCCGGACGAAGAAATAGGCAAGGGCGCTCACTTCTTCGACGTCGCCGCGTTCGATGCGCAGTGGGCTTACACCGTTGACGGCGGCGGCGTCGGCGAGCTTGAGTTTGAAAATTTTAACGCCGCTTCCGTCACGGTGAAAATCGTCGGCAACAATGTTCACCCCGGCAGCGCCAAAGGGGTGATGGTCAACGCGCTGACGCTGGCGTCGCGCTATCATCATGAAGTCCCGGGCGAAGAAACGCCGGAAAACACCGACGGCTATCAGGGTTTTTATCATCTGCACAGCATGAAGGGCGTGGTTGAACGTGCGGAGCTGCACTATATCGTGCGTGATTTCGACCGCGACGGGTTTGAAAAACGCAAGAAGAAGATGCTGGATATCGCCGAGAAGGTAGGAAAAGGGCTGCACCCCGACTGCTATATCGAGGTGACGATAACCGACAGCTATTACAATATGCGCGAGCAGGTAGAGCAACATCCGCATATCATCGCACTGGCGCAGCAGGCGATGCGCGACTGCGATATCGAGCCGGTGTTAAAGCCGATCCGCGGCGGTACCGACGGCGCCCACCTGTCGTTCCAGGGGCTGCCTTGTCCCAACTTGTTTACCGGCGGCTACAACTATCACGGTAAGCATGAATTCGTGACGCTGGAGGGTATGGAGCAATCCGTCGCGGTGATTATGCGTATCGCCGAACTCACCGCGCTGCGCGCCAAGGCCCAGTAGCCGGGCAGGGAAGAGGGCGGGAGTTCCCGCCAGGGCGATGGCGTGCGGTCAATTTCTCCACTCGCCGCTCCCGCGCGGGAATCCGCTTTTAAAGCTCGCATTATCCATCAAGAAGATCCCGGCGTGCGCCTGTCTCTTGGTCACATTTTTATGCCGACGCAGAGAGGGTTTCGTGCGCCGCAATGCCGCCGTTTTCATGCGGCCTTGCAGCGCGCGCCCGACACGGGGCGGCTCAGCGCCGCACGCCCCGTGCCCCCTGGCTTACGGCTAAATTATGTCGCTGCGCGATACCTTCGTCGGTATCAAGCTCAACGGACCGCTTACGACACGTTCCTACGTGGCGCAAGCCGTTGCCGCATCCATGCGGCTCATCCGAAGCCGGCTATCTCCTCAGCATAATTTTTTACGCCGGGTAACGGCAACCCCCATCAGAATCCCTGTACTTGTGCATAAGAGACAGGCGCTCGCGAGGATAACGCTCACAAGGCTAACGCCGATCGTTTAAGCATCGAGATACACGGGGCGACCACCGGGGTGAGGCGTCCCTACAGGAACCTCCCCCGGTGTTTCCCCTAAAAACCGGCTTAAGTGAACGCTGTTACTCACAAGGCGGCTTTGCCCGAGCTCTGAACGTCTTCTAGTCGGCGAAATACCAATAGCCGCTGTTAATCAGCGCTGTGAGTCTGGCGAGGAAAGAGGCATCCTCCAGCGCCTGCGCCAACATGGGCGCGTCGATTTCGTGCCGCTCGGCCAGCGCCAGTAGCGCCTGCGGGTGCTGGCTGTCGATCTTTTCACCGTTGACGTAACAGTTGCCGCCGACGCACAGCACTCGCAGCCCGCCCAGGCGCCGCAGCCGTTCCCCCTGTTGCAGCAGATCACGGACCTCCTGCGCCTGATACGGCGGCTCCGGCGGCGCCAGATCGAGTTCATGGCGCGACTGGGAAATAAATTCGCCGAACCAGTTGTGGAAATGTTCGGGCTGCTGAACCAGATCCAGCATCATTTGCTGTAAGCGATCCAGCTCCTGCGGCAGCACTTCGGCGGGGTTGGCGCGGGCGGGAATATCGGGATCGCCGTAACGATGGCTGCCGAGTTCGCGGGCCAGCACATAATCGGCGAAACCGCTGACCAGCTCGCGGGCGTTCGGCGCGCGAAAACCGACCGAGTAGTTCAGCGAGTCCTCCAGCGAGTAGCCGTCATGCGGGAAACCCGGCGGGATATAGAGAATGTCGCCCGGCTCCATCTCTTCATCAATGATGGCGTCGAAAGGGTCGACCTGCAGCAGGTCGGGATGGGGGCAGTGCTGCTTCATCGGCACTTTGGCGCCGACGCGCCAGCGGCGGCGTCCGGTTCCCTGAATGATGAACACGTCGTATTGGTCCAGATGCGGACCGACGCCGCCGCCGGGAACCGAGAAGGAGATCATCAAGTCGTCAAGCCGCCAGTCGGGCAGCCGCCGGAAGGGCCGCATCAGCGCGCTGGAGGGCTCATGCCAGTGATCGACCGCCTGAACCAATAGCGACCAGTTGTTTTCGCCCAGGTGGTCGAAACTTTCAAACGGGCCGTGGCTGACCTGCCAGCGGCCGTCCTGATGGCTAATCAGCCGGCTGTCGACTTCATTTTCCAGCGCCAGACCGGCGAGCTCGTCTGGCGAGATAGGATCGATAAAGTGCGTAAAACCGTGTTTGATAATGACCGGATGCTTTTGCCAGTGGCGCGCCAAAAATTCCGGCCAGTCGAGATTGAGTTGATAGTCCATACCATATCTTCCAGAAAGCGAGACCCGCGGCAATTATAGCGGAAGCCCGGCGAGCTGTACTGACTTTCATCGCTCATTCTGGGCAAGATTCTGCCGGGAGAAAATCGCCTCGACGCGCGCTCCTCCCAGCGTACTGTCGCTGATGACGATCTCGCCCTGATATTGTTCAATAATTTCGGCGGCGACCGACAGGCCGATGCCCTGGCCGGGACGCAGCCTGTCGGCGCGCTGGCCGCGCTGAAAAATCAGTTCGCGCTTGCTTTCCGGTATGCCGGGGCCGTCGTCGTCAACGATCAGATGCAGCTTATGGTCGGAATATTGGGCGCTAATCTCGACAAATTCCAAGCAGTATTTGCAGGCGTTGTCCAGCACGTTGCCCAGTATTTCCATAAAATCGTTTTTTTCACCGATGAAAGTCAGTTCGGGAGAGATATCCAGCGTCAGCGTCACCCCTTTACGCTGGTAAACTTTGTTCAGCGCGGAGCAGAGCCCGTCCAGCATGGCGGGGACGGAGTGCACTTCACGCATCAGCATCGGATGCTCGGAACGCATGCTGGCGCGGTGCAGGTAGTAGCCAATCTGCTGGGAGATCCTGCTGATCTGCGCCAGCATGATCGGCTCGGCCCGATCGATGCTGGTTTCCTTCCCCGTGCGTAACGCCCGCAGCGTGGTTTGCAGCACGGCCAGCGGCGTTTTCAGACTATGGGTAAGATCGGTCAGGGTGGTGCGGTATTTGTGGTAACGCCGACGCTCATTATTCAGCAGAATATTCAGATTCTTCACTAGGCTGAACAGCTCCCGCGGCGAATTTTCATCCAGCTGTTCGCGCGTGCCGTTTTCCAGTTCGGCGATCTGCCTGACGAGGTGTTTGATCGGCCGCAGACTCCAGTGCGCGCCCAGCCACAGCAGGGGAAGCACCAGAATAAGGTTGGCGATCAGCACGTAGCTGAACCATTCCCAGACGATGTCCTCCTGCTGCAATTCCTGCGGAATACGGTCTACAACCACGATAGTCAGAGGCGGCAGATGATCCGTCTGCGGATAGACGTTAACGGCGACGGAGTGGGTCAGGGTATGCGCGTAGACGCTGTTGAGCGCGCGTAGGCTATTCAACAGCAGCGTATTTTCCTTCAGAACGGCGCTGCTGGTATTGGTATCGATATCCAGCTCATGATAGGCGGTTTTCCCCAGCCACTCGGGTTTGATCAGCGCTTCCAACTGGGGCACTTCCCGTTCGCGCCAGAGTATGTTTCCCTGCCGATCGTAAATTAGCACCAGCGTCGGGAAGTTGATATCGATTTCCGGCGGCGTCGCGATGGTTAATTTATTATCCCGCCACTGGGCCAGGCGGTAAAACAGGTTGCTTTCCCCGCGCAGCAGGCGAAAAGAGGTTTTATCGAAATTGACGCTGTAGCCGATAATCGCCACGATGCCATAGGAGAGGGATAGCGCCAGAACGATGGCGACGGTGGCAAGCAAAAAACGCACGCGCAGCGAAAAGGGCGATTTTTTATGACGGGCGTCCTGCCGTTCACCCTTTGGGCCGCCGCAAGCGGCGTTGAAAATCTTTCCCGGAGATTTTTTATGGCGGGCGTCCTGCCCGCCGTCCTGCGGGCCGCTGTTTTCGCCGTTGGAAATCGCGCCCGGCGACTTTCTGTTACTCATGCTGCGTCTGCTGACAGGCGTCGATATCGAGACGATAGCCCTGGCCGCGCACCGTGGTGATGACGTCCGGCGAGCCCGCGTTCTGTATTTTTTTGCGCAGGCGGCCCATCAATACGTCAATGGTATGGCTTTCGCGCAGTTCGGCGTCGGGGTAGAGCTGCAGCATCAGCGACTCCTTGCTGACGACCTTGCCGTTATTGCGGATCAGCGTCTCGATGATGGTATATTCGAAGGCGGTCAGCTTGACCGGCGCGCCCTTGATCATCACTTCGCGCCGCGACAGATCGATTTCAAACGGCGATATGCTGATAATTTGCGACGCCAGGCCGCTATTGCGGCGCATCAACGCCTGTAAACGGGCGACCACCTCTTCCATATGAAACGGCTTGGTGACGTAATCATCCGCGCCGGCTTCCAGCACGGCCACTTTGTCTTGCCAGCCTTCGCGGGCGGTCAGCACCAGGATGGGGAGCTTGCGCTGCTGTAAACGCCAGCGGCGAATCATACTCATCCCGTCCTCATCCGGCAGGCCAAGGTCGACGATGGCAATGTCGGGCGAGTGCTCGTGCAGGAAATAGTCGGCTTCTTTGGCTCCCGCCGCGGCATCGACCTGATGCCCCATCTCGTTCATTTGCACGCTAAGGTGATGGCGTAATAAAACATTATCTTCGACGACCAGAATGCGCATTGTTATTTCCTCTGTTCCTTTGTCAAACAGACCGGGCGCTATCTCAGTCAGCACCGCCATTATCGTTATACCCGTCATACTTCAAGTCGCATGCGCGTTGGCTGTGTTACTCGCTCCATCCAGGGAGCTCGCCCCGGTCGCTTGACTTCAGTCAGCTCTGCCCCGTGTTTCCCCTACAAAAACGCGTGCGTTTTTGTACGTCGCTGGCGGCGGCCCGCAGGGCGAGCCCCGTCAACGGGGCGAGTAATATCTGACTTTGTCAACGGTCTGAACGCCTTGGCGTTTTTGTCCTGCAACGCGAATTATTTAGGGCATATACGGGGATCAATTATATTAATTGATTTTTGTCTGACAAATTATCCATAGGAATAATAAACAGCGGATAAACAGGCGCCGGAAGGCGAGGGGACAGGCGGACGCCGGGTCCGCCTATGGCTACATATAATTTTATTTCAGATCGTCGACCATCTGAATGGCGCGGCCGATATAGTTTGCCGGCGTCAGCGTTTTCAGCCGCGCCTTTTCTTCCTCCGGCAGCTCAAGCGCGTCGATAAACGCCTGAAGGCCGGCCGCGTCGACGCGTTTGCCGCGGGTCAGTTCTTTCAGCTTTTCATAAGGCTTTTCAATACCGTAACGGCGCATTACGGTTTGAATAGGCTCAGCCAGAACCTCCCAGTTGCGATCCAGCTCTTCGCTCAGGTGCTCGCGGTTAACTTCCAGCTTGCTGATGCCCTTTAACGTCGACTGATAGGCGATCAGCGCATAGCCCACGCCGACGCCCAGGTTACGCAGCACCGTTGAGTCGGTCAGGTCGCGCTGCCAGCGGGAGACCGGCAATTTCCCGGCTAAATGCCCCAGCACGGCGTTGGCCAATCCCAGGTTGCCTTCCGAGTTTTCGAAATCAATCGGGTTAACTTTATGCGGCATGGTGGAAGAGCCGATTTCACCGGCGATGGTTTTCTGTTTGAAGTGGTTCAGGGCGATATAGCCCCAGATATCGCGGTCGAAATCGATCAGGATGGTGTTGAAACGGGCGATGCAGTCAAACAGCTCCGCGATGTAGTCATGCGGTTCGATTTGCGTGGTGTACGGGTTCCAGACGATCCCCAGCGACGTGACGAAACTTTCGCTGAACCGGTGCCAGTCAATTTCCGGATAGGCGACGAGGTGGGCGTTGTAGTTCCCCACGGCGCCGTTAATTTTGCCCAGGATTTCAACCTGCTGCAGCTGACGGTATTGACGCTCCATCCGGTAGGTTACGTTGGCGAACTCTTTACCGATGGTGGAGGGGGTGGCGGGCTGCCCGTGGGTGCGCGACAGCAGCGGGATGTCGCGATATTGCAGGGACAGGTCGGCCAGGGCGTCGATAATTTTACGCCAGTGGGGAAGAATCACCTCGCGACGGGCGGAATCCAGCATCAGGGCGTGAGACAGGTTGTTGATATCTTCCGAAGTACAGGCGAAGTGAATAAATTCGCTGACGGCGTGCAGCGCGGGGACGGCGGCGACTTTCTCTTTCAGAAAATACTCGACGGCTTTCACGTCGTGATTGGTGGTGCGCTCGATGGTTTTAATGCGCGCCGCGTCCTGTTCGTTGAATTCGGCGACAATCCGGTCGAGGAAAGCGTTTGCGTCGGCGTCAAATGCAGGAACTTCCTGGATTTCTGCACAGGCCGCCAATTTTTGCAGCCAACGTACTTCAACCTGTACGCGGAACTTCAGCAAACCGAATTCGCTGAAAATAGCGCGCAGCGAGCTGACTTTATCGCCGTAGCGGCCATCTATCGGGGACACGGCGGTCAGTGAGGATAATTCCATCGCAAGCAACTCCTGGGATTGGTTTCAATAAAATAAAAATCGGGTTCATGCTAGCGGCAAATGTCTCTCATATCGTCGTCCCCGCGCAGGCGGGGATCCGTTTTGAGAGCCTATCTGCCGCGGCGGATATGGCGATTAACCGGGTCGGTAGGCCGGTGATTAATCGTCGATCAGCAACGTTCCAGTATCTGTTTCGCTTCTTTCACCAACTGGCCGCGGGAGAACATCAGCTGCAGACGTCCGCCGCCAATCTGCTGCCACAGCACCGCGGAACGAATGCCGGCCAAAAGCGCGGCGCGCACTTTGGCCTGAATCTGGCTGTTTTTCAGCACCTCCGGCGAACCGGTAACCTGGATGCGCGGCCCCAGCGTACTGATGATATCCACATAAATGCCGGCCAGCGCGCTGACGATCGTATCAGAGAGCAGTTCAAAATGCTCCAACTGGCGCTCCAACTGACCGATACGTTTCCCCAGCTCGCTGAGCGCCGCCTTATTGCCATGTAGCTTACGCTCCAGGGTGATCAGACTGAAGGCATAGCGCGATAGCTCGGCGCCCTGGCCTTTACCGCTGGTGTTCAATACTCCCAGCAGGGTTTCCAGCCCGGTTTTCAGGTTCTGTTCCGCGCCGCCATAGACGGAGAGCGTCGAGGCCGGGTTTACCACCAGAATACTGTTGAGCGACGTATGCAGAATGTCCTGGTCGCAGTTGCCGGTATGGGCCAACTGCCGCACCAGGTGAGCGGACTGGCAGATGCCGGCGAGCGCCAGCGTAATGTCGTGATAATTCTTAGCCACGGCTACTCCTGTCCTGTAAACGTTCTTCAATGACGCCGCCGCCCAGGCAGACGTCACCCTGATAGAAAACGGCCGACTGTCCGGGCGTGACGGCCGCGACCGGCTCATCAAAACGTACGGTTATGCGATCTTCGCCCAGCGGGGTGACCGTGCAGGGAATGTCCGCCTGACGATAACGGGTTTTGACCGTGCAGCGGAACGCCGCGCTCAACGGCTGACGATCGACCCAATGCAGCTGCTGGGCGATGAGTCCGTATGACATCAGGCGCGGGTGCTCATGTCCCTGGGCGACGTATAAAATGTTATTTTCTACGTCCTTATCCACCACATACCAGGGGTCTTCGCCGCCGTCTTTAACGCCGCCGATCCCCAATCCCTTGCGCTGGCCCAGGGTGTGATACATCAGCCCCTGATGTTGTCCCATGTTCCGGTTGTCATCGACGGATAAGATCGGGCCCGGCTGCGCCGGCAGATAGCGGGAGAGAAACTCGGTGAATTTACGCTCGCCGATAAAACAGATGCCGGTGGAGTCTTTCTTTTTGGCGGTGGCCAGCGCCAACTGCTCGGCGATGTTGCGCACCTGGGGCTTTTCCAGCTCGCCCACCGGAAACAGGCTCTGCGCGATCTGTTCATGGCTGAGGGTATAGAGGAAGTAGCTTTGGTCTTTATTGCCGTCTATTCCGCGCAGTAAACGGCTTTTCCCGTCGACATCCTGACGGCGCACATAGTGGCCGGTGGCGATATAGTCCGCGCCTAAATCTTCGGCGGCGAACTCGAGAAAGGCTTTGAATTTGATCTCTTTGTTGCACAGGATGTCGGGATTGGGCGTGCGGCCCGCCTTGTACTCCGCCAGGAACAGTTCAAAGACGTTATCCCAGTATTCGGCGGCGAAATTAACGGTATGCAGCTCAATGCCGAGCCTGTCGCAGACGGCCTGCGCGTCGGCAAGGTCGGCAGCCGCGGAACAATACTCCGTGTCGTCGTCCTCTTCCCAGTTTTTCATAAACAGGCCTTCGACATGGTAGCCCTGTTGCTGCAACAGGTAAGCGGAAACGGAGGAATCAACACCGCCGGACATACCGACAATCACTTTTTTATGGCTGTTATCTGACATGGACGTCTCACGAACTGGAATACTTACGTACTAAAGCGAAAAACAAGCGGCGTATTTTATCATGTTGTGGCCGGGGCTGCACCGCTATTCCCGCGGCGGCCAGTTAAACGCGCCGAGCAGCGTTAACGGGTAGCGCTCGGGCCGCTGATAGCAGCGAATACTCTCGGCGACTAACGGCGAGCGCAGATGGCGGGAGTCGAGGATCTCCTGCGCCGTCAGCCAGCGGCAGCGTTCGATATCGCTGTCGTGCGGCTGCGTCGCCATTTTATACGGCAGGTCGAGGGCGAAACAGAAACGCAGGAACGGCGTCCGGTCGGGGGCGATCCATTGGTGCAATTGCAGGAAACTCTGCGGTTCGGCCCGGATGCCGGTCTCTTCCCAGAGCTCGCGGCCGGCGGCCTGCACCAGCGTTTCATCGGCTTCCAGGTGCCCCGCGGGCTGATTCCACAACAGCTTATCGTTAATCAACTCTTCAACGATCAGAAAATGGTTCTCCGCCTGCACTACGCAGGCAACGGTAACGTGCGGCTTAAACATTGGCGATCTCCTTCCATTCTCCGGGTAACAGGCTTTCCACGGTCTGATTGGCCATGCCGTAGCGGATCAGACGCAGCGTGGGGTAGCCAATATTGGCCGTCATGCGCCGAACCTGACGGTTGCGGCCTTCGCGCAGGGTGATTTTCAGCCAGCTGACGGGGATGTTTTTCCGCTCCCTAATCGGCGGGACGCGCTCCCACAGCCAGTCAGGCTCCGGCACCAGCTCGGCGCCGGCGGGCAGGGTTTTGCCGTCTTTCAGCTCAAGGCCGCTGCGGAACAGCGAAAGCGCGGCTTCATCGGGAACCCCTTCAACCTGGGCATAATAGGTTTTTGCTGTTTTATGAACGGGGTCAGTAAGTTTAGACTGAAGCCTTCCGTCATTCGTGAGGATCATCAGTCCTTCGCTGTCGCGATCCAAACGGCCGGCCGCGTAAACGCCGCGGATGGGGATATAGTCTTTCAGCGTTGCGCGGCCGGCTTCGTCGGTGAACTGGGGCAGCACGTCAAAGGGTTTATTGAATAAGACGATACGCCGGGGCGCGGCGGCGCCGCGTTTTGGCGCAGTTTGGGAGCTGAATCGTTTAACTCGGTGATTTTTAACAGAGAATTTATTCATCATCTTTATAGCCGCGGATAACAAAATCATTATACTCGAAAAGGTTTGCGATTGGCGCGGGCTAAATATTCAAGTAGTATCGACTCACATCTTACAAGTCATTAACAAAATTGCGCTCGAAGGAGAGGTTAATGGAAAGCAAAGTAGTAGTACCGACAACGGGTCAAAAGATCGCGGTTGATGCTCAAGGCAAGCTGATTGTTCCCAACAATCCGGTTATCCCGTTTATTGAAGGGGACGGCATCGGCGTCGATGTCACGCCGGCGATGATCGATGTTGTTAATGCTGCGGTAAAAAAAGCCTATCAGGGCGAACGCGCAATTTCCTGGATGGAAATTTATACCGGCGAAAAATCAACGCAGGTTTATGGTAAAGACGTTTGGCTGCCGGAAGAGACGCTGGATTTGATCCGCGAATATCGCGTGGCGATCAAAGGCCCGTTGACGACGCCGGTCGGCGGCGGTATCCGCTCGCTGAACGTCGCGTTGCGCCAGCAGTTGGATCTCTATATTTGCCTGCGTCCGGTACGCTATTACGAAGGTACGCCGAGTCCGGTCAAACACCCGGAGCTGACCGATATGGTGATCTTCCGTGAAAATGCCGAAGATATTTATGCCGGTATCGAATGGAAAGCGGATTCGGCGGAAGCGGATAAGGTCATCCGTTTTTTGCGCGATGAAATGGGCGTCAACAAGATCCGTTTCCCGCAGCACTGCGGCATCGGCATCAAACCCTGTTCCGAAGAGGGAACGAAGCGCCTGGTGCGCGCGGCGATTGAATACGCCATCACCAACGATCGTGACTCGGTCACGCTGGTCCATAAAGGCAATATCATGAAGTTCACCGAAGGCGCCTTTAAAGACTGGGGTTATCAGCTGGCGCGCGAAGAGTTCGGCGGCGAACTGATTGACGGCGGACCCTGGGTTAAAATCAAGAACCCGAAAAGCGGTAAAGATATCATCGTTAAAGACGTGATTGCCGATGCGTTCTTACAACAGATTCTGCTGCGTCCGGCCGAATATGACGTTATCGCCTGTATGAACCTGAACGGCGACTATATTTCCGACGCGCTGGCCGCGCAGGTCGGCGGCATCGGTATCGCGCCGGGCGCCAACATCGGCGACGAATGCGCGCTGTTTGAAGCGACTCACGGCACCGCGCCGAAGTATGCCGGCCAGGATAAAGTCAACCCGGGCTCCATCATCCTGTCTGCGGAAATGATGCTGCGCCACATGCAGTGGTTCGAAGCCGCCGACCTGATTGTTAAGGGCGTTGAGGGCGCGATTAAGAACAAGACCGTGACCTACGATTTCGAACGCCTGATGGACGGCGCTAAGCTGCGGAAATGCAGCGAGTTCGCGCAGGACATCATCGATAACATGTAAGCGCATTGTTATCAAATTGATCGGCGGGGGCGTCTGGCTTCCGCTGATTTTTAACATTAGGAAAGTCATTCAGTAAAACCTTAGTAAAATTCTTCAGTAAAATGGATTAAAAAATCACCGGTTTGATGGTCGTTTTTTATCCGCCGCTAGCCGTAATTGTTAATCAATCTTTACCATGGTCGTTGTCAATGTCTGTCTGGTTAATTCTGTGTAATTGCCCCGAACCGGTTTACGATTTTGTGTAAATGCTTTTCCTCCGCGTGATATCTTCATGCATCCGGTTAAATCAATGACTGAAACAATAATGACGTTCTCTTCTAAATTTCAGCAGCATTACTTTACCTGCATGATGATTATTGCCGCCTCGCTGGTGGGGTTGATCACGGGCTACACGTTGCCGCTTATCAGCCTGCGTCTCGCCGCGCTGGGGCACGACGCGGTATTGTTGGGCGTGATTTCGGCGCTTCCGGCCGTGGGGGTTTTTATTTCATCGTTTATTACGCCGCTGCTCTGCCGGCGAATAAATGTGAAGAGGCTGCTGATTCTGAGTCTGCTGCTCCTCTCCGCCTCAACCGTAGCATCGTGCCTGTTGATCGACCCCCTGACGTTGATTCTCCCTCGTTTGGCGACGGGGTTTGCCGGCGGCGTAGTGATTGTCATCGGCGAAAGCTGGATAACCGGCGCGGCCTCGGATCGCTACAAGGCGACATTCACCGGCATTTACGCCTCTGCGTTTACCGGATTTCAACTGATGGGGCCGTTACTGATTGCGGCCGGCGCTGACTACGCGGGCTTCGCGGCCTGGTCCATCGGCATAACGACCGCGCTATGTGCGTTGATGCTTGTTTTTTGCCGCGAGATGGCGCGTTCGCAGGAGAAGGCGCCGGCCTCTTATCGCCGCATTTTGAAAACGATGGCGGCCATTGCCGTAGGCGTACTCTGTTTTTCCTTCTTCGATGCCAGCGTGCTCGCGTTATTTCCGCTTTATGGCATGGCGAACGGTCTGGCGGAGTCAACCGCGGTTCTGCTGGTGACGGTTATTTTCCTGGGCGATGCGCTGCTGCAACCCCTTATGGGGTGGATGGCCGATAAATTGGGCGTTAGGCGCGTTCATATCAGCTGCGGGATAATGTTCTGTATCCTGCTGACGCTGGTACCCTTGACGTTCGATTTTCTGCCGGCGCTGATGCTTAACTGCTTTATCCTGGGCGCCGTCGCCGGCGCTATCTATACGCTTTCGCTTGTTCGCGCGGGCAACCGCTTTTCCGGGCAGAAACTCATCGTCGCCAACTCTATTTTCGGCGTTATCTGGGGCGCCGGAAGTATATCGGGGCCGGCGTTGACCGGGGTCGTCGTATCTTTCATCGGCTACGGCGGGATTATTTTTTGTCTTGTCGGTATGGGGATGATTTTTCTGGCGGCGCAGTATCTGTCCGCCGGCGAAACGCATCGGGCGCAGACGGCAAGTCCGTCGTCGTGAGAGACATTTTAGGCCGTCGCATCCGGTTTTTCCCGGCGTTGTACATGCGTTATGCATTAAGTCGCATGTGCGCCGCCTTCCCGCAACGCGTATTATTTAAGAATAAGATATCGATATGGCTAAGCCGATGCCGTCAGCGCGCAGAGGCTTACGCTGAAATTGGGATCATCATTGGTAAAAAATATTATCCGATGATTTATGCGCTACTTTATTCTGTGAAATGCCCGGTATGGTCGGTTTATGATTCGATTTATGGTGATTATCACCAGGTCTAATAAAAATTTGCTTCTTATGGGTTCATCTTATTTTACCGGCGAAGCGCCAGAAACGTGGAATTAAATTGATCTAAATCACAATCTATCGGTATCTATTTTGCTCTTATGAAAATCCCGTTGTGGGAAAATTGCTCCATAGCTTAGGTTTCATAAAGGCATGCTGATAGCGGTGTGCCGCGGAGGATGTATGTCTGTAATTCGCACATGTATGAGTCTTTTTGGCGGTGATACGCTAATTGTTCGTTGTTCTAACGCGTTCGATCTTGAGATGATTAGTGGTTCACATCATACAACGGGCGCTCAGAATGAAGCCGCGATGCAGGACGCTATTAGCGTGAGTGCCGAGAACGAGGTTTATTTAACGGTTCCTTATACCGGCGATTGGGATTTAATCATCCATGCAAAGAATGATACTCCCGAGCATTCGATAAGCTATTTCCCGGCTTGATTTTATTCGGCGTTCGTAGCGGTCAGCATATTCTGCCAGCATCATTGGTGCCGCATTACCTGTGTCCGGTTGCGTTTCTCGGCGGACTATGCTGATCTATTTTTACCGCAATTCTTTCGCCATCGTCGCCGATTAGCATTGCTATCCTTAATTGCGTTATTCGGCGCGGCTCTCAGGTAATATCGATATAATTAATGATGGCCACTATTTTTTTATGCTTAATTCCGCACGGTTAAAATAAAGACCCGTATTTGAATTTTCACGGAGAAAATATTTTATACCCGCCATACTTCAAGTTGCATGCGCGTTGGCTTTGTTACTCGCCCCATCCGTGGGGCTCGCCCCGTTGGGGCCAGCGCAAGCGCCGTTCAAAAACGCTTTGCCGTTTTTGTCCTGCAACCCGAATTATTTAGGGTATATTCGGGTCGTTGAGTCAGAAACGAAAAGAATTAGAACTCAGCATCGATATCGACAATGTTGACCAATTTATGGTTAACGAACTCCTTGATGCCCAGCCCAATTAATTCGCGCCCATAGCCGGAGCGGCGTACGCCGCCGAACGGAAGATCGGCTTTTACCATGGTCGGATGGTTGACAAAGATCATCCCGGTAGAGATCTTCTTCGCCACTTCCGCGCCGCGCTGCTCGTCCTGGGTGAAGACGGAGCCGCCTAAACCAAAGGGAGAATCGTTGGCGATGCGGATGGCGTCGTCTTCATCTTTGGCACGGAACAGCATGGATACCGGCCCGAAAAATTCCATGGAATAAGCGGGGTTGTCCGGCGTGACGTTGGTCAGAATCGTTGGCTGGACGAAGGCGCCGTTTTCCGGCACCTTAGGGCCGACTTCGGTTGCCGTGGCGCCATGAGCCACGGCGAACTGAATTTTCTCTTTCACTTCGTCGGCGGCCTTCTGCGAGGAGAGCGGAGCAAGCGTGGTGTCGGGCGACATGGGGTCGCCGGCGCGCAATTCCGCTACGCCATCGGCGTACAGCTTAAGGAAGTCATCATAGACTTCGTCGACAATGATCATGCGCTTAGACGAGACGCACACCTGTCCGCCGTTCCAGTGGCGGCCGAACACCGCCCATTTGGCGGTTTTTTTCAGTTCGGCGTCGGCCAGCACGACAAATGCGTCGGCGCCGCCAAGCTCGAGCGTTGATTTCTTGAGCGCTTTCGCCGCCTGCTGCGCAACCAGCGCGCCGGCATCTTCGGAGCCGGTCAGCGCTACGCCCTGCACGCGCGCGTCGTTGAGAATTAATTCAATCTGCGTACGCGTGGCATACAGATTCTTGAAGCCGCCGGCGGGCAAGCCCGCGTCGAGCATCAGACGTTCAAAACGCGCGGCGCTCTGCGGAACGTTTGAGGCATGTTTCAACAAAATGGTGTTGCCGGCGGAGAGCTGCGGAGCGATGATGCGGGCAATCTGATAATAGGGGAAGTTCCAGGGTTCGATCGCCAGCAGAACGCCAAGCGGGTCATGGTACACCACCGCGTTGCCTTCAGCGGGATCGGCTACCGGCAGTTTTTCCGGCGCCAGCAGGGATTCGGCGTTTTTGGCGTAATATTCAAAAATCTGGGCGGATAGTTCGACCTCGGCCTTCGCTTCGGCAAATAGTTTGCCCATTTCCAGCGTCAGCAATTTCGCGTGTTCGTCGCTGTCTTTACGCAGCAGATCGGCCGCTCGTTGCATGACGGCGCGGCGTTCGGCGAACGAACTGGTTTTCCATGTCAGGAAGGTAGCATGAGCGTGTTCAATCGCAGATGAAACTTCAGCATCGGTTGCATCAGGAAAGGTTTTGATCAGTTCCCCGGTATAAGGATTTGTTGTGGCATACGCCATGTTATTTCTCCTTTATCTATGGAATAGGGTGCAGCATAAAAGCTGAAATGTATCCAATCAGTTGTGGTTGTGGTAGGACGCCGTATCAAGATAGAGCATACCTTGATGAGCAGCGAACGCCTGTTTTTAGTTATGTAATTTTGCAAAGCTACATCAATCTTCTGACGTGAATTTAACTTTGCCTCAACATAAAATCATAATACGCTTATTTTATTCCAATTCAATATTCGCCCTATTCTGTGTTGCGCCGCGTTTCGTCCGTCCATCATCATGCAAAAAAGCGCTAAGTCAAGCGGGCGCGCCGCGCCTATTTATCCTGCATCGACCCCCAATTCCGCCCCGATACGGGCGTTAATCTTACCCCTAAAAATCATTATTAAGATTTAATATTCAAGATTGTTATTATTTCTACAGGAAACTAATGGTGGGGTTTTTTATTATAATAATCTATCAGTTATGATTTGTTTTATCGTTTTACTGCGGATACGGTATGTTTTTCTTCTCTTATGACGTTGTTTTTTTGTTCATATTGTTCTATCCCGTTACATAGTTGGTTGTATTTATACATTGAACGCTGATGCTTTAAAACGACGGATACCACGGGGGGACTTCATGAGCCGAGCGCCAATAGGTAAAGATGAAGCTAATCGCCTTGCTGCTCTTCATGAGTACGGCATTAAAAATGTGTTGTTTGATTCCGGTCTTAACAACCTGATTAATCTGGCGGCGAACATTTTTAATGTACCTATTGTTTTGGTCTCTCTGTTGGAGTCAGAACGGCAGCTGTTTGCCGCGGGAGTTGGCCTGTCGGTAAAGGAGACGCCGATAGAAATGGCTTTTTGTTCGCATGCGATTCAGGGAACGGGGATCCTGGTTGTTCCCGATGCGAGTAAAGATCCGCATTTTAAAGACAATCCGCTGGTTACGGGAGGGCCTTGCCTGCGCTTTTATGCGGGCATTCCGCTACGCACGCCTTCCGGCTACGCTATCGGCGCGCTATGCATTATCGATATCAGGCCGCGGCCCGCTCTCAGCGCCAGAGATGAACACAACTTGCAGGATCTGGCCGCGCTGGTGATGGAGCGGCTGGAAATGCGGCGGCTTAATCTGGCGCGTAAGGCGGGGCAGCGGCGTTTTGAAGATATTGCTCAAACCTCTTCCGATATCGCTATCTGCCTTAATGAAAAGGGCGCCATTACTTTTTGGAATGACGCCGCGCAAAGGATGCTTGAATACGCCGATGGCGAAATTCTCGGCCGCAGCATCGATACCATCATTCCTGATTTTTCCATCGCTCGGCTGAAGCCGCTGTCCACGGATAGGATCGCGTTGGCCAAAAGCGCCATGCTGGAGCTGAACGTGCGCACCAAAAGCGGCGCTTCGCTTCTCGTCGAACTCTATCTGTGTATGTGGAAAGAGAAGAACCAGGTACATTACGGCGCCGTCTTGCATGACGTCGCCGAGCGGCGGCGCAACGAAGAACGACTATTTTTGCTGGCGCACCGGGATCCGCTGACCGGGCTGGCGAATCGCACCTTATTGACGTCAAACCTGGCGCGGATGCTGAAAACCGAATCGACGCTTTGTCTTATGCTGCTCGACCTGGATAATTTTAAGGATGTCAACGATGGACTGGGACACGCCAGCGGCGATGATATTCTGGTCAACGTGGCGAAGAAAATCATGGCGAACGTGCGTCCCGACGTTTTGGTGGCGCGTATGGGAGGCGATGAATTCGCTCTGTTATTTCCCGGGTTGAGCAATCGGGACGTGGCCGCCAACATTGCCGAGCAGCTTATCTATGCCATATCGCAGAAGATGGCGGCGAAGACGCGCCAGATTACCGTCAGCGCCAGCATCGGGATGGCGTTTAGCCCGGGAAACGGCGTCACCGTTCAGGCGCTGTTGACCAACGCGGATTTGGCGCTGCATCAGGCCAAGGTGGAAGGGCGTAATTGCCATCGTTTCTTTACGCGCGCCCTGCGGGAAAATTTTCAGGCCAAGCAGGCGTTCCAGTCGGAGTTCGCCCAGGCCTATGAAAAACATGAGTTTGAGGTGTTTTACCAACCGCTTGTCAGTTTGGCGAATAACAAAATAGTGGGGGCGGAAGCGTTGCTGCGCTGGCGTCATCCCGATAAAGGCTTGCTTGGACCGGATGCGTTTCTCACCGCGCTGGAGTGCGGCCCCTGGGCCGAACGCGTCGGCGACTGGGTTCTGAAAACCGCCTGTAAACAGGCCGCCGCCTGGTGTGAGGCCGGCGTCGAAAATTTTCGTATCAGCATCAACCTGTTCAGCGCCCAGTTCCGCTCGGGCACGCTGGCGCAAAAAGTTGCCGATATTTTGCGCGAAACCGGGCTGCGGCCCGGTTCGCTGGAGTTGGAGATTACGGAAAATATCATCCTGCGTCAGGATGAAAACATGCTGCAACCGCTGTATGAGCTGCGAAAGGCGGGGATCGGCATCGCGTTTGACGACTACGGAACCGGCTATGCCTCCCTCAGCGTGTTAAAAAACTATCCGGTCACGCGCCTCAAAATCGATCAAACGTTTGTGCGCACCATGTGTGAATCGTCGACGGATGCGGCCATTGTCTGGGCGATACTCTATCTTGGCAAAAGTTTTGGCCTCGGGGTGATCGCCGAAGGCGTCGAAACGCAGGCGTTGTGCGAGCTGCTGAAAAGCCGCGGTTGCGACGAGGCTCAGGGGTATTTCTTCGGTCATCCGATGCCGGCGAAGGAGTTCACCCGGCTGCTGACGTTAAATGACTCCCTGGTCGAGTAATCGCCGCTCTGTTTTGAACGCGGCGCCGCCGCAATCCGTGCCGGCAGTTAAAAGTGGAATATGGATCGCATTTTTTCTATAGTGGCGAGCCTGTCGTCTGAGCTGCGGAATGTTCTGTGCACGAAATATTTGAGATGCTATTGGCGGTGTTCGACCGCGCGGCGCTGATGCTGATCTGTCTGTTTTTCCTCACCAGGACGCGTCAGTTTCGTCAGTTGCTGCAAAAGGAGCAGCACTCGGTCAGAGAGCGCATTATGGTCACGGCCATTTTTTCACTGTTCGCGCTGTTCGGCACCTACTCAGGCATCAACGTCGAAGGCTCTCTGGTCAATGTGCGCGTGATTGCGGTGATGTCGGGCGGCATCTTGTTTGGCCCGTGGGTCGGCATCGCCACCGGCGCGATCGCCGGGATTCACCGTTATTTAATCGATATCGGCGGCATTAGCTCCGTTCCCTGTCTGATTACCAGCGTGATTGCCGGCGTCATGGCCGGTTACATTAATCTGAAGGTCAAAAAAGAGCAGCAGTGGAGCGTGGGGATTCTGGGCGGCATGCTGTGTGAATCGCTCACGATGCTGCTGGTGGTGGCCTGGGCGAAGCCGATCGAATTAGGGCTCGATATCGTTTCCAAAATTGCCACGCCGATGATTCTGGGCACGGTGTGCATCGGGCTGATAGTTTTACTGGTGCAAAGCGTCGCCAATGAAAAGGAAGTGATCGCCGCCAGGCAGGCTAAGCTGGCGCTGGATATCGCCCACAAAACGTTGCCCTATTTTCGTAATATCAACAGCGATTCCCTGACGACCATCTGCAATATCATCCGCACGGAAATTAATGCGGATGCGGTGGCGATTACCAATACGCGACGTATTCTAGCCTATGTCGGCGTTGGCGAAGAGAAATACAATGTCGGGCACGATATTATTAGCCCCATGACGCAGAAGGCGATCAATGACGGCAAAATCATTATTAAAAATAATGATGAACAGCACCTGACGCCGCAGATTCACTCCATGATCGTAATTCCTTTATGGGAGCACGGGCAGGTGACCGGCACGCTAAAGATCTACTATTGTCACGCGCATAAAATTACCTATTCGCTTCGGGTGATGGCCGTGGGGCTATCACAGATTATGTCAACGCAGATTGAGGTTTCGCGCACGGAACAGCTGCGCGATATGGCCAACAAGGCGGAGTTGCGGGCGTTGCAGAGCAAAATTAATCCTCATTTTCTGTTTAATGCGCTGAATGCCATCTCTTCCTCGATTCGTATTAATCCGGATACCGCCCGCCAACTGGTGATCAATTTGTCGCGCTACCTGCGCTATAACCTTGAGCTTAACGACGATTCGCTGATTGATATAAAGAAAGAGCTCTATCAAATCCGCGACTATATCGCTATTGAGCAGGCGCGTTTCGGCGCCAAATTAACCGTTATCTACGATATTGATGACGACCTTTCTTATAGAATTCCCAGTTTGCTGATTCAGCCGCTGGTGGAGAACGCCATCGTTCATGGCATTCAACCCTGTAGAGGCAAAGGCACGGTGGTGGTATCGGTGAAAGATTTGGGCGACAAATTACTGGTCGCCGTGAAAGACACCGGACACGGGATCGGTCAGGAAACCATCGATCGGGTGGCGAGAAACGAAGTGCCGGGCAATAAGATCGGCCTGCTGAATGTTCATCACCGGGTGCGTTTATTATATGGCGAAGGGCTACACATCCGGCGGCTGGAGCCGGGCACGGAGATCTACTTCTATATTCCCCGGCACAGTAAACAGCCGACGACTTCGCAAGCGGAGGGTTCGCCGGATAAATTGAGCGCTGGAATCATGCAGTCAGGAGAAGGGCAGTGAAAGCGATAATTGTTGAGGATGAATTCCTGGCTCAGCAAGAGTTGAGCTACCTTATCAAGGCGCACAGCAATATCAGTATTGAGGCGACCTTCGACGACGGACTTGATGTATTAAAATATCTGCAACATAACGAAGTCGACGCCATCTTTCTCGATATCAATATCCCATCGCTGGATGGGGTTTGCCTGGCGCAAAATATCAGTAAATTCGCCCATAAGCCTTATATCATTTTTATTACCGCGTATAAGGAGCATGCGGTCGAAGCTTTTGAAGTCGAGGCCTTCGACTATATCCTCAAGCCTTATCACGAGTCGCGTATCGTGACGATGCTGAATAAGCTGGAAGCGCTCTGGCGGCAGAGACAGTCGCTGCCGGTCGCCGAGCCGGGAAACGGCGCCGGCGCGCAGCGCAACACGCAGCAAACCATCAATCTGGTGAAGGACGAGCGCATTATCGTAACGGATATTAACAATATCTATTACGCGGCGGCGCAGGAGAAAGTCACCCTGGTATATACTCGGCGCGAGGAGTTCGTCATGCCGATGAATATCACCGAATTCTGCAACCGTTTGCCGGAGGAGTATTTCTTCCGCTGTCACCGTTCTTACTGCGTAAACCTGACCAAAATCCGCGAAATTGTTCCCTGGTTCAACAATACCTATATCCTGCGTCTTAACGATCTGGACTTCGAGGTGCCGGTGAGCCGCAGCAAGATAAAAGAGTTTAGGTCGTTGATGCGTCTTTAGCGGCATTTCATTCCGCATTTCAGGCATCTCATTCCCTATTTAAACAACCACTGTCAGCCCGCTTGTATACTGGCTTCAGCCCATAGGCTGACGGTGTTTGCGGCGATATATTTCCCATCGCGTCAGCTTATATTTTTAGCCAGACTTCTGACGCAGGGGAAAACCCATGAAGGCGAAATCAGCAAATCGAAGTTTAATTGTTTTAGGCACCATCATTACGCAAATGGGGCTGGGTACGATTTATACCTGGAGCCTATTCAATCAGCCTCTGGTTGATAAGTTCGGCTGGTCGCTGAGCTCCGTGTCCACCACGTTTTCCATTACCAGTTTCAGTCTGGCCGTGGCGACGCTGTTTGCCGGCAAATTGCAGGAGCGTATCGGTATTCGCCGTTTGACTTTGTTCGCCGGCATCGCGTTGGGGTTGGGCCTGATGGCCAGCGCCGGCGCGTCATCGCTGACGCTGGTCTATCTTCTGATGGGCGTGGTGGTCGGTTTCGCCGATGGCACCGCATATATCACCACGCTGTCCAACCTGATTAAGTGGTTTCCCGAGCGTAAAGGCTTAATCGCCGGCGTTTCCGTCGGCGCCTTTGGTACGGGCAGTCTGTTATTCAAGTATGTTAATCATTTTCTGATCGCTGAGGTCGGCGTTTCGGCGGCGTTCTTCTACTGGGGCGTTATCGTGATGGCGATGATCCTCGCCGGCAGCGCGCTGCTGAAGGAGCCCGATGCGAGCGCGGCAGCGCGTATGCCGTCCGCGCAGGGGCGCGTTTACGACTTTTCACTGCGGGAGATGCTGGCGACGAAAGAGTCGTACCTGTTGTTTGTCATCTTTTTTACCGCCTGCATGAGCGGTCTGTATCTGATCGGCGTGGTAAAAGATATCGGCGTTCAGATGGCCGGCATGAGTATGGAGACGGCGGCCAACGCGGTTTCTGCGATCGCGGTATTCAATACGCTGGGACGCATTGTTCTTGGCGCCATGTCGGACAATATCGGCCGCCTGCGCGTAATATCCTTTACCCTGCTGGTGACCACGGTCGCGGTGTCCGTTATGACTTTCCTGCCGCTCAATCCGCTCCTGTTCTTTGTCTGCGTGAGCGCGATCGCCTTCTGCTTCGGCGGCAACATTACCGTATTCCCGGCAATCGTGGGCGACTTCTTCGGCCTGAAAAATCACAGTAAAAACTATGGCGTGATTTATCAGGGATTCGGCATCGGCGCGTTGTCCGGTTCGTTTATCGCCACGCAATTGGGCGGTTTCCAGGCGACCTTTATGGCGATCGTCATTATGTCGGCGGCGTCACTGCTGATCGCCCTGTGGATAAAACCGCCGAAACAGCCGCGCGCCTGCTCTGTAAATAGCGCGAACGCCGCAATGGCTCATGCGCAAAGCTGATGGGCGAACGTCTCCCGTCATCGCCGTCCCGCCGTTGTCAATCAGCTTGATGCAAACGGGGGCGTTATCGCTCCCGTTTGTTGTTTGCCCCGCCGCTTTCTGTGATGGATTTGTTATCAATCGCCGTCGCCGACCTGCCGGTATAATCGGCATTTCTCCTTATAAAATGTAAAGTTATGTTGATTTGGTAACTGAAAAGTTAAGAATGCTTGAAAATGTCATCGCAACCCATACGATGTAAGCGTTGCAAACTTTTATTTTTCTGCGAGAGGAAATCAAACTTCTATGATGCGTATTGCGCTTTTCCTGATCACCAACCTGGCGGTGATGTTGGTTTTCGGGCTGATTCTCAGCCTGACGGGAATTCAATCCAGCAGTGTCCAGGGGTTAATGATAATGGCTGGGCTGTTTGGCTTCGGCGGCGCGTTTGTTTCGCTGTTGATGTCTAAATGGATGGCATTACGATCTGTCGGTGGTGAAGTGATCGAGCAGCCACGCAATGAAACCGAACGTTGGCTGCTGGAAACCGTCCGTTCGCAGTCTCAGCAGGTCGGCATCGTCATGCCTCAGGTGGCGATCTACCATGCGCCGGATATCAACGCATTCGCCACGGGCGCCCGTCGTGACGCCTCGCTGGTTGCGGTCAGTACCGGGCTGCTGCAAAACATGAGCCGCGATGAGGCGGAAGCGGTTATCGCGCACGAAATCAGCCACGTCGCCAATGGCGATATGGTGACCATGACGCTGATTCAGGGCATCGTGAACACCTTTGTCATCTTTATTTCCCGTATTCTTGCCCAGCTTGCTTCCGGTTTCCTGTCCGGCAATCGCGACGAGGGCGAAAGCAGCAATGGCAACCCGATGATCTATTTCGCCGTTGCGACGGTGCTGGAACTGGTGTTCGGTATTCTTGCCAGCATCATTACCATGTGGTTCTCGCGCTATCGCGAGTTCCATGCGGACGCCGGGTCGGCGAAACTGGTCGGGCGCGAAAAAATGATTGCGGCTTTGCAGCGCTTGAAGACCAGCTATGAACCGCAGGAAGAGGGCAGCATTATGGCTTTCTGCATCAATGGTAAATCCAAGTCGTTCAGCGAATTGTTTATGTCGCATCCGCCGCTGGACAAACGAATCGAAGCGCTGCGCTCCGGCGCCTACCTGAAATAACCGAATTGGCTATCGCCCCTCAAAGGCCCGTTACGGGCCTTTGTCGTATTTGTCGTATGCAACCATGCCGAATGCGTCTCTTCTCCTGCTTAAATATTGCCATAATCAAAATCTTCCCTTTATACTAAAACCACTGTTCTATTTTTTTAAAACAAGAAAAATCAAGTAGGGTAACTAGAAAAATGGCGATTGCAGATTTAGATAAACAGCCTGATTCCGTGTCATCCGTGCTAAAAGTTTTCGGTATTCTGCAGGCATTGGGCGAAGAGCGCGAAATCGGCATTACCGAACTGTCTCAGCGCGTGCTGATGTCTAAAAGTACCGTTTATCGATTCTTGCAGACGATGAAATCGTTGGGCTATGTGGCGCAGGAAGGGGAATCGGAAAAGTATTCGCTGACGTTGAAACTGTTTGAACTCGGCGCCAAAGCGCTGCAAAACGTCGATTTAATCCGCAGCGCCGATATTCAAATGCGGGAGCTTTCCGCTCTTACGCGGGAAACCATTCACCTTGGCGCGTTGGATGAAGACAGCATTGTCTATATCCATAAAATCGACTCGATGTACAACCTGCGCATGTATTCCCGTATCGGCCGCCGTAATCCGCTATACAGTACCGCCATCGGTAAGGTGCTGTTGGCCTGGCGCGATCGCCAGGAGGTGAACGAAATCTTTGAAAACATCGAGTTCACCCGCAGTACGCCGCATACGCTCTGCGGGCTTGACGCGCTGATGGCCCAACTGGATATCGTGCGTGCGCAGGGCTACGGCGAAGATAACGAAGAACAGGAAGAAGGGCTGCGCTGCATCGCCGTTCCTGTTTTCGACCGCTTCGGGGTCGTTATCGCGGGCCTAAGCATTTCATTTCCGACCATCCGTTTTTCCGAGGCAAACAAGCTCGAATACGTCGGTATATTACATACCGCCGCCAGAAACATCTCGGAACAGATGGGCTATCACGACTACCCGTTCTGAGCAGGGACTTTGACACGCCTGTTGCGGCCTTTTATCGCGGGCTTGTTCCCGTCTCTCTCCTGGCCGTCGCCGGCGGCGTTGAAGATCGCTCCCGGCGGCGGTTTGCGCGCCTGGATGCGTCGGGTACGGCTGGGGTTGTCGAACTTACCCAGAGCTTGGTGCTAAGATGGATTCTCGTAAGTTGTCGTTTGGCAGATTGTTATGAACGGAATAGGTGTGGATACATTAGAAATTGTTTTCGCCGCATTGGTCGCGCTGCTGATATTGCTGGTTTGGTTTTTTATCAACCGGGCGAGCGTCAGGGCCAATGAGCAAATTAAACTGTTGCGCGAGATAGTTGAACAGCAGCAACAGCAGTTGGAACTCTTGAAAAGGCTGGCGCCGAAACCAACCCCGCAGGGCGCCGACAAGTCGCCGGGGCAAGACGACGTCGCGCTTGATTTGAAGAACATTATCCCGGAGCGCTAGTCTCCGCCGGCGGTAAGGCAATAGGCTCATGCCGGCGGCGCGCTGCGCCAGGCGTATTTGCCCAAAGGATATCAGGTCGTTCTCGGCCACAGGTTTCCCTGCTGCGGTAGCGTAAGTGCAGACTATCCCATGTGTTGGCCTCCGGCGGGATAGCTGCACTTTGCGGCTGACGAGCGCAATCATTCCACTTTCGCGGTCTCTAAATTACCCGTTTTCGCGTTCTCCATCGCCGCGCTGGCCAGTATTTTAAAGTCTTCCGTTGAGTGAGTGGCGCCGGTCACCCCGTCGACGTCCGCAATATCTTGTTTCGCCACCAGGCTTTCGGCCAGTTTTGCCGTATAAATTTCCGGCGACGTGCCCGCCGCGGCGGTCATGCTTTTTCCATATGCCTGATCCGAGGTTTTCAGGCGCCCGTCTTTTTCGCTGGTGTAGTCGAATTTTACCGCGGTGATCTTCCCATCCTTGTAAATCAGCTCCAGGAAAGGTTTCCAGCCATGATCATCAAATTTGGCGCTCTCGGCCTTATAAGTGCCATCTTTAATTGCATCGTTGGCGGCAAAGACGGTAACGGCGAAAAATCCCGTCAGCATGATAGACAACAACTTAGTTTTCATACGTGATTTCCTTAAAAAGGATTGGCAACGATATCTAGGGATAACGGTCGTGTTAATAAGCGAATCATCGGCAGGGAACGATCGGTAGATTAGCGCGGCGTCCGCCTAAATAAAGCGGGCTATTTAACAGATTTAAATCATTGCCACACTTTTCATGTGGCAATCGGGCTCTATTCTTAAAGATTTAGCCGAAACAACCGATAGAGCTATAACGTCGAGCAATCTAGGTCGTTGTCATGTATAAAAAAATAGCTCTTACGCTGCTTATCCCACTCTTCCTGACGGGCTGTCTTGAAGAAACGCCCCCTGAAAACGTGATGAACAGTAAAATTATTCTGAGATCCGGTATCGACGACGTGGGGGGATTTACCGTTAAGCAGGTTATCGAGTCGATCCACTATTTGGAGAAGCACGGCGATACCAACGTAAGGTGCAGAGGTTGGGAAAAAAGCCATAACCGATATACCTACATTTATACCTATGAAAGCGGCGGGATCAGACATACCGTTGTCAGCGATTTCTACCCTCAGGGCGATTACACGATTTTCCGCAATGCGCAGAATCCTTCATTTTTGGCCGCCAGACAGGACTTGATGGGGTATGCGTCCGTATACGCGCGGATAGCGATGAACGCGGATCAAGAAAGTAAACTCAACTAAATATCCGCTTTCCGCAGCGCGGTTTGTGGCGCGTCATACCGGGAGAATCAATGACTTTCGCGCGTTGATTACCTTGTCCGCTTTGCTTTAACGCCGGCATTATACGGTGTATTATTGCCGGGACGTTATCCATGTCACGCAGGCTGCATGCTTGATTTTATGTCTCGCCATGTGTACATATTCCGCAGAGTAGAGAGGAATAGCATGGGTAATAAATTGAATTTAAATGAAAAAATATTTTGTATGTGATCTTTCGTGCGGGTCACCACTGCAAATAAGGGAATTATAATGCCTGTTATTACTCTTCCTGATGGAAGTCAGCGTCATTACGACCACGCCGTTTCCCCCCTTGATGTAGCTCTCGATATCGGACCAGGACTGGCAAAAGCCTGCATCGCCGGACGTGTGAATGGCGAGCTGGTGGATGCCGGCGACAAGATTGAAAACGATGCCCAATTAGCCATCATCACCGCTAAAGATGAAGCCGGCCTGGAGATTATCCGTCACTCTTGCGCGCACCTGCTGGGGCATGCGATTAAGCAGTTATGGCCTGATACCAAAATGGCCATCGGCCCGGTGATTGACAACGGTTTTTATTATGATGTCGATCTCGATCGGACCCTGACCCAGGAAGATGTCGATTTGCTTGAAAAGCGCATGCATGAGCTTGCCGGCAAAGATTATGACGTCATTAAGAAAAAAGTCAGCTGGCAGGAAGCGCGTGACGTTTTCTCCGCGCGCGGCGAAACCTATAAAATAGCCATTCTCGACGAAAATATCAGTCATGACGATCGCCCAGGCTTGTATCATCATGAAGAATATATCGATATGTGCCGCGGTCCGCACGTGCCGAATATGCGCTTCTGTCATCATTTCAAGCTGCAGAAAACCTCAGGCGCCTACTGGCGCGGCGACAGTAAAAATAAAATGTTGCAGCGTATCTACGGCACCGCATGGGCGGATAAAAAGCAGCTTAACGCCTATCTGCAGCGTATCGAAGAGGCGGCCAAGCGCGATCACCGCAAGATCGGTAAACAGCTCGATTTGTACCATATGCAGGAAGAAGCGCCGGGCATGGTGTTCTGGCACAACGACGGCTGGACCATTTTCCGCGAGCTGGAAGCCTTCGTACGCATGAAGTTAAAAGCGTACCAGTATCAGGAAGTGAAAGGCCCGTTCATGATGGACCGGGTGCTGTGGGAAAAAACCGGACACTGGGATAACTACAAAGACGCGATGTTCACCACCTCGTCGGAAAACCGCGAGTATTGCATCAAGCCGATGAACTGTCCGGGGCACGTACAGATTTTCAATCAGGGATTGAAATCCTACCGCGATCTGCCGCTGCGTATGGCGGAGTTCGGCAGCTGCCACCGCAACGAACCTTCGGGCTCGCTGCACGGCCTGATGCGCGTGCGCGGCTTCACGCAGGACGATGCGCATATCTTCTGTACTGAAGAGCAGGTTCGCGATGAGGTCAATAGCTGCATCAAGATGGTGTACGATATGTACGGCACCTTCGGCTTTGAAAAGATCGCGGTAAAACTCTCCACGCGTCCGGAAAAACGCATCGGCAGCGATGAAACCTGGGATCGCGCCGAGGAAGATTTGGCCGCCGCCTTGACGGAGAACGGTATTCAATTTGAATATCAGCCGGGCGAAGGGGCGTTTTACGGTCCCAAGATTGAATTTACTTTGCATGATTGTTTGGATCGCGCCTGGCAGTGTGGTACGGTGCAGCTCGACTTTTCATTACCGGGTCGTCTGAACGCCTCTTATGTCGGCGAAAGCAACGAACGTCAGGTGCCGGTAATGATTCACCGGGCCATTTTGGGATCGATGGAGCGTTTCATCGGTATCCTTACCGAAGAGTTCGCCGGTTTCTTCCCAACCTGGCTAGCCCCGGTACAAGCGGTGGTTATGAATATCACCGATAGCCAGTCTGATTATGTCAGCGAATTGACCAAAAAATTGCAAGAAGCGGGCATTCGCGTAAAAGCAGACTTGAGAAATGAGAAGATAGGCTTTAAAATCCGCGAGCACACTTTACGGCGTGTTCCCTATATGCTGGTCTGCGGCGATAAAGAGGTCGAGGCGGGAAAAGTTGCCGTCCGCACCCGCCAGGGCAAAGATTTGGGAAGCATAGACGTCAATGAAGTCATCAGTAAGCTGCAGCAAGAGATTCGCAGCCGTAGTCTTCATCAATTGGAGGAATAAGGTATTAAAGGCGGAAAACGAGTTCAACCGGCGCGTCCTAATCGCATCAACAGAGAAATTCGCGCGCAAGAGGTACGCCTGACCGGCGTCGAAGGCGAACAACTTGGCATTGTAAGTCTGAACGAAGCATTAGAAAAAGCCGAGGAAGCAGGTGTTGATTTAGTTGAAATCAGTCCGAACGCCGAGCCGCCGGTTTGCCGAATCATGGATTACGGCAAGTTCCTCTATGAGAAGAGTAAGGCCACTAAGGAACAGAAGAAGAAGCAAAAAGTCATTCAGGTCAAGGAAATCAAATTCCGGCCTGGTACCGATGATGGCGACTATCAGGTCAAACTACGCAACCTGGTTCGCTTTCTGGAAGATGGCGATAAAGCCAAAATCACGCTGCGTTTCCGCGGTCGTGAAATGGCGCACCAACAGATTGGTATCGAAATGCTTAATCGCGTTCGTGACGATCTGAGTGAACTGGCGGTGGTTGAATCCTTCCCATCGAAGATTGAAGGCCGCCAGATGATCATGGTGCTCGCACCTAAGAAGAAACAGTAAGGCATTCAAGTAGCTGGACCCGCGCCGCGTTCGCGCCGTGCGGGTTTTGTTCGCCTTATCTGATTCATTGTAATTAACAATGCGAAGTGGAAATTAACATGCCAAAGATTAAAACAGTACGTGGCGCCGCTAAACGCTTCAAAAAAACCGCCAGCGGCGGTTTCAAGCGTAAGCATGCTAACCTGCGTCATATTCTGACCAAAAAAGCGACTAAACGTAAACGTCATCTGCGTCCGAAGGACATGGTCTCCAAAGGAGATCTGGGCCTGGTTATCGCATGTCTGCCTTACGCATAAGCACCCTTTTTTGAATTTAGAATAAGACTTTAGGAGAGAGCATATGGCTCGCGTAAAACGTGGTGTGGTTGCTCGCGCACGTCACAAAAAAGTATTGAAACAAGCGAAAGGCTACTACGGTGCCCGTTCGCGCGTTTATCGTGTTGCCTTCCAGGCAGTAATCAAAGCTGGTCAGTACGCATACCGCGACCGTCGTCAACGTAAGCGTCAGTTCCGCCAGCTGTGGATTGCACGTATCAACGCAGCAGCCCGTCAAAATGGCTTGTCTTACAGCAAATTCATCAACGGCCTGAAAAAAGCCTCTGTTGAAATTGACCGTAAGATTCTGGCTGATATCGCCGTATTCGACAAAGTCGCCTTCAGCGCGCTGGTCGAAAAAGCGAAATCGGCTCTGGCGTAAGCCAGTTGAAAGAGGGAGCGTTGCTCCCTCTTTTAGTTTTGTCCCGGCACCGGCTGTGCTAACTAGCATTACTGTTGACATTTTGCCTGGCGCATCTTTCAATAACGCAGTGGTGTTTTCCCGTTTTATGATGACGACAAGGTAACGCAAGTATGCACGCTGCTATTTTCCGTTTCTTTTTTTACTTTAGCGCCTGAACTCAGGGGGCTTTGCGCGTAAGAAAAGAAACGAAAAGTAGCGCCTAAGCCTCCCTCAGGGAGGCTTTTTTGTTTAATGCGCATAATTTTCCCTACGCGAGAGCATCGCGCTCTTGGGTAACATTTTTCCATCATGACAGTTGGCCATACAGGCAGAAGAAGAGGAATGCAATGCCACATCTCGCAGAACTGGTAGCCAAAGCCAGAACAGCCATAGAAGAGGCCCAGGACGTCGCCGCGCTGGATACCGTGCGCGTCGGATATCTCGGCAAAAAAGGTCACTTAACCCTTCAGATGACCACGCTGCGCGAGCTGCCTGCTGAAGAGCGTCCCGCCGCGGGTGCGGTGATTAATCAGGCTAAACAAGAGGTTCAGGAGGCGCTGAATGCGCGCAGGCAGGCGCTGGAATCCGCCGAGCTAAACGCCCGTCTGGCCGAAGAAACCATCGATGTGTCCCTGCCGGGCCGTACTATTGAGAACGGCGGTCTGCACCCGGTCACCCGCACCATCGATCGCATCGAAACCTTTTTCGGCGAGCTGGGCTTCTCCGTGGCGACGGGGCCGGAAATTGAGGATGACTATCATAACTTCGACGCGCTGAATATTCCCGGACACCACCCGGCGCGCGCCGATCACGATACCTTCTGGTTCGACGCCTCGCGCCTGCTGCGCACCCAGACCTCCGGCGTGCAAATCCGCACCATGGAAACACAGCAGCCGCCGATTCGCATCATCGCGCCGGGGCGGGTATACCGTAATGATTACGACCAGACGCATACGCCGATGTTCCATCAGATGGAGGGGCTGATTGTGGATAAAAACATCAGCTTTACCAATTTGAAGGGAACCTTGCATGATTTCCTGCGTAACTTTTTTGAAGAAGATCTTCAGGTCCGTTTCCGTCCTTCCTATTTTCCGTTTACCGAGCCTTCGGCCGAAGTCGATGTGATGGGCAAAAACGGCAAGTGGCTGGAAGTGCTGGGCTGCGGCATGGTGCATCCCAACGTGCTGCGCAACGTGGGCATTGACCCGGAAGTCTACTCCGGTTTTGCCTTCGGCATGGGTATGGAACGGTTGACCATGTTGCGCTACGGCGTGACCGATCTGCGCGCGTTTTTTGAAAACGATTTACGCTTCCTCAAACAGTTTAAGTAAGGCGGGAATATCATCATGAAATTCAGTGAACTCTGGTTGCGCGAGTGGGTAAACCCGGCGATTGACAGCGAAGCATTGGCAGAACAGATCACCATGGCCGGTCTGGAAGTGGATGGCGTTGAGCCGGTCGCCGGCGCTTTCCACGGCGTGGTCGTGGGAGAGATTATGGAGTGCGCCCAGCACCCCAATGCGGATAAATTGCGCGTAACGAAAGTCAACGTGGGCGGCGATCGCCTGCTGGACATCGTGTGCGGCGCGCCGAACTGCCGTCAGGGCTTAAAGGTCGCGGTGGCCACTATCGGCGCGCTATTGCCGGGCGATTTTAAAATCAAGGCGGCCAAGCTGCGCGGCGAGCCGTCCGAAGGGATGCTGTGCTCGTTCTCCGAGCTGGGCATTTCAGACGACCACGACGGTATTATCGAGCTGCCGCAGGATGCGCCGATCGGCGCGGATATTCGCGATTACCTTAAGCTTGACGATAACGCCATTGATATCAGCGTTACGCCGAACCGCGCCGACTGTCTGGGCATCATCGGGGTGGCGCGCGACGTTGCGGCGCTGAATCAGTTAGCGCTGACCGAGCCGAGCGTGGCGCCCGTCGAGGCCACGATCGCGGATACCTTCCCGATCCGGGTCGATGCGCCCCAGGCTTGCCCGCGTTACCTCGGCCGGGTGGTGAAAGGCATTGACGTTAAGGCCGCCACGCCGCTATGGATGCGCGAAAAGCTGCGCCGCTGCGGTATTCGCTCCATCGATCCCGTCGTTGACGTCACCAATTACGTCTTGCTGGAATTAGGCCAGCCGATGCATGCCTTCGACCTCGATCGTCTTGACGGCGGCATCGTTGTTCGGATGGCGCAGGAAAATGAGGCGCTGACGCTGCTGGACGGCAATGAGGTGAAGCTGGAATCCGATACGCTGGTGATCGCCGATGCGCGGAAAGCGCTGGCGTTAGGCGGGATTTTTGGCGGCGAACACTCGGGCGTTAATGAGAATACCCGGAATGTGCTGCTGGAGTGCGCATACTTTAATCCGCTGTCGATTACCGGCCGCGCGCGTCGCCACGGCTTGCATACCGACGCGTCCCACCGCTATGAACGCGGCGTCGATCCGGCCATGCAGCGCCAGGCGATGGAGCGCGCTACGCGTCTGCTGCTCGATATCTGCGGCGGTCAGGCCGGTCCGGTGGTAGAGACGGCCAGCGCGGCGGATCTGCCGACCCGGGCCACTATTACGCTGCGCCGCGAGAAGCTGGACCGGTTGATCGGCCATGATATCGCCGATGAGCAGGTCGGCGATATTTTGCGGCGTCTCGGCTGTAAATTGACGAAAACCGACGCCGGCTGGCAGGCCGTCGCGCCAAGCTGGCGTTTTGACATGGAAATTGAAGAAGACCTGGTGGAAGAGGTCGCGCGCCTTTATGGCTATAACAATATTCCGAATGTCGCCACGCAGGCGCCGCTGCAGATGACTTCTCATCGCGAAGCGAATCTTTCGCTCAAGCGCGTGAAGACAATATTGGTCGACCACGGCTATCAGGAAGCAATTACTTACAGTTTTGTCGATCCTAAAGTTCAGGAGTTAATTCATCCTGGCGAAGACGCGTTGATTCTGCCTAGCCCGATCTCCGCCGAGATGTCGGCTATGCGTCTGTCTCTGTGGAGCGGCCTGCTGGGCGCGGTGGTTTACAATCAGAACCGCCAGCAAAGCCGCCTGCGCCTGTTTGAAAGCGGCCTGCGTTTCGTACCGGACAGCCGCGCCGATCTGGGCATTCGTCAGGAACTGATGTTAGCCGGCGTGATTACCGGCAGCCGCTACGAAGAGCATTGGGATCTGGCTCGACAAAGCGTGGATTTCTATGATTTGAAAGGCGATTTAGAAGCCGTCCTGGCCTTGACCGGTAAATTATCCGCGGTTGAATTCAAGGCGGAAAGCAATCCGGCATTGCATCCGGGGCAAAGTGCTGCTATTTATCTGTGCGGGGAACGTATTGGATTTATTGGGGTTATCCATCCGGAACTGGAACGTAAGCTGGATCTTAACGGCCGAACCGTGGTGTTCGAAGTGTTGTGGAGCAAGGTTGCAGACCGCGTGCTGCCTGATGCGAGCAATATTTCTCGTTTCCCTGCAAACCGTCGTGATATCGCAGTTGTCGTGGCTGAAAACGTCCCCGCTGGCGATGTTTTAGCCGAATGTAAGAAAGTTGGCGCAAATCAGTTAGTTGGCGTAAACTTATTCGACGTGTACCGAGGAAAGGGCGTAGCGGATGGGTACAAGAGCCTGGCTGTGAGTCTGATCTTGCAAGATACTTCCCGTACACTGGCAGAAGAGGAAATTGCCGCTACCGTTGCACAATGCGTAGCAGCGTTAAAACAGCGATTCCAAGCATCCTTGAGGGATTGAACCTATGGCGCTTACTAAAGCTGAAATGTCAGAATACCTGTTTGAGAAGCTTGGGCTGAGCAAACGGGATGCCAAAGAGCTAGTCGAGCTGTTTTTTGAAGAAGTTCGTCGCGCTTTGGAAAATGGCGAGCAGGTCAAGTTGTCGGGCTTCGGCAATTTTGATTTGCGAGACAAGAACCAACGACCGGGACGTAACCCAAAAACTGGCGAAGATATTCCGATTACGGCGCGCCGTGTGGTCACGTTCCGTCCGGGGCAAAAGTTAAAGAGTAGGGTAGAGAACGCCTCTCCCAAAGAGTAAATATCCTGTCCCAAAAGGCCGCGTAAGCGGCCTTTTTTTTGTTCATGGGATTACAGCGCATATTAAAACCCCCGACTATGCCTGTAATGCCGTTCACTTAAGCCGGTTTTTAGGGGAAACACCGGGGAGGTTCCCGTAGGGACGCCTCACCCCGGTGGTCGCCCGGTGTATCTCGATGCTTAAACGATCGGCGTTACGGCACAAGTACAGGGAGTCATGATGGGATTTGCCGTTACCCGGCATAATTTAGCCGGAAGCCGGGGTTCATCGAGGGCTGGCGAGCCTCCTATGTCGGGCGCGCGATGGTGATTGATCATCCGCGCGAGCCGCCGGCTTTCCTGCCGTCCGGGCGCCATCTATTTCTTTTCGCCGTTTTTTTCCGGGTGGTCGGGCACCGGTCGGCGATCGTCAATCAAATGACGGATGGCGAGAATAGGGTGGTGAAGCAGCATGCGCGGCCCGGACCAGCGCATGATCGCTTTGATTTCCCGCCGCTTTACCGGCTGATAGCAGTGAATGGGGCAGTGTTTGCAAGCGGGCTTCGCTTCGCCGAAATAGCAGCGTTCCAGACGGTTGGTCGCGTAGTCAAACAGGCGACGGTATTGTTGCCGATCGTCGTCAGGCGCGGGATGATGCTTTTCGTACAGTTCGATCATCAGTTCGACGGTACGCAGCTCGCGCCGTCGATGCTTGCCCAGAGGTTGTCTCGCCATAGCGCCCACGTATTGATGTGATATCCATCGCGCTATTTTAAAAGCAATTCGCTGGCGTTAAAACTCCGGACGTCGCGGCGCGGGGAAAAAGCGCTGAAAATCGCCGGGAGCGATTTTCAACGCCGCCTGCGGCGGCCTGAAAGGGGGCGGGCAGGACGCCCGCCATAAAATAATCAGGAGGCGCGTCCGAACTGCGCCTGGTGCAGTCTGGCATAAATACCGCTGTGATCCAGCAGCTCTCGGTGGCTGCCCTGTTCGATAATGCCGCCGTTATCCACCACCACGATGCGTCCGGCGTTCTGTATCGTCGCCAGGCGGTGGGCGATGACTAACGTGGTGCGTCCGCTGGAAAGCGCATTCAGCGACTGTTGAATCGCCTGCTCCGTCGCGGTGTCCAGCGCCGACGTGGCCTCGTCCAGGATCAGAATCGGCGGATTTTTCAAAAAGATACGCGCGATGGACAAACGCTGTTTTTGCCCGCCGGAGAGCTTGACGCCGCGTTCGCCCACCACCGTATCCAGCCCGTCCGGCAGCGCGTCGATCAGCTCATCCAGCCTGGCGCGCCGCGCCGCCTGCATGATCTCCTCATCGCTGGCGTCGAGCTTGCCGTAGGCGATGTTTTCGCGAATGGTGCCGCCGAACAGGAAAACCTCCTGCTGAACGATGCCGATCTGGCTGCGCAGGGATGCCTGCGTCATTTCCCGGATATCTATGCCGTCGATGGTAATGCCGCCGCCGGTCAGATCGTAAAAACGCGGCAGTAATGAACAGAGCGTGGTTTTCCCCGCGCCGGAGGGGCCGACGAAGGCGACGGTCTCTCCCGCACGGATGGAAAGCGTCACGTTATGAATGATCGGGCGATCGGCGGTATAGCCGAAACTGACCTGGTTAAAGCGAATATCGCCCTTCAGCCTGGCGATATGCCGCGCGTTCGGCGCGTCTGTAATCTCCGGCACGGTATCGATAAGCTGGGTAAAACGTTTGAAGCCGGCGATCCCCTTGGGATAGCTTTCCAGTACGGAGGTGATTTTGGCCACCGGGCGGAAAAAAACCTCGATCAGCAGCAGAAAGCCGATAAAGCCGCCGTAGCTGAGTTCGCCTGCGATGACATACCAGATGCCGGCCAACATCACGATTAGCTGTATCAGCCGCGTGCTCAGATAGCTGAGAGTCAGGCTGGCCGTCATGATGCGGTAGGCCTGAAGCTTGGTACGGCGGTAGTTTTCGTTGTCGTGGGAGAATAGCCGCTTTTCATGCGCCTCGTTGGCAAAGGCTTTCACGACGCGGATGCCGCCCACGCTCTCTTCAATGCGCGCGTTGAAATTACCCACCTGGCCGAAGAGCTGGCGCCAGGTTTCCGTCATCCGAGCGCCATAGCGACTCACCAGGAAAGTCATAAACGGCACGATGACGATAGTCAGCATCGCCAGCGGCAGATGTACCGTCGCCATCAGGATAAATGCGCCGATGAAGGTCATCACGGCAATAAACAGATCTTCCGGGCCGTGGTGCGCAATCTCGCCCACCTCCTCCAGATCTTTGGTGACGTGGGTAATGATATGGCCGGTTTTCGTATTGTCGTAATAGCGGAACGGCAAATTTTGCAGATGCTCAAAGGCCTGCCGCCGCATATCCGTTTCTATGCCGACGCCCAGCGCATGTCCCCAATAGTTGACGATCGCCATCAGACCGGTATTCAGCAGGTAAACCGCCAGCAGACCGACCGAGGCCAGCAGAATCAGCGTCCAGTTTTGCGCCGGCAGCAGGGTATCGATAAATGATTTGATCGCCATCGGGAACCCCAGTTCGAGCAAACCGGCGATGATGGCGCAGCCGAAATCGAGCACGAACAGCCCCTTATAAGGGGCGTAGTAAGAGAAGAAACGCCGTAACATGCAATAAAACTTGAGTTAAAGAAATGTGAAAATCACTATAACAGGTAATCGTCTCCAGCGGGAGACGCAAATAAAATGAACGGTTTGTCATCCTGACCGCCGGGTGGCCAGCCAGCAGAGCAGGGAGCCGGCCGTCACCATCAGCACGCCCTGCCAGAAAGAGACCGCCGGAGAGGTTTTTAGCCATAGCGCGGCCATCAGCGTAGAGAGGATCGGCGTAAAATAAGACGCGGTCGCCAACAGGGTCAAATTGCCGGATTGAATCCCGGCGTTCCAGGCGGAATAGGCCAGCGCGGTCGATGCGCCCATAAAGATAAGCTCGAGCGACGACGGCAACGTTAACGCAATCGGGCCTTCGGCGCTGAGCGCATATTGCGCCCACAGTACGCATGAGACGACGAGGAAAAAGAGGGGGATGCCGCTCTTCCCCTGGCCGTAACGTTTGGTGATGTTGCAGTACAGCGCCCATATCGCCGCGGCGGAGAATGCCAATCCATAGGCCAGGGGATTGGTGAGGATATTTTGCCACAGCCCCCTGGGTGACCACTCGCCGTCCCCCTGCATAATCCAGACGATGCCGGCCAAAGAGAGCGCCAGTCCCGGCCAGAGCAGGATGCGGCTTTTTTGCTGATTGATAAAGATAGCAAACAGAATCGTCAGGCAGGGCCACAGATAGTTGATCATGCCCAGCTCCATCGCCTGTAAACGGTTATTGGCTAACCCAATGGAGAGGGAGAGAAAAATTTCATAGCAGACAAACAGCGGGCCGCCGATCAGCAGATAAACCTTCGGCAGCGTTTTAAAGCGCGGAACGCCGTAAAATAGGCACAGACATAAGGTGCTGGCCGAATAGATCATGGCCGCGCCGCCGATGGGGCCGAGCGTCTCGGTAAGGCTGCGAATCAGTCCGACGGAGGTACTCCACAGAATGATGGCCGATAAGCCCGCAAGCGTCGCGCGTTGTGGCGTTAAGCTCATGATGGGGGTCTAGGTTATATCAATAAAAAGCGGATACCGCGTCGGTATCCGCCCCGTATCGCGCATCGACGGCGCGTTAGCGCCAGAAATCGTCAAAAACGGTAACCGGCGGCCGACGTTTATGTTCGGTCTTGCGGTACCAGTTTTCAATAATCGCCGCGTCTTTCACATCGATTGTCTTACCTTCAAGGTAGTCATCAATTTTTTCATAGATGACGCCCAGCGCCACTTCGTCCGGCAGCGCCGGGCGGTCGTCCTCCAGGTCGGCGGTCGGCGCTTTGGTGTAAAGTTTCGCCGGGCACCCCAGTTCGCGCAGCAGGGCTTTGCCCTGGCGTTTGTTCAAACGGAATATCGGATTGATGTCGGTGCCGCCGTCGCCATATTTGGTGAAGAAACCGGTTACCGCTTCCGCGGCGTGATCCGTTCCCACCACCAGGCCCGCATTCATCCCGGCGATGCTGTACTGCGCTTTCATGCGCTCACGGGCTTTCTCATTGCCTTTCACGAAGTCGGACAGCTCAATGCCGATCGCCTTCAGCGTCGCTTCGCTGGCCTCCACCGCCGGTTTGATATTAACGGTCAGCACCCTGTCCGGCTTGATGAAAGCAATGGCTTCCTGGCAGTCGGCTTCATCGGCCTGAACGCCGTAGGGCAGCCGCACGGCGATGAATTGGTAGTCTTGATTACCGGTTTCATTGCGCATTTCCGTGATGGCGGTCTGGCACAGCTTGCCGGTTAAGGTGGAGTCCTGACCGCCGCTGATCCCCAGAACCAACGACTTCACGAACGGATGCGCCGCCAGATAACGTTTTAAGAAATCAACGCTGACGCGGATCTCTTGCGCCGGGTCGATAGCGCTCTTGACGCCCAATGCGCCAATAATGTCTTGTTGTAATGACATGAGGTTCCCCCTTCCTGAACGGGTTGATTCTGCCTAAATTGCCTTGATCGTCAGAGTGTAAAGCTAATTGGCGCGAAGAAAAAGAACAAGCTTGCCGCCAGATGTTTTCCCTATGGGCCGCCGCTTTCCGGCCATTGAGCGAACGCGGATATAAGTAAGGCGATAATTTGAATAAACGCTTTTTGTCATCTAGTCTTATCAGTGACCCATTCATATGAGGTAATGCAATGAAAAATAATAGACTCGTACTGTGTATGGCGGCTGTAGGCGCGCTCTTTCTTGCCGGGTGTACAACTTACAATCAGGCGGAAAGTTTAGTGACGGAACCGGTGGTCAAGGATGTGAAAAAAGGGATGACGAAGCAGCAGGTTCGTCAGATTGCCGGAGCGGGCGCATCGGAGGTGAAATTGGTTAATGCGAAAGGCACATGCGCTAATTATCTGTTGAAAAACCGTGATGGAACGGCGCAAAATTATTTTGTCAGCTATGACGAAACCGGACACGTTCTGAATAAAGGTTTCCAGAGCTGCCAGGCATACGATACCTCGCCGCAGCGATAACCCAATTCTTTATCGTCTGACCGTATGATTTATTGATTTAAAATATAATTTTTGGTCGTTAATCACATGCTGGAATACGCATCGTCCTGTTAGGCGCTCTCCAGCATGTTCTCCCGCGGCGCTCCGCGCGCCGACCACTCCCGATACGCTTCCCGTTGGCCCATGGCCGTTAGTGTTAAGATTCCGTTTGGATTCGGTAATGTCTTGTCAGATAGCGGGTTTTAAGATAGTTCTGTCTTTCGTCTAACGATATTGTGACCGATATTGCAGTTAACCAGTTCAATAAGGCTGTTTATGCATCGAGGAAAATGCAATGACGAAAAAAACACTGGCACTAATCATGTCGTTACTCCTGGCCACGGGGTCTTTCTCCGGCATCACTTTCGCGGAAGGCATGAACGGGCCGCAGGACCAGAGAGTGCAGCCGCGTAATAATCAAAACGGCGGCGAACAGCGACATGCGCCTAATGCCAACGGCAATCAGAGAAATGCCCCTAACGGCGAACGCAATAATAACGCCGAACGCAACAATGGTGAAAGGCGCGGGCAAACGGCAAAACAGGCGCCGCGCGAGCAGCGGAATTCGCCCCATTTCCAGGAGCGGGATCGGTTTGTCGCACGCGGCAATGATTTCAGGAAAGGGCACCCCGTACCGCCGCGTTTTCGCGGCGACGACTACCGGGTTAACGACTGGCGCGCCCGTGGGTTGCGCCAGCCGCCTGCGGGCCAGCACTGGGCCTATATTGACGGCAACTATGTGCTGATCGCGGCGGCGACCGGGATCATCACCTCTATCCTTCTCAATAGCGCGCTGCAGAATTAAGCCTCAAGCGGCGAAAAAATTAACGAGCCGGCAGTGAACTGCCGGCTCGTTATATTTTGGCATCGCGATGTAAAAGGCGTCACGCTAGCGGTGCGTTAACTCCGCCTCTTCCTGCGCGTTAAACAGCGCTTTATCCGTCTGTTTCAATAGCTGGCTGGTCACGGTTCCCGCGGTCATCGAACCACTGACGTTTAATGCCGTACGTCCCATATCGATCAGGGGTTCTATGGAGATCAGCAGCGCCACCAGCGTAACGGGTAATCCCATCGTCGGCAGTACAATCAGCGCGGCGAAGGTGGCGCCGCCGCCCACGCCGGCGACGCCGGCCGAACTGACGGTGACGATGCCGACCAGCGTGGCGATCCAGAGCGGATCGAGCGGATTAATACCGACCGTCGGGGCGACCATGACCGCCAGCATCGCCGGATAAAGCCCGGCGCAGCCGTTTTGGCCGATGGTGGTGCCGAACGACGCGGCGAAGCTGGCGATGGATTCCGGCACGCCGATGCGTCGGGTTTGCGCCTCAATGCTCAGCGGAATAGTCGCCGCGCTGGAGCGGCTGGTAAAGGCGAAGGTCAGCACCGGCCATACCTTGCGGAAGAAGCGGGCGGGGTTGATGCCGGTTAGCGACAGAATCAGCGCGTGTACCCCGAACATGATAGCCAGACCCAGGTAGGACGCCGCCACAAAACTGCCCAATTTTAGGATATCTTGCAGGTTGGAGCTGGCGACCATCTTGGTCATTAGCGCCAATACGCCGTACGGGGTAAGTCTCATCACCAGACGAACCAGCTTCATCACCCAGGATTGCAGCGTATCAATGGCCGTCAGGACGCGTTCGCCCTTGGCCGCGTCATCTTTCATCAACTGCAGCGCGGCGACGCCGAGGAACACGGCGAAAATAACCACGCTGATGATTGACGTGGGGTTGGCGCCGGTCAGCTCGGCGAAAGGATTTTTGGGAATAAAGGAAAGGATTATCTGCGGAATGCTCAGATTGGAAACCTTGCCGGCATAGCTATTTTCGATGGCGGATAGGCGAGCGGTTTCCTGCTCGCCCTGAACCAGCCCGCTGGCGGTCAATCCGAACAGGTTGGTGACGAAAACCCCGATTAATGCGGCGATGAGCGTAGTGAACAGCAGTGTTCCAAGCGTCAGTATGCTGATTTTCCCTAATGACGAGGCGTTATGCAGCTTCGCGACCGAATTCAAAATGGAGATGAATACCAGCGGCATCACGATCATTTGCAGCAGTTGGACATAGCCGTTGCCGACGATATTAAACCAGGCGACGGACTGTTTGAGCACCGGATGGTCGCTGCCGTAGATCTGGTGCAGCGCCAGGCCGAACAATACCCCGATAATCAAGCCCAGCAAGACTTTCTTCGCCAGGCTCCACGACGCGTTGCGGCCGGCGTATCCCAGCAACAACAAGAGGGCGGCAAACGCCAAAATATTTAATAGCAGCGGAAAGTTCATCGCCACTTCTCCCTAATTAATCAGATAAGTAATTTTTCAGCATCAATAAAAAAACGCGCGTAAGAATATCAGCTCCGCCATAAGTTTGTTATATGGCTATAAGTTATAAATTATAGCTAATAATTTCGGCGTTTTTCCGCCGCAGTCGGCTATTGAGGCGCCGGGGTTACTTTAACAGCCGGGAAATGTGCGCCTGCGCCGACTGGATGAGGCTGAGTGATTGTTCATAACTGCAACAGTTCAGATTTTTTTGCGGTTGATACAGGGAAAAGCCGATAAAGGCGATACAGAGAACGCGTTCTAACTGATTGCCCTTTTGCCCATTCAGTACCGGCAAGCGGAAACGCCAGCGGCAGGGCCAGAGCAGCGGCACGCCGGCTGAGGTGAGAGCATCGGCGGCGATATGGCTTAAGTAACCGACGATCATGGCGTGATAGACATCGGTGGGGAGCAGCCAGCCGGCGGGCATGCGCGTTTGCATAAAAAACATGCCGGCGGCGATGGCGAGCAAACTGTGCGTGAATCCCCGATGGCCGAAAGCGCGGGCGATGGGCGTCGATATCCACTTCAGCCTTTGCCCGAGCAGAGATTTGGGATGGTCGATATCCGGCAGGAGCGAGGTCAGCAGGGCGCCGGGGAGCAGATGCCACCAGTCTCCCGCTGCCAGTTCCGGCGATAGCTCCACTTTTTTAGCCAGGATCACACAGGCAACAGAGAATAGGACATGTCCTTCCGCGGTCATGAGGGGTCTCATACTAAACTGTTATTTTATACAGTATATGAGATTCTCCCGATCCCAGGAAGTAGTTACGGCGTAACTATTTATTACCAATCGCGCATTTTATACCCTGGATAATCCGCGTCGCAGGGTAAAAATGCCCGCGCGTTTTTATTCTGTTGCGACCGCGTTCTCGCCGGTATGTCTCGGCCGCCTCTGTGATCGGTAAAGAAGGCGCGGTGCGTCGCGCCTTTCTCATTTTTCGCATATGAAATCCGTTCTGAGGACGGCCGTTAACGAGCCAGCCAGCCGCCGTCAACGGCGATGGTGTAGCCATTGATATAATCCGATGCGCTGGAAGCCAGGAACACCGCCGGGCCCATAAGATCCTGCGGCGACCCCCAGCGCCCGGCGGGGATGCGATCCAAAATTTCTTTGCTGCGCTCTTCATCCGCGCGTAGCTGCCGGGTGTTGTTGGTGGCCATGTAGCCGGGGGCGATCGCGTTAACATTGATATTGTGCTTCGCCCACTCATTCGCCAGCAGGCGGGTAATCCCCATCACCGCGCTTTTTGACGCGGTGTAGGACGGCACGCGAATGCCGCCTTGAAAAGAGAGCATGGACGCGATATTGATGATTTTACCGCCGTGGCCTTGCTTGATGAACTGCCGGGCAACGGTTTGCGACATAAAGAACACGCTCTTGATGTTCAGATTCATCACGTCGTCCCAATTCTTTTCGCTGAATGCGATGGCGTCTTCGCGGCGGATAATGCCGGCGTTATTGACCAGTATGTCTATTTTGCCAAACTCCGCAACGCCCTGGGCAACCAGATCGGCATGGCCGGCAATGTCGCTCATATCCGCGGTCAGACTGAGAAAGCGGCGACCCAGGGCGGTAACTTTCTCTATGGTCTCTTCGGGTTCAACAATGTTGACGCCGACAATATCGCAACCGGCCTGCGCCAATCCGATAGCCATACCCTGGCCGAGCCCGGTATCACAACCCGTGATGAGCGCGATCTTACCCTGCAAATCGAAGGAATCTAAAATCATAGCCATAATCTCTCCATCCGCGACAATAGGTTATCGTTAGCTGTTACCGTAGTGAAAAGGTTGAAGAAGCGCCGGGCAAAGCGGTGACATCGCGTGGCAGTGACAATGTCACATTTATACTACTCTGCCCGACTTTTCCTCGTTGTATGCTGATGATAGTCATACCGAGACATTAATTCAATAAAAATGAAATGATGTTTTATTTTGTTTTGATGAACATCATGCTTTTATCTATGCCGCGCTTATTCGGACGGCGGGACAAGGGCGCAGCGCTTTGCGCGACGCCAAACGGGCGGGTTTATTGCCGAGTCCGGCGCGGCGGAGGAAGGTTAAATTTGTCGGCAACGCGCGCCCGGCCGGCGGCTTGACGCAGAGGCGCAGAGGTTTTATGCAATGGCGGAGCGGCAAGGCTAGCACGCCGGCAATGGCCGCGGCGCACTCATGTTGCTGCGCGCTTACGGCCCACGGTTTTCACGATCGCTTTATGCAATATGGCCGACGTTAAGCTGCCGCAGCGAATCCAGCTTATGATCGGCCAGCGCCCAACGCGCATCGTTGCTGAATTCGGCCTGCGGTATGACAATCGAACGCATACGGGCGGCCTTGGTCGCTATCATGCCGTTTACCGAATCTTCTAATGTCACGCACTGCAGCGGTGAAACGTTCAGCCCCTGCGCCGCGTTCAAATAGACTTGCGGATGCGGCTTGCTGTAAGGCAGATGTTCCGCCGAGGCTAAAAAGTCAAAATAGCGCGTTAAATCGAAGGTGCGCAAAACCTGTTTTTGCATAGGGAGGGGGGATGCCGACGCCAACCCGATGAGAAGATTTTGCCGACGGCAGAGCTGCAGCGCGTGCTCGACGCCCGGTAGTAAAGGGCGGCGCTCATCCACCAGCGCCATCGCCCGTTCGATGATCCGATTGACAACCGTTTCCCGGCTGGGCGCGCGCCATGGCGCCAACTGATACCAGAGATCAACGACCATATCGATGCGCAGCCCCAGCGTATCCCGCATGGATGCGCGTAGCGACGTATCAATCCCCAGCGATGAGATGACCTCCAGCTCGGCCATGTCCCATAATGGTTCGGAATCAATCAGCAGGCCATCCATATCAAAAATCGCCGCGCGGATAGAGGTGTTCGCTGTCATGTCATCGGTCCCGTAAAAGTGAGATAGGTGAATCCGTTGAGAAAAGAAAAAGTTATACCCTAATGCCGATCGTTTAAGCATCGAGATGCACGGGGCGACCAGCGGGATGAGGCGTCCCTGCGGGAACCTCCCCCGGTGTTTCCCCTAAAAACCGGCTTAAATGACCAGCATTCGGTTATACCCGCCATACGTCAAGTTGCCCGTGCGTTGGCTTTGTTACTGGCCCCGCTGGGGCCGCCGCAGGCGCTGTGCAAAAACGCTTTTGGCGTTTTGTCCGGCAACTCGAATGATTTAGGGTATAGGTTAATATCTTGCTTATCAAAGGCGCTTGCGCAATAAAACGTTGACTGACAATAAACTTGCAGTAGGCTGCTAGCGTTTTTATGCGTATGCCCGTCATACTTCGGAGTGCCGCGACCTTGCCTGCATGCAACTCGAATTATTTTAGGGTATATACTGGTTCGTGGTAAAAAACAGCGTCGTTCAGAAGGGGAACTCATGACGTATCAACAGGCTGGACGTATAGCCGTGGTTAAACGTATCGCGGGATGGATAATTTTTATTCCGGCTTTGCTGTCCACCATTATCTCATTCGCCAACTACCTTTATGCATTTACTCAGAAAAAACAGGGCATCGATGCGGTATTGCTGGATTTTGTGCATCTGATGGTCGATATGACGCGTTTCAATACCCCTTTTCTGAATATATTCTGGTATAACTCGCCGGTTCCCGATTTTTCGAACTTGTTTAAATCCGCCAGCCTGATGTTTTGGCTGATCTATCTCCTGATTTTCGTCGGATTGGCGCTACAGCGCTCCGGCGCCCGTATGTCCCGGCAGGTGACGGCGATTCGCGAGGGGATTGAGGATCAGATGATCCTAGAAAAAGTGAAGGGCGCAGAAGGCAATTCGCGCGAGAAGCTGGAGTCACGCGTCGTTGTGCCGCGCCACACCATTTTTCTGCAACTCTTTCCGCTCTATATTCTACCTCTCATCGTTGCGGGCGTCGGTTATATGGCGCTGCGGCTGTTGGGGCTGCTGGCGTAGCTCGCTAGCCTGGCGCGGCCATGCGCCAGGCTGACCGGCGCCGTCAGTCGTAGAGCTGCTGTTCTATCGCCTGCTGGGCCTCAATAATGTGTTTCCCGCCAAAAAGATTGGCGCGGTTAAGCAGGTAGTAAATCTGATAGACGGGCTGCCGATCGATGAAATCCTTATCCAGCGGCCAGACGTTCTGATAGCCATCGTAAATCTGAGGCGGCAGCGTCGGGTAGAGCGGCAGCATCGCCAAATCGCACTCTCTGTCTCCCCAATAACAGGCCGGATCGAACAGATAGCATCCGTTGCCGCTGTTGGCGCAATTATCGGGCCAGAGATCGCCGTGCAGCAGCGACGGCTGCGGCTGATGTCCGGCCAACCGCGCCTCCGCGCGCTCGATCAGGGTGTCGACGTCGCCGAAGTGCATGCCTTTTTCCGCAGCCAGCTGTAACTGCCAGCCAATGCGCTGCTCGGCGAAAAATGATGACCAGCGGCGCTGCCAGCAGTTGGGCTGAGGGGTGGTCGACAGGTCATTATCAAAGTCGAGGCCGAACTGCGGCTGATCGCTCCATTGATGCAGCCGCGCCAGCTGTTCGCCAAGGCACCAGGCGCTGTGGGCATCAAGCGGTTTGACCGGCAGGTACGCCAGCAGCAGGAAACTGTTGGCGCGCGAGCTGCCGACGCCATAGACCTCCGGCACCTTTACGGTATGGCTGCGCGCCAGCAACGCGAGCTGATCGGCTTCCGCGGTGAATTTCGGCAGCATTTCACGCCCGTCGCATTTAACGAACACCTCATGGTCGCCATAGCGTATATACCAGGCCGGGTGGATCTCGCCCCCCGGCAATTCTCGGCGTTCCCGAATTTCAGCAGCACCGAGATGTTCTTCTAAAAGCCGGCTGACAGCTTGCCACATAAGACCATCCTCCCGTTGATGTTGCCTGACCCCGTCTTTATACCGTTACGGTAATTGATTGAACTCTATAAAAACTGAATCTGTCGCACAGTGATGATGATTGGTGGAGCGGCGAAAAGAAACCCGCAGGAAAAAGTATAGCCGCGATTGAAAATAAGCGCGCCGGCGGGCCCGGCGCGCAAGCGGATTAGGAGGGGGTGGCCGAAATCTGCGCGGCGGCGCGGCGGCGCTGTTTCAGTTGGTGATAAATCAGCGCAATCGCGAAAAACAGCGCCTGTACGATGACGATGCAGGGACCGGTGGCGCCGTCGATATAAAAACTGATCATCGTACCGGCGATGCAGGAGGTCACGGAAACCAGCGTCGCCGCCGCCAGCATCCGGTCAAAGCGTTTGCACAGTATAAAAGCGATGATACCCGGGGCGATCAACATGGCGATGACCAGAATAACGCCGACCGCCTGCAACGATGCGACGATGGTCAACGCCAGCAGGCAGAGCAGCCCATAGTGCAGTAGTTTCACCGGCAGGCCGATAACGCGGGCGTGGCTGGGATCAAAACAGTAGAGCATGAAATCGCGGCGTTTCAGCAGGATCACGGAGAGCGTGACGAACGCGATCAGCAGTATTTGCGTCAGCTCCGGAGCGGTGATGCCCAGCACGTTGCCGAATAGAATATGGTTCAGGTGTTGATCGGTATCGATACGCGCGAATAGCACCAATCCCAGCGCGAACATGCCGGAAAAAATAATCCCCATCACGGTATCTTCCTTGATTCGGCTGTGCTCTTTCACGTACCCGGTGGCGATCGCGCAGAATATACCGGACACAAAGGCGCCGATAACCAGCGGTATGCCCAGCAGAAAGGCCACCACGATACCGGGCAGGACGGCATGAGATATCGCGTCTCCCATCAGCGACCAGCCTTTCAGCACCAGATAGCAGGACAACACCGCGCAAACCGCCCCGGTCACAATGGCTGCGAGCAGCGCGCGCTGCATAAACGGATAGGATAGCGGTTCGACTATCCAATTGAAAACCAGGCTCATCGCGCATCCTCCATTTGAATACGTCGGCGTAAGCGGCGCGAGGCCAGCAGGCCATGCTTGGGCGCGAATAGAAATGCCAGCAGGAATAGGGCCGTTTGCAGCGTGACAATCACCCCCCCGGTGGCGCCGTCGAGGAAAAAGCTTAGATAGGCGCCGAGGGCGCTGGTCAGCGCGCCGAACGCGATCGCAATCAACACCAGGCGGCTGAAGCGATCAGTGAGCAGATAGGCCGTTGCGCCGGGGGTGATCACCATCGCGATAACCAGAATCGCGCCGACGGTTTGCAGCGCAGCCACGGTGCAGGCGCTGAGCAGGGTAAAGAAAATAATTTTCAGTTTCAGCGGCGAAAGGCCGATGGAGCGGGCGTGGTTCTCGTCAAAGAACACCGCGAGCAGATCTTTCCATAGCAGGCATAGCACCACAAAGGTGACGCCGATAATGATTTCGACCTGGATAATGTCTTCCTCGGGGATCCCCAAGATATTGCCGAAGATAATCGATTGCACGTTAACGGAGGTGGGGTTAAGCGAAATAATCAGCAGGCCGACGGCGAAAAAAGTCGAAAAGATAAAGCCGATCACCGCATCCTCGCGCAAGCGGGTAATGTGGCGGAGCAGCGTCATCGCCAGCGCCGCCAGCATTCCGGTAAAAAAAGCGCCGGCGGCATAAGGCAGCCCCAGGGCATAGGCGCCGGCCACGCCGGGCACCACCGAGTGCGACAGCGCGTCGCCCATCAGCGACCAGCCTTTTAGCATCAGGTAGGCGGAAAGAAACGCGCAGACGCCGCCTACGATTGCGCTGACCCAGATCGCGTTAACCATGTAGTTGTAGCTGAAGGGTTGCAACAAAATGTCGATCATCGGTTTTCTTTCTCCTCCGGAGGAGTGCGGACGGCGGGAGGATCGCTTTTGGTTGAGCCGTAGAAAACGGCGGGGCGCTCGTCATCGGTCAGTACGGTCACCGTACGGGCGTCATCGTCGTCATGGAGATTGGGGCCGCCAAGATGAATATGACGCAATACGCCGCCAAAGGTTTTCTCTAGGTTACTTTGGGTGAAGGTGGTGCGGGTCGGCCCCGACGCCAGGACGGTTCCGTTCACCAGAATCACGTTATCGCAAAATTCCGGCACGCTGCCGAGGTTGTGCGTCGCAACCAAAATCAGATGCCCTTCGTCGCGTAGCGTGCGCAGCAGATCGATAATCGCATTTTCGGTTTTTACGTCGACGCCGGTAAAAGGTTCATCCAGAAGCAATACGCTGCCTTGCTGGGCCAGCGCGCGCGCGAGGAAAACCCGCTTTTTCTGTCCGCCGGACAGTTCGCCTATCTGGCGGTGATGCAGCGCCGACAGGCCGACGCGCGCCAACGCGTCGGTCACAAGGGCGCGATCCCGCTGGCTGGGAATGCGCAGAAAATTCATCTTTCCATATCGTCCCATCATCACCACGTCGGAGACCAGCACCGGAAAGTTCCAGTCCACATCTTCGGTTTGCGGGACGTAGGCCACCTGGTTCTGTTTCAGCGCCTGAGCGATAGGCTTGTTATTCAGCAACACCTGTCCGGTGGTAGGCTTCACCAGCCCCATAATGCTTTTGAACAGCGTCGATTTCCCGCTGCCATTAATGCCCACCAGCGCGCAGATAGTGCCGCCATGCAGGGCGAAAGAGGCATGGCGAATCGCCTGATGCCCGTTGCTGTAGGTCACGGAAACATCGCTGACCTCTAATGACTGTGTCGCCGTGGTATTGCTGCTCATTGTTCAAACCCTTTGGCGATGGTTTCTACCGTAACCTTTAACAGATCGATGTAGGTGGGGACCGGGCCTTTTTCGTTCGACAGCGAATCCACATAGAGCACGCCGCCGTATTTAGCGCCGGTCTCCTTGCTCACCTGTTTTGCCGGTTTGTCCGAGATGGTGCTCTCGCTGAATACTACGGGGATTTTTTCCGCCCGGACGGTATCAATCACCTGGCGCACCTGCTGCGGCGAGCCCTGTTCGTCCGCGTTGATCGGCCATAGATAGGCTTCCCGGAACTGGTAGTCTTGCGCCAGATAGCTGAATGCGCCTTCGCTGGTCACCAGCCAGCGCTGTTGGGCGGGAATACGCGCCAGCCGCGCTCTTAACGGCGCATCGATCGCTTTAATCTTTTCCGCATAGGCGCTGGCATTGCGATTATAGATCTCCGCGTTGGCCGGATCATATTTCACCAGCCCTGCGCGAATATTCTCAATGTAGATTAATGCGTTAGACGGCGACATCCACGCATGGGGATTGGGGTTGCCGTTATAGCTGCCGCCGCGGATCGGCAGCGGGGCGATTCCTTCCGTCACCACCACCGCCGGGACATCTTTTACATTCTCAAAAAAACGTGCGAACCAGCGTTCCAGATTCATGCCGTTCCATAATATCAACTGGGCCGACTGCGCTTTAACGATATCGCGCGGGGTGGGCTGATAATCATGAATTTCCGCGCCGGGCTTGGTGATGGACTCTACGGTGGCCGCATCGCCGGCAATATTCTGCGCGATATCCTGAATAATGGTAAATGTGGTTACCACCTTGAGTTTTTCCGCGGCGTGAACGGCGGAAACGGATGCAAATAGCAGGGTGCAAGGCAACAGGACTCGATGCCAAAAAGTCGGTAATCGAATCAGGGAAATAGTCATGCATATATCCTTACAAGCTGTGAATGATGTTTTTGAGAATAATTATCAATATCATTTAAGTCAAGGGGCAGATGAAAAGTGGCGAGGTGTCGGACGACCAGGCAGGCTGAAGGCGATAGGCATAGCAGTGAAGGGTCCACAATGCTCCTTTGGTAACAAAAAATTTAATCTAATTTAATGAAACGAAATCAACCTTGCAACGTAAGTCTAACGCCAACGGCTGATATTCGCACTGTTTATATGGAATAAAGAGAGATTAGCAGCCATGCGAGAGCGGGGCTAAAAAAATGGCTGAACCTGCCGATAAAACAGTATGTGTAGGGTTTTTGGCATACGTTTTATTTCTGGAAGGAACATAAACTCATGAGCACCAAATCGGAAAGACGCTGGAAATTGGCAAGCTGGTTTCTACTGATAGTTCTCGTTCCGCTGTTTATCGTTATGCTGCTGGGGAATTGATTGGCCGAAGTAGGTCGGAGCATCGTTTCTTAACTTTTTCAATCTCAAGCCCTATCGCGAGACATCGCCGAGATGGCAGTGATATATGTCCTAACTAATTCAAACTGCTGGACAAAAACGCTTCAGCGTTTTTGTCCAGCGCTTGCGGCTGCCCCATGGATGGGCGAGTAACACAGCCAACGCATGGGCAACTTGAAGCATGACGGTGATATTCGATAATAATCAATACATTACTTCCTTATTTCCCGTGATTGCCACTCTGGCCTGACGACGTTTCATAAGCTTATCTAATTTTCCTATGAGCGGGGCGTGGGTAATAGTTGCAATTGTGCCGCGGACGGTGTTTTCTATAGCAGCTGTAGGGTGATGGGATGTGCGGTGAGAGATAACTTAATCCTATCATTTATAGTGATTTAGTGCGTTATTGAGCACTTATTGGCGCATCAAAAGCCTCAATCTGTGCGGCACGTCGATGACTGGCAAAAAATGGCTTGCCATTGATTACGGAGTGTGTAATAACGCACTTGGGTAAAACGAGGTACAGTTCTGTATATGAATGGCATTTTCAGTAAAGAAGACTTGAGTACAAACGCTAGCGTTGAATACCACTTCTCTGCCGATCCTTATCTTAGTGCCTCAAGCAGTAACGACTTTGGTTTGTCTGTATAACGCCTCTGGCGGTTTAAACAATTAAAGGAAATATCTGAAATGGCAAAGATTAAAGGTCAGGTTAAGTGGTTCAATGAGTCTAAAGGCTTTGGTTTCATCACTCCTGCTGATGGCAGCAAAGATGTGTTCGTACACTTCTCTGCGATTCAAGGCAACGGTTTCAAAACCCTGGCTGAAGGCCAGAGCGTAGAATTCGAAATTCAGGATGGTCAGAAAGGCCCGTCCGCCGTCAACGTTACCGCGCTGTAAGTACCGCTTACGTTGCAAAACCCGCCATGGTGCGGGTTTTTTGTTGCTTATTTTTTATGAATACTATTTTTTTAAGCAGGAAAACATGCTGATAGCTTATCAATGTCCGCTGTGTCAGCACCCATTACATCGAATCAAACAACAGTGGTCATGCGGCCGTCATAGCTTTGATTGTGCGAAAGAAGGCTATGTGAATCTATTGCCGGTACAGTTTAAACGTTCCAGACAGCCGGGCGACAGCGCCGAAATGATGCAGGCGCGCAGGATGTTTCTGGACGCGGGGCATTATCAGCCGTTGCGCGAATATGTCACGCGGCGCATTAATACGCTCTTGCCGCAAGAGGCCGGCGCCGTGCTGGATATCGGCTGCGGAGAGGGATACTACACGGCGGCCCTGGCCGACTGTCTAAAGCGGCAGCGCACGGCAATAGCCGTTTATGGATTGGATGTTTCAAAAGCCGCCATACAGCGCGCGGCGAAGCGTTATCGCGACGTCGATTATTGCGTCGCGTCAAGCCAGCGGCTGCCGTTTAACGATCGGTCGTTGGATGCGATATTGAAAATTTATGCGCCATGTAATGACGCCGAATTGCAGCGCACCGTTAAAGCGGGTGGCTGGGTCGTTACCGTATCGCCGGGACCGCGTCATCTTTATCAACTCAAGGCCGAAGTCTATGACCGGGTGCAGCTGCATCCGCTCAGGGATGAAGCGCTGTCTGGGTTTCATCTGGCCGATCAACAAACGCTGGCATATTCGCTTCGTCTGTCGGGGGCGGAAGGCGCGGCGTTACTGCAGATGACGCCGTTCGCCTGGCGAGCGACGCCGGAAGTGAGTAAGAAACTGCGGGAAACCGCGCAGTTTATCTGCGAAACCGACTTTATTATTCGCTTTCACCGGCGCGTCGAGGATGACGGGGCAAGCGAGACGCGGGCTGCGGGGTAATTTCCAGCGCGCGGGAAGCGCGGCGAGGTCGGGAGTTAATGCGGGCAGGGCGCGGAGTCGGTCCCCGCCAATGAATATCTTATCGGCGTTTTGGCACGTCAGGCGAAATAGCCAAGGTGTTCATAAAGAATATTGCAGCCGATGCCGATGAGCACCAGACCGCCGACGATTTCCGCTTTTTTACCCAGAATCGGGCCGATATAGCGGCCGATCAGCATTCCGAGCGTCACCATGATCATGGTGGCGCAGCCAATCACCATCGCGGTATGAAAAATGTTGACCTGCAGGAAGGCAAGCCCCACGCCAATCGCCATGGCGTCCAGACTGGTTGCGATAGCGGTAAAAACCAGAACCAGCAGGCTATGTTTCTTGAGCTGCCCGCCGCCCTCGTCCTGCGCGCTCTGGAAGCCGTTCATAATCATGCGCACGCCAAGAATCAACAGCAGGCTGAATGCAACCCAGTGATCCCATTCAAGAATGAAGCGGCTGGCGAAAAAGCCGAGCGCCCAGCCGATGAGCGGCGTAATCGCTTCGATAATGCCGAAGATAAGGCCGGTACGTACGGCGTCGCGAAATTTGGGCTTATGCAATACGGCGCCTTTGCCAATGGACGCGGCGAAGGCATCCATAGACATGCCGAAAGCAAGGATGAGAGTAGCTGATAGGTTCATGTAAGTAGCCTCGGCTGGGTGCTTCTCCATATCCACGCAGATCGTCCCCAACCTCATGACGATCTTCGTGTCTATGGTCTCGCCTGCCAATCGGCCGCCCGCACCACGTTTTACACTCTTCTGGGTAAGGAGATAAAACGAGTATGTTGATACGAGCATTTCTGAATTAATTCTCAGAAACCGGCTACTCCCCAATGACGGCGCAACCTTAACATATTATTTATGGCATAAACAACAATAAAAATATTATGTGTTAACAATGCGATTGATAATGATTTTCATTTGCTTAATAAGTGTAAGCATTGAGTGAAATAACAGCGGAGTCGATAGGGGTAAAATACCACAAATAAGTTAATGGAATGTTTAACAATATTTTCATTTTATAATGGATTATACATAACTCATTGATTTTCAATCATGAAATGATAAATCTTTTCAAGATCGTCAAGTTGATTGACCTGTATCAATAATCGACGTTTTTCTAAGTCGATTACCAAAACGCCATCCTCGGATAAATTCATACTCTTAATTCGGCTATAAAAAATAAATACATTGGCGTAAAAGAAACCTGTCGATTTAAACAACAGCTTAGGCCGCCGAATATAGGCGAGGTAGATCGCCATGAATGCCAGAAACAGCAAAAGCGACGTGGTAATTACCGGACCTTTATTCATGATATTGCGGTAAATAAGAATGACGGTTAAGCCGATGAATATAAGCGCATCCAGCCGATTCACGCGTTTTAGCAACACCCGCAGCCGGGTTTTCCCCTTTAATCTGTCCATGATGAATTCGTCGTAGATAGCATAAAGCAGCGCCAGCGTAATCGATACAACCAGAGCGATGTCCGTAACCGTCATAGATAACTCCAGATAATAAGAGGCGGGGCTTCTGACGACTTGCTGCAGGATTCTTCAAAACGGAGTCTGCCGGAGGCGCCCCCCGGCAGATTAACGCGCTACAGACCCAACAGACCGATCCAGTAGCCAAAGATGCCGATGGCGAAGAATCCCATAATCAGCCACAGGGCGTTCACCTTGCGTCGCAGCAGCCACATGCAGCCGAACGTGAGCAGCAGGGGAATCAAACCGGGCATCAGCTGATCCAGGATTGACTGAACCGTGGTGACCGTGGTTTCTCCGTTTTGATTGGTTATCCTTGAGACGACCATCGGGACGTTGACGTGCGTCCATTTATTGACCAACGCCCCCATAACAAACAGACCGAGAATGGACGCCCCCTCGGTCATCTTCTGCAGGAAACCGCCGCCCATATCGCCGACGATATCCACGCCTTTACGATAGCCGTACGCGACGCCGTAGTAGCGAACCAGCAGCCGCACCAGATTGAATAGCACGAAGAAAAGGATCGGGCCCAGCAGACTGCCGCTCATGGCGATCCCTGCGCCCAACGCGGCGAACACCGGACGGGCGGTCCCCCAGAATACCGGGTCGCCGACGCCGGCCAGCGGCCCCATCAGGCCGACCTTTAGACCGTTGATCGCGCCATCATCGATCGGCGCGCCGTTTGCGCGCTGCTCTTCCATCGCCATCGTCACTCCCAGAATCGGGGCGGCGACAAATGGCTGCGTGTTGAAGAATTCCAGATGGCGCTTAATCGCCTGCTTACGTTCCTCCGAATTTTCAGGATAGAGACGGCGGATCACCGGCACCATGGAAAAACAGAAACCGAGCGCCTGCATACGTTCAAAGTTCCATGACCCTTGGAAAAGGTTGGAGCGTATAAACACGCCGCGGATATCGCCGGCAGTGAGCTTTTTGACATGCGTTGATTCAACCATTTTCTCTCACTCCTGTTAGTCCAATTCGTTATCAAGGTCGCCGCCGCCCGCCGCCGCGGGCTGACTCTGCGTCTTGTTGTATTTCGGGCTGAGCTGGATATACAGCACGGCCATCACCACGCCAATCACGCCCAGCGCGACCAGGTTGAAATCGGTGAATGCGGCGGTGACGAAGCCGAGGTAGAAAAACGGCATCAGATAACCGGCGCGCATCATGTTAATGACCATTGCGTAACCCACGACGACGATCATGCCCCCGGCGATATTCAGACCGTTGGTGACGACATCGGGAATCGAATTCAGCATGGCGTGAACGGCATCCGTACCGACGGAGATCGCGACGATAACGGCAGGGATGGCGATGCGCATGGCCTGGAGCAGCAGCGCTGAGACGTGAAGCCAACTGATGGCGCTCAGGTTGCCGCGTTCCGCCGCGCTGTCGGCGGCGTGTTGGAAGGCGACGGTAATGGTGCGGACGATTATGGTCAGCACCTGGCCCGCCGCCGCCAGCGGAATGGCCAGCGCAATCCCCGCGCCGACGCTCTGTCCGCCCGCAATCACCAGAATGGTTGAAATAATGGAAGCCAGAGCCGCATCGGGCGCCACCGCCGCGCCGATGTTCATCCAGCCGAGCGCGATCATTTCCAGCGTGCCGCCGATAATAATTCCGGTCTGCAGATCGCCCAATACCGCGCCGATAAGCGTACAGGCGACAAGCGGGCGGTGGAACTGGAACTCGTCAAGAATCGAGCCCATCCCCGAGACACAAGCTACGAGAAATATCAGCACAATTTGAAGCGTGGTCATCTCCATTGTACTTCTCCTATGAAAAACGTTTCTGAGTATTCCCGTCAATCTTTCAAGCCGCGGGTACGTTGGCCGGTCAAATTCGTCGCCGACGAATTTATCGCGCTCCCGCCGCGTCGCGAGGTTATCCATCACTCTCGCCCGTAAAGAATCAGTACGCCGCGTTGTTCAAAGCGATAGCGCCGTGTCCTGCCGCTTGAAATTTTTCGGGTATAAAATCAACCGTTGCACAGCCTGATTTCTGCCTGCGCTAACGGGCCATCTTATTGATTAAGTCCATCATTTTGATTTTGCTATCGGTTGAAACTTTTCTGACTTCCAGTTCGATTCCGCGTTTATCCAGCGTTTTGAACGCGGCGATATCCTTTTCATCAATAGAGACCGCATTATTTACCTGCGTTTTCCCTTGCCGGAACGCCATACCGCCGATATTGACCGAGGTTATCCGCACGTCATTCTCAACCAGGGTGAGCACGTCGGTCGGATTGGTGAATAGCAGCATGACCCGATCGGCGGCGTATTTCGGATTGTTGTAGACGCGAATCGCTTTCGCCACGTCGACCACATGCGCGGTAACGCCCGGCGGAGCGACCTGCGTCAATAACGTTTTGCGCACGTTGTCGGCGGCGACGTCGTCGCTGACGACGATAATGCGGGTGACGTTGGTCTCTTTTGTCCAGCGCGTGGCGACCTGGCCGTGAATCAGGCGGTCATCGATACGCGCCAGCCCGATCTTCATATGTTCGCCGGAGCCGGCGGCGGGAGCCGCGGAAGGCGCTTTGGGGGGAGGGGATGCGGCGATTTTTCGCCGCTCTTGCGTTTTCAGGGCCTTTACCCCGTCGCGGCCCGCTTCAAGGGCGATGGAAACCAGCTCGGCGAACTGCGGATTATCGTCCCGCGCCATAAAGGTTTCCGCCAGCATGGGGATATTCACCCCGGCAATGACTTCATAGTTCTCCTTGTCCGTTACCATCCGGCTGGCGGCGTTGAACGGGCTGCCTCCCCAGGTATCGACTAAAAATAATACGCCCAGCGAAGTATCCAACTGGGATAGCTTCTCCTGATATTTTTCCATTAATGTTTCAGCATTCTCGCCGGGGACGAAATCTATCCAGGCGACGTTTTGCTGTTCACCCAGAATCATTTCGGCTGTTTTAAGCAGCGGCCCCGCGGTGGTGCCGTGAGTGCATAGCATTATCGCAATACTCACTTGCTACCTCCTCATTATTCACGATCGAATAGTGTGTGTAATGTGTCCGGATATCGGGACAACGCCTGTTAAACCGACGACTGCCCGTTACCCTCTTTGCGCGATCGAAACAACTGACCTGACTGCCCTACGAGTAAAAATCCATATTTAATTCATGGTATTAAATGAATTTGCAGCCTGGTTATTAACGGATTACCGGATTTATTTTATCCAGCGAAAAAATAAATAGCGTGATGGCGATCGCGTAATATTTGCGCGGTTATGAAAGTGTGGGGTAAATAACGAAAATTTTACATCTCGCCGGACAAGCGCAATAAATTCTTTGTGAAAAATGGGATCAACCTGTTAGAGTAATCCTCTGTTAAATTACTAAGGAGCGCTGGGCATTAGCCCTTCCCATGGACTGTCACCGACAAAACGTTTTCTGCGTACCCGCTAACGCTGGTGGTTTTCTGTACTTGGCTGGTCATTCCGATCACCTTCTGCGTCATTCTGATTCACATCCATTCTTCTTATTGCCATTCAATGCCGTGCATGCATTGAAGTCATTTGCTCGTTCATTTTTCGGAGTCTGACATGGAATTTTTGCTAGATCCTTCAATCTGGGCAGGCCTATTGACGCTGGTGGTACTTGAAATTGTTCTGGGTATCGACAATTTGGTGTTTATCGCCATCCTGGCCGATAAATTGCCGCCCAAACAGCGAGATAAAGCCCGTCTTATCGGTTTATCGCTGGCCCTGTTAATGCGTTTGGGACTGTTGTCGCTAATTTCCTGGATGGTAACGCTGACTCGTCCGTTGTTTCACGTCGGCGAGTTTAGCTTCTCCGGCCGCGATCTGATTCTGCTGGCGGGGGGGCTGTTTCTGCTGTTTAAAGCCACCATGGAATTGCATGAACGGTTGGAAAATAAGGCGCATGATGAGAACGGCCACCGCGCGCACGCCAGCTTTTGGGCGGTCGTCGCCCAGATTGTCGTGCTGGATGCGGTCTTCTCGCTGGATGCGGTGATTACCGCGGTGGGGATGGTAAACCATCTCGGCGTGATGATGACCGCCGTGATTATCGCGATGGGGGTAATGCTGCTGGCGTCCAAGCCGCTCACCAATTTCGTCAACGCCCATCCCACCGTGGTGGTGCTGTGCCTCAGCTTCCTGCTGATGATTGGCTTGAGCCTGGTCGCGGAAGGTTTCGGTTTCCACATTCCCAAAGGGTACCTGTATGCGGCGATCGGCTTCTCGATTCTGATCGAACTGTTTAACCAGATTGCCCGGCATAACTTTATGAAGCACCAGTCGCGACGGCCTCTGCGTGAGCGCACCGCCGAGGCGATTTTACGGCTGATGGGCGCCCGCAAGACCGCCGTCGACGAGGATGAAGCGCCGCAAAAAGTGACGTCTGACGCCTTCGCCGAAGAAGAGCGCTATATGATCAGCGGCGTTTTGACGCTGGCGTCGCGCTCTCTGCGCAGCGTGATGACGCCCCGCACTGAAATTTCCTGGGTGGACTGCGAGCGTTCCGTTGAAGAGATCCGCATTCAGCTGTTGGATACCCCCCACAGCCTGTTCCCGGTATGCCGGGGATCGCTGGATGAATTGGTCGGCGTGGTGCGCGCCAAAGAGCTGCTGGTGGCGTTAGAAGAGCATAGCGATGTGGAAAGCATCGCCGCGGCAAACCCGCCGATTGTGGTGCCGGAGACGCTGGACGTCATCAATCTGCTGCCGGTGCTGCGTCGCGCCAGGGGCGGCCTGGTGATGGTCAGCAACGAGTTCGGCGTGGTACAGGGCCTGGTTACGCCGCTGGATGTGCTGGAAGCCATCGCGGGCGAGTTCCCGGATGAAGATGAGACGCTGGATATCGTCGCCGATGGCGACGGCTGGCTGGTAAAAGGCGGCACGGACCTGCACGCTTTGCAGCAGGTGCTCAACAGCAGCGATCTGGTCAGTCCGAAAGAGGACTACTCCTCGCTGGCGGGAATGCTGCTGTCGCACAGCGACGAGTTTCCCAACGTCGGGGACGTCATCGAAGTTCATCAACTACGCTGCAAAATTCTGGAAGTCTCGGAATATCGTATCGAACTGGTGCGGGTAGAGAAAATCGCCGCGCCGGTTGAGGAAGATGAAGAGTAATCGCCGCTTTCCCGCGCCGTAACGTGTCGACGATGCGCGGGAGCGCCAATACGGCTTGTCCCGGATGGGCAAGCCGTACCACGCGGCGGCGTTTCGTTCGTTAAGAGGCGCTCTGCGGCTGCGACCAATGCGCCATTTCTTGCGCGATAAACCACGTCACCAGATCGCGAAACATCTTTTCGATGACCTCAGGGCTTAGCCCGGCGTTTGCCGCCCAGACTCTGCGCTGTGCGAGCATACTGTCAAACCGGGCCTGGGCCTGAACCTGATTCGGACTTTTCTTGAACTTTGCGGCGGATTTCACATAGGCGAAACGTTGGCCGAGAAGATGAATGACCTCCTGGTCCAGCGCATCGATTTCCGCTCTTATTTCACCCATGTCGGCGCAGTTTTCCGGCGCGTTAACCTGTTTGTATCCCATTTTCACTCCTTTTTTATCATAAGTTTTCCGCCGGCGCCCTCCCGGCGCCGTTTCAAATTTAACCGTTTGCCTAACGCAATCCGCTCCCCGGTTGCGTGGGCGTCAGCTTTTGCGGTAGATCGCCAACCCCCCGGCCAGAAATGCCATTATGGCGGCGCAGGTGCGATTGAGCCTTCTTAAACCAATCGCAGTAAAGGCGCGCGCGGCCTGCACGCCGCCGAAGGCGTATCCGACCATGATGGCGATATCGATGGCCGCAGTGGTGCAGGCGAAAGCGATATATTGAGGTAGCTGAGGTTCATTAACGACGATGAATTGCGGCAGAAAAGCGGAGAAAAACAGCAGCCCTTTGGGATTGGATAGGGCGACTAACAGGCTGCGCGCGAAGGCGCGATTGGCCGAGTGCGAAGCGCCGCCGTGCTGCGCTATTGGCGACAAGAGCGTCGTTTTCGCCTGCCAAAGTTGTAATGAAAGCCAGAATAAGTAACTGACGCCGATCCATTTCACCAGCGAAAACAGGGTTTCAGAGGCGAGCATCAATGAACCCAGGCCGATGGCGACCAGACCGATCAGAATAAAATCGGATAAGGCCGCGCCCAGAATACCGCAAGAAATCACTTTGATATTTTTTGTCACCCCATTGGTTAACGCCAACAGCATGGTCGGCCCGGGAATAACGGTGACCGCCAGCGACGCCATGGCGTATACGATTAGGATATTTGACATTTTCATCCCTTTGCATGATCCAGTTAACTAGTACAAGTGTGCGCTTTCGGCGCGGCGTTAGCAAGCGACGGTAGCCAGCGAGTTTATTGCAATCTCGGCGCCGCCGTACGGCGGCGGAACGAGAGGAGAGACGAAAGGAGAGGGAGAACGGAATAATGAGATGCCGATAGCGCGCTAGTCGCATTGAACCTTTATCGCCAGCCCGCCTCGCGAGGTTTCGCGATATTTGGCGTTCATGTCTTTGCCGGTTTCGTACATGGTTTCGATGACCTTATCCAGGGAGACGCGTGCCTCGCTGGTGCGGCGCATCGCCATGCGCGCGGCATTGATGGCCTTTACCGCGGCGATGGCGTTGCGCTCGATGCACGGCACCTGAACCTGGCCGGCGACGGGATCGCAGGTTAAGCCCAAATTGTGCTCCATGCCGATTTCCGCCGCCACGCACGCCTGTTCCGGGCTGGCGCCCATCAGTTCCGCCAGCCCGGCCGCCGCCATCGAGCAGGCGACGCCCACTTCGCCCTGACAGCCCACTTCGGCGCCGGAAATGGAGGCGTTCATTTTGTACAGAATGCCGACGGCCCCCGCGGCAAGAAAATAGCGAATATAGATATCCGGCGCTACCGGCTCGATAAAGTGGTCGTAATAGGCCAGAACGGCGGGTACGATGCCGCAGGCGCCGTTCGTCGGCGCGGTCACGACGCGCCCGCCGGCCGCATTTTCCTCATTCACCGCCAGGGCGAACATATTCACCCAGTCAACGACGTTCATCGGGTCGTTCGACAGTTTGTCGGACGCCACCAGCATGCGGCGTAGCGCGGAGGCGCGACGGGGAACGCGCAGCGGGCCAGGCAAGACGCCTTCGGTGTTGACGCCGCGGTCGATGCAGGCGCGCATGGTTTGCCAGATATGCGCGAAATACGTCTCGATATCTTGACGGCTGTGCAACGCCAGTTCGTTGCGCAGCAGCAGGCCGGACAGCGAAAGACCGCTTTGTTTGCAGTGCGCCAGCATCTCTTGCGCCGAGTTAAAGCTATAGGGAACGGAGACTTCGTTTAAAACGCTTGCGCCAAAGTTCTCTTCGTCGACGATGAATCCGCCGCCGATGGAGTAGTAGGTCTTGCGGAGCGCGACCTGGGGCCCGCGGAACGCCGTGATTGTCATGCCGTTTTCGTGCCGCGGCAGGTACTCGCTGCGAAAAACCATGCCGCCTTCACGGGGAAAATCGACCTCATGCCGCCCGTCGGCCAACAGCAGGCGCTGGCGCTGTTCAACATCGCGGATGAAGCCGGGAATGGCGTCGATATCGACGCTATCCGGCATATTGCCGGCCAGCCCCATGACGATGGCGGTATCGGTATGGTGGCCTTTCCCCGTTAGCGATAGAGAACCGTACACATCAACGGCGATGCGCGTGACGGCGCTCAGGAGATCCCGGCTTATCAACTCATCGACAAATTGCCTGCCGGCTTTCATCGGCCCTACGGTATGAGAGCTGGAAGGGCCGATACCGACTTTAAACATGTCGAAAACGCTTATCACGCTAAAAACTCCTTAACAGCGCAGATATAGCCAACGGCTAGAATAAAATTCTTAAGGCGGGTTATTGTAGTGTGGAATATGTGGCGCAGCCCGCTTTTTCGCATGAAATAAACTTATGCCAACCGGCGCGCATTTCGTCCCCGCAGCGCGATAACGAGGCGCGTCATGCTTTACTGGAAACGTGCAGCGCAAGCTGGCGGATGATCGAGGCGGTCAACCCCCAGACGAACTGCTGCCGATACCAGGAAAAGTAAACCCGGCGCGGCGTGCGCTGCCGTTCGATATCGAGTGAGTGGTAGCGCTCCAGGGCGAAGGCAACCTCAAGCGGCATCTCAAATAGCTCCGCCACTTCGCTTTCATTCGGATAAAAGCGGGTATCGGCGGGGATGAGGCCGACAACGGGGGTGACCTGAAAACCGCTGACGCTATCGATCGGCGGCAACACCCCCAGCACCTGCACATTCCGTGCAGGGATCGCCACTTCCTCCTGCGCTTCGCGCAGCGCCGTTTCTATTAACGAGCGGTCGCCGCTGTCGGCGGCGCCGCCGGGAAAGGCGACCTGTCCGGCATGTTTTCTGAGAACGGACGAACGGCGGGTCAGGAGCAGCGTCGGGGGGGTATGGCGGACAATCGGCACCAGCACGGCGGCCCGGCGCAGCTGATGGGCCGGCGGACAAGCGCGCGGCGCCTGTAGTTGAAAACGCGTGATAAATTCCGCCAGATTAAGCGGCGGCGTTGAGCGGTTCTGCGGCGAGTCTGTTGCAATCACTGAAGGCGTCTCGAATATTAGCCCGAATTATTTGACTGCGCGGGAGCCGGCTTCAGCCGGCGGCGCGCCGTTTGTTCCCCGCCGTGCGGCGTGGTTTGCGTCGTTCGCCGGGGATAGGTTTTTGCCCAGTTGACTTAATAGCGGCAGGATGCGATCTATTTTATCAAAAGTTTCCTGATATTCCGCCTGCTCCTGACTCTCGGCGACGATGCCGCCGCCGGCCCAGCAGTATATTTTCCCTCGCTCGGTCAGTAGGGTACGGATGGTTATGCTGGTATCCATCGTGCCGCACACGCTTAGATAGCCGATACTGCCGCAATAGGCGTTGCGCCGCTGCGGCTCCAGCTCTTCGATGATTTGCATCGCCCGAATTTTCGGCGCGCCGGTAATGGAGCCGCCGGGGAAGCAGGCGCGCAGCAGCGCGGCCGCATGACAGTCCGCGGGCAATTCGGCGACGATAGTGCTGACCAGATGGTGAACCGCCGGGAAAGGCTCGACAACGAATAACTCCGGTACGCGCACGCTGCCGGGAACCGCGACCCGGCCGATATCATTACGCAGTAGATCGACAATCATCAGGTTTTCCGACCGATCTTTCTCCGAGCGCGCCAGCCGCTCGGCCTGCAGGCTATCCGCGCGTTTATCCGCCAGCCGCGGCAGCGTGCCCTTAATCGGGCGGGTCTGGATTCGTCGATTCTCCAACTGCAGAAAACGCTCGGGAGAGACGCTGATCAGCGTATTTTCCGGCAGCCGCAAAAAGGCGGAAAAGGGCGCTTTATTATTCGCCGATAGCTGTAAAAAAGCCTGCCATTCATCGCCTTGGTAGTCGGCGGCAAAGCGCTGCGCCAGGTTGACCTGATAGCAATCGCCGGAGCGCAGATAATCTTGTATTTTACCAAACTTGTCGCCGTACTCGCCGCGCGACATATTGGCGCGCCATGGGCTCGTCAGCTGAAAATCCGTTTGCGCCGGGCAAGCGGGAGGACTGTTTAGCCACGCCAGACGCGCCTGGAGATCGCCCTGCGTCACCAGCGTTAACGTCTGACGCCGGTGATCGGCGATGAGCGCCCAGTCATACAGGCCGACGGCCATGTCGGGCAGGCTGATATCCCGCCGCGCGCGCGCGGGCAGCGTTTCGATGCGCCGCCCCAAATCATAGCCGAACAGCCCGAGCGCGCCGCCCTGAAAGGGAAAGTCGGGGTGCGCGTCCGCCGCGATCCCCAGCCGGTCGATCTGCTGTTGCAACAGTTCAAAGGGGTCGGCGTCGGAGAGTCGCCGGCTGCCGCCCTGGGTGATTTCGGTCCGCTCGCCGCGAGTACATAGCGTGGCCTTCGGATCCGCCACCATGACGTCGAAACGGCTATGGGGATGATCGGCAAAGCCCGAATGCAATAGCATCGCCCACGGCTGTTGAGAAAACGCGGCGAAAAGCGTCAACAGCGCCTGTGGCCGATAGGGTAGCGGGTGATAAACGGGAGATGAGCGCATCGTATTTTTGTATAATCCCATGCTTGGCAGGTGAATGTCTTGGGTGCTGGCCTGGCGCCTTATAAATTTTAACGGTGAGCGTATCACAAACCGCAACCTCCGGTGTATGGCGGAGATACGCCCCGTTGCAACCATCGGGAGTTTATCATGATTGCAGGTATGCCCGCGCTGACGCATGCGCAGCAGCAAAAAGCCGTAGAGCGTATTCAGGAGTTGATGTCGCAGGGAATGAGCAGCGGTCAGGCTATCGCGACGGTGGCGGCCGAAATTCGTGAAGAACATCAGGGAGAGAGGGCTGTCGCGATGTTTGACGATGAAGAAACCGCCGCAGCGGATGACGATGAGCCGGGTTTCTTCGACGATGGAGAAGAAGAGGAAGAGCGCTAGCCATCCTCCTCTGGTGCGGTGTTACAGCGCGGCGATCGCTTTTATTTCGATTTTGTATCTGGGATCCATCAGTTTGGCCTGTACGGTACAGCGGACGGGCGCGCTGCCCGGCGCCACCCAAGCGTCCCATTCTGCATTCATCGCCGCCAGATCGTCGGCGTCGGCCAGAAAAATCGTGACGTCCAACAGACGGCTTTTGTCCGTGCCCGCCTGCTGTAAAACCTCGTCCAATGCCGCCAGCGCGTTTTTGGTCTGCGCGCGGGCGTCTTCATCCAGATTGTCCGCGACGCAGGTGTGGTACAAGGTGTGGTTATGAATAACGGCGTTGGACCAGCGGGCTTCGGGGTCGATTCGTGTGATAGACATGGGGCGTTGCTTCTCCGGTTTTGGGGAAATCGTGTCGGCAAGCGTAACATAATCTTGTATGCGTCTTTAATTGTTCGCGACCATTGTTGGTGACAATTTGTTCACGATAACGGCCCGCCTGATTTAGGCTGGCAGCGCCGGTTGAGTCTTGGCATAATCGGCGCGGCGCCGTCATCGGGCGGCGGGCGCCGCAATACCCGACAAAGAGAGTGTGTGTGACGAGCGATCCTGTAATTGATGATTTTGCAACCGACGGCGCGCTGGCGAAAGCCATCAGCGGATTTAAACCGCGCGCGCCGCAGCGGCGGATGGCGGAGGCCGTCGCGCAGGCCATCGACGCACGGCAGGCGCTGGTGGTGGAGGCGGGAACCGGGACAGGGAAAACCTATGCCTATCTGGCGCCGGCCCTGCGGGCGGAGAAGAAAGTCATCATTTCGACCGGGTCGAAGGCGTTGCAGGACCAGCTCTACAGCAGGGATCTGCCGATGGTGGCGCAGGCGCTAAAATACACCGGGAAACTGGCGCTGCTGAAAGGGCGCTCCAACTATCTCTGTCTGGAACGGCTCGATCAGCAATCGCTGGCGGGCGGCGATCTGTCGGCCGAAACGCTAAGCGAATTGGTCCGCCTGCGCGGATGGTCTTCCGAAACGGCGGAGGGCGACGTCACCACCTGCGCCGGAGTGGCGGAAGATAGCCCTATCTGGCCGCTGGTGACCAGCACCAATGATAATTGCCTGGGCGGCGATTGCCCGCGCTATAAAGAGTGCTTTGTGGTGAAGGCCCGCCGGAGAGCGATGGAAGCGGATATCGTGGTGGTCAACCACCACTTATATCTTGCCGATATGGTGGTGAAAGAGAGCGGCTTTGCCGAACTGATCCCGGACAGCGACGTGGTGATTTTCGATGAGGCGCACCAAATTCCCGATATCGCCAGCCAGTATTTCGGCCAGCAGCTCACCAGCCGCCAGCTGATGGATTTGGCGAAAGATATCGTAATCGCCTATCGCACCGAGGTGCGCGATGCGGCGCAGTTACAAAAAAGCGCGGATCGCCTGTCGCAAAGCACCCAGGATTTTCGTCTGGCGCTGGGCGAACCGGGGTTCCGGGGCAATCTGCGCGACATCTTTAATCAACCCGCCGTTCAGCGCGCGCTGGTGCTGCTGGATGACGCCCTGGAGCTGTGCTATGACGTGGCGAAGCTCTCCTTGGGGCGTTCCGCCCTATTGGACGCCGCCTTTGAGCGGGCGACGCTCTACCGTAGCCGCTTAAAACGTCTGATGGATGTGCGGCAGCCCGGCTACAGCTACTGGTTCGAATGCAGTTCCCGGCATTTCGTTCTAGCGCTGACGCCGCTCTCCGTGGCCGATCGTTTTCGTGAGCTGATGAAAGAAAAACCGTCGGCCTGGGTTTTCACTTCCGCCACGCTGTCCGTCAACGATCGGCTGACACATTTTACCGCCAGGCTGGGGCTGGACGATGAAAATACCCGCACCCTGCTGCTGCCGAGCCCGTTTGATTATGCCAGCCAGGCGCTGCTCTGCGTGCCGCGCTATCTGCCGGAAACCAACCGGCCGGGCGCCGCGCGCAAACTCGCCGCCATGCTGTGCCCGTTGATTGAAGCCAATCAGGGGCGCTGCTTTATGCTGTGCACCTCGCACCAGATGATGCGCGATCTGGCCGCCGAATTCCGCGCCGCGCTGACGCTGCCGGTGCTGCTGCAGGGCGAAACCGGCAAGGCGCAGCTGCTCTCGCAATTCGTTTCCGCCGGCAACGCGCTGCTGGTGGCGACCAGCAGCTTTTGGGAGGGGGTGGATGTGCGCGGCGATACGCTGTCCTGCGTGATTATCGACAAACTTCCGTTCACCTCGCCGGAGGACCCGTTACTGAAAGCGCGCATTGAAGATTGCCGCGTGCGCGGCGGCGAACCCTTTGATGACGTACAACTGCCGGATGCGGTCATCGCCTTAAAGCAGGGCGTGGGGCGTCTGATACGCGATACCGACGATCGCGGGGTGCTGGTTATTTGCGATAACCGGCTGGTTATGCGCCCTTACGGCGAGGTTTTTCTCAATAGCCTGCCGCCGGCGCCGCGTACGCGCGATCTGGCGCGGGCCATCGCCTTTCTTACCCGGAAAAACGCGCGCTAATCGCCGGCGCGCAGGTGGAGCCGAGGCGCGCATCGCGCGCGTCGCGCGCGTCGCGATCCGCTTAACTCAAGTCGGTCAGGGATATATGTTATGATGCGCGCCGTTACGATTTATTGATCCCGCCTGAGGTTGGCATGTCTACGCGAATTCTAGCGCTTGATACCGCGACGGAAGCCTGTTCCGTCGCGCTCTGGAATGATGGTGAAATTCATTCTTTATTTGAAGTTTGTCCCCGGGAGCATACGCAGCGTGTGCTGCCGATGGTCCGGCAGGTGCTGGCCGAAAGCGGTCTGACGCTCCAGGCGTTGGACGCGCTGGCGTTCGGCCAGGGGCCGGGAAGTTTTACCGGCGTGCGTATCGGCATCGGTATCGCGCAGGGGCTCGCCCTGGGCGCCGGCTTACCGATGATCGGCGTCTCCTCGCTGGCGACCATGGCGCAGGGCGCCTTCCGCCGCACCGGCGCGACGCGGGTATTGGCGGCTATCGATGCGCGTATGGGCGAGGTCTACTGGGCGCAATATCAGCGCGCCGCCGACGGGGATTGGCTCGGCGATGATTCAGAGGCGGTGCTGACGCCGCAGCAGGCTCAGGCGCGGACCGCGCCGTTAAGCGGGCTGTGGGCCACGGTGGGCACGGGCTGGGAAACCTACGCCGAGATGGCGAAGCACCCGGCGCTCTCATTACAAAGCGGCGAGACGCCGTTGCCGCAGGCGGAGGATATGCTGCCCCTGGCCTGTCGGCAGTGGATGGCGGGGCGGAGCGTTGGCGTTGAGCTGGCGCAGCCGCGCTATCTGCGTAATGAGGTCGCCTGGAAGAAACTGCCCGGCCGTGAGTAAATGGCAACTTATTCCGTGCGTTATAGTCTAATCAGCAGACATTGGAAAAGGTGCATGTCATGAACATGATGACTCGACGTATGAATCAGGGGCGGCGGCGCATCCCCCGCGCGGCCTTAAGCTGGGCTTGCGGCGCGGCCGCGCTGCTGCTTGCCGGCTGCGTTACGGTGCCGGATGCCATTAAAGGCGCCTCGCCGACGCCGCAGGACGATCTTGTCCGGGTGATGAATGCGCCGCAGCTTTATGTCGGCCAGGCGTCCCGCTTTGGCGGCCGGGTGGTCGGTGTTCGCAACGAGGCCGACAAAACGCGCCTGGAAATCGTCAGCCTGCCGCTCGATAGCGCCGCCAGGCCGCGTCTGGACGCGCCTTCCGAAGGGCGGTTTATCGCTTACGTTAATCGTTTTCTAGAGCCGGTTGATTTTCAAAATAGGCTGGTGACGGTGGTCGGCCCGATTACCGGGACGGAGCAGGGCGCGATCGGCGATCGGCCTTACCGCTATGTAGTCGTCGAGGTTCAGGGCTATCAACGCTGGAACGTCGCGCAGCGGGTGGTGAATCCCTATGGTCCCGGTCCTTGGGGCTGGCGTGGCCGCTATGGCTGGGGACCGGGCTGGGGCCCCGACTGGGGGTTTGGCGGTTGGTACGGCCCCGCGGAGATTGAAACCTTCGTCACCGAATAGCCAGGGGCTGTTGCGCGCGATGGTGAATCAGGCGACTTCGGTTGCCTGATTTTTTTAATAAACAATTAACATGAAATTGGCGATCGGCTTCGCAATTTGCGCATCGGCGGGTTATTAATAACCGATTTAGGTTAAAATAATGTTAATAACAGACCGGCGCGGAGGCGAACGATGCTATTAAGAACACACCTCGGGAGTAAGGTCTTGGACAAAATCTGGCTATCCCGCTATCCGGCGGACGTCCCCGCGGATATCGATCCCGATCGCTATTCTTCGCTGGTTGACATGTTTGAAAACGCGATAACGCGTTATGCCGACCGTCCCGCCTTTATCAATATGGGGACGGAGATGACCTTTCGTCAGTTGGACGAGCGCAGCAGGGCGTTCGCCGCCTATCTGCAAAATCGGCTTAAGTTGCAAAAAGGCGATCGGGTGGCCCTGATGATGCCGAATCTGCTGCAGTATCCGGTGGCGCTGTTTGGCGTGTTACGCGCCGGCCTGGTGGTGGTCAACGTGAATCCGCTCTACACGCCGCGCGAGCTGGAGCATCAATTAAAAGACAGCGGCGCCCGCGCCATCGTCATCGTCTCCAATTTCGCCCATGTGCTGGAACAAGTGGTGCATAACACTCAGGTGCAGCACGTTATTCTGACCCACATGGGCGATCAGCTGGCTACGGTCAAGGGCGCGCTGGTTAACTTTATCGTTAAATATATCAAGCGGCTGGTGCCCAAATACGCGTTGCCCGAGGCGATCCCTTTTCGCCGGGCGCTGCGCCAGGGGCGGCGATTGCCGTACGTGAGGCCGGACATCGGCAATCGCGATCTGGCTTTTCTCCAGTATACCGGCGGCACGACGGGCACCGCCAAAGGCGCCATGCTGACCCATCGCAACCTACAGGCGAATCTGGCGCAGTGTCAGGCCGCTTACGGACCGGTATTGCGCGAGCGGCATGAGCTGGTGGTTACGGCGCTGCCGCTGTATCACATTTTCGCGCTAACGGTAAACTGCCTGCTGTTTATCGAATTCGGCGGAACCAATCTGCTGATTACCAATCCCCGCGATATCCCCGCGCTGGTCGGCGAACTGGATAAACACCCCTTTACCGTTATCGTCGGCGTAAATACGTTATTTAACGCGCTGCTGAATGAGAAAAAATTCCATCAGCTTGACTTCTCAACGCTCCGCCTATCGGTCGGCGGCGGCGCCTCCATTCAGCAGGCGGTGGCTGAGCGCTGGGAGAAACTGACCGGCAAACATCTGCTGGAGGGCTACGGACTAACGGAAAGCTCTCCGCTGGTTTCCGGCAACCCTTACGATTTGCAGCGCTATAGCGGCAGCATCGGGATACCGGTGCCTTCCACGGACGTCAGAATCGTCGATGATGAAGGGAATGACGTGCCGATGGGGGAAGCCGGCGAGCTGTGGATTCGGGGGCCGCAGGTGATGGAAGGGTACTGGAGGCAGTCTGCCGAGACCGATGCGGTTTTGCAAGACGGCTGGTTAGCTACTGGTGACATTGTCACCTCTGACGGCGAAGGTTTTTTGCGCATTATCGACCGCAAGAAAGATATGATTCTGGTCTCGGGGTTTAATGTTTACCCGAGTGAAATCGAAGATGTGATTGGCCGCCACCCGAAGGTCTCGGAGTCGGCGGTGGTCGGCGTAGCCAGCGAATTAACCGGCGAGGCGGTAAAGGCTTTTGTGGTGCGCCGCGACGCTTCACTGACCAAAGAGGCGCTGATTGCGCACTGCCGCCGCAGCCTGACGGGATATAAGGTGCCGAAAGACATTGAGTTCTGCGCGGATTTGCCCAAGTCGAATGTGGGAAAGATCCTGCGGCGGGCGTTGCGCGGCGATAAGTATTCGCCCAAGAGCGCCGCGAATGGTTAGGCTCCGTACTATTTATCAATAAATCCTCTGCCGAAAGGCGCCGAGACGCGTTATCATCACCGACAGTACAGGACGCCGGTAGACCCGGCGTTAGTTTTTTTATCGCTATAAAGCACACCCACGTCAGTACAACCAAGAGAAAGATGTTTTGAATTATCAGCTGATCACGACCGACTCCGGCTTACAACAGATTTGCACGCAGGCGCGCCAACATAAACAGGTGGCGCTGGATACCGAATTCGTCAGAACGCGAACTTACTATCCGCAATTAGGGCTGATTCAATTGTACGACGGCGAGCGGCTTGCGCTTATCGACCCGCTAACGATAACCGACTGGACGCCTTTTCAGGCGCTGCTGCGCGATGAGCGGGTGGTCAAATTCCTGCATGCCGGAAGCGAGGATCTGGAGGTTTTTCTCAATGCCTTCGACACGACGCCGCAACCGTTTATCGATACCCAGATTCTGGCGGCCTTTTTGGGTAAGCCGCTCTCTTACGGCTTCGCCGCGCTGGTGGCGGAATATAGCGACGTCACGCTGGATAAAAGCGAGTCGCGTACCGACTGGCTGGCGCGTCCGTTGAGCGAAAAACAGTGCGACTATGCCGCCGCGGATGTGTTCTATCTGCTGCCGATGGCGCTCAGGCTGGTTGACGAGACGCAAACCGCCGGGTGGATGGATGCGGCGCTGGACGAATGCCGTTCGCTGTGCCGGCGCAAGCAAGAGATCCTGGAGCCATCGGCTGCCTATCGCGAGATCGGCAACGCCTGGCAGCTGCGCGGACGACATTTGGCCTGCCTGCGGTTGCTTGCCGAGTGGCGCCTGCGTAAAGCGCGCGAGCGGGATAGCGCGGTGAATTTCGTCGTGCGCGAGGAAAATCTGTGGCAGGTGGCCCGTTGCCTGCCCGCGTCGCTGGGCGAACTGGATTCGCTGGGGCTGAGCGGTCCGGAAATTCGCTATCATGGCAAAACGCTGCTGGCGCTGGTTGAGCAGGCGAAGGAATTGCCCGAAGACGCCTGCCCGGCGCCGGTGATGAATCTTATCGAGCATCCGGGGTATAAAAAGGCGTTTAAAGCGATTAAAGCGTTGGTGCAGAACGTCAGCGAGCGGAGCGGATTATCCAGCGAACTACTGGCTTCCCGGCGCCAGATTAATCGGGTGCTTAACTGGCGCTGGCAATTAAACGAGCGGAATTCCGAACCGGAAATGCTGTCAGGCTGGCGCAATGAGTTATTCGGCGCTGAACTGCGGGCTATTCTGCAAGAATATTAAGGGCGATTCGCTGCAATTATCGACGAGATATTTCGTGGGGAAGGCGGCGGAAAGCCGGCATGGATAATCGGCGATGGCAACGCTTATTTCGGAAATATCCGAGATAAGGGGGAAAACGTTTCAGGCGATATTTTTTATTCGGCTCTGCTATTTTTTCGCAGATCATTTCCCGCGATATAACACCCCCGAAAATAAACCGGGGGTGTTAGGGCAGAAGAATCATTTCGGAGTATCTTCCACTTCCGGCAATGTGACGTTCAGCTCGAGCACGGAAATATCATCCCCCTTTTGCTCTAGCTGAACATTTACCATTTCAGGATCTATCTGTACATATTTACAGATAACCTCAAGGATATCCCGTTTTAATTGCGGCAGATAATGGGGTTCGCTATCTCCCCGGCGTCGTTCCGCAACAATAATTTGCAGCCGCTCCTTGGCGATATTAGCCGTTGTTTTTTTGCGGGACAGAAAGAAGTCGAGTAATGCCATAATTTATCCCCCAAAAAGGCGTTTAAGGAAACTTTTCTTCTCTTCTTCAACGAAGCGGAAAGGCCTTTCTTCGCCCAACAGCCGATCTACCGTATCGGCATAGGCTTTGCCCGCATCGGCGTCGTCGTCGAGAATAACCGGTTCGCCCTGGTTGGATGCGCGCAGCACCGACTGATCTTCAGGAATAACGCCCAGCAGCGGGATCCTGAGAATCTCCAGCACGTCTTCCATGCTCAGCATATCTCCGCGGCTTACCCGCCCAGGGTTATAGCGGGTTAACAGCAGGTGTTCTTTAATCGGCTCTTCCGAACGTTCCGCCCGGCGGGATTTCGACGACAGAATGCCGAGGATTCGGTCGGAGTCGCGTACGGAGGAGACTTCGGGGTTGGTGGTGATAATGGCTTCATCGGCAAAGTAGAGCGCCATCAGCGCCCCGGTTTCGATCCCCGCCGGCGAATCGCAGACGATGAAATCAAACGCCATTTCGTGCAGATCGTTCAGCACCTTTTCTACCCCTTCGCGGGTAAGGGCGTCTTTGTCGCGGGTCTGCGACGCAGGCAGGATATAAAGATTTTCCGTGCGTTTATCTTTTATCAGCGCCTGATTTAATGTGGCATCGCCTTGAATAACATTAACAAAATCGTAAACCACACGACGCTCGCATCCCATGATCAGGTCGAGGTTACGCAGACCGATGTCGAAGTCGATGACAACCGTCTTTTTTCCTTTCTGGGCTAAACCGGTAGCAATGGCCGCGCTTGAAGTGGTCTTGCCAACGCCCCCTTTACCCGATGTAACAACAATGATGCGTGCCATAAATGTTTCCTTGTCAAAGGGCTTAGTCTAAAGGTTGTATGTTTAATGCATTGTCCAGCAGGTTCAGGTTGATCCTGACCGCCTGTCCGGTATAGGAAGCGGGTATCTGGTCGCTCAGCCAGTAGCGGCCGGCGATGGATACCAACTCTGCGGCCAGATGCGTGCAAAAAATCTGGCTTTGCACATCGCCGGAAACGCCTGCCAGGGCGCGGCCGCGCATCATGCCGTAAATATGAATATTGCCGTCGGCGATGACTTCCGCGCCCGCGCTGACGCCGTTGGTGATAATCAGATCGCTGTTCCGGGCGTAAATCTGCTGGCCGGAACGAACAGGCGTATTAACGACTTTGGTTTTCACCGCCGCGGGAGGGGCGGCGATAGGCTCAAGCGCCCGACGCTGCTCTTTCCCCTCGCTCAACAGCGGCAGCCCGGCTTGGGTAATCGCCTGTTTTAACTGCAAGTCTTTGCATCCGCTGATGCCGACGACGCGCAGTCCTGTCGATGAAATAGCCTGTTGTAATTTTATCCAGTCGGTTTCCGCCGTTAGAGCGGCGACGTTAATGACAACGGGGGCATTCTTCAGAAAAGCCGGCGCTTGCTCAATCTTTTCCTGTAATGCCTGATAAATTACCTCTGGTTGGGAATCATGCAAATGAACAACCGATAAGGTAAAGCTGCTGCCTTTTAGCTCAATTGGCGTTTGTGACATCTATCCTGACTCAGTTTCAGCATCTTTTAATCCCCAGAGTAACATTTAAGGCATGATATTCCAGAGCGCTATAAGCATGTTATAGTCACAATTATATACAGGCAAGACGCCATTCTCATTAAATAGAGTAAAAAAAATGTTTTGTGTGATCTATCGAAGTTCCAAACGCGATCAAACATATCTTTATGTCGAAAAAAAAGACGATTTTTCCCGCGTGCCCGAGGCGTTGATGAAGAGTTTCGGTACGCCGCATTTGGCGATGTTATTGCCGCTGGACGGCAGTAAGAAATTGGTTAACGCCGATATTGAAAAAGTTAAACAGGCGCTTAAAGAGCAGGGGTTTTATCTCCAGGTTCCGCCGCCTCCGGAGAATTTATTAAAGACGCTTTTATAATGTAAAAAAACAATACCGCGGCTATTTTCGGATAATGCCTTAGTCTTGCCGCCGCTAAAAGAAACCCGGCGCCAATAACCGGGTTTCCGGTTCAAAGCGACCCGACCGCTGCGTCAATCATCAAACTAATCAGCACGAAAAACGCGGTTACCCGCGAAGGCGGACAGCCATCGGGAAGGTGGGGATACGGGGATACGGGCGCCGAACCAGCCGATGGGCCCCGTTTGACTCAGTCCATTCGCCGGCGCGATCGGCGACGCCGGGCGGAAAAATGTTTCCCCGAGCCGATTTATCGCTGATGCTATCAGCCTGAGATGGGGCGCGCGTCGGCAATATGACGGCGACGGCGGACAAAACCGCCATAGCGGCATCAATGAAATCGGCGCCGAACATCCACAACGGCAATGCCGTCGCCATGACGCGCGGTATGGTTTTCCCCCTGACGCGCCGCGGCCCCGTCTTCGCCAATTTTTGCCGCCCGGCGGAGGAGCCGTTCGCCGCGGCGAAACCCGACGGATGACAAGTGTCAGGTGCCGTATCTGTGTTCCGTCAGGTTAATCGCCGCTAAAATATGGAACATATTTCAGTTCGAATAATATTATTTGATGTAATGGACGTGCCGGCAGATCTCTTCCACGATGCCGTCGCGCTTTTCGGCGAATGATTTTTTATTTTTCTCGATAAGGTTATTGCCATATGTGTCGATGGAAATAATTAACGGGCCGAAATTTTTCACTCGGCAAACCCACAGTGATTCGGGCATGCCTAATTCCATCCAGTGTACTTCTTCTATTTCTTCAACTTGGGTTGAGGCTAATACTCCGCATCCCGCGGGGAATATCGCATGCAGAGCTTTATATTGCATACAACCCTGTTCGGTATTCGTCCCCATGCCTCCTTTCCCAACGACCAGCTTCACGCCCGTTTTTTCGATAAATTCTTTTTCGAATTTTTCCATGCGCATGCTCGTTGTCGGCCCAACGGAAACCATTTCCCATTTTTCGCCATTTTTTCTGATGATAGGCCCGGCGTGAAAGATCGCTTTGCCATGCAGATCAATCGGTAATTCGCGCTTCAATTCAATTAAACGGCGATGACAAACATCGCGGCAGGTAACGATAGTCCCATTAAGGTAGATAATGTCTCCGGCCTTGATATCAACCAGGTCTTCATCTTTGATTGGCGTTGTTAATATTTTTTTCATAGCGAAACCCCCGGTGAGAAATATTTTCATAAGTCATATCCGCATGGATTAATAAGGTGCCCCGGCGATGCGCCCAGCATCCGGTAGATACCGCCACTCCGATGGTTGAGGGATGGCGGGCGGCGGATTCGATATGCACCCCCATGACGGAGGTTTTACCGGTCAATCCTTGCGGGCCGATTCCCAGGCGGTTCAGTCCGTCCTCCAGCCTTTTTTCCAGCTCGGCGGCTTTCGGGTTGGCATTATGCGTGCCGATGGGTCTTAATATCGCTTTGCGTGAAAGTACGGCGGCCGTTTCTACCGAGGTGGCGATGCCGACGCCGACCAGCACCGGCGGGCAGGCATTGACGGCTAACGTTGAGATATTTTCAAAGACGAATTGCACCACGCCTTCGTATCCTTCGGATGGCATTAGCACCTTTGCGCGTCCGGGCAACGTACATCCTCCGCCGGCCATATAGATTTCAATTTCGGCTTCGTCGCTATCGGGAATTAAATCCCACGTCACCCAAGGCACCCCGGTGCCTGTATTGGTCCCGGTATTAAACTCATCAAAAATCTCCACCGCATTATGACGAAGTGGCGCGTTTATCGTCGCTGTCTCCACGGCCTGTTTTAAAATAGATTGTAATTCTGCCAATAATGGAAAATGAACGCCGGCCTTAACGAAAAACATAATTTCGCCGGTGTCCTGACAGGCCGGCCGATTCAGCGCTATGGCTTTTTCCATATTATCGAACATTGTGTCATAGATGGTTTTTGCCATTCCCGCATTTTCTATATTGCGTAATGCTTCCAATTTTTTTACAACATCATTCGGCATGCGGGTTGAAATCATTGCGGTAAACCGGGCGATAATGTCGGTCAGTTTTTCCACGCTCTTATTTTTATCATCTTGTATTATCATTTATGCGCTCCAGTATTAAGTAGCCGGGGGAGATCTTTGCTATTCGTTATCATTTTTTAACGATCGTTTTTATCACTGCCCGTTGGTAAACTAACACAAAGCGTGTGGTTTACGGGGCGTGGAAGTATGAATATAAGATTCACGATTCATGAATTACGGTCTGCTGCATAATATTTCCTGCATAGGATAACGTTTTAGATGAACAGCAAATTTCCTATTCCCAAAGATCTGCAGGTGCTTACTACGGTTGTTGACTAAGGCAGTTTTGCCGGCGCCGCGGACGAGTTAGGGCAAACGCCTGCTTTTGTCACCAAGCGAATACAGTTTTTGGAAAGCCAACTGGGTGTGAAGCTGTTGTATCGTTCGTCGCACGGCATTGCGCTGACGGATGTCGGTAAGCTGGTATACCAACGCGGCGGCGATATTCTTGGGCAGTTGCAAAGTCTGCTCGATGCCGTCTCTCAGGTGAAGGCGGAACCGAAAGGGGGGGGCGTATCGGCTGCAGCTTTGGCTTCGGGCGCAACTATATCGCGCCGGCGATTACCCAGCTCCTGGAGAACTATCCCGATCTGCAGATACACTTCGAACTTTTCGATCGCCAAATTGATTTGCTTAAGGACAATATCGATCTCGATATCCGTATTAACGATGATATTTCCGATAGCTGTATCGCCCGGTTGTTAACGAAAAACCAACGCATACTCTGTGCCGCGCCCAGATATATACAACTCCGCGGAATGCCGAAGTCGCTGGCGGAGCTGCGGCAGCACGACTGTCTCATCACGAAAGAGCGCGACCAAACGGCGGGGGTGTGGGAACTGGAAAACGAGCAAGGGCGGAAATCGGTCAAGGTCTCTGGTCATTTATCTTCTAATAGCGGGGAGATCGTTCTTCGCTGGGCCTTAGAGGGAAAGGGGATTATGCTACGTTCCCTGTGGGATATCGCCCCGTTGCTAAAAGACGGTTCGCTAGTCAGAGTGCTGCCTGAGTATGCGCAAAGCGCCAATATTTGGGCCGTATATCAGACGCCGCTATATTCTTCCGCAAAGCTACGGGTTTGCGTGGAGCATTTTGCTAACTATTGTCAGCAGCAGAAATTTTGATGTTTGCTGCAAAGTCGGTGTAGATTGTCGTTGTTTCATAAGCGAAATGCGAATACGTACGCCGATGGCGTATTATATACCCCAAATAATTCGAGTTGCAGGACAAAAACGCTAAAGCGTTTTTGAACAGCGCTTGAGCTGACCTCTAAGGGGTGAGGCCATCAGGCTGAATCACGCGGCATTGCTGCGACAAATTCGTCAGGAGCTTACTGACGTCAAGCTACTGGGGTGAGCGACAAATCTGCCGGGAGCAGATTTGAACGCCGCTTGCGGCGGCCCCAACGGGGCGAGCTCCAAGGATGGGGCGAGTAACAAAGCCAACGCACCTGCAGCTTGAAGAATGAAGGGTATAAGCACTATTCGGCTATCCGCCCGTATTGATTTGCCATCGGCATTGTTTGATGACCGTGATAGAACATATTGTTACTTGATTACATTTTCACAAGATTTCACCGTGATGAGCGTAATATTTACCCAACTGACAGGGCAGGAGAATCTTTATGTACCAACACAGAGACTGGCAGGGCGCGCTGCTCGACTTTCCGGTAAACAAAGTGGTGTGCGTCGGCAGCAACTATTCGGAGCATATCAAGGAAATGGGAAGCGCGACGCCGACGGAGCCGGTGCTATTCATCAAACCAGAAACCTCGCTGTGCGATTTGCGTCAGCCGGTGGCGATTCCTAAAAATTTTGGCGCCGTTCATCATGAGGTCGAACTGGCGGTGCTGATCGGCACGCCGTTAAAACAGGCCACGGAAGAGCGTGCGGCGCGGGCGATAGCCGGTTATGGCGTTGCGTTGGATTTAACCCTGCGCGACCTGCAGTCTCAATTCAAGAAAGCGGGACAGCCGTGGGAAAAGGCGAAAGCGTTTGACGGCTCCTGCCCCATATCCGGTTTTATTCCGGTCGCCGAGTTCGGCGATCCGCAACAGACCGAGCTGGGCGTGAAAGTGAATGACGAAGTGCGCCAGCAGGGGAATACCCGCGACATGATTACGCCGATCCTGCCATTGATCGCCTACATGAGCCGCTTCTTTACTCTGCGGGCCGGAGACATTATCCTGACCGGCACGCCGCAGGGCGTCGGGCCGATTCAGTCAGGCGATATGCTGAAAATCACCATCAACGATCGCTCGCTGAACACCCGTATTATCTGAATGCCGAACCGCCCGTTCCGCCGCGAACGGGCGATGATCTTGCCTCCGTCAGCTAAACCCGCTATACAGAGCATCCAAGACTGATTAACCGGAAAGAAAAATGACTGAACGCCCTTTTTGGCAGCATAAAACGTTGTCTGAGATGAGTGACGACGAATGGGAGTCGCTGTGCGATGGCTGCGGTCAGTGCTGTTTGAATAAGCTGATTGATGAAGACACGGAAGAGATCTATTTCACTAACGTCGCCTGCAATCAGTTAAACATAAAAAGCTGTCAATGCCGTAATTATGCGCGCCGTTTCGAATATGAGCCCGACTGCATCAAGCTCACGCGAGAAAACCTGCTCACCTTTAACTGGCTGCCTGCGACCTGCGCCTACCGTCTGATTCATGAAAAAAAGGGACTGCCGGCGTGGCATCCGCTGCTCACCGGTTCTAAAGCGGCGATGCATGGAGAACGTATTTCCGTCCGGCATATCGCCGTGCGGGAAAGCGAAGTCGTGGACTGGCAGGACCACATCCTGAACAAGCCGGAGTGGGCGCGTTGATTACCGCAGAGCGTTGGTCATCATCACTTTTTGCAGGCCGTTTGTATGGGTATGGTAATTATTGGCGGCGCCGTAGCGCTTATGGTGGTTCTGTTTGCTATTTGGGCGCTATTGAGCGCCATTAGCTCAAGTAAGAGCGCGGGCGCCAGATTTTTTATGATTTTGTGTTTGATCCCGCTGTGTTATATCGCCGGATATTTGGCATATATCGGGATTGAAATATATTCTGGCGCGCCATAGTAGTTTGCAACGCTGGTAAATCAAGGCGGTAATCATGTTTCGGCGCGTTCGAAACGGTTTTTTTGCATGCGATCACAGTTGGCAAGGCCCACCGCCGCGCGGTTTTCCAGCGTCCGTCACATATTTATTTTAAACCCGCCGACTTTAGCCAGATAAGTTAAAGTCGGCTTGCTTTCCCCATGTGAAAATCTATAGGTGTTGTATACTTTTAATACAGCAATGGACGAAAAAAGGGGGGGCAGATGATTAACTTTGAAAAGATGATTCTTGGATACAGCGATCAGTACGCTGATTTTGCTGCTTCCACCATAGCTTTCATGGAGAGCCAGAAAAAGCAGATTAACGCTGAGGAAATTGCGGAAAAAATCCCTTTAGATAAAAGACAATATTTCAAAGAGAGATTGGATCACTACCGGGATATTTACGGCTCTCAGCAATAGCCGGAGACGAGAATAGCGCCGGGGCGTCGTCCCGCCGGCCCAAAGGGTGACGGTCAGGAAGCCCGTCATAAAAAAAGCCCGGGATTGCTCTCCTGGGCTTTTTCTGCGTCAGAGCGGCCGATCTTTAACGGCTGAACAGATCGCGGCGTTTCGGGCGAAAAGGCTGGGCAATCAATACCAGCACGGCAACCAGCAGATAGGCCGCGAATATACCTATCATCCACTGCGGCATTTCCAACGACAGAAACTGCCATTGCCGTTCGGCGCAGTCGCCTGAGGCGTTGAATACGGCGGGAAGCCATTTTTCCAATGGCAGCCATGACGGGAAGCTGACAAAGAAGTCGCAGGTCGCGAAGGGCGACGGATGAAGCTGGATATTGGTATGTTCCCAGGCCAGGCGGAGTCCCGCAAACGCGCTGTATATCCAAAGCGCGATGGCGGGGTAACGTAATAACGGGCTGGCTGGCGCGACGGCGCCCAATAGGCCGGCCCCCATCACGCCGAAAAGCGCGCAGCGCTGATAAATACAGAGTACGCAGGGCTTAAGCAGCATTACATGCTGGAAATAAAGCGCGACCAGTTCCAAAATCAAGGCTGTCAATGCCATTAACAACCAGGCACCGCGCCCGCGTGAGCAACGGTTAAGAAATCGCAACATAACAAGTATTCCATGCTAAGAATGATCGAATCAGCAGTGTAAACGTAATCGGCTTCACCACCATTATTTCACCGTGCAAAACATCGTAGGTATTGGGTTGATTCTCTTCTTTATTCAGCAATGGTTCAACAACCATTAATCTGACGTCGTCCTTGGCGACCGATTTTGCATCGCATTGGGCCACTATACACGATTGCGATCGCCAATGACCGACGGATTTGCCGACGCGGCTTAACCGACGGCGCTCTTTTACAACCAGCCCACGAGAGTATATCGACGCCGTGACGGGCGGCGTTGTCGGCAATCACAATTTTAGTCTGAATGTGTTTTGCGCGCGGTTGCAACGCTATATCATGCCTGACTCATCTGGTATGATGAGTTCGGCTTTTATCGGTGAATATCGCTACGGAATATCAACTCATGGTTATAAAGGCGCAAAGTCCGGCTGGATTCGCGGAAGAGTATATTATTGAAAGTATATGGAATAACCGCTTTCCGCCAGGGTCGATTCTCCCGGCTGAAAGAGAACTTTCCGAGCTGATTGGCGTGACGCGCACCACGTTGAGAGAAGTGCTGCAGCGTCTGGCGCGCGACGGCTGGTTGACTATTCAGCACGGCAAACCGACAAAAATTAATAACTTTTGGGAAACGTCGGGGCTGAATATTCTGGAAACGCTGGCCCGCCTCGATCACGACAGCGTGCCTCAACTTATCGACAATCTCCTCTCCGTGCGGACGAATATCGCCGCTATTTTTATCCGCGCCGCCTTGCGGCAGCACCCGGAAAAAACGCATGACGTATTAAGGCAAACCGAGTCCGTGGCGGATAACGCGGACGCTTTTGCCCAGCTCGACTACAACGTATTCCGCGGCCTGGCGTTCGCGTCCGGTAATCCGATTTACGGCCTGATCCTCAACGGGCTGAAAGGGATGTATATTCGCGTTGGACGTTACTACTTTTCCAACCCCGACGCGCGCAAGCTGGCGCTGGATTTCTATGGCCGGCTGAGAACGCTGTGTCGGGAAGGATTATATGAGCAGGTTCTGGATGTGGTGCGGCATTACGGCAAAGAAAGCGGCGCTATCTGGCACAATATGCGCAGCGCGATTCCGCACGATATCGCCGAAATCCATCGCTAAAAATGAAAGGGTATCCGGCCGTTGCCCGAATACCCCTACGGTATACGTTGATCTACTGTCAACGTTTTGAAACAGCCCCCTTCAATTTAAGCGTAATGCCGTTCACTTAAGCCGGTTTTTAGGGAAACACCGGGGCGGTTCCGGTAGGGACGCCTCGCTCCGGTGGCCGCCCCGCGTATCTCAATGCTTAAACGATCGGCATTACTTAAATTAGGCGGGAGCGTTGCGCGGCGGGCAGCGCTCCAGCAGTTCAACGCTGCCGTCGTCGTTCACCTGCTCCATAAAGACTTCAAACCCCCACAGACGATGGACATGTTTCATCACTTCATGACTGCTTTTATCCAGCGGCGCGCGGTTGTGCGGGATATAGCGCAGCGTTAATGAACGATTGCCGCGTAAATCGACGTTCCAAATCTGGATATTCGGTTCAAGATGGCTCAAATTGTACTGCGCGGACAGCTCCTGGCGGATTAAACGGTAGCCCTCTTCATTGTGGATCGCCGCGATTTCAAGGTAATTGTTGTTATCGTCGTCAAGTACGGTAAACAGGCGAAAATCGCGCATCACTTTCGGCGACAGGAACTGGCTGATAAAGCTTTCATCCTTAAAGTTCTGCATGGCGAAATGCAGCGTATCCAGCCAGTCTTTACCGGCGATATCCGGGAACCAGTAACGATCTTCTTCCGTCGGGTTCTGACAGATACGCTTGATGTCCTGGAACATCGCAAAGCCCAGCGCATAGGGATTGATCCCGCTGTAGTAAGGGCTGTTGTACGGCGGTTGGTAAATCACATTGGTATGGCTATGCAGAAATTCCAGCATAAAACGCTCGGAAACCCGCCCTTCATCGTATAAATGGTTAAGAATGGTGTAGTGCCAGAATGTGGCCCAGCCCTCATTCATCACCTGCGTTTGCTTTTGCGGATAAAAATATTGGCTGACCTTGCGTACGATACGCAGAATTTCACGCTGCCAGGGTTCCAGAAGCGGCGCGTTCTTCTCCATAAAGTAGAGCAGGTTTTCCTGCGGCTCCTGCGGGAAGCGTTGGGAGCGTTGGTGCGCGATGTCGGGTTCGCGGCGAGGAAGCGTCTTCCACAGCTCGTTGACTTGACTTTGCAGATAAGCCTCGCGGCTCTTTTGCCGGGATTGTTCCTCTTCCAGCGAGATCTTCTGCGGACGTTTGTAGCGGTCCACGCCGTAGTTCATCAGCGCGTGACAAGAGTCCAGCAGACGTTCAACCTCTTCCACGCCGTAACGCTCTTCACACTGCGCGATGTATTGGCGCGCGAAGATCAGATAGTCGACGATGGAACCGGCATCGGTCCAACTGCGGAACAGATAGTTGCCTTTGAAGAACGAGTTATGTCCATAGCAGGCGTGCGCCATGACCAGCGCTTGCATGGGCATGGTGTTCTCTTCCATCAGATAAGCGATACAGGGATCCGAGTTAATGACGATTTCGTAAGCCAGCCCTTGCTGCCCGTGTTTGTAGCGCTGCTCGGTCTCGATGAATTTTTTTCCGAATGACCAGTGGGCGTAGTTAATCGGCATGCCTATGCTGGAGTAGGCATCCATCATCTGCTCAGAGGTAATCACTTCGATTTGATGAGGATAGGTGTCCAGACGATAAAGCTTCGCTACCCGATCTATTTCATCAAGATAGATTTGCAATAACTCAAACGACCAGTCTGGCCCGTCATCCAGGCGATTAGTTTTCTTTACCGGGTTATCAGTCGATATAGCCATCAGCGCGCCCCTTACATGATCGGCCTGCACCAGATCGTACAGACATTATTAATCGTAGCTCAATCTGATAAAAGTGACGTAAAAACGGTGGGTTGGCGGAAAAGATTTACAGACTCGTTATCTATAATATGACGTTATTACGGCCCACGAACAATAGATAAATACTATATCTACGCCTGATGATAATTTTTACCTAAATGCTAGAGTAGACTTTTATTCCAGTACACAACCGGTTAGCCAGCATATTACATGGCCGGTCGTAAAAATTGTCGGAGAGCATTAAGCATGCGGGTTGCTATTCTGGGAAGTGGCGTTATTGGTGTGAGTACCGCCTGGTATCTGGCGCAAGCCGGGCATGACGTGACGGTGATCGACAGGCAGCCGGAACCGGCGCTTGAAACCAGCGCCGGTAACGCAGGGCAGATATCCCCCGGTTATTCTGCGCCCTGGGCGGCGCCGGGGATACCGTTAAAAGCCGTCAAATGGTTATTTCAACGCCATGCTCCGCTGGCCATTCGGCCAGACTTTTCGACTGAGCAGTTGGCATGGATGTGGCAGATGCTGCTGAATTGCGATAGTCGGCACTATAAAGTCAATAAGGCCCGTATGGTCAGACTGGCCGAATATAGCCGGGATTGCCTGCAGGCGCTGCGCCGGAAAACCGCCATTCAGTACGAGGGACGGCAGGGCGGCACGCTGCAACTGTTTCGCACCGAACAGCAGTATGAAAATGCGGTGCGCGATATTATGGTGTTAAAAGAGGCGGGCGTCCCCTATCAATTGCTGGATAGGCGGCAGTTGGCCACGGTCGAACCGGCTTTGGCCGGCGCGGCGGATAAACTTACCGGCGGCCTGCGCCTGCCGAACGATGAAACGGGCGACTGTCAGCTGTTCACGCGGAATTTGGCGAAAATGGCGGCGCAGGCCGGCGTTATATTTAAGTTCGGTCAGGAGATCGGCCGGCTGCAGGTTGAGGGATCGCGGGTTAGCGGCGTGCAATGCAGCGGTGAAACGCTGACGGCGGACGCCTACGTCATGGCCTGCGGCGCCTATTCCACGGGGCTGGTGCGTGACTGGTTCCGTATTCCGGTGTATCCGCTCAAAGGATACTCGCTGACCATCCCGCTGACCAATGAAGCCGCGGCGCCGGTTTCCACGGTGCTGGACGAAACCTATAAAATCGCCATCACGCGTTTTGACCGGCGTATTCGCGTCGGCGGGATGGCGGAAATCGTCGGTTTCGATACCGGGCTGAACGCGAAACGGAGAGCGACGCTGGAGATGGTGGTGCGCGATCTCTACCCGAACGTGGGGCCGGTGGAGCAGGCGACGTTCTGGAGCGGATTGCGCCCGATGACGCCCGACGGCACGCCGCTGGTCGGCCGCTCCCCGCTGAAAAACCTCTATCTGAACACCGGGCACGGCACGTTGGGGTGGACGATGGCCTGCGGCTCCGGACAACTGCTGGCCGACATTATTTCGGGCAACGCGCCGGATATTCAATCCGATGATTTATCCGTATTCCGTTATGCCAAAGTTTAACTCCGGGACAGTTCGGTAATACTGCCTTGCAGCCCGCGGGTTAATAACCTTGCCCGCAGGGCCAGTAAACCCGCGCATAGCATAACCGCCGCCAGCGATATCTTCGCCGGCAGCGGTAACGCCATGGCCGCCAGCCCCAGCGTCGCGCCGCCGGCCATCTGAATAAAACCGATCATCGCCGAGGCGATGCCCGCTTCATTGGCGTAAGGCTCCAGCGCATAGCTGGTGGCCGGCCCCATTAGAAACGCCAGCCCCGCGCAGGCCAGCGCGACCGGCAGCATATAGCTCGGCCAGGTGTTCTGCAAGTGCGCCGGCAGCAGGGCAACTCCCAGGGTCAGGCTGAGAAATCCGGCGCCCATCAACAGGCTCCCGACGCTTAGGCACGCCGGCCGGCCCACGCGGCGAATAATCCGGTTGGCGAAGAAACTGACCAGCATGATCCAGAAGCCGTTGCCGCCGAAGGCGAATGAAAATTGCAATGGGGTTAACCGGGCCTGATTCATCAATACCGCGGATGAAAAGGTCACATAGGTCAGCGCCATGCCCATGGCGCCCGCGTTGACTAAGGCAAAGCCTAAAAAGCGCGAGTCGGATAATATGCGCAGATATTGACGCAGCGGTAATCCCCGAATCGGCAATGTGGAATCCGGCCTGGTCTCCGGCAGAAAAAGGATGGTTAACAGCAGAATGGCCGCGCCGTAGCCGGACAGGAACCAGAAGGGGGCTCGCCAGCCGAAGGTTTCCGCCAGAAGTCCGCCGAGCAACGGCGCCAGAGCCGGCACAATATTCAGCGTCCCGTTAAGAAAGCCGAAGGTTCGGGCGGCATCGTCGCCGTTCAGCCTATCGCGCACGCTGCTGAAAATGGCGACGGCGGTGCAGCAGACCGCGACGCCCTGAAAGAGACGGGAAAGCACGAAAAGGGCGGCGCTGGATGCCAATGCCGCCATGATCGCTCCGATGATGTAGAGCGTCACGCCGGTTAACGCCATAGGGCGCCGGCCGTACCTATCCACCAGCGGGCCGGCGACCAGTTGGCCGAGTCCCATAACCATAATGAAAAGCGCGATGGTTGATTGAATCAGCGCTTCGGGACTATTCAATCCCTGAGCGATAGCGGGAATCAGCGGTAAATAGATATCGATCCCTAGCGGCCCCAGCAATACCAGCGCCAGCAAGAGCAGAACAAATTTTTGCATGGGAAAACAGAAACCTGAATATACGTTTCCATTAGGGTAATGTCTGGCGGGAGGGAATGAAAGCGTTATATTAGTGACGGCGTCACTAATGCGGACGGGCGGAATCGCTGGGCGCGTCGGGGAGGGAGAAAAGGGCGCGGCAACATAAAATCAGCCAGAGAAAGGCGATAACTGGCTGATTTATATTATGCTAATGGCCGGCGGTTTGTTTGCGGAACAGTTCTCTGAATACCGGGTAGATGTCATCCTGATCGCGAATATGCTGCATGGCGAAGTTATCAAACTCATCGCGTAACATTTCATATTCGCGCCACAGTGTTTGATGCGAGCGCCGGGTAATTTCAATATAGCTGTAATAGCGCACGATAGGCAGAAGCTGATTCGCCAGAATCTGGTGACAGAGCGGCGAATCGTCGGCCCAGTTATCGCCGTCCGACGCCTGTGCCGCATAGATATTCCACTGCGCCGGATCGTAGCGTTCGCGCACCACCTCCTCCATCAGCTTCAAGGCGCTGGAAACGATAGTGCCGCCCGTTTCCTGGGAGTAGAAAAACTCTTGCTCATCGACTTCCTTCGCCTGCGTATGGTGACGAATATAGACCACTTCGACGTTTTTATAACTTCTGCTGAGGAACAGGTAGAGCAGAATATAAAAGCGTTTGGCCATATCCTTGGTCGCCTGATCCATCGAGCCGGAGACGTCCATCAGGCAAAACATCACCGCCTGGCTGGAAGGCTCGGCCCGCCGCTCATAGTTTTTGTAGCGCAGGTCGAAGGTATCGATAAACGGCACGCGGGCAATCTTTTGACGCAGCTCCGCGATATCCCGGCGCAGCCGCTCTTCTTCCAGCAGCTGTACCGGTTCCGTATGCTCCAGCTGCTCCAGCGCTTCCTCCAGGGCGTGCAGCTCTCGGCGTTTCCCCGCGGTTATTGCCATACGGCGGGCCAGGGAGTTTTGCAGCGAGCGCACCACGCTGATGTTGGCGGGAACGCCGTTGGCCGTATATCCCGCGCGGTGCGTTTTGTACTCGGTGAGCTGGCGATGCTGCGTTTTTTTCAGATTCGGCAGCGCCAAATCTTCAAACAGCAGGTCCAGATATTCGTCCTTGGAGATCTGGAAGACGAACTCATCCTGTCCCTCGCCATCCTTGCTGGCGTCGCCCTGACCCGAGCCGCCGCCGCCTCCCTGCGGCCGCTCGACGCGATCGTTCTGCACAAAATGATCGTTTCCCGGGTGTACACGATGGCGTCGTCCGCCGCGTCCCTGATGAAACATCGGTTCGTTGATGTCCCCATTGGGGATCGAAACGGACTCCCCACTTTCGATATCAGTCACCGAACGCTTGTTAATGGCCTCGGCAATCGACTGTTTTATTTGCGACTTGTAACGGCGCAGAAAGCGCTGGCGGTTAACCATGCTTTTATTTTTGCCGTTTAGCCGTCGATCAATGAAATAGGCCATACTTCCCCCCAAACGACATTGCCGACTTCATGCATCATTACGATGATTTCCTCACCCGCAGATACCATTCGCACAGCAAGCGTACCTGTTTGCGGGTATAGCCTTTTTCCATCATACGATCGACGAAGTCGTCATGCTTCTTCTGTTCATCCGTTGAGGTCTTGGTATTAAACGAAATTACCGGTAACAGCTCTTCGGTGTTGGAGAACATTTTCTTCTCGATCACCGTCCGCAGTTTCTCATAGCTGGTCCAGTTTGGATTACGCCCGTTATTGTTGGCCCGGGCCCGCAACACAAAATTGACGATCTCGTTACGGAAGTCTTTGGGATTGCTGATACCCGCAGGCTTCTCGATTTTTTCCAGCTCGGCGTTGAGCGCTTCCCGGTCGAACAGCTGTCCGGTATCCGGGTCGCGATACTCCTGATCCTGAATCCAGAAGTCGGCATAGGTGACATAACGGTCGAAAATGTTCTGTCCGTATTCCGAGTAGGATTCCAGATAGGCGGTCTGAATCTCTTTGCCGATAAATTCCGCATATTTGGGTATCAAATATCCTTTCAGGTGCTCAAGGTATTTTTCCGCCAGCTCCTGCGGGAACTGCTCGCGTTCAATCTGTTGCTCCAGCACGTAGAACAGGTGTACCGGGTTGGCGGCCACTTCGCTGTGATCGAAGTTAAATACCCGGGAAAGTATCTTAAAGGCGAAACGGGTTGAAAGGCCGTTCATCCCCTCATCCACGCCCGCATAATCGCGATACTCCTGATAAGACTTCGCTTTCGGGTCGGTATCTTTCAGGCTTTCGCCGTCATAAACCCGCATTTTGGAATAGATGCTGGAGTTCTCCGGCTCTTTCAGCCGCGACAGGATCGAGAAGCGGGCCAGCGTCTCCAGGGTGCCGGGGGCGCAGGGCGCATGCGCGAGCTCGCTGTGGTTAAGCAGCTTGTCGTAGATCTTGACCTCTTCGGAAACGCGCAGGCAATAAGGCACTTTTACGATGTAGACGCGGTCGAGGAAGGCCTCATTGTTTTTGTTGTTACGGAATTGCACCCATTCCGATTCATTGGAGTGGGCCAGAATAATGCCGTTGAACGGCAGGGCGGCGATGCCTTCCGTACCGTTATAGTTGCCTTCCTGCGTCGCGGTCAGCAGCGGGTGCAGCACCTTGATGGGCGCCTTAAACATCTCCACGAACTCCATAATGCCCTGGTTGGCCCGGCACAGCGCGCCGGAATAGCCATAGGCATCGGGGTCGTTCTGCGCGTAATGCTCCAGCTTACGAATATCCACTTTCCCGACCAGCGCCGAGATATCCTGGTTGTTTTCGTCTCCCGGCTCGGTTTTGGCAATGCCCACCTGCGCTAGAATGGAGGGCCACACTTTGATGACCTTGAACTTGGTGATGTCGCCGCCGAAATCCTGCAGGCGTTTGGCCGCCCACGGAGACATAATGGTGCCCAGATAGCGCCGCGGTATGGAATATTCTTTCTCCAGGATCGATGCGTCTTCCTGCGGGTTGAACAGGCACAACGGGTGATCGTTAACCGGGCTGCGCTCGCCGTTGGCGCTGAGAATGTAGATGGGAACGCGCTGCATCAGCACCTTCAGGCGCTCCGCCAGCGAGGATTTCCCGCCGCCGACCGGCCCCAGCAGATACAGAATCTGTTTCTTCTCTTCCAATCCCTGCGCGGCGTGTTTCAGATAAGACACAATTTGCTCTATGGCGTCCTCCATGCCGTAGAACTCTTCGAAAGCAGGGTAACGGGCAATGATCCGATTGGAGAACAAACGGGATAGGCGCGACTCATGAGCGGTATCCACCATCACGGGTTCACCGATGGCCATTAACAATCGTTCAGCAGCGTTGGCATACGCACTCCGATCCTGCTGACAGATAGTAAGGAATTCCTGCAGTGTGAACTCTTCATCCTTGGCAGCGTCGTAACGCTGACGGTAGTGATCAAATATGTTCATAGCGATGCCCGTCCTTCGTCGATTAGCACAGATATAAGAGAGCGTGTAGAGTGCGTACAGCCTATAATATTGCTCCCCGAAAGAAGAAGTCTTCCTGAATACAGCAACCCTTATGCCAACTTGTGGTATAAGGACAATATCATGGTTTTACCCATTTACGCCGACTCGGAAAAACGCTACCTCCTTTATTAAAGCGTAGTTTGCATCCGTAAAATTTCCTCCACTCGGCGGAGATATTTTTAAGATATTTCAATGACTCACTTCTCAGAAATCGCCAGTAATATCGCGTAATGCGCCAGCGCGGGGCGCTTGGCGCCGGGTTGGGGAAATTGAGATAATATTAATATAAGTTATTCGCTTATCTTATCTTCATTTAGACTAAAAGAAGATATTAACCGCAGCAATATCATGTTTAACGATGTTCGTCCGAAATAGGAAACGAAAAACCGTGAATAAATCTCAAATATTTCTGTCATCTGCGCTGCTCTCGGCGGTTGCCGCGTTGCCTACGGCCTATGCTGCCGACGTCTCCCTGGGGGTAGGGGCGGCAGGGGCGACATCCGTTTACCGCGGCGACGATAACCCTATTTATCCGCTTCCGCTGCTGACTTACGAAAGCGAAAACTTCTATTTTCATGGCTTGGGCGGCGGCTACTACTTATGGAATGACGACGCCAATAAGTTATCGCTGACCGCTTATTACCTGCCGTTGGGGTTTAGGCCAGGCGACAACGATGACATACGGATGCAGCAGCTGGATAAAAGGCGCGGCACGCTGATGGCCGGAGCCGCCTATCGGCATATCGCCGACTGGGGCGAGATTCGCACCGTGCTGTCCGGGGATACCCTGGATTACAGCGATGGTTTTCTGTGGGATACCGCCTATCTTTATCGTTTCACGCTGGGCGACCTGAGAATTGTGCCCGCTTTGGGCGTTACCTGGTTTAGCGAGAATATGAACCGTTATTACTACGGGGTCAGCGGTCAGGAGTCCGCCCGTTCGGGCTTTGCCCGTTATCAGCCGGGCGACGGCTGGTCGCCGTACGCCGAGCTGAGCGTCAACTATCACATCAATTCAAGCTGGAGCGCCTGGGCTACCGGCCGTTATACCCGCTTGTCCGATGAAATAAAGGATAGCCCGATAGTCGATAGCAGCTATAGCGCGGCGATGAGCGTAGGCGTTAGCTATAGATTCTAAGTTCATTCCATCGGGGTGCAGATGTTGCACAAAAATAGTGCCATTCGACCCCGCTTGCACATTATCGGCGCATTGCGCGGTGCGCCGTGTTATCAGGGGGGAAAACCTAGCGTGACGATAAAGCAAGTCCGTTTCCCGGATGGCGCCACGGTGCCCGCCATTGGGCAAGGCACCTGGTTTATGGGGGAAAATCCTCAGACGAAGGCGCAGGAAGTGAAAGCGTTGCAGGCCGGGATTGATCGAGGGCTGACGCTGATCGATACCGCTGAAATGTATGCGGATGGCGGGGCGGAGCGGGTCGTCGGCGAGGCGATCCGCGGCCGGCGCGACAAGGTGTATCTGGTTTCTAAAGTTTATCCCCACAATGCCGGCGGTGAAAAAGCAGTAAAAGCCTGCGAGCAAAGTCTGGCGCGCCTGCAAACCGATTATATCGATTTGTATCTGTTGCATTGGCGCGGCGGTGTGCCACTGACAGAGACCATTACCGCCATGCGGCAACTGCAACGTGCGGGCAAAATTGGGCGCTGGGGCGTATCCAACCTCGATACGGATGATATGCATGAGCTCTGGTCGCTGGAGGGCGGACGGGAATGCATGACCAATCAGGTGCTCTACCATCTGGCCTCACGGGGAATAGAGTTCGATTTACTGCCCTGGTGCCAGCAGCACCATGTGCCGGTTATGGCGTATTGTCCGATTGCTCAGGCGGGGCGGTTGCGTAACGGGTTATTTACTCATCCCGTCATCAACGCCATCGCCCGACAGCATGGCATCACGCCGGCTCAGGTCTTGCTCGCCTGGGCTATCCGTCATCCTGGGATAATCGCCATACCCAAAGCCAGTTCGGCACAACATATCAGAGAGAATGCGCAGGTATTGGATATTGTCCTTCACGCCGATGATCTGGCCGTGCTCGATCAGGCTTTTCCGCCGCCGAAGGGTAAACAACGTTTGGATGTGGTGTAATACATGAAAAAATCATGGCGCCTGAACGTGCGTTCACGCGCCATTTTTATTTATGACGACTTTTTGATGCGAATAAGAGTCGATAAACGGGCGGGGGAGCGCACCGTTGCGCTTAAAGGCTGATTAATCCGGGCCGTTTCCACGCAGACAAAGGTCTTATAGCCATCATCGGCCATGTCGCCGATAGTGTGCGACAGTTCGGCGCCGGGGTTCCATGCCACGACATCGCTATAGTTGATGTGCTGCACTTCAATCGTGCGTTGCAGTACCGGGTCATTAATAACGCTAATATTCTGCGCGTGCGTGTAAATGCGATCGGCGCGTTCGGTAAACCGCAAATCCCCTTGCTGCTGAGAAAGCTGGCCCTGGTTGACCTTGTCAATAAACCGGTCGCCCAGGCCGCTAACGCTGATTGCGCTGATGTCGCCGATCTGGAAATAAGTGTGCAATGCGCTGGTGATGCTGTAGTCGCCGTGCGCCTCCAGCTCGACATGGCAGGTTTTACCCAGCTTGAAACGCGCGATAAGGGTGAATTCATGCGGCCAGTATTCACGGGTTTGCGCCGAATCCCGCAGTGTGAAGGCGAGCTCCACGCCCTGTTCATCTTCGCTGTGGGAGGTAAATTCCCACGGCAGCAGACGGGCGAAGCCGTGGTTCGGTTGGGCAAACGGGCCAAACCATGGGAAACAGATAGGGATACCGCCGCGGATAGCCACATGTTCGGTGAAGGCCGTGTTGTCGCTCAGCCAGAGAACCGGCGCTTCGCCGGCGGGTTGCCAGCTCAGCAGGTGCGCGCCCTGCAATGCTATGGCGGCGCTGACCTGAGGATGTTCAACCACGATCATCGGCAGTTGTTCTAACTGGCGCTGGCTGATGGTAGGGGTGATCTGTTTGCTAATGGGAAGTTTGAAAATCTTATCATTCATGATGTTGCCTATTTTGATTGTTGTTAATCAGCAAGTAAAAAGGGCGGCCTTTGGCCGCCCTTCATCATTGAACTCTATCGCCCGAACTTATTTGGAGATATGAGCGATCAGATCCAGAACTTTGTTGGAGTAGCCGGTTTCGTTATCGTACCAGGAAACCAGTTTCACAAAGTTGTCGCTCAGAGCGATACCGGCTTTGGCATCGAATACGGAAGTCTGTTTTTCACCGTTGAAATCGGTGGAAACAACGTCGTCTTCGGTGTAACCCAGAACGCCTTTCAGTTCGCCTTCAGACGCTGCTTTGATAGCGGCGCAGATCTCTTTGTAAGAGGCTGGTTTTTCCAGACGAGCGGTCAGGTCGACAACGGATACGTTCGGAGTAGGAACGCGGAACGCCATACCGGTCAGTTTGCCGTTCAGTTCAGGAATAACTTTACCTACTGCTTTAGCAGCGCCGGTAGAGGACGGGATGATGTTCTGAGATGCGCCGCGGCCGCCGCGCCAGTCTTTGTGAGACGGGCCGTCAACGGTTTTCTGCGTAGCGGTGGTGGCGTGAACGGTGGTCATCAGCGCTTCAACGATACCGAAGTTGTCGTTGATAACTTTAGCCAGCGGAGCCAGGCAGTTAGTGGTACAAGACGCGTTGGAAACGATGTCTTGGCCATCATAGGATTTATGGTTAACGCCCATAACGAACATCGGAGTGCTGTCTTTGGACGGACCGGTCAAAACCACTTTCTTCGCGCCGGCGGCGATGTGTTTACGCGCAGTTTCGTCAGTCAGGAACAGACCAGTTGCTTCCGCAACCACGTCAACGCCTGCTTCGTTCCATTTCAGGTTGGCAGGATCGCGTTCTGCGGTAACACGGATAGTTTTGCCGTTAACAACCAGGTGGCCATCTTTAACTTCAACGGTGCCGTTGAAACGGCCATGAGTAGAGTCATACTTCAGCATGTACGCCATGTAGTTAGCGTCTAACAGATCGTTGATTGCAACGATTTCGATGTCAGAGCGTTCTTGCGCTGCGCGGAAAACAATACGGCCGATGCGGCCAAAACCGTTGATACCTACTTTGATAGTCATATATTCCACCAGATATTGGTTAGTGAATAAAAGGTTGGTTGTAAAATTACAAAAACCTTGCTGAGCGTCAAGCGGAATCGTGTCAATAGTTGCTGTAAGTCAATCCTATGACCAACCTTTGCGCGAAATTCCACCTAACGCTGTAAATTAAGAACATTTAAGACTGATATCGGGCTCCGTGTATCATATAAAGCTCATTCCGTCTAAAATTGTGATGAATATCACAATTAAATGCTCATCTTGCCCACGGTCATTATATTAAGCCAAAACGGTCTGTAAAGTTGTTAATTTTTTGTTATTATTAATGAAAGATTTGATTGACGACTGCGCCAGCGAGGCCGTTATGGTTAATAAACCCCCTCAGCAAACCTCTTCGGACTTGGCTGAATTGACAGAAATACAGCGCTATGTGACCCAGCAACGCGGCACGGAGCCGCCTTTTTCCGGTAAACTGCTGCACAACAAGCGCACCGGTATTTATCACTGTCTCTGCTGCCGGAAGCCGCTATTTTACTCCGCCAACAAGTTTGATTCCGGCTGCGGCTGGCCGAGTTTCGACCAGCCGGTATCGCCCGAGGCCGTCCGCTATCTCGACGATCGTTCCCACAACATGCAGCGCACGGAGATCCGCTGCGGAAACTGCGACGCGCATTTGGGGCACGTGTTTCCTGATGGCCCTCCGCAGACCACCGGCGAACGTTACTGCGTCAACTCGGCGTCATTGAGTTTTGTCGATGGCGATGACGGTCAGCGCATCGACGGTTAATCCGGCGATTTGACGCACTCGGATTGATTTGGCTTAAACGTTTCAGCTCAAATACGCGAGAATGACGCTATGCAGCTTGATGATTTGATTGATGCGATGACGCCGGAAATCTACCAACGGCTGGCGACCGCGGTGGAGTTAGGGAAGTGGCCGGACGGCGTTCCCTTGTCCGCCGAACAGAAAGCGCACAGCCTGCAGATGGTGATGCTGTGGCAGTCGCGCCACAATAAAAACGCGGAGCATATGACCATCGGCGCCGACGGGGAGATTGTGATGAAAAGCAAACAGGAGCTGAAACAGCAGTTCGGCGCGCCGGATACTGCGAAGCCTTATCCCAAGTGAGCGGCTGACGTGCGGGGGAAACGGACGGCTTGCCGCGCCTTCCCCGACAGCGTTCGCTGGCCTAGCGCGGTGCGGGCAGGCTGGAAATGAAGGTCTCCAGATCGATAAGATTGGCGCCTTTTCGCCGCATTTCCTCAAGCGCCGTTTGGCAATCCCGCGGGTGCAGGTTTACGCCGCGGCACCCCTCCGCCAGCACATCCGTTTGGTAACCCAGGGCGAGAGCGTCCAGAACGCTGAATTTGACGCAATAGTCGGTGGCGATGCCCATGATGGTCAGGTGCGCGATGCCCTGAGCCCGCAGCCAGTCGTCCAGCGCGGTTTTAGCCCGATGTCCGTTATCAAAGAATGCGCTGTAGCTGTCGATATTGGCCTGCGTCCCTTTGCGCACCACCCAGTCAATCGCCTGCTGGTTTAACGCCGGGTGGAACGCCGCTCCCGGCCGATCCTGAACGCAGTGAACGGGCCACCAGACCTGGGGCAGGCCGTCAAGTTCGCCCGTTTCACCCGCCGGCCTGCCGGCATTGACGGCAAAACTGCCATGATCGGCCGGATGCCAGTCCTGGCTGGCGATAACCGCGACACCCGCAGCGACGCAGGCCGCAATAGCGCGGTTTGCCACATCAATCACCCGATCGCCCTCATTGACGGCCAGGGCGCCGCCAGGGCAAAAGTCATTTTGCAAATCAATCAATAACAGCGCTTTCTTCATGGGACCTCGCAATCGAGTTAATTTTTATACCCTTCATACTTCAAGCAGCAAGTGCGTTGGCTTTGTTACTCGCGCCATCCTGGGAGCTCGCCTCGTTGCGGCCGCCGCAAGCTCGCCGCGTTATTCGGCCTGATGGCCTCACCCCTTCGGGGTCAGCGTCGCGCCGTTTAAAACGCGCATTAATTAGAGTATATCGCTTAATTCGCCGCGCAGATTTTGCCGCATCAGGTAGCGAATCCGCTCTGGGTCGATATCCTGCCGGCTCAGCAGATAGTGCAATTTGGTCAGCGCCGCCTCAACCGTCATGTCGAAACCGCTGATCACGCCGGCCTGCGCCAGAGCATTGCCGGTGGCGTAGCCGTCCATGTTCACCCGGCCGGAGATACACTGCGTCAGGTTGACCACCACGATGCCGCGTTCCGCCGCCTGACGCAGCTCATTCAGCAAACCGGGGCTCTGGGGCGCATTGCCCACGCCGTAAGAGCGCAATATCAGCGCCTTCACCGGCTGGCGTAGAAAGTTGCGCACCACATCCGCGGAGATACCGGGATAAATGGTAATCACCCCGATAGGTTGGGGCGTAATGTGGTGTACCCGCAGCGGGGGGCAATCCGCGCATGTCGACGCCGCCGGCGTCAGCCGGCGAATATGGATACCGGCTTCCAGAAGCGGCGGATAGTTAGGCGAGGCGAAAGCGTCGAAGCCATCCGCATGCGCCTTGGTGGTGCGGTTGCCGCGCAGCAGTTTGTTGTTGAAAAACAGGGCGACCTCATTAATCGGGTGGTTGGCGGCGACATACAGCGCATTAAGCAAATTGGTTTGTCCGTCGGAACGCAGTTCGGCGAGCGGAATTTGTGACCCTGTCACTATTACCGGTTTAGACAGATTTTCCAACATAAACGACAGCGCCGAGGCGGTAAACGCCATGGTGTCCGTACCATGTAAAATAACGAAACCATCATAATTATCATAATGTCGCTGAATATCGTCCGCGATGATCTGCCAGTCGGCTGGGGTCATGTCGGAGGAGTCGATCAGCGGCGAATATTCATGAATGGTGAAGGCCGGCATCTCGGAACGGTGAAATTCCGGCATTTGCGCCAGCTGCTGTTGTAAATGCCCGGAGACGGGAATATAGCCGTTGGCGGAACGCTGCATCCCGATGGTGCCGCCCGTATAGGCGACATAGATAGATTTCTTGTGCATGGGAATTGATGTTAATCAGACTAAAAACAGGATTATAGGAATAACCGGAGGTAAAAGCAGCCCGGCATATCACGCCCTTCTGGGGTTATATGCCGGGCTACGGCTGTTTCAGCTCTATTTTATCTCACCGCAGGTGAGGCAAAGCGCATAGCGATGCTGCGGATCGTTAAGGTTGTTTGTGATGGAAGGCTGCGCCCGTATCGCGTTGGTCAACTGCGCCGCCGGGGCGGGCAGCATGGACTGAACGGCCGTAGGCAGCCAGGCATAAACCGAGGCATTGATCTGACTCAGCACGGCATCGAACATGCCGGGCTGCTCTTCGAACCAGCTAAGTTGATATTGGCCCAGCTTCGCCAGTTCGGCGGCTTTCTTCACCGCATCGTCGAAATCGCCCAGTTGATCGACCAGCCCGTTTTCTTTCGCGTCGCTACCGATCCAGACGTGACCCTGCGCGATTTGATCGATCTGCTCCGGCGTCTTTTTACGCGCCTGGGCAACGATATCGATAAAGTTCTTATATCCGCGCTCGATGCTCAATTGAACCATTTGGCTGAACTCGGGGGATAGCGATTTGGTTACCGACAGGTCGGCCAATGGCGAGGTGGCGACGCCGTCGGTATGCACGCCGATGCTTTCCAGCGAGTTCTCAAACGTATTGATTACGCCGAAGATGCCGATGGAACCGGTCAGCGTGCTCGGGCTGGCGATAATGCTGTTGGCCGGCGTTGAAATCCAGTACCCGCCGGATGCCGCCATACCGCCCATGGAGACCACCACCGGCTTGCCGGCAAGGCGCGCGGCCATCAGTTCAGCGCGGATTTTTTCCGATGCCGTCACGCTGCCGCCGGGGCTGTTGACGCGCAGGATCACCGCTTTCACCTTGGGATCGAGGCGCGCCGCGCGGATCTGGGCGGCGGTGGTATCGCCGCCCACCATGCCGGGCGTTTCCTGGCCATCGATAATCGCGCCGTTGGCGAAGACCACCGCTATCTGATTATTGTTCTGGACCGGAGGCTTGGGCTGGTAGTCGTAAATACTGGTGAAGTTGAAATTGTTGGTTTTGTCATTCCAGCCGAAGGCTTTGATTAGCGTTTGTTCAATAACCGAACGGGAAGCGACTTCATCAACCAGTTTGTTTTGCAGCGCATAGCGGGCGGTGTCGCCCTGCACGGCCTGCAGGCCGGAAATGATGCCGGCCGCGCCGGGGAATAGCTGCTCGGGGGTGATTTGCCGATTCGCCGCGACGGTATCCAGATAGTGCTGCCAGAGCGTGTTAATCCAGCGGCTGTCGGCTTCTCTGGCCTCCGGAGACAGATTGTCGCGCAGGTAGGGCTCAACGGCGGATTTATAGGTGCCGACCCTGAAGATATTGGTGGTGACCTTCAGTTTGTCCAGCAGTGACTTGAAGTAGAGATTGTTGGTGGCCAAACCGTGGAGATCGACTTCCCCCTGCGGCGTCAGGGCGATGGTATTGGCGAAACTGGCCAGATAGTATTGCGCCTGGGAATAGCTATCGCCTACGGCGTATATCGGTTTGCCGCTGTCGCGGAATTCGCGCAGCGCTTTGCCGATATAGCGTAAAGAGGGCTGATCCGCGCCGGAGAAATCGCGCAGATCCAGCACCATGCCGGTAATATTATTGTCGCTCTTGGCCTGACGAATGCTGTCGACAATATCAAACAGGGAGTTTTCCTGCCGGCGATTGCCGGACGCGCCGAAAAATTCACGTCCTAATTGCCGCAATTTATTGTTTACGGAGGGCTGATCGACGACAACGCCGGTCAAATCGACCAACAGGGCGCCGCGCGTAATATCCGCCGGCGCGCTCTTAAACTGTGTGTAAATCCCGACGCCGACCAGAATAAGCGCGATAAGAAAAATATTGAGAATAAATTCTCTGACAAAATTAAGCAGACGCCAGGTCCACTTAAAAATGCCGCTAAAAATTCGCCACAATGTGCGCATAATATCTCCGGAAACGGGAAAACTGCTTATTATCCTAATATCCTAATATCCTAATGAGCGGACAGTAAAAAGTCAGCATTAAATGATCCCCAGGCCGCTCTTGGGTGGGGCTATCTTGTAACAAAACTTCTACTTATGCTACCGTGGCGCGCACCGTGTCTTGCCACAAAAACCAGATTGCAATACAGGAGATGTGCGATGGATGCTCTCGAACTGTTACTTAATCGACGTTCGGCTTCGCGTCTGACGGCGCCGGCCCCCTCCGGCGAGGCGCTGAACAATATTATTCATGCCGGCATGCGCGCCCCCGATCACGGCGCTTTACAGCCCTGGCGGTTCTTCGTGATTGAAAATGAGGGCCTGGCGCGCTTCAGCGCGTTGCTGACGCAGGCGGCGGAGCTGGAAGGTTTGGATGAAGCCGGTATAGAAAAAGCCCGGCAGGCGCCGTTTCGCGCGCCGCTGATCGTGACGGTGGTGGCGCACTGCGAAAAAAATCCGAAGGTGCCGCACTGGGAACAGCTCGTTTCCGCCGGCTGCGCCGTTCAGGCGATGCAAATGGCGGCGCTGGCCCAGGGGTTTAGCGGAATTTGGCGCAGCGGCGCCTGGACGCATAACCCGCGGGTGCGCGACGCTTTTCATTGCCGCGAGCAGGATGAGATCGTCGGCTTCCTCTATCTGGGTACGCCGCAGCTGAAGGCGTCGGCTAAGGTTACGCCGCCGGATGCGGAAAAATTTGTCCGTTATTTCTGATAAGCGCCCAGTGAAAAACTTTCGTTCTTCTGTGCGTTTGCGATGCGCCCCGCGGCCGGGGCGCCGGAGCGCGAACTTCGCGCGCAATGGGGCGTAATGCGACTTTTTATTGCCGAAAAGCCCAGCTTGGCGCGGGCGATTGCGGATGTGCTGCCTAAACCGCACCGTCGCGGCGACGGGTTTATCGCCTGCGGCCAGAACGATGTGGTGACCTGGTGCGTCGGGCATCTGCTCGAACAGGCGCAGCCCGACGTTTATGACGCGCGCTATGCGCGCTGGTCACTGGCCGACCTGCCGATTATTCCGCAGAAGTGGCTGCTCCAGCCTCGCCCCTCGGTGAGTAAACAGCTCAACACCATCAAAAAGCTTCTGGCGGACGCCAGCGAAATCATTCATGCGGGAGACCCCGATCGCGAAGGTCAACTGCTGGTCGACGAAGTGCTGGAGTATCTTTCTCTGCCGGAAGAGAAACGACGGCAGGTGCAACGTTGCCTGGTTAATGACCTGAACCCCCAGGCGGTGGAGAGAGCGGTTTCGCGGCTGCGTGAAAACAGGGAATTTATTCCGCTGTGCGTCTCCGCGCTGGCGCGCTCGCGCGCGGACTGGCTGTATGGCATCAATATGACGCGCGCTTATACGCTTTTGGGGCGTAATGCCGGCTATGACGGCGTTCTATCGGTCGGACGGGTGCAAACGCCGGTGCTGGGGCTGGTGGTGCGCCGCGACGAAGAGATCGAGAACTTTACGCCGAAAGACTACTTCGAGGTGAAAGCGCACATTGTAACGCCGGCCGACGAACGCTTTGTGGCGATCTGGCAGCCGAGCGAGTCCTGCGAACCCTATCAGGATGAAGAAGGGCGCCTGCTGCACCGCGCTCTGGCGGAACATGTCGTCAAGCGCATTGATGGTCAGCCCGCTTTCGTGACCGGCTATAATGATAAACGGGAATCAGAAACGGCGCCGCTGCCTTATTCGCTGTCGACGCTGCAGATCGAAGCCGCCAGACGGTTTGGGCTCAGCGCCCAGCAGGTGCTGGATATTTGCCAGAAGCTCTATGAGACCCATAAGCTGATCACCTATCCCCGCTCCGACAGCCGCTACCTGCCTGAAGAGCATTTCGCCGGGCGCCATGCGGTACTGAACGCGATTTCGGTTCATCAGCCGGATCTGCTGCCGCAGCCGGTTATGGATATCGACCGGCGCAACCGCTGCTGGGATGACGGCAAGGTAGACGCCCACCATGCGATTATTCCCACCGCGCGCAGCGCGCGCGCTGCGCTGTCGGACAACGAACAGAAGGTCTATGGGCTGATCGCCCGGCAGTACATCATGCAGTTTTGCCCGGATGCCGTGTTCCGTAAATGCGTTATCGATCTGGATATCGCCGGCGGGAAATTCGTCGCCAAAGCCCGGTTTCTGGCCGAAGCGGGCTGGCGTACGCTGCTGGGGGGAAAAGAACGCGATGAAGAAAATGAAGGGTCGCCGCTGCCGGTCGTCGCCAAAGGCGATGAGTTGCTGTGCGAGCGCGGCGAGGTGGTTGAGCGGCAAACGCAGCCGCCGCGCCCCTTCACCGATGCGACCCTACTGTCGGCGATGACGGGAATCGCACGTTTTGTTCAGGATAAAGCGCTAAAGAAAATCCTGCGGGCAACCGATGGTTTAGGGACGGAAGCGACGCGCGCCGGTATTATCGAGCTGTTGTTCAAGCGCGCATTCCTGTACAAGAAAGGGCGCTATATTCATGCCAGCGAAGCGGGGCGGGCGTTGATTCACTCGCTGCCTGATATGGCCGCGCATCCGGATATGACGGCGCACTGGGAGGCGACGCTGACGCAAATCAGCGAGAAGCAATGCCGCTACCAGGATTTTATGCAGCCGCTGACGCACGCTTTACAGGAGTTGATTCATCAGGCCAGGCAGAATCGGGCGGTGAGCGCTTTCAAAGGTATTGCCGCGCCTCAGGCGAACGGTAAAAAACGGCGTAAGGCCCGACCCAAAGTAAAGGAGCAGAATCAATGAAATCGCGGATTTGCTGGTTGGTTGTCGCTACCGTGCTGGCGTTGCCGTCTGCGGCGCTGGCGAATCGCGGCGGGACGGATATTGTGGTGCCGGTGCCTGCCGAGGTATGGAACGCGGGATCCGCCGCGCGCGGACAGAATAGCGACTGCCCGCGCTGCTGCGTCTATGAGAACCGCCGCTATTCGGAGGGGGCGGTGTTAAAAGTGGACGGCGCGGTCCTGCAGTGCGTGCGGGATAAGCAGACGGTGGGAACCAACGATCTGATTTGGCAACCGCTTAAGCAGTGATAACGGCGGGCTGCGGAATTTCAAGGCGCGGACGCTGCGTATGCCGGCGCCGCGCCTTTGAGCTATGACAGCGCGAACTCCGCCCATATCGGCGCATGGTCGGAGGGTTTCTCCATCGCCCGAATGGCATAATCAATACCGGTATCGGTGCAGCGCGCCGCCAGCGGTTGAGTCGCCAGTATTAAATCGATACGCAAACCGCGATTAACGTCAAAGCCGGCGGAGCGGTAGTCAAACCATGAGAAACGATCGCCGCAGTCAGGGTGGGCGGCTCGGAACGTATCGGTCAGGCCCCAATCTTGCAGGCGGGCAAGCCACTCGCGCTCTTCCGGCAAAAACGAACATTTTCCCGTCCGCAGCCAGCGTTTGCGGTTATCCTCGCCGATGCCGATATCGAGGTCCGTCGGGCTGATATTCAGATCGCCCATGATAATCAAAGGCCGATCGGCGGTATGGTGCTGTTCGATATAGTTTTGCAGATCCTGATAAAAACGGGTTTTGGCGGGGAATTTAATCGGATGATCGCGGTTTTCCCCCTGGGGGAAATAGCCGTTCACCACGGTAAGCGTCCCTTGCTCGGTAGCAAAATCCGCCATGATAATCCGCCGCTGCGCGTCTTCTTCATCCGTTGGAAAACCGTGGCGAACCGCTAGCGGCTGATTTTTGCACAGCAGCGCGACGCCATAGTGGCCTTTCTGTCCGTGATAAAAAACGTGATAGCCATATTGGCTCACCTCTTCCAGCGGAAACATATCGTCGTGAACTTTGGTTTCCTGAAGCCCGATCACATCGGGCCGGTGCTGTTCGATAATGGCGGCCAACTGATGAGGGCGCGCCCGTAGTCCATTGATATTAAAAGAAACAACTTTCATGTTAGCTGCCGTTCGATGGAAAATGTTTCCAGATGGTAACAGATTTTCCTACCGGGAGTCACGGCGCGGCGGGAGCCCGGCGTCGGCGGGGAAATAAGACGCGTTCATAGTCGGTTGAATGCGGGCGGCGGAGCCCGTATACTCCGCTGCTCGCAGGAGAGCGCGCGTCAACTGACGCTCCGCCGAAGGCGCAAACTCCCATAATCGCTCAGGCCACCATACTGCGAATTTCATTCACGCCAACTGGAGAGAGGTTGTTGCGACAACCCACCGAAGGGGCAAGCGCCGACGGCGGCGTAAACTCTCAGGTAAACGGACAGAGGGAGGGGCGCATTTCACAGGAAACTCGTTGTGCTTACCTATATCTATCTGATCGCGATCACCGCGGAAGGGATGTCTGGCGCGCTGGCCGCCGGGCGGCGCAATATGGATATTTTCGGCGTTAGCCTAATCGCTTTTATCACCGCGCTCGGCGGCGGTACGGTGCGCGATATTCTGCTTGGCCATTATCCCATCGGCTGGACGCAACACCCCGGTTATATTTATCTCACCATCGGCGCCGGTCTTTTTACCATTATCATTGCGCGCGTGATGCACCATTTACACCGCCTGTTTCTAGTGCTGGACGCCATGGGCCTGATTGCCTTTACGATTATCGGCTGCAATGTCGCCCAGGGACTGAATTACTCCATTACGGTGGTGGTGATGTCTGGGATCGTCACCGGGATTTTTGGCGGGATTTTGCGCGATATCTTTTGCAACCGCACCCCGATGGTGTTGAAAAAAGAGCTCTATGCCTGCGTATCGCTGCTGGTGGCGCTGCTTTACCTGGGATTGAAGGCGCTTAACGTGAATCATGATATCAATCTGTCGGTTTCTTTCGCCATTGGTCTGTCGGTTCGTTTGGCGGCGATACGCTGGTCGTGGCAGCTACCGGTTTTTTCCTACGTCGCGGGGAGTTGGAAAGAGAAAGAGTAGGGGCGGGTCGAAGGTTCTCACCTTCCCCCAACGGGAATCAGTAAGAAGCGTATTGAGATTTAATTCAAGGGGAGTATCTAGAAGTGGTGGTGGGGGAAGGATTCGAACCTTCGAAGTCTGTGACGGCAGATTTACAGTCTGCTCCCTTTGGCCGCTCGGGAACCCCACCACTGGCCTTGCTGCAAGAGGCTTTCGCTTCAAGCGGGGCGCATGATACCAAATGATACGCCCCTGTAAAGCCTGATATATCAAAAAAGAACTTGTTTGCCGCTTTTTTATTCCAGGCGGCGCATCCTTGACCATTTAACGCCTAGGTCGATGCGCCGTCGGCGACTTAAAGAATAATGGTGCGATTCCCGTAAACAAAAACGCGCTGAGCCAGCACCCGGTAGAGCGCGCGGCTTAACACGTTTTTCTCGACGTCGCGTCCGGCGCGCATCATGTCGTCAGCGGTGTAGGTATGATCGACGTTGATCACGTCCTGCATAATGATCGGACCTTCATCCAAACTGTCGTTCACGTAGTGTGCCGTCGCGCCGATGATCTTCACGCCGCGCTCATAGGCCTGATGATAGGGACGGGCGCCGATGAACGCCGGCAGGAATGAGTGGTGGATATTGATAACCTGATTCGGATAGTGCTGGACAAAAGCCGGCGTCAACACGCGCATATATTTCGCCAGCACGACGAAATCCGGCTGGTATTGGTCGATCTGGGCGATCATGTGCTGATCGTGCTCTTCGCGGGTAAATCCTTCATGGCTGACCAGATGGAAGGGAATATCGAAGCGTTCGACCAGGGTACGCAATGTATCGTGGTTGCCGATAACGGCCGCGATTTCAACATCCAGGCCGCCGTAGGCGCTTTTCATCAGCAGGTCGCCCAGGCAGTGGGCTTCTTTGGTTACCAGAATGACGATGCGGCGACGGCCGGAGGTCGTCAGCTCACGAACCGATCCTTCCGGGAGCGCGCCGTCGAGATCGGCCAGCAGGGTGACGTCGTTAAATATCCCTTCCAGCTCGGTGCGCATAAAAAAACGTCCGGTGCGATGATCGACAAACTCATTGTTCTGTACGATATTGAGTTCGTGTTTGTAGCAAATGTTAGTGATTTTTGCGATGAGACCTTTAGCGTCGGGGCAAATGGTTCTGAGTACTTTTCTTTGTGCATTTTGGGGTTGCATGGGCGTGTGGATCCTGTCCAAAACTTAATAGCGTACGTATGTTTGTTTATATTGCGCGGCGCCGGAATTCGCCGCGGTCGATCTCTGTTTTACTGTCCGCAGCACTTTTTGTATTTTTTGCCGGAACCGCACGGACAGCGCTCATTTCTGCCGGTTTGCAGATGGATGCCGTCCATATAGTACCAGCGATTGTGATGGCGAAGGAAGCGTGAGCGTTCGCGCATTAATCCAGCCTGTGGTTCATCCGTCGCGGCGGTATAGCGGGCGGCGAACTCCACATAGCCTTCATCCGGCGTCGCACCCGGAGCGGCCGCCAAAATGTTAAGCCCCTGCCAGCGCGTCTCCAGGCAGCTTTCCTGAATCGAGTCGCGCCATTTTTCCGGCTGATGGGCGGGATGCCAGGTGGCTATCAGGTAATCCACGTCGTGTTTAACGTAAGCCGTATAGCGGGAGCGCATCAACGCAACGGGGTCGGGCGGCGCAACGGTGTTGCCGAGATAGGGCTGGCAGCACGAGCTATAGGGTAACCCACTGTTACAGGGGCAGATTTCCGGCACAGCTTCTCCTGAATAAAATTTAATTAAAAATTGATAAATAATAGTGGGATCCTGAATCAGGATGCCGATATGTTACCTAATAATCTCTGGAGGTGGCAATGTGCGCTAGAATGAAAACACATGAGGTCAACCATGCGACAGATAAAAATTGGTTTGGCATTGAGTTCTGGTGCGGCGAAAGGGTGGGCCCACATCGGCGTGATAAACGCGCTAACGGAGCTGGGCATTGAGATTGACGTCGTGGCCGGGTGCTCCGTCGGCGCGCTGGTCGGCGCGGCGTATGCGACGCGTCAGTTGGATGTCATGGAGCGCTGGGTCAGCGGGTTTGGCTACTGGGATGTTATCCGTCTGATGGATCTCTCTTGGCAACGCGGCGGCCTGTTGCGGGGCGACAGGGTATTCAATAGCGTAAAAAATCTGTTAAGAACAAAACAAATAGAAGATTGTGCGATTAAATATGGCGTAGTGGCGACCAACCTGAGCACCGGGCGCGAACTTTGGCTGACCGAGGGAGATCTGCATCAGTCTATTCGGGCTTCTTGCAGTATTCCCGGTTTGCTCTCTCCCGTATGGTTTAATGGCTACTGGCTGGTGGACGGCGCGGTGGTGAATCCGGTGCCGGTATCGCTGGCGCGGGCTATGGGCGCGGATGTGGTGATCGCGGTTGATCTGCAGCACGACGCCAGCCTCAACCACCATGACTTATTATCAATTAAGCCCACGGCGCCCGCACCTGAGGTGGAGCAGGACTCAGATGACTGGCGGCGTAAGATCCGCAGGCGTTTGTCGCGGGGGTTGCGTCGGCAGGCGGAGGTGTCGCCAACGGCGATGGAGATCATGAGTACGTCGATTCATATCCTTGAAAACAGATTGAAGATGACGAGAATGGCGGGAGATCCGCCGGATGTGCTGGTACAGCCCTATTGTCCGCAGATAGCCACGCTGGATTTTCACCGGGCGCAGGAGACGATTGCCGCCGGGCGTCAGGCGGTGGAAAAAAAACGTGATGAGTTGTTACCACTGGTAAATAGAACGCGTTAAGGAATGCGGTGCTGGAGACCGCGAGCGCGCACAGGCGATAAGACAAATCTGAATATTAAGCGTTTGAGGGTAAGGGGGGATTGATGGAACAACCATTGGCGGGGAAACAGGTGTTGATTATCGAGGATGAGGCTGTTTTCCGCTCAGTGCTTTCCGGTTATCTGATTTCGCTTGGCGCTTCAACTCTGGAAGCGATGCATGGGCTGGAAGGATTAAGCATTCTCGAACGCCATAGCCCGGATTTGATTATCTGCGATCTGAAAATGCCGATGATGGGCGGGATCGAGTTTCTCGAACGCCTGCGTTTAAAAGATAACGATACTCCGATACTGGTGATATCCGCGACCAGCCAGATGGCCGACGTGGCGAAAGTTTTGCGCCTTGGCGTTCAGGATGTGCTGCTCAAGCCGATCCGTGACTATAGCCGGCTGCGCGAGTCGGTGATGTCGTGCCTCTACCCGGATATGTTCACTTCTCCGGTTAACGAGATGGAGCAATTAATGCAGGATATGGACTCCCTGAATCAATCTCCGGAGGCGGTGGTAAAACTTCTGGCGCAGTTACAGCCGCCGGTTCAGCAAACGCTTGCGCGATGTCGGATCAATTACCGGCAGCTTACCGTTGCCGAACAGCCGGGGTTGGTTTTGGATATTGCCGCGCTTTCCGAAAACGATCTGGCTTTTTATTGCCTCGACGTTACTCAGGCCGTGAATAATAACGGAACGCTGGCGGCGCTATTGTTACGCACATTGTTCAATAGCGTTTTGCAGGAGCATATGGCAAACCAGCAGCACCGGCTGCCCCATTTGCCGCTTTTATTAAAACAGGTCAACCAGCTATTGCGCCAGGCAAGTCTGGAGGGGCGTTTTCCGTTGCTGGTCGGTTATTATCACCGTGAATTAAAACGGCTGATACTGATTTCCGCCGGTTTAAATGCGACATTAAATGTTAATGAAAATCAGATTGCCCTGAATAGCGGCGTACCGTTAGGCACGCTTGATGACGCTTATCTGAGACAGTTAAATCATGATTGCGACGCCTGGCAATGCCAGATTTGGGGGGGCGGCGGCCGCTTGCGTCTGATGCTTTCTACAGAATAGTCCGATAGCTGGGGTAATATCCCTTGTCTGGCGGCGTTCTCCTTCCGTTATTATTCTTTATTTCCTATGATTGAGCGATCGTCTTAATTTTTATTGGGCTGAGGCGTTGGACAGGCGTGGCCGCGTTAAACTGGTATACTCATCCGGTTTTTAGACCAGACAATTAAAAGTTCATTATTTGAACGATATATAAGAGGTTGTTTATGTCGATTGTGAATAAAAAAGTTAAAAAAGCGGTTATTCCCGTTGCCGGGTTGGGAACGCGTATGTTGCCCGCTACGAAAGCAATTCCTAAAGAGATGCTCCCGCTGGTTGACAAACCGCTGATCCAATATGTTGTCAATGAGTGTATCGCCGCCGGGATCAATGAAATCATTTTGGTTACGCACTCATCTAAAAACTCTATCGAAAACCATTTTGATACCAGCTTTGAGCTGGAAGCCATGCTGGAAAAACGCGTTAAGCGCCAACTGCTGGAAGAGGTGCAATCCATCTGCCCGAAACACGTTACCATTATGCAGGTGCGGCAGGGATTGGCGAAAGGCTTAGGCCATGCGGTATTGTGCGCCCATCCATTGGTCGGGGATGAACCCGTCGCCGTTATTTTGCCCGACGTGATTATTGATGAATATAAATCCGACCTGAAAAAAGACAACCTAAGCGAAATGCTGCATCGTTTCTCTGAAACGGGCCATAGCCAGATTATGGTTGAGCCCGTCGATAATGTCAGCAGCTATGGCGTCGTCGACTGCCAGGGTGCGGCGTTAAAGCCGGGCGATAGCGCGCCGATGGTTGGGGTGGTAGAGAAGCCGAAAGCGTCCGAGGCGCCTTCTAATCTCGCCGTTGTCGGCCGCTATGTTCTGTCCGCCGGAATTTGGTCGCTGCTGGAAAAAACGCCCCCGGGAGCGGGTAATGAAATTCAGTTAACAGACGCTATCGCGATGTTAATGGAAAAAGAGACGGTGGAAGCCTACCACTTAAAAGGCGTCAGCCATGACTGCGGCAATAAACTTGGCTATATGCAGGCCTTCGTTGAATACGGTATGCGCCATGAAAACCTGGGGCCGCAGCTGACGCAATGGCTACAGGAAACGGTTGAAGAAAAAAATTAATATTTATACTCGTCATACTTCAAGTTGCATGTGCGTTGGCTTTGTTACTCGCCCCGTTGGGGCCGCCGCGTGATTCGGCCTGATGGCCTCACCCCTCCGGGGTCAGCGCAAGCGCTGTTCAAAAACGCTTTAGCGTTTTTGTCCTGCAACTCGAATTATTTAGAGTATAGAAAAGTTTGCTCTCTGTTTTATTACCGAGGCGGAGAGCATGGCTTTTTTCTTGCATTGGGTTTATTTTCCAAAAAAAACGCCCTTGATAAAAATCAAGGGCATCTTGTATTTTTTTATTAAAAAATCGATCAGATCAAGAAATCGTCTAAAGATTTGCCTTGTTCTTCGATCGCTTTTTTGATTACCGCCGGAGTGCGGCCTTGGCCTGTCCAAGTTTTAACTTCACCGTTTTCGTCGGTATATTGATATTTGGCAGGACGGGCGGCTCGTTTGCTTTTGCCTATTGATTTGACGGAACCCAAAGACTGTAATAGTTCATTAGGATCAATACCGTCGGCAATCAGCATATCGCGGTACTGTTGTAATTTACGCGCACGTTCTTCAACTTCAGCTTGAACCTGGCTTTCTTCTTCGCGGCGTTCATTTACCACGACTTCCAGCTTTTCCAGCATTTCTTCCAAAGTATCCAGACTGCATTCCCTGGCCTGGGCGCGCAGCGTACGGATATTGTTTAGAATCTTTAGTGCTTCGCTCATTGTGATAATCTCAAATTTATATTATTGATGGCGTGTAGTGTGATAATAGAGTGCTATTTTCTTTTCTGCAATAGTCAAATTTGTAAGTTTGTTAAAAAATATCATTTTTAAAACGGATATCACATGTCATGTCGCATGAATATAAATACGGACATCCCGAAAAGAAATACATTTAACCCGTCATTTTCCCAGCGCCGGCGCCGCTGATAAGATATTGTGACGCAGCCCAATGTTATAAGGAATGATTATATCCATATTGCGCTATCAATAGATGAAACTTGGTGATTTTGCACAACTAATAGCCATTGCGCGGCCTAATGGGGCGTTGTTACAATAACGCTTACCTTATACATGATATATATATCCTAAATAATTCGAGTTGCAGGACAAAATGTTATCCGGTGGAACGACGCAAGGCATCGGCCCTTAACGGGCGAGGCGCAGTTATTAAGCCGCCTGGCTAGGCAAGATAATTTGCCCGCCGCGGCGAAAGCCAGAACGCCACTCATGCATCCCGATGCGCTTACGTGCGAGTGATTCGGGCGGCGCCATAAAGGGGCAGGGATAGGCCGAGTAACGCGAACCGCGCGTCTGCAGCTTGAAATATGACGGGTATCGCCTGGTTTTGGGAGCCTCGGGTTATGGCGCAACTTTATTTTTATTATTCGGCAATGAACGCAGGGAAATCCACCGCACTGTTGCAGTCATCATATAACTACCAGGAACGCGGTATGAGAACGGTGATTTTTACTGCGGAAATAGATACTCGATATGGCGTTGGGGTCGTCAGCTCACGGATTGGCCTTTCCGCGCCGGCGCGCTTGTTTAATCAGCAGACGGACCTATTTAGGTTGCTGGCTAAAGAGCACCGTCGCCAGCCTATTCACTGTGTATTAATTGATGAATGCCAGTTCTTAACCCGCGAACAAATCAGCGAACTCTCTGACGTGGTGGACCAATTAGATATCCCGGTATTGTGTTACGGTTTGCGAACGGATTTTCGCGGCGAATTGTTTTCCGGCAGCCACTATTTATTAGCCTGGGCGGATAAGCTGGTCGAGCTTAAAACCGTGTGTCATTGCGGCCGGAAAGCCAACTGCGTATTACGCTTGGACCCTGCGGGAAATCCTTTGCAAGAAGGGGATCAGGTGGTTATCGGCGGTAATGAACATTATATCTCCGTTTGCCGGAAGCATTATAAAACGGCGCTAGGTTTAGTCAGGAGCGAAACCGAATAAAAAGGCCGAGCGGAACAGATAAATTCCTTAGAAGCCGCTTAAGGCGGCGCATTTTCTGGCCGAGCCCTTTCGCGGCCTAATTTCAATCTTATGCGAACGGATCTATCCACGGTAATAGAATTATCAGACATGGAAAGGCGCCCAATCCGTATTTAATGCCGATCGTTTAAGCATCGAGATACACGGGGCGACCACCGGGGGTGAGGCGTCCCTACGGGAACCTCCCCGGTGTTTCCCCTAAAAACCGGCTTAAGTGAACGGCATTACCCATATTGGGCTTATCCGTCTTTATGACGCCGGGCCGCCGTAAGCCGGCCGGTGCGAAATAGCGGCTAATCCGTGTCGTGACGGCTATGAGCAATAAAGCGCGGTATCGATGAAGATAATGTGCGTCGTGGCTTATCGGCGCCTGGTGAGGCCGTCAGGGCGTTATATCGTAAGCGGTATGGATAAATCCGCTTTTCGCGGGAAGGGCGCGCGACGCACGCCGGTTGCGCCCGTAACCTTGAGCCGCCGGCGACTTCGCCGGGCAGCGCCGGTTTTTCGTAAGATAAAAAAATGCCCCGCCGGATAACCCGGCGGGGCGGAGAGGTGCTTCCCGGCGTAAACGGCCTCTGCCGAGGCCGTTATTTCAGGATGCTTAGTTGGTCACTTTCTTTGCATGCTTCGCCGGTTTTGCCGCCGGCTCAGCGGCGGCTTCGACCGTCTCTTCCTTAGCGGCGTTTTCAGAGTACTTACGTCCGTAGTATGTATCCAGCAGGATTTGCTTCAGCTCTGAAATCAGCGGATAACGCGGGTTAGCGCCGGTACACTGGTCATCAAACGCATCTTCAGACAGTTTGTCCACTTTCGCCAGGAAGTCGGCTTCCTGTACGCCGGCCTCACGGATAGAGGTCGGAATGCCCAGATCGGCCTTGATCTCTTCCAACCAGTTCAGCAGTTTCTCAATTTTCTGCGCGGTGCGATCGCTTGGCGCGGTCAGCCCCAGGTGGTCGGCGACTTCGGCGTAACGACGACGGGCCTGCGGACGGTCGTATTGGCTGAACGTGGTTTGCTTGGTCGGATTATCGTTGGCGTTATAGCGGATAACGTTGGCAATCAACATCGCATTCGCCAGACCGTGAGGAATATGGAACTCTGAGCCCAGCTTGTGCGCCATAGAGTGGCAGACGCCGAGGAAGGCGTTGGCAAACGCGATACCAGCGATAGTGGCGGCGTTGTGGACGCGTTCACGGGCGACCGGGTTCTTGGCCCCTTCATGATAGCTGGCGGGCAGGTTTTCTTTCAGCAGTTTCACCGCCTGAAGAGCCTGACCGTCGGAGTATTCATTCGCCAGTACGGAGACATAGGCTTCCAGCGCGTGGGTTACCGCATCCAGACCGCCAAAGGCGCACAGCGATTTCGGCATATTCATAACCAGATTCGCGTCGACAATCGCCATATCCGGCGTCAAGGCATAGTCGGCCAGCGGATATTTCTGACCGGTCGCATCGTCGGTCACCACAGCGAACGGCGTCACTTCGGAACCGGTGCCCGATGTTGTCGTAACGGCGATCATTTTCGCTTTTACGCCCATTTTCGGGAATTTGTAGATACGTTTACGGATATCCATAAAGCGCAGCGCCAGTTCTTCGAAGTGGGTTTCAGGATGTTCGTACATGACCCACATGATTTTCGCCGCATCCATCGGGGAGCCGCCGCCCAGCGCGATGATGATATCCGGTTTGAAGGAGTTCATCTGCTCCGCGCCTTTGCGCACGATGCTCAGCGTGGGGTCCGCTTCAACTTCGAAGAAGACTTCGGTTTCCAATCCCTGGCGTTTCAATACGTCGGTGATCTGGTCGACATAACCGTTATTGAACAGGAAGCGGTCGGTTACGATGAATGCGCGTTTTGCTCCGTCGGAGGCGACTTCTTCAAGTGCGACAGGCAGTGAGCCGCGACGGAAATAGATTGATTTGGGAAGTTTATGCCACAACATATTTTCTGCTCGCTTAGCTACCGTTTTCTTGTTGATCAGGTGCTTAGGACCGACGTTTTCCGAGATGGAGTTGCCACCCCAGGAACCGCAGCCCAGCGTCAGTGAAGGGGCGAGTTTGAAGTTATACAGGTCGCCGATACCGCCTTGCGAAGCAGGCGTGTTGATCAAGATACGGGAGGTTTTCATCATGTGGCCGAAATGGGCGACACGTTCCGGCTGGTTATCCTGATCGGTATACAGGCAGGATGTGTGGCCGATACCGCCCATCGCCACCAGTTTTTCCGCTTTGAGGACGGCGTCGTTAAAATCGGCGGCGCGGTACATTGCCAGCGTCGGCGACAATTTTTCATGCGCAAAAGGTTCGGAATCGTCGATATCGGTCACTTCGCCAATCAGCACCTTGGTCTTCGCAGGAACGCTGATGCCGGCCAGTTCGGCGATTTTCGCCGCGGGCTGACCCACGATAGCGGCGTTTAACGCGCCATTCTTCAACAAAATGCCCTGTACCGCCTGGAGCTCTTTGCCCTTAAGCATGTAAGCGCCGTGCGAGGCGAAACGTTCACGTACGGCGTTATAAACGCTGTCGACGACGACCACTGACTGTTCCGACGCGCAAATTACGCCGTTATCAAAGGTTTTTGACATCAGGATTGACGCCACCGCGCGTTTGATGTCGGCGGTTTCGTCGATAACCACCGGCGTGTTGCCCGCGCCTACGCCGATTGCCGGTTTACCGGAGCTGTAAGCGGCTTTTACCATGCCCGGGCCGCCCGTCGCCAGAATCAGGTTGATATCCGGGTGATGCATTAGCTGATTGGACAGCTCAACGGAGGGTTGATCGATCCAGCCGATGATGTCTTTCGGCGCGCCGGCGGCGATCGCGGCTTGTAAAACGATGTCTGCGGCTTTGTTGGTGGCATTTTTCGCCCGCGGGTGCGGAGAAAAGATGATGCCGTTACGCGTTTTCAGGCTGATTAACGCTTTGAAAATCGCGGTGGATGTCGGGTTGGTGGTTGGAACGATACCGCAGATCAGACCGATAGGCTCGGCGATGGTGATAGTGCCGAAGGTATCGTCGGTGGAGAGAACGCCGCAGGTCTTTTCATCCTGGTAGGCATTGTAAATGTATTCGGAAGCGAAGTGGTTTTTAATCACTTTATCTTCCACAATCCCCATTCCGGATTCAGCGACCGCCATCTTCGCCAACGGAATGCGGGCGTCTGAAGCCGCTAACGCGGCAGCCCGGAAGATTTTGTCGACTTGCTCTTGAGTATAATTGGCGAATTCACTCTGCGCCTTTTTTACTCTTTCGACCAGTGCGTTAAGTTCAGCAAGATTTGTTACGGGCATAATGCTCTCCTGATAATGTTAAACTCTTTCAGTCAATGGTCAGTCAAGTGACAAAGTATAGATAAACGCGCAATATTGCGCCGCCGACTTCTTACTTACGCGTTCGTCGCCACATTCATTGACTCAAAGAGCTCATTCGCAGTTATGCTGATGGTTATCCTCCGTATCTTCAGGTTTGCCGTTACGCCGTACCCAAAGGGTTTTTTGTAAGCGACGCCAATAATAAGGCGACTAATCCACCTAACCCGATGGCAAAAAGCATACCTGTTTACTCGTCATTTTTTTGTGATCTTCATCTAAGTTTTTTCATGCTGACACCATTCAGCAGGGGTATTTTTGCACACTATCAGCGGTTTTTGCCCGGAAAGATGGACTGCTTGCCGCACCAATAGGTCTGGGTAACGCGGGACAGCGGTTTTGGGCTTTATTGCATCCGCTAAGCTGCAGGTAAAATTCGGCATACGGAGATGGATAAACAGCGCTGATTACACTACATTAGCGCCGATAGGGCGTCTCTCTGCGAACGGTAACCCATCCGGGGTGATATGTGGTTCAGTCATTGTTGAGTTTTTCCGACTATATAAAGTTTTTATCGGATTATTTGCGCTGATCAATCCGATAGGCATTCTTCCCGTGTTTATCAGCATGACGAACTATCAGGCTGCGGAAGGGCGCGATAAAACCAACCTGACGGCCAACTTCTCCGTCGTGGTGATTTTGTGGATATCGCTGTTCTTCGGCGACAGTATCTTGCGGCTATTCGGCATTTCGATAGACTCCTTCCGCATCGCCGGCGGCATATTGGTCATGACGATAGCCATGTCGATGATTAGCGGCAAGCTGGGGGAAGACAAACAAAACAAGCAGGAAAAGACGGAAACGGCCAATCGCGAAAGTATCGGCGTCGTGCCGTTGGCGCTGCCGTTAATGGCCGGTCCCGGGGCCATCAGTTCCACCATCGTCTGGAGTTCCCGTTATCATGAGTGGCGAAACCTGGCGGGGCTGTCTTTAACTATCGCGCTGTTTGCGTTTTGCTGCTGGCTGCTGTTTCGGGCAGCGCCGCTGCTGGTTAAAATTCTCGGCCAGACGGGAATCAACGTTATTACCCGTATTATGGGGCTATTGCTGATGTCGCTGGGAATTGAGTTTATTGTGACCGGCGTTAAAGCGCTCTTTCCGGGATTATTATGATCGTCCGAACCCGTTAGCATTTATACTCGTCATACTTCAAGTTGCATGTGCGTTGGCTGCGTTCAGTCACCCGAATCACTTACTTGAGTAAGCTCATCGGGACTCCTTCTCTTGCCGCCTTCCTGCAACTCGAATTATTTAGAGTATATCTGAATATCGCGTTCGCCGGCGACGCGGTAAAAAGCGATACCGCGCCCGGCCTTATTTACCTATTTTCTATCTATAGCATAAATAAAACTGATATCTGAAAAAGTTTTTACATAATATTTATACGTTAATCGTGATCCGGATCCCTCCTTACTCTCGCTGATAGTTCATTTATTTGTGAAATTAATAACATTTCTGCGGGAGAATTAACGCTATATAGCCTAAATAATTCGAGTTGCGGAACAACACGCCAAGAGCGTTTTTGAATAGCGCCTGCGGCGGCCCAAGGAGGCGGACAACAACGCCAACGCACCTGCGGCGTGAAGTATGCCGGTATAGCGGGATCTATTGTCGCCGCTTGGAATATGCGCGATACGGCGGTTTTTTATACCGAGAGCGGGCCCATTTTGCGGGGTTTTTTGTATTGCATCGCCGGCGTTCTAGATGCTGATATTCTCTATGGATTGGCTTAACGCATAGCTTATTGTTTTGCGGTTGTGTTTATAACATTTACAAAAAAATAAACCGTATCGATTTTAAATATATTGGCGAATTAATTTCCTTTTGATAGCGTCGAATTGAGCGGTTACTTGTTGTTTATTGATAAGATAAATTGATGAATGATGTTGGTGCCTAGTCGTGTTTTTGCATATCGCTCGCTTTTATCCGCTGTATCGGGCTAATGGCGCGCCATCGGGCGTATTAGCCTTGAGGCTCGGTCTCAGAGCAACGGATGCGGGTTATCGGCGCGCGGATGTCGTAACGGGTCATAAAAACAGGAGGAGATAATGGCATACATGACAACAACAAAAAAAAGCGTGGCCGCAGGCATTATTGCCGCGCTGAGCATGGCGTCCGGCGTTTCCGCCTGGGCCGCTACGGTGCCCGCGGGCGTTGAGCTGGCGGCAAAGCAGGAGCTGGTGCGCAATAACGGGGCCGAGGTCGCCTCATTGGATCCCCATAAAATAGAAGGCGCGCCCGAGTCCAATGTGTCGCGCGATATACTGGAAGGGCTGGTCACCTCCGATGTCAATGGCAAGGTTATCCCCGGCGCGGCGGAGAGCTGGGATAATAAGGCGTTCAAAGTGTGGACCTTCCATCTGCGCAAAAACGCCCGTTGGTCCAATGGTGACCCTGTCACGGCGCAGGATTTTGTCGATAGCTGGAGGCGCCTGGCCGATCCGAAAACCGCCTCTCCCTACGCCAGCTACCTGCAATACGGCCATTTGCTGAATATCGATGATATTATCGCGGGTAAAAAATCGCCGGAAACTCTGGGCGTAAAGGCCGTTGACGGCCATACGCTGGAGGTGACTCTCTCTGAAGCCGTGCCTTACTTCTATAAGCTGCCCATCTATCCGGCGATGTCGCCGGTTTATAAAAAAGCGCTGGAGCAGTTTGGCGATAAATGGACCCAGCCGCAAAACTGGGTCGGCAACGGCGCCTATAAGCTGAAGGAGTGGGTGGTGAACGAAAAGATTGTGCTGGAGCGCAACCCTTTCTATTGGGATAACGATAAGACCGTTATTAATAAGGTCACCTATCTGCCTATAACTTCGGAAGTGACCGACGTTAACCGCTATCGCAGCGGCGAGATTGATATGACCTATAACTATCTGCCTATCGAGCTGTTTCAGAAGTTAAAAAGAGAGATCCCGCAGGAGGTCGAAGTCAATCCGTATCTATGCACTTACTATTATGAAATTAATAATCAGAAAGCGCCGTTTACCGACGTACGGGTAAGAACCGCGCTGCGACTGGGGCTGAGTCAGGATATTTTAACCAATAAGGTGAAAAATCAGGGCGATACTCCGGCTTACGGTTTTGTGCCGCCCTATATTGATGGCTTTAAGGCCATGCAGCCGGCGTGGTTTGGCTGGCCGCAGGAGAAACGCAACGCCGAGGCGAAAAAATTACTGGCGCAGGCCGGTTTTACGGCGGATAAACCGTTAACGCTGAGCCTGCTGTATAATACGTCCGATCTGCATAAAAAAATGGCGATCGCGGCGGCGTCCATCTGGAAACAGAATATCGGCGTGAATGTGAAGCTGGAGAATCAGGAGTGGAAAACCTTCCTTGATAGCCGCCATCAGGGCAATTTTGATCTTGCGCGCGCCGGCTGGTGCGCGGACTACAATGAACCTTCCACCTTTTTCAACAGCATGCTGTCGGACAGCAGCAGCAATACCTCCCATTATAAGAGCAGCGAGTTCGATGCGCTGATGGCCAAATCTCTGCAGGTCAAAACGGAGGAAGAACGCGCCGAGGTTTACCAGCAGGCCGAAGCCTTACTGGATAAAGAGGCGGTTATCGTCCCGGTTTATTACTATGCCAACACCCGGCTGGTAAAGCCTTACGTCGGCGGTTTAACCGGTAAAGATCCGATGGATAATATCCATGTGAAAGATCTCTATATCATCAAACATTGATAATCGCGCGGGCGGGGCGGAGAGATGCGCGTCGCCGCGCTTATCCGCAGGTTTTATAGGTACGGGCAATGTTAAAGTTTATTTTTCGTCGCTGTCTGGAAGCGATACCGACGCTTTTTATCTTGATAACGATTTCATTCTTTATGATGCGCCTGGCGCCAGGCAGTCCTTTTACCGGTGAACGTAACCTTCCGCCGGAAGTTATGGCCAATATTGAAGCCAAATATCATCTTAACGATCCGATATTAAAACAGTACGGCAGCTACTTATGGCAGCTGGCTCACGGCGATTTCGGTCCTTCATTTAAATACAAAGATTATTCCGTCAACGATCTGGTGGCGTCTTCATTTCCGGTTTCCGCCAAGTTGGGAGCGGCGGCGTTCCTCTTCGCCGTCTTTTTCGGCGTCGGCGCCGGCGTGGTCGCCGCGCTGAATCAGAACACCCGATGGGACTATACGGTGATGGGATTTGCGATGACCGGCGTGGTTATTCCCAGCTTCGTCGTGGCGCCGTTGCTGGTGCTGATCTTCGCCATTACGCTGCGCTGGCTGCCGGGCGGCGGCTGGAACGGCGGAGCGCCGCGGTATATGATCCTGCCGATGGTCGCTTTGTCGCTCTCTTATATCGCCAGTATTGCGCGTATCACCCGCGGTTCGATGATTGAAGTGCTGCACTCCAACTTTATCCGCACCGCGCGCGCCAAAGGGCTACCTCTGCGCCGCATTATTCTGCGTCATGCCCTAAAGCCGGCCTTGCTGCCGGTGCTCTCGTATATGGGACCGGCTTTTGTCGGCATTATTACCGGCTCGATGGTTATCGAAACCATTTTCGGCTTACCCGGTATCGGGCAGCTTTTCGTGAATGGGGCGCTGAACCGTGACTATTCGCTAGTGCTTAGCCTGACTATTTTGGTCGGCGGTTTAACCATTCTCTTTAATGCGATCATCGACGTGCTGTACGCCGTTATCGATCCGAAAATTCGCTACTAACCGGGGGCGTTATGTTTTGGAATCGAAAAAACAGTGAGGCGTTGGATAACTTCAACGAGAAGATGGACGTTGAAGGCCGCAGCCTGTGGCAAGATGCCCGCCGGCGTTTTATCCATAACCGCGCCGCGCTTGCTAGCCTGTTCGTGCTGGCGCTGATCGCGTTATTTGTGATTGTCGGGCCCTGGCTATCGCCCTTTAATTATGCGGATACGGATTGGAATATGATGTCATCCGCGCCGGATATGGCCTCCGGCCACTATTTCGGCACCGACTCATCGGGGCGCGACCTGCTGGTTCGCGTCGCCATCGGCGGACGCATCTCTCTGATGGTCGGCGTCGCCGCCGCGCTGGTCGCCGTGGTGGTCGGCACGCTGTACGGCGCGCTGTCCGGTTATCTCGGCGGGAAAGTCGACTCGGTGATGATGCGTCTGCTGGAAATCCTCAACTCGTTCCCATTTATGTTTTTCGTCATTCTGCTGGTGACGCTATTCGGGCAGAACATGCTGTTAATCTTTGTCGCCATCGGCATGGTGTCCTGGCTGGATATGGCGCGTATCGTGCGGGGGCAGACGCTAAGCCTGAAGCGTAAGGAGTTTATTGAGGCGGCGCGGGTCTCCGGCGTTTCGACGCGCGGCATCGTGTTGCGCCACATCGTACCGAATGTGTTGGGCGTAGTGGTGGTGTATGCCTCATTACTGGTGCCGAGCATGATTTTGTTTGAGTCATTTCTGAGTTTTCTGGGATTAGGCACGCAGGAGCCGTTAAGCAGCTGGGGCGCGTTGTTGAATGACGGCGCGAACTCAATGGAAGTCTCTTCCTGGCTGCTGCTTTATCCGGCGGCGTTTTTGGTCGTGACGCTGTTTTGTTTTAATTTTATCGGCGACGGTCTGCGCGATGCCCTCGATCCGAAAGATCGCTGAGGAGCGGCATGATGAATAGATCTGATTCAACCGAAAGGCGCGAGCCGCTGCTAAGCGTGCGGGATTTGCACGTGAGGTTTCATACCGAGGATGGCGAGGTAACCGCGGTAAACGATCTCGACTTTACGCTGCGCGCCGGGGAAACGCTGGGGATTGTCGGCGAGTCCGGTTCAGGTAAATCGCAGACGGCGTTTGCGCTGATGGGGCTGCTGGCCAGCAATGGCGAAATCAGCGGCTCTGCGCGCTTTCAGGGCCGGGAGATCCTCAATTTGCCCGAGCGGCAGTTGAATAAGCTGCGCGCGCAGGAGATCGCCATGATATTTCAGGATCCGATGACCTCGCTGAATCCTTATATGCGCGTCGGCGAACAGCTGATGGAAGTGCTGATGCTGCATAAGCAACTTAGCAAAAGCGAGGCTTTTGAAGCGTCGGTTAACATGCTCGACGCGGTAAAAATGCCGGAAGCGAGGAAACGCATGCGGATGTATCCTCATGAGTTTTCCGGCGGCATGCGCCAGCGCGCGATGATCGCCATGGCGTTGCTTTGCCGTCCTAAGCTGCTGATCGCCGATGAGCCTACCACCGCGCTTGACGTAACGGTACAGGCGCAGATCATGACATTGCTGAATGAGCTAAAGCGCGAGTTTAATACCGCCATCATTATGATCACCCATGATTTAGGCGTGGTGGCCGGTACTTGCGACAAGGTGTTGGTGATGTACGCCGGACGGACGATGGAGTACGGTTCGGCGCGCGACCTGTTTTACCATCCCAGCCACCCTTACTCCATCGGATTGCTGAATGCCGTGCCGCGACTGGACGCCGAGGATGAGGTTTTGGCGACCATTCCTGGAAATCCGCCCAATTTACTGCGCCTGCCGCAGGGATGTCCGTTTCAGCCGCGCTGCCCCTATGCGATGGAGCGCTGCCGTGAGACTCCGCCTTTAACGCCTTTTGGCGACCATCGCCTGCGCGCCTGTTTGAGAGCCATTGAGGAGGTGCGATGAATACGGCTAAAGAGAAGGCCCCCTTGCTGGAAGTGGTCGATCTGAAGGTTCACTTCGATGTCAGAGACGATAAACAGTGGTTCTGGCAACCGGCCAAAACGTTGAAGGCGGTCGACGGCGTGACGCTGCGTTTATATGAGGGGGAGACGCTGGGGGTGGTCGGCGAGTCCGGATGCGGAAAATCCACGCTGGCGCGCGCCATTATCGGTCTGGTGAAGGCAACCGGCGGAAACATTACCTGGCTGGGGCGCGATTTGCTGGCGATGAATGCTCAAGAGTGGCGTAAGGCGCGCGGCGATATCCAAATGATATTTCAGGATCCGCTGGCGTCGCTTAATCCGCGTATGACTATCGGCGAAATTATCGCCGAGCCGTTAAAAACCTATCATCCCAAGCTGGCGCGTCAGGATGTGAAAAACAGAGTCAAAGCGATGATGCTGAAGGTTGGGCTGTTGCCCAATACGATTAATCGCTACCCGCATGAGTTTTCCGGCGGCCAATGTCAGCGCATCGGCATCGCCCGGGCGCTGATACTGGAGCCGAAGCTGGTTATCTGCGACGAACCCGTTTCCGCGCTGGATGTTTCCATTCAGGCCCAGGTGGTGAATCTGCTGCGGCAATTGCAGCATGACATGCGGCTGTCGCTGATTTTCATCGCCCATGATTTATCGGTGGTGAAGCACATTTCCGATCGGGTTTTGGTGATGTATCTGGGGCATGCGGTGGAGCTGGGGACCTACGATCGGGTGTATCGCCATCCTCTGCATCCCTATACCCGGGCGCTGATGTCGGCCGTGCCGATCCCCGATCCGGATAAAGAGCGAAACAAGCGGATACAACTGCTGGAGGGCGATCTGCCTTCGCCGATCGATCCGCCCGCGGGATGCGTGTTTTGCACCCGCTGCCCGATCGCCGGGCCCGAGTGTGTAAAAAACAGACCGGTAATGGAGGGGAGCTTTACGCATGCGGTCTCCTGCCTGAAGACCGATCCGCAGGAGCTGGCGTCGTCGTAGGGCTGTCAGATCGAGATACAGGGGGCGACCACGGGGCTGAGGCGTCCCGTGGGGACGCCCTTTTTACATCCGGAGCGAGCCTGCCGCGCTGGGAAGCGACTCGCCTTTGCCGCGGTTTATTCTCGCCACAGGATATGGCAAAGCTTGTGGTCCTTTTCCCGGCAAATCAAAACGCGGGCGAAAATATCGGTAATTTCGCCGCCATCCTGCTCCGCGAGCCCGATCACCACTTCGGCAAAGAAATCAGGGTTAAGATCGAAATCGACATGTTCTGACCAATCTTCCGCCGGATCGAATAGCTCCGCGCCGCCGCGCTCTTCGAACTGTAGGTTAAACAGTAAAATATCTGCCGGATCAAGATTATCGGCAGCCAGTTCCAAAAAGATATCGTAGGCCTGTTCCAACGCTTCGTCTTCAGTCAGGCGGTTATTCAAATCCATATACGGGATGTCCAGTCAATGCGTGTGGAGCCATTAAAACACGGGTAAAGTCGTATTTATAGCAAGGGGCTGAAAAAGTAGCACAGCCGCTCAATAATCCGTTGCCAATAAGGCCGGCTTTGCCACTGCTTGGCGCTTAGCAGTGTGGAGCGGAGGATATAATCCTCCTGCACGCAGGCGAGATCGGCGCCGAAACCGGCGTCGTCGATCACCACGGTAATTTCAAAATTCAGCCACAGACTGCGGATATCGAGATTGACCGTACCGATCAGACTTAGCTGCCCGTCGATCAGCACGCTTTTAGTATGCAGCAGGCCATCTTTAAACTGATAGATTTTGACGCCGGCCGCCAGCAGCTCGGTAAAGAACGCCCGGCTTGCCCAGCCGACCAGCACGGAGTCGTTTTTATGCGGCACGATAAGGCTGACATCCACTCCCCGCTGCGCGGCTGTACAGATGGCGTGCAGCAGATCGTCGCTGGGGACGAAATAGGGCGTGGTCATAATCAGCTGCTTACGCGCGGAATAGATGGCGGTTAGCAATGCCTGATGGATCATCTCTTCCGGATAACCGGGGCCGGACGCGATAATCTGAATGGTATGGCCGGTCTCCTGTTCGAACGGCATCATATTGACGTCCGGCGGCGGCGGCAGCAGACGTTTACCGGTTTCCATTTCCCAGTCGCAGCAATAAATAATTCCCAACGTTGTCGCCACCGGGCCTTCGATGCGCGCCATTAAATCTACCCACTGGCCCACGCCCGCGTCCTGCTTGAAAAGGCGCGGATCGACCATGTTCATGCTGCCGGTATAGGCGATACGGTTATCGATCAGGATCACTTTTCGATGCTGACGTAAATCCATCCGGCGCAGAAACGCCCGAAATAGGTTCACCTTTAGCGCTTCGGCCACTTCAATGCCGGCGGTGCGCATCAGCTGCGGGTAGGTGTTGCGGAAAAATTTAACGCTGCCCGCGGAGTCGAGCAATATCCGGCAATGCACGCCACGGCGGGCGGCCGCGATCAGCGACGAGGTGACCCGATCGACGATCCCGCCGGACTGCCAAATATAAAACACCATCTCGATATTATTATGAGCCAGTTCAATATCGCGGATCAGCGATTTAATCGTGTCGTCGAAGCTCGTCAGTAATTGCAGCTGGTTGCCTTTTACACCGCCGACGCCCTGGCGGCGTTCGCACAGCTGAAATAGCGAACTGGCGACCTCGCTGTTTTCCGTAGCGAATATTCGCCGGTACTCTTTGAGCTCCCGCAGCCATTTCGCCGTCGAGGGCCACATTTTGCTGGCGCGTTCCGCCCGGCGTTTGCCGAGATGCAGCTCGCCGAATGAGAGGTAGGCGACAATACCGACCAGCGGCAGGATATAGATAACCAACAACCAGGCCATTGCGGAGGGAACCGTTCGACGCTTCATCAGAATACGCAGCGTGATACCGGCGATCAGCAACCAATAACTGAACACCAGCAGCCAACTCATTACGGTATAAAACGTTGTCATAAAGGCGTAGCAAATCCCTTCTGTAAGTCATTAATAAAGTGTACGCATACTTTGATAAAAGGGGAAACGCCTTTAGTCTTAATAAAATAGCCTGCCGGCGATTTTCCGTGGCAAGGGAAATCAAACATTGCTTGGATCGAAATATGACGGGTATATAATGGCGCGGCCAATTGTCGATATAAGAGTTATGCCATGAAACGCAGCCGGAATGAAGTCAGCCGCTGGCGAATGTTGCGTCAGGTCCAGCGCCGCAGAAGCCGCTGGCTGGAAGCGCAGTCGCGTACCTACCGCCATATTCATCACGTCCGCTATTTGCAGCAAAAGCATAAACGGCGCTCGTTATTATATGCCGTGGCCTATGAGTGGTAGTTAGCTGAAAAAATTAGCGGTCATCATTGATATGACCGCTAATTTTTTAATCCATATATACTCGTCATACTTCAAATCGTCTGTGCGCTGCTTTATTCCTCGCCCCATCCGTAGGGCTCTCCCTTTCCGGGGCCAGCGCAAGCGCTGTTCAACAACGGTTTGGCGTTTTTGAACAGCGACGCGAATTATTTAGAACATAAAGCGGAGCGGTTTTTCAGGAGAGCGCGGGTATCAGCGATTTATCGGCCGCGCTGGGCGCTTCATCGGTATCGGACGGCAGCAGAAACAGCGAGACGGTGGCGCTGAGGCGCTCTGTTTGCTCCAGCAGCGATGAAAAGGTCAGCGCCGTCGTTTCGACCTGTTGCGCATTCTGTTGCACGGTGTCGTTCAAGGTGCGAATACGGCCGGTGACTTCATGAATGCTCTGGTTTTGCTGCTGCGATATGTCCGATATTTCACTTAAAAACGTGCTGGTGCCTTTCGCCGCCTGAATAATTTCTTGCAGGCTGTCATTCAAATTTTTAACCAGCTTGGCGCCCATCTCCACGCTGTTGTCGGAGTCGCGGATCAGGGCGTTGATATTTTGCGCGGAGTGACTGCTTTGCGACGCCAGCGTGCCGACCTCTCGGGCGACGACGGAAAATCCGCGTCCCATTTCGCCGGCGCGGGCGGCTTCAATCGCCGCGTTCAGCGACAGGATATGCGTCTGGAATGCGACGTTTTCAATCATGCCGATGGCGTCCGTCATTTCCCGCGTTCTGCCGGCGATATCCGTCATGGCCGTTTTCACTTGATTCATCATGACTTCGCCCTGTGCGGCGATATTGCTGGTGTCCGCGGCGTGTAGACTGGCCTGATGAGTGTGTTGCGTATTCTGTTCCAGATGCTGGCTCAACTGAATGATATGTTCGGTGGCGGCCTTCAGCTCATGGGACTGCCTGTTCGCCTGCTCCGACAAAATACGGTTATCCTCCGCGACCTTATCGACCTGGGCGCTCATGCCGCCTACGCTTCGGCGCACCTGATTGACCAGGTTAACCAGGCCGCGCTGCATCTGAATGACGCTGGTGTTCAACAGGTCGATTTCCTGGGTGGTGCGTTTTTCCATCTCGATCCTGTGCGAAAGATCGCCCGCCGCAATAAGCCGCAGATGGTCGATAATGCGTCTTAGCGGACGAATGACGACTCTGTTGACGCTGACCCAGACCAGCACCGAGACGAAGAGCAGTAAGCCAAGAACAATAATAAAAATAGTATGGGCGCGGTCGAGAGAGGTCAGCAGGTGCCGGCCGAGCTGTTTCTGCCGGGCATCGTTGTCTTGCAGGTAGCGCGAATACTTTTGGGTGAAGTCGTTCTGATAGGCCTGGACGGGAACGGCAAAAAAGATATCGATTTGATTGGTCGTTTTTATCCCTTCGGCAAGCTCGGTCAATCCGGCGTACAATAGCTGATAGCTGGCCTTCAGCTCAACGAAGGCGGGGGCCGCGGACGCGCTATCCAGCTGTTGATAATGGGTTTGCGCCTGTTTCAGCGATGCCTCGGCTTCATCCATCAAACTTTGCCAACTGCCCACTGAACCGGTCTCTTTATCGACCAACAGATAAATCCCGGCCCGATTAAGCTTATCGCTGGCGTTCATGACTTCCATTCTGGCTTTATCCATTAACGCCTGCTGCTGACGCAGGTGCTCATTCGTCGAGGTATCCAGCCTGACCTGCGTCATGGTCTGGGTAATAATGCCGACGGAAATCAATTGCAATAATGAAAATAGCCCGATGACGAGCAATAAACCAAAAAGAATGCTCGGCCGGCGGCGAAATAATATTTTTGACATCCCTAATCGTAGCTTGGCGGGCGTTAACATATGATCTGACTCCCTGCATATGAATAGAAGTCAACGTATCACGGTTAAATGACTAAAGTATTTCAGGTTTTCACTCACCCAGCGGCGGGGAGTTTGCGGGAAGGGCGCCTTGAACGTGCGGCAATGGGGGATAGCCGGCGGCAGCTATCGCCCATTGTTGTCATTAAAAAGCCTTTTTATAGGGTTTGATCGTCACATTACGGTAAACGTTGGCGGCGACGTAAGGGTCCTCATCCGCCCATGCCTGCGCGTCCCGCAGGGAGGGGAATTCGGCGATAATCAGGGAACCGGTAAAGCCGGCTTTACCCGGATCTTCGCTGTCAACGGCGGGGAGTGGGCCCGCGGTGATAAGCCGTCCCTGATCCTGTAATTTTTTCAGTCGGGCAAGATGATCGGGTCTCGCCGCCAGCCGATTCTCCAGAGAATCGGCGACATCTTCAGCGTAAATAACATATAACATAACGGGCCTCTCACATTAGGAAGTTCAAAACCGACGTCACCCATCATACTGGATGATACGACCAGGGCAATAGGTTGATTTACCAGATAAATAGACTTCCTCCCTCATGGCGCCGGTTTAGATAACGAGATAGCTAGGCGATTGTGGCGGGAGGCATTCCGCGAGAACCTCGTCGGCGTATTTCTCTTACATATCAGGTTTAAGCGGACGGCATCGCCCCCTGTCTGGTTTTTTTTAACAATTTGGTGGGTTATTATTGAATATGATTGCTATTTGCATTTAAACTTGGGCGGCATAAGAGGATAAAGAAATACTATGCCGCAAAAAAAGTTTTTCCTGACCCGTCGTTATTCATGGCCATTTATACTTTCTGTTGGTATTCACGGTTCTTTAATCGCGGGTTTGCTGTATGCGTCATTCAACAAAGCGTTCGAACTGCCGGAAGAGTCCAAGGCGATCAATGTCGTTATGGTCAATCCGGCGGCATTTGAAGCGGCGCCCGCGGCGAAATCAGCGCCGGCTGAACCCGAACCGGTAAAACAGCCGGAACCGGTTGCGGAGCCTGAGCCTGAGCCTGAACCGGTTCCCGAGCCGGAACCGATCCCTGAGCCGATTCCGGAACCGGTGCCGATGCCGCTTCCTGAGCCCAAACCGGAGCCGAAACCCAAGCCGAAACCCAAACCGGTGAAGAAAGTTGAACAGCCGAAACCGGTGAAACGCGAGAAGGCCGTGGAAAAACAGCCTCCGTCGCCGTTTACCAGCGAAGCGCCGACGCAAAATGTGAAGAATGCGCCGGTCAGGCAGGCGCCGGCGCCTGCATCGAATACTCAGTCGACGGGGCCTCGGCCGCTAAGCCGGGTCGAGCCGCAGTATCCGGCGCGGGCGTTTTCGCTGCGCGTCGAAGGGCGGGTGAAAATTCAGTTCGATATTGATGATTCCGGCCGGGTGGATAATATTCGGGTGCTTTCCGCGGAACCCCGCAATATGTTTGAACGCGATATCAGACAGGCGATGCGGAAGTGGCGTTATGAAGCCAATAAGCCCGGCAGAAATCTGGAGGTGACGTTTATCTTCAGAATCAGCGGCACCACCATGGAATAAGCGTTAGGCGCATCGACCCTTTCGGTAAAAAAAGCACCGCGATTAAGCGGTGCTTTTTTGTCACAAATATCCTACCGAAAAATTACGCCGCCGGCGCGGCCGGGAGGAATAGAGCGGCGTGCCGCATCAGGCATTATCATAATCGCAGTGGCTTTTCCCCGGCGGCAGCTCGCGTGAGCGTCCGTATCCGTCCACGGCGACGTAGGTGAACAGCGCTTCCGTCGCCCGATAGCGCTGCCCAATCGGTTCTGACGACACTTTTTTCACCCAAACTTCGACATTGATATTAATGGAGCTGCGTCCGGTACGCACGCAACGGGCGTAGCAGCACACCACGTCGCCGACGGCGACCGGTTTGAGAAACGTCATCCCGTCGACGCGCACGGTGACAACACGGCCTTCCGCAATCTCTTTTGCCAAAATAGCGCCGCCCATATCCATCTGCGACATGATCCAGCCGCCGAAAATATCCCCATTGGCATTGGTATCGGCAGGCATCGCCAGCGTACGAAGCACCAGATCGCCCTGAGGTAAAATGTCTTGTTTGCTCATTATGGTATCAATCAAATTAAGGTTGACTCGTTTTTATCAAGCGCGCATTAGCGGTGCTCGCCGCCATTTTCTTCCGACTTTTCCCTGTCGCCGGGTAAATGGCGATAAATATAAACGCCGCAAATCAGCGTAAACAACAGGGTAACCCCGGTTAAACCAAAGACCTTGAAGTTGACCCACACGCTTTGCGGCATCCAGAAGGCAATATAGATGTTTAATAATCCACACACCAGAAAGAACATGGCCCAGGAGAAATTAAGTTTTCCCCATACGGACTGCGGCAGGGTGAGCTCTTTCCCCAACATGCGCTGGATCAGCGTTTTCTTCATCACGAACTGGCTGTACAGCAGCGCGACGGAAAATAGGGTATAAATAATGGTCACTTTCCACTTAATGAACTCATCGTTGTGGAACACCAGCGTCATGGTGCCGAAAATAGCCACCATGGCAAAGGTTATCAGCGTCATCTTCTCTATTTTGCGGTAAATCACCCAGGTGACGATCAGCGCCAGCGCGGTCGAGGCGACCAGCGCGCCCGACGCTATATAAATGTCGTAGAGTTTATAAAAAGTAAAAAAAACAATAAGTGGAATAAAATCAATAAGTTGTTTCATTATGTCAATCCATCGCCAAATGATTTATTGGTGATAACCGCAAAGCGTTATCCGATAACCGCCTGCATTATCCTTCATTGTGATGCGCCGTTCTCTTGATATCGCAATAATTTGCAGAAAATTACGATTGGCCGCGCCGGCGGCCCCTTCGCTTCAGGGCCGCCGCCCGTCCCGCCCAATCTTATTTCAGCGGATTTCCCACCTCAGGCAGCGATGAATTCACGACCAGCGGCAAGGGCGGCCGCCCCTAAAACCATTGGGCATAGATCAAGCGCGAAGCAGCATATACAGACGGAATAGGTAGATAAGCAGGATAGCGGATATCAGATTGCTTAGGCCATTCACCAGCACGGCAAGCACGGTCGGCGAAAATACCGGAATTTTTGTCGCCAGCAGCAGGATGGCGATTTTAGTCAGTATCCAGAGGAGCACCGCCGGCGCCGTTACGCGCAGGTTGGCATAAGCCAGTTTGGCGCTGGCCTTGACGGCGCTGAATACGCCGCGCTTTTCGGTGGCGACGATAATCGGCGACAGGCTGAATGCGATAGCCAACAGTACGCCGGGAACGATCAGAAACAGCATGCCGAATTGCACGAATAGCGTGCAGAGCAGGATGAGAATAAACAGGCGGGGCAGCATGGGCGCGGATGCGCCGATCGCCCGTAAGGCGCTAGTGCGGTTGCCGGCGGATACCAGCTGGATCAGCATCAGAATGCCGCCGGTGAGGATCGCGTTGCCGACCAGGGCGGAAAAAGTGCCCGCAGCGGACATTTTCAGCAGCACCACCTGCTGCTCCGGCGTCATTTGCTGGATCATGTCCATAACGCCCAGCTCGACGGAGGAGGAGAGATCGCCGCCCACGTTATTCAGCATCTGCAATTCTTCATTTCCGGGGGCGAAGGCATGATTCAGAATGACAGTAATGAACGCGGTCAGCAGCGACATCATCAAAATAGTGACGAGCTGGTTACGCGTAAAATTCATTGTGTCACGGTACAACAGGTTGGCCGTGATAGGCATGCAAACTCCTTGAGAAAAAATGGGCCGTGATATTAGCCTTTAATTGTAACCTGTTACGCCAGGCTGTGGCACCCCGCGCGGGTGGCGATGCGTGGATTTATCATGATTCCGTTGACGGCGTTGCTATCCTGACGGGCAGCGCGGGCAGGCCGTAGCGGGCTCTGGCGCGGTCGCAGGCCTCGTTGAGCCGGCCGTTTTCTCCTGATTGCATAAATTCGCGACAGGGGGAGGGACGGTTAAGGTAGATAGAACAGCTGACATTTTCGCCGATATCGCCGGTCAATGCGGCGCATCGAGGCGTTTTGCCATTGGTTCCCTGCATACAGCGCAAAAACGGCGTAAGCGGTTCCGTCAGCGTGACGGGCACCGCGCCAGCGCCATCATCCGCTTCCGCCCAGTAAAAAGATACCCGAAAATAAGCGCAACAAGCGCCGCAGTTCATGCAGACGTTATCGCTCATTTTTTTGTCTACCTCCCTCAACCGGTATAGCATCGCCCGTTATTTCTCAGGCCTCCGCGGCGTGGCTTACCCCTGAGCGCCCGCCGCAAGGCTGCTGAAAATTTAGCGCCGAAATACGCGCTTTGGCAGCGCATTTTCGCAGGAGAGCACGTTATGCGCATTTTCATTAATTTGATTTAAATCAATTCCTTTATTTTTAATTAGTTGCGCATGTTTGATTAGGTTCGATTTTTACGAAATGTCTTTAAAAGATGTGATCTGGGTTAAAACAAGAATGGCGGCGTAAAGGTATATTTTGCTCGAAATTTAAACCATATAAAGGGAGTGGGTAATGAAAAAGGCGTCTTTGTTACTTATTGCGGCCGCGCTGTTGCCGTCATTTGCGCAGGCTCATCAGGCCGGAGATATCATTGTTCGAGCCGGAACCGCTACCGTCCGTCCGGTGGAAGGCTCCGACAATGTCTTGGGTCTGGGGTCATTTAAAGTGGATAACAATACCCAACTGGGTTTGACATTCAGCTACCTGGTTACGGACAACATCGGCGTGGAACTCTTGGCCGCGACGCCGTTTAATCATAAGGTCGGGTTGAACGGCGTCGGAACCATTGCCGAAGTCAGCCATTTGCCGCCTTCGCTGATGGCGCAGTACTACTTCGGCGAAAAAGCCGACAAGCTTCGCCCATACCTCGGCGTGGGGGTGAACTACACTATGTTCTTCGATGAAAAGTTCAACGATCGGGGCAAAAGCAACGGCTTAAGCGATCTGAGCCTGACAAACTCCTGGGGCGTCGCCGCGCAGGCCGGCCTGGATTACAATCTGGATGAAAACTGGCTGATTAACGCGTCGTTGTGGTGGATGGATATCGATACCGATGTGAAATTTAACGCCGGAGGCCAGCGGCAGACGATCGATACCCGTCTGGATCCGTGGGTATTTATGTTTGGCGTCGGCTATCGTTTTTAATAGTGAGCGCCGAATGAAAAACGGCGGATTTTTATCCGCCGTCAGACTGTAGACAAAGTCAGATATTACTCATCCCGTAGCGGGACTCGCCCTGCGGGCCGCCGCCAGCGGCGTTCAAAAACTCACGCGTTTTTGTAGGGGAAACACGGGGGGAGGTTCCCGCTTACGACGCCTCGCCCCCGTGGTCGCCCCGGGTATCTCTTTCTGACAGATGGGTTTGTCAGCAAATCCGTTTTTCATACATCGAACGGCAAAATATTATGAGCGCGTCGCCGCCTTCATATTGCTGACAAAAGTATGCAACTGAGACAGCATCTCCTCGGGGTTATGCTGGTTCTTTTCAATAATCCGCACGATCGCCGACCCGGAAATCGCGCCGGCGGCGCCGGCCGCCAGCGACTCCCGCACCTGGGACGGCTCGGAGATACCGAACCCCTGAATGGGCGGGGCCGCATGGTACTCATGCAATTTGGCAACCAGGTGATGAAGCGGCAGCTGAGCGCGTTTTTCCGCGCCGGTGACCCCTGCGCGCGACAGCAAATAGGTGTAGCCGCGGCCATAGGACGCAATTTCGCGCAGCAGGTCGTCATCGGCGTTGGGCGGACAAATAAAGATTGGCGCGATGTTATGGCGCTGCGCCGCCGCGCGGAAAGGCGCCGACTCTTCAACCGGCACATCGGCAATCAGCACGGAGTCGACGCCGACCTGTTCGCAGCGCTGATAGAAGGCGTCGATACCGTTGCTGAACACCAGATTGGCGTACATCAGCAGGCCGATCGGTATCTCCGGGTATTTGCGGCGGATAGCGGCGAGCAGTTCAAAGCACTGGCCGGGCGTGACGCCCGCGGAGAACGCCCGCAGCGTGGCGGCCTGAATCGTCGGCCCGTCGGCCAGCGGATCGGAAAAGGGGATGCCCAGCTCCAGCGCATCGGCGCCCGCGGCCACCAGGGTATCTATAATTCTCAGAGACTGCTCCGGCGAAGGATCGCCCAGCGTCACAAAGGGGACGAACGCGCCTTCTTTTTTGTCGCCGAGACGTTTGAATAAGTGCTGATAGCGCTCCATTAAATTTCTCCCCGATCTTTTAAAATATCGTGAACGGTAAATATGTCTTTATCGCCGCGGCCCGAGAGGTTGACCACCAGGATTTGCTCTTTCTCCGGCTCCTGCTTAATCATTTTCAGCGCGTAGGCAAGGGCGTGAGAAGATTCCAGGGCGGGAATAATGCCTTCGTGACGGGAGAGTTCTTTAAAGGCTTCCAGCGCTTCGTCGTCGGTGATGGAGACATAGTCGGCCCGGCCGATGCTGTTGAGGTAAGCGTGCTGGGGGCCGACGGACGGGAAATCTAGTCCGGCGGAGATCGAGTAGGACTCTTCGATTTGCCCTTCGCTGGTCTGCATCATCGGGGACTTCATCCCGAAGTAGATCCCTACGCGGCCATGCTTGAGCGGCGCGCCGTGCTGCCCGGTTTCAATGCCCAGCCCGGCCGGCTCCACGCCGATCAGACGAACGCCGGCGTCATCGATAAAGTCGGCGAACATGCCGATGGAGTTGGAGCCGCCGCCGACGCAGGCCAGCAGCGCGTCCGGCAGCCGGCCCTCTCTTTCCAGCATCTGCGCTTTGATCTCTTCGCCGATCATGCGCTGAAATTCACGCACGATGGTCGGAAACGGATGCGGGCCCGCCGCGGTGCCCAACAGGTAGTGCGCGCGCTCGTAGCTGCCCGACCAGTCGCGCAGCGCTTCGTTACAGGCGTCTTTCAGCGTGGAGGAGCCGCTGTGAACCGGTATCACTTCAGCGCCCATCAGGCGCATGCGGAATACGTTGGGGGATTGACGTTCGACGTCTTTGGCGCCCATATAGATGCGGCATTTCAGCCCCAGCAGGGCGCAGGCCAGGGCGGTGGCGACGCCGTGCTGTCCGGCGCCGGTCTCGGCGATGATTTCCGTTTTCCCCATCCGTTTAGCGAGCAGCGCCTGCCCCAGCACCTGGTTGGTCTTATGCGCGCCGCCGTGCAGCAGGTCTTCGCGTTTCAGATATAGCCTGGTGCGGGTCCCTGAGGTCAGGTTTTTGCACAGGGTCAGGGCGGTCGGGCGGCCGGCGTAGTTCTTCAGTAAATCGATAAATTCCGCCTGGAATTCGGCATCCTGCTGCGCGCTGACAAACGCTTCTTCCAGCTGGCGCAGGGCCGGGATGAGGATCTGCGGCACATACTGCCCGCCGAACTCACCGAAATAAGGATTGAGTAATGTCATAATATTCCTGTTTTTTATCTATTTAAAAGGGCGGCGATGCCGGTAATGTCGATGGTTTGAGCATCGAGATACCCGGGGCGACCACCGGGGCGAGGCGTCCTTACGGGAAGCTCCCCCGGTGTTTCCCCTAAAAATCGGCTTAGCGACCGGTATGCGGTGCTGCCGGGGCTTACAGCGTCCGTAACTGTTGAAAAACCGCCGCGATTTTATGCGGATCTTTCTTTCCCGGCTGGCTTTCCACCCCGGAGTTAAAGTCCAATCCGGCACACCCCAGGCGGGCCGCCTGCGCGCAGTTGTCGGCGTTGAGTCCGCCGGCCAGCAGCACATTGTCCAGATTCTGCCCCTTAAGCACCGACCAGTCGAATGTTTGGCCGCTGCCGCCTTGCGCGTTATCCAACACATAGCGATCGACGTGCGGCAAGTCTCTTTCCGGTAATCCGCCGGACATGCTTAACGCTTTCCAGATTTGGCAGGCGGCGGGCAGCCGTTCGCGCAGCAGAGAAAGGGTTTGCCGATCTTCGTTGCCGTGCAACTGCACCGCCGCCAGCTGCAGTTCGCCGGCAAGGCTGACGATGCGTTCGACCGGTTCGTCGCGAAACACGCCGACATAGCGCAACGGCGCGCTTTTTACCACCGCGCTAGCCTGCTGCGGCGAAACATGCCGCGGCGAGGACGCGACAAAAATCAATCCGCCGTATAGCGCGCCGGCCTGATAGGCGGCCTGAGCGTCTTCCGGGCGGGTGAGGCCGCAAACTTTATTTTCGCCGAGGATGACGCGGCGCACCGCCAGCGTCAGGTCGGGTTCGGACATCAGCGAACTGCCGATTAAGAATCCGTCGGCGAACTGACTTAATTCACGAATTTGTTCATGGCGATAAATACCTGACTCGCAGATGATCGTCACGCCGTCCGGCAGCAAGGGGGCGAGCTGGCGAGTGCGGTTCAGATCGATAGAGAGATCGCGCAGGTTGCGGTTATTGATGCCCACGACCCGGGCTTCAAGCTTAATCGCCCGATGCAGCTCCTCTTCATTGCTGGCTTCGGTCAGCACGCCCAGCTTCAGGCTATGGGCCAGATCGGAAAGCTGACGATACTGCCGGTCGTCCAGCACCGAGAGCATCAGCAGGATGGCGTCGGCCTGGTAATAGCGCGCCAGGTAGATCTGATATTCCGAAATAATAAAATCTTTGCACAGCACCGGCTGCCGCACCGCCGCGCTAACCAGCGGCAGAAATGCGAAATCACCCTGAAAATACTTTTCGTCGGTCAGCACCGATATCGCGGAGGCGTAGTCTTTATAAATCCGGGCGATACCCGCCGGGTCGAAATCGTCGCGAATCAACCCTTTTGACGGCGAGGCTTTTTTGCACTCCAGAATAAACGCCGGCTTATTTCGGCGCAAAGCCTGGTAAAAATCGCGCTGGCTGGGCACCACATCATGCCGGAAGGTCGACAGCGGTTGCTCTTTCTGGCGCGCTTCAACCCATACGGCCTTATCACGCACTATTTTATTCAGAATGGTTTCCTGCATGACTTCTTTATCCTCTTGCGGCCAGATCGGTTACGCGCCGGTAGGCCTGTCCGCTATGAATCACCTCTAACGCCTGCTGCGCATTTTGACGCAAATCTTCCTGCCCGAACAGCTTCAGCAACAGCGCCACGTTGGCGGCGACGGCCGCTTCATGCGCCGGCCGGCCTTTACCCTGCAGCAGCGCGGCCAGAATATCGCGGTTCTCTTCCGGCGAGCCGCCCTGCAGCGCCGAGAGCGGGAAGGTATCCAGCCCGAAATCTTTGTGGGTCAGCTCGTAGGCGGTAATATCGCCGTCGCGCAATTCGGCGACTTGCGTCGGCGCATGAATCGCGACTTCATCCATTCCGCCGCCGTGCACCACGGCCGCGCGCCGGTACCCCAGCACCTTCAGCGTCTCGGCGATAGGTCGAACCAGCTCCGGACGATAAACGCCGATAAGCGCCAGCGGCGGACGGGCCGGGTTAACCAGCGGCCCCAGTACGTTAAACAGCGTTCTGGTTTTCAACTGCTGGCGGACGGGCGCCGCATGGCGGAATCCGGGATGATACTGCGGCGCAAACAAAAAGCACACGCCTAAGTCATCCAACGCCTGGCGCGCCTGCTCGGCCGGCATATCAAGGCGGATGCCGAACGCGGCCAGCAGATCGGACGATCCCGAGCGGCTGGAGACGCTGCGGTTGCCGTGTTTGGCGATCTTCAAACCGCAGCTGGCGGCGACGAACGCGCTGGCGGTGGAAATATTGATACTGTTGGTGCCGTCGCCGCCGGTGCCGACAATGTCGGCGAACGGGTAGTCGGGGCGCGGGAAAGGCTGCGCGTCGGCCAGCAGGGCGGTCGCCGCGCCGGCAATTTCCTGCGGGCGTTCGCCGCGAATTTTCATGCTGATCAGCGCGGCGGCCAGCTGGCTGGGTTCAAGTTCGCCGCGGACGATGGCGGCGAACAGCGCCTGGCTCTCCTGCTGGCTGATAACTTTAGCTTGATATAACTTTTCAAGTATTTCTGCGAGGGAAAACGTCTCTTGCATGATGGTGTCCTTTCTTTTGTTCTTTTCTTTGTAAGCCAACGTTAAGCCAAAGCCCAGTCCAGCGTCTGTTCGAGCAGACGCGCGCCGTGGGTGGTTAAAATCGATTCAGGATGAAACTGGAAGCCGCACACGCGGTCGGCGTCGTGACGCACCGCCATCACCATCTGATTAAAGTGGGCGTTGACGGTCAGTTCGGCCGGAATATCGCTGCCGATCAGCGAATGGTAGCGCGCCACCGGCAGCGGGTGCGGTAAGCCCTGGAACATCGCCTGTCCGTCATGGTCGATGTTGGAGGCTTTGCCGTGCAGAATTTCGCCGGCCCGGCCGACGTGGCCGCCGTAGGCTTCCACAATCGCCTGATGGCCGAGGCAGATGCCGATAATCGGCATCTGACCGCGCAGACGCCGCAGCAGTTCGGGCATACAGCCCGCATCGGCCGGGGTTCCCGGACCGGGGGAGAGCATCAATACCGGCCGCTCCATTTTCTTTAAGTGGTCGATGATGGTCTCGGCCGGCAGATGGTTGCGGTAAATGACCACCCGGTGACCGCTGGAGCGCAGCTGATCCACCAGGTTGTAGGTGAATGAATCGATATTATCGAGCAGTAATATATCCGCCATTAGAACAGCTCCTTCGCGTTATGCGCACTGGCGATGGCCCGTAGAACGGCCCGCGCTTTATTTCGCGTTTCATCGGCTTCCGCCTGCCCGATGGAGTCCAGCACCACGCCCGCGCCGGCCTGAACCGTGGCGATGCCGTCCTCCACATAGGCGGAGCGAATCACAATACAGGTATCCAGATCGCCGTGGGCGGTAAAATAGCCCACCGCGCCGCCATAGCTGCCGCGCCGGGTTTTCTCGCTGGCGGCGATAAGCTGCGTGGCGCGGACTTTCGGCGCGCCGCTCAACGTGCCCATGTTCATGCAGGCGCGATAGGCGTGCAGCGCATCCAGGTCCTCGCGCAGCGTACCCACCACGCGGGAGACCAGATGCATAACGAAAGAGTAGCGGTCGACCTGGGTTAAGTCGGCCACATAGCGGCTGCCGGGGCGACAGATGCGCGCCAGGTCGTTGCGCGCCAGATCGACCAGCATCAGGTGTTCGGCCATCTCTTTATGGTCGGTACGCATCTCCAGCTCAATGCGACTGTCGAGATCGCGATCCAACGAGCCGTCGGCGCGGCGTCCGCGCGGGCGCGTGCCGGCGATCGGGTAAATTTCAATCTGACGGCTGTCGGCGTCGTATTTCAGCGAGCTTTCCGGCGAGGCGCCGAACAGCGAAAAGTCTCGATCCTGCATGAAAAACATGTAAGGGCTGGGGTTGTTGTCCTTCAAAACCTGGTAAGCGGAGAGCGGAGACGGGCAGGGAAGCGAAAAACGGCGGGAAGGCACCACCTGAAAAATCTCACCGGCGCGGATGGCCTGCTGCATCTGAGCGACAACCTCGGCATAGTCTTCGTCGCTCTGGTTGCAACCGAGCGTCATGCTGTCGATGGACTGATGCGGCAGCGCGGGCGCCGGCTGGCGCAATTGCTGCTGCAATTGCGCCAGCCGCTGTTGCAGGCGCTGCCGTTCGGCGCGGTCCGGCGTAAAGAGACTGGCCTGCAGGAGGGCGGTCTGCCGTTGGTGATCCAGCGCCAGCAGGGTCTCCGCCAGATAGAAGCAAAAGTCCGGGCAGCGCTGCTGCCGGCTCAGTTCCGGCAATGTCTCAAAACCGGCGACCAGATCGTAAGCGAACAGTCCGCCTAAAAACATGGCTTCGCGCTCGTCGGCAGGGCTGTCGACCAGCTTCAGAATGGCGCGCAGCGCATCAAAGACCGATAGCGAGCGCAGGCGGGAGTCTTCGTCCTGCATATTATCCGCCGGCGGGAAGGTCAGCTCGCGGCCGTTGGGATGCGCTTCGATAACGACCTCGGCCGACAGCGCCTTATCCAGCAGCGGCAGCAGACTGGCGCCGTTGGCGGTCAGCGCCTGCACGGAGACCTGCCGACCGAATGCGGTGATGCGTAACGCGCTATCGACGATTAACCAGCTTTTCAGATTTTGCTTACTCTCAATAGCGGCCGATTCCAGCAGCAGCGTGGCGGGTCTTGCGCCGCAGAGCTGGTGGAAAATGGCGCTGGGGTCATTGCGGTAAATGGCCTCGGTACGCAGAAGCTCCAGTTTGGGTTGTGTCGTTTGCATCATTGCTACCTGTGTTATTTTGCCCATATATGAAAAAGCCCGCTTAATAAGCGGGCCTGGGAATATCTGCATGTATGACAATAGCTATGCGTGATTACTCCGCCCGCGTAAGGGAAGAGCGCCACCAACCTGATTTCATCGTGTTTCGCATGACCATTATCATCATCTCGCCGTTTGTATGCTGAGCTTGCGTACTAGTAAACTGGTTCGCGCGCCGAAAGTCAATAACAGGGATAATATAATTTTATCGCCGCTTAATGTTGCTGGAAGGTAAGCTATTGGCTGGGTTTATGCGCTAGCGCTAAACCGGCTCCTGCGGCAGACGACATTCATACTTTACTGGCATTGGCGGCGGCCGGGAACGGCGCGGCGCTCCTGCCGGCGGGCGTGTCGCTGGTTACGCCGGAGGGTAAATATACCAATTGGCATCGCTCTAATATTACTATTAGCGGCGCATTGATGGCATCATAGTGGGCTTCGAACCGCAATTCATCCCGTAATGGAAATCGCTGTGTCACAAGAACCTCAACCGCTATCGTCTTTCCCGCTCTACGATCTGCATAGCCACACCACGGCGTCCGATGGCGTATTGAGGCCGGCCGAGCTGGTCAACCGGGCGGTCGCGATGCGCGTCGGCGTCTTGTCGATTACCGATCACGATACCACCGACGGCCTGGCCGAGGCGCAGCGAACCATTGACGAGCAGGCGCTGCCGCTGCGCCTGATCCCCGGCGTGGAAATTTCGACGCTCTGGGAAAATCATGAAATTCATATTGTGGGGCTGGGTACGGATATCGGCCATCCGGCCCTGTGCCGGCTTCTGCTGAGCCAGGCGCGGTCGCGGCGGGAGAGAGCGGAGCAGATCGCGCTGCGTCTGGCGAAAGCGCGTATTCCCGACGCGCTGGAGGGCGCGGACCGCCTGGCGGCGGGCGGCCAGATCACCCGCGGCCATTTCGCCCGTTTTTTGGTGGAGCAGGGGGTCGCGGCCAATATCAATCAAGTATTTAAAAAATATTTGGCCAAGGGGAAAACCGGATACGTCCCGCCGCAGTGGTGTACAATAGAGCAAGCGGTTGATGTCATTCACCAATCCGGCGGCGTGGCGGTGTTGGCGCATCCGGGGCGTTATGATTTAACCGCCAAATGGCTGAAGCGCCTGTTGGCCGGATTTGCGGATAGCGGCGGCATCGCCATGGAAGTGGCGCAGTGTCAGCAGGCGCCGAACGAGCGGACGCAGCTTGCCCGCTATGCCCGCGAGTTTGGCCTGCTGGCTTCGCAGGGGTCGGATTTTCATCAGCCTTGCGCCTGGATCGAATTGGGGCGCAAACTGTGGCTGCCCGCCGACGTGGAGCCCGTATGGCGACATCCGGCGCTGGCGGAGAGGCCGGCGGAATAGTTCCGGCGGCGATCACCCTATTGCCGATTACGCGGGGAAGCGCGCGTTTTCCCGTATTACAGAAGTACGAGGTAGCGTCATGAGTCAGTTTTTCTATATTCACCCGCAGAATCCCCAGCCGAGGTTGATCAATCAGTCGGTGGATTTTCTGCATAAAGGCGGGGTGATTGTCTATCCCACCGACTCCGGCTATGCGCTGGGGTGCATGCTGGGTGATAAAAATGCGATGGAGCGTATCTGCCGTATCCGCGATCTGGATAACAACCACAACTTTACCCTGATGTGCCGCGATCTCTCGGAGCTGTCGACCTATGCCTATGTCGATAACGCCGCGTTCCGTCTGATTAAAAACAATACGCCGGGCAACTACACGTTTATTCTCAAGGCCACCAAGGAAGTGCCGCGCCGCCTGATGAATGAGAAGCGCAAGACTATTGGCCTGCGGGTGCCGTCCAATCCCATCGCGCTGGATTTATTAGCCGCGCTGAATGAACCGTTAATGTCCACCACGCTGATGCTGCCGGGCAATGATTTCGCCGAATCCGATCCGGAAGAGATCCAGGAAAACCTGGGAAAACAGGTCGATCTGGTGATCCACGGCGGCTTTCTCGGCCAGCAGCCGACCACGGTCATTGACCTGACCGAATCCACGCCGCGCATCGCCCGCGAAGGAACCGGGGATATCGCGCCGTTTCTGTAGGCATGGCGCGGGCATCCGCGCGCAACAGGGTTGTCCTGATCGAACGGCCGGGGCGTGCCGATAGCACAGCTCGAACCATTTTTGTCGCTGGCGTGTTAATTGCATCATTCCGCCGGTGATGTTTCAGGAGTGAGAACGATGACGGCAGACCCTTCAACCACGATCCGTTTCCTGCTTGCTTCGCGCCAGTGCGAGTTGAATAGTCTGCGTTATTTGCTGCAAAGCGGCGAACTGGTGGGCAAGATCAGCCAACTGGTGCATATGCTGCAGCGCGAGCGCGGCACCTCCAACCTGTTTCTCTGCTCGGACGGCCGCCTGTTCGCCGATGAGTTGAGGCTGCGGGAGCGGGAAGTGGCGCAGGCGCAGCAGCCGCTGATGGCGCATCTGGAGCGCCTGGAAACCATGGCGGCCGATTTGCCGCAGGCCAGCCGCCTGTTCAGCCGCGTCGCCAGCGTTATCTATGCGCTGAGCCTGCTGCCCTCCCTGCGTCAGCAGGTTCGCCGGCAGCGGCTGCCGCTGCCGCAGGCGATGACCTTTTTTAACGATATTATCCGCAACCTGCTCTCGCTGGTGTTCGACGTTTCCGATACGGCGGCGGAGCCGGTGATTTCGCGGGCGCTGATCGCCATGTTCAGCTTTATGCAGGGCAAGGAGTTCGCCGGGCAGGAGCGGGCGATCGGCGCGGCGGCCTTCGCCTCGGGCGTCTTTGATGAAAATACCCGGCAAAAGCTGTTGGATCTGATTGAACGACAGGATCGCTGCTTTGCTACCTTTGCGGATTTCGCCGATGAGCGCAACCGGCAATGCTGGCTACAGATGACCACGGATAGCGAATTTGAACGCTTGCGCCGTATTGCCTGTACCCGCAGCGCCGCCGCGGAAAAACGCCAAGAGGAGGGCAGCCTGCGCTGGTTCGACCTTTCCACGCGGCGCATCGATGAAATGAAACGGCTTGAAGACGGCCTGGAGCAGACGCTGATGCAGCTTTGCCGCGATCGCATCGCCGCCGCCGAGCGGGCGAATAGCGAGCAGATGGCGGACATAGAAAGCCTGATATCCGCGACGGAAAACGACGATCCGGGATATTCGGTATTTATCGCCGGCCATGAGATGGCCGGCGTCGAGCCGGACGGGCAAAGCGCGCCGCACGGCTGGCTGCATAGCGATGGCGTCCGGCCTCAGCTCGGGCGTTCGCTGCTCTCTTTGGTCCAGCGTCAGTCGCGGCGTTTACAGGCGCTGGATCACGAACTGGCGACGTTGCGCGAAACGCTGAATGAAAGAAAACATATCGACCGTGCAAAAAGCCTGCTGATGCAGCATCGCGGCTTAAGCGAGGAAGAGGCGTACAAAACCCTGCGCAAGATGGCGATGAATCAAAATAAAAAGTTGCTTGAGATCGCCACGGCGATGCTGGCGGTGGCGGACGTTTTCCAGGATAGGCCTTAAAAACCATATGCACACAAAAGGTGCGTATTTTGTTCGGCGGCGGTGCAAAGGCTGACGGTCTTTCGCTGTTTCTGATTAACAAATACCGGGCGTTATGCGGTTTTTTAGCCGCATAACGCCCGCAACCTTCATAACGCTTACCGAAATGTGACTTCTGGCACACTCCTTGCTTTTACCTGACGGTAACAACTAAACATCATTAATCGGTAACAGGCCAACGGCGGTATGTTACGGGTTAACCGGATAACGGCGTCCATAAGCGTGCATCTTGTGCACAGGCTTATGGGCGCCGTTTCGTTTTTTACAGCCTGCGACAGCAATCAGCGAAAGGTGCCGTGAATGAGTGATTCCAAAACCAAGGGCATGACGGTTTCCCGCCGTCAGTTTTTACTGGGCGGCGCGGCGTTGGGCGGCGGTCTTATGCTGCCGGGGCTGATGAACAGCGCCTGGGCCGCCGGCTCCGACGCGCCGGAAAAAAAGGAGATTCGCGTTGGCTTCATTCCCCTGACGGATTGCGCGTCGGTGGTGATGGCCGCGGTGAAAGGCTTCGACAAGAAGTACGGCATCACCCTTATTCCCAGCAAGGAGGCCAGTTGGGCGGCGGTGCGCGATAAGCTACTCTCCGGCGAACTGGATGCCGCGCATATCCTGTACGGCCAGCTATATGGCCTGCAAATGGGGTTATCCGGGCCGCGCAGCGATATGGCCGCGCTGATGACGCTCAACCAGAACGGTCAGGGGATTACCTTGGCTAACCAACTGCGCGATGCCGGGGTCACCGATCCGGCCGCGCTGCAAAAATATATCGCCGCCAGTCCGGCGGGCACCTACACCTTTGCCCAGACGTTTCCCACCGGTACCCACGCCATGTGGCTCTATTACTGGCTGGCCGCCGCCGGTATTCATCCGCTGAACGATGTGCGTACGGTGGTGGTGCCGCCGCCGCAGATGGTGATGAATATGAAGATCGGCAATATGGTCGGCTGCTGCGTGGGCGAGCCGTGGAACCAGCGCGCCATCAGCGACAAACTCGGCTTTACCGTCGCCACCTCGCAGGATATCTGGCCCGATCATCCGGAAAAAGTCCTCGGCGCCCGCGCCGACTGGGTGAGCGCCAACCCGAATAGCGCCCGCGCGCTGACGGCCGCAATACTGGAAGCGTCGCGCTGGATTGACGCCTCCGACGCGAATCGTCGTGAAACCGCCGGCGTTATCGCCGGGCGCGCCTACGTCAATATCCGGGAGGAGGCCATTGCCGGCCGAATGCTGGGCCAGTATGAAAACGGGCTGGGGAAGGTCTGGAAAGACGAACACGCCATGCGTTTCTACCACGAGGGTTCGGTGAACTATCCCTATCTGTCCGATGGCATGTGGTTCCTGACCCAGCATAAGCGTTGGGGAATGCTGGCTGAAGATCCCGATTATCTGGCCGTCGCCAGACAGGTCAACCGCATTGATATCTACAAACAGGCCGCGGCGGCGGTAGGCGGCGTTCCTCTGCCGGGCAGCGACATGCGCAGCAGCGTGCTGATGGACGGTAAGCGCTGGGACGGCAGCGATCCGGCCGGCTACGCCAACGGTTTTAGCGTGAAGAAATAAGCGAGGCAATGATGAAAAACCAGGCTCAGATTATCCCCATCGCGCCGGATAACGCCCCCGGCGCTGCCCGCCGCGCGGGGATTACGCCGCTGCCGGGCGGAGAAGCCGCCCCAGCGCCAAAAGCGTCCAGACTGTTGACAACGTCAGATATTAGGGGAAACACGGGGGGAGGTTCCCGCAGGGACGCCTCACCCCCGTGGTCGCCCCGTGTATCTCGATCCGACAGACGGATTCGTCAGCAAACTCAGCGTCAAAGGCGCCTCTCCCTGCGCTGCCGCGCGGCTCTGCGTCTTTTCCCGGCTTTACTGGGGGTCGGCCTGTTGCTCTGTTTCTGGCAGGTGGCCGCCTTGAACAGCGAGAACTTTCCGACGCCGTGGGCGACCTGGCAGGCGGCGCTGGCGGTATTCGCCGATCCGTTTTATATCGCCGGACCAAACGACCAGGGCATCGGCTGGAACGTAATGGCGTCGTTGCAGCGCGTGGGCATCGGTTTCGGGCTGGCGGCGCTGGTGGGGATTCCCGCCGGCTTCCTGATCGGCCGCTTCAGCTTCGTGGCCGACATGCTGAACCCGATCATTTCCCTGCTGCGCCCGGTCAGCCCGCTGGCGTGGCTGCCTATCGGCCTGCTGCTGTTTCAGCGCGCCGAACCGGCCTCCAGCTGGACCATTTTTATCTGTTCCATCTGGCCGATGATCCTCAACACCGCCGAGGGGGTCAGGCGGATTCCCCAGGATTACCTGAACGTGGCGCGGGTGCTTAAGCTGTCCGAACTCACCGTGATGCGCAAGATTTTACTGCCCGCGGTATTGCCCAACATATTGACCGGCGTGCGTTTGTCCATCGGCATCGCCTGGCTGGTGATCGTGGCGGCGGAGATGCTGACCGGCGGCATCGGCATCGGCTTCTGGATCTGGAATGAGTGGAACAACCTGAATGTGGAAAACATCATTATCGCCATTGTGGTGATCGGGACGATCGGCCTGCTGCTGGAGCAGGGGCTGATGCTGATCGCCAAACGTTTCAACTATGACAACCGCTAAGGAGCCGACGATGCGCGCCAATCCGATTATTCAGGTACAGCAGGTCAGCCAGCGTTTCCATACCGCCAGCGGCGAGTTTCTGGCGCTGGATCGGGTGAGTTTCGATATCTACGCCGGGGAGACCATCAGCCTGATCGGCCATTCCGGCTGCGGTAAATCCACCTTGCTCAATTTGATCGCCGGTCTGACCCGGCCGAGCGGCGGCGGACTGCTGTGCGACAACCGGGAGATTGACGGCCCCGGACCGGAGCGCGGCGTGGTGTTTCAGAACCACTCTCTGCTGCCGTGGCTGACGGCCTATGAAAATGTGGCGCTGGCCGTGCGTCAGGTGCTGCGCGGCCAGATGAAAAAGACCGAGATGCATGAGTGGATCGTCCACAACCTGGAGCTGGTGAATATGGCGCACGCGGCGAATAAACGCCCGCATGAGATCTCCGGCGGGATGAAACAGCGCGTAGGGATCGCCCGCGCACTGGCGATCAAACCCAAAGTGCTGCTGATGGATGAGCCGTTCGGGGCGCTGGACGCGCTGACCCGCGCCCATCTGCAGGATGCGGTGATGGAGATTCAGCGGCGGCTGCACACCACCATCGTCCTGATCACCCACGATGTGGATGAAGCCGTATTGCTGTCGGATCGGGTGCTAATGATGACCAACGGTCCGGCGGCGACGGTGGGGGAAATCGTGACGGTTGAGCTGGCGCGTCCGCGCTCGCGCGTGGCGCTGGCGGACGATCCCCGCTACCACCAGTACCGGCAGCAGGTTCTGCACTTCTTATATGAAAAACAGTCGCAGGCCGCCTAACGAAAAACGCAGGGGATAACTAAGCCCCACCCGGCGGCGGACGGCTGCCCGATATAGTCGCCGCGCCGCGGCCTTTATTGTTACTTTTACTTCACAGTCCGGCGGCTGTAAGGATTTAGCTAATGAGCAAGCCCGTTTTGGTGGTTATCGGCCATGGTATGGTCGGTCACTATTTTCTTGAACAGCTGGTCGAGCGCGATCTGCATCGGCGTTATCGCATCGTGGCGTTCGGCGAAGAGCGCCGGGAGGCTTACGATCGCGTTCATCTCTCCGAATATTTTTCCGGCCGTACGGCGGAATCCCTGTCGCTGGTGAAGGCGGGATTTTTTGCCGCCAGCGGCATCGAACTGCGCAGCGCCAGCCAAATCACCGCCATCGATCGCCGGCATAAATGGGTCTGCGACGCGCAGGGGAATAAATTCGCCTATGACCAGCTGGTGCTGGCGACCGGCTCCTATGCGTTTGTACCGCCGATTGCGGGCAATACCCGCCCCGGTTGCCTGGTCTACCGCACGCTGGACGACTTGGACGCCATTGCCGAACGGGCGAAAAAAGCCAAAACCGGCGTAGTGATCGGCGGCGGCCTGCTCGGGCTGGAGGCGGCCAACGCGCTACGCCGGTTGGGGCTGGAAACCCATGTCGTCGAGTTCGCGCCGCGGCTGATGGCGGTGCAACTGGACGAGGGCGGCGCGGCGATGCTGCGCCGCAAGATCGAAGCGCTGGGCGTGCGGGTGCACACCGGCAAAGAGACGCGTGAAATCGTCGACGGCGAGCAGGCGCAGCACCGGCTCTGTTTCGCCGACGGCGGCGCGCTGGAGACCGACCTGGTACTGTTTTCCGCCGGGATTCGCCCGCGCGATAATCTGGCGGACGGCTGCGGTCTGGCGAAAGGGCCGCGCGGCGGCATCGCGATCGACGATTGCTGCCGGACGTCTGACGACGCTATTTTCGCCATCGGCGAGTGCGCGCTGTGGAACGGACAGATCTTCGGGCTGGTGGCGCCCGGCTACCAAATGGCGCGCAGCGTGGCCGCCGGTCTGGCCGGCGAGGCGGCGCCGTTCGCCGGCGCGGACATGAGCACCAAACTGAAGCTGCTGGACGTGGAGGTAGCGTCCATCGGCGACGCGCACGGCCGCACCGCCGGTAGTCAGAGCTACCAGTGGACGGACGGTCCGCACGAAGTGTATAAAAAAATCGTGGTTTCCGCGGACGGTAAACGCCTGCTGGGCGCGGTGCTGATCGGCGACAGCGGCGACTACAGCACGCTACTGCAGATGATGCTCAACGATATGCCGCTGCCGCCGCATCCTGAAAGCCTGATTCTGCCCGCCGGCTCCGGCGATGCGCCGAAAGGACTAGGGGTGGCGGCGCTGCCCGCCGGCGCGCAGATTTGCTCCTGTCACAACGTCACTAAAGGAGATATTTCCGCGGCGGTGGCCGGCGGCTGTACCGATCTGGGGGCGATCAAGTCCTGTACCAAAGCGGGCACCGGCTGCGGCGGCTGCGTGCCTTTGCTCAAGCAGGTGATGGAGTACGAATTAACGCAGCTGGGCGTCGAAGTGAAAAAAGACGTCTGCGAACACTTCGCCTATTCGCGCCAGGAGCTGTACCACCTGATCCGCGTTCAGCAAATTCATTCGTTCGACGAACTGCTCGAACGCTACGGCCGCGGTTTGGGCTGCGAAATCTGCAAACCGCTGGCGGGCTCCATGCTGGCGTCCTGCTGGAACGACTACCTGCTGAAACCGCAACATTTGCCGCTGCAGGACACCAACGATCGCTTTTTCGCCAATATCCAGAAAGATGGCACCTACTCGGTGGTGCCGCGGGTGCCGGCCGGCGAGATTACGCCGGCGGGGCTGATCGCCATCGGCCAGGTGGCGCAGCGCTACAACCTGTACACCAAAATTACCGGCGGCCAGCGCGTAGATCTGTTCGGCGCGCGCCAGGAGCAGCTGCCCGCCATCTGGCGCGAACTGATCGACGCCGGCTTTGAAACCGGCCACGCCTACGGCAAATCGCTGCGCACGGTAAAATCCTGCGTCGGCTCCACCTGGTGCCGCTACGGCGTGCAGGACTCCACCGCGCTGGCGATTGCGCTGGAGAACCGCTACAAGGGGCTGCGCGCGCCGCATAAAATCAAAATGGCGGTATCCGGCTGCACCCGCGAGTGCGCGGAAGCGCAGGGCAAAGATATCGGCGTGATCGCCACCGATAAGGGCTGGAATCTGTACGTGTGCGGCAACGGCGGCATGAAGCCGCGCCACGCCGATCTGTTCGCCAGCGATCTGGATAGCGAAACCCTGCTCCGCATCGTCGATCGCCTGCTGATGTTCTACATCCGCACCGCCGACCGGCTACAGCGCACCAGCACCTGGCTGGATAATCTGGAAGGCGGCATCGACTATCTGCGGCAGGTGATTCTGGACGATAGCCTGAATATCGGCGCGGAGCTGGATAAGGAGATGCAGCGCGTGGCGGACGCCTACCAGTGCGAATGGAAAACCACCCTGGAAAGCCCGGATCGTCTGGCGCTGTTCCGCGCGTTTCTCAATAGCGATAGCCCGGACGAGTCGGTGGTGATGGTGCCGGCGCGCGGGCAGATCCGCCCGGCCCGCGAGCATGAGAAGCCGCAGACTCAGGCCGCGTTATTGCCGCAGGAGGCGGAATGGGTACGGATCGGCGCCCTGCGCGATATTCCCGCCAACGCCGGCATGGCGGCGCGCCTCGGCCGGCAGCAGATCGCCCTGTTTTATCTTCCGGCCAGCGAACAGCAGGTCTATGCGCTGGAGAACCATGAGCCGGGCAGCGCGGCGAACGTTCTGTCCCGCGGGCTGTTGGGCGACGTATCCGGCGAACCGGTGGTGATCTCCCCGTTGTACAAAAAGCGTTTTCGGCTGCGCGACGGCGTCAGCCCGGATGACGCCGCGCTGCGCGTACGCGCCTGGCCGGTAAAGGTTGCGGACGGGCAAGTGTGGGTCAATCGTCAGCCGCTGCGCCTGCCGGAATCGGCCGTCGCGGCGGCTTCGTGAACGGCGTACGGCGCGCTATCAGCCGCAGTCGCCCAGCCTGCTGATCGTGGGCGATGTCGTACGTTTCTGCCGCCATCCGGCGCTGGGCGTCGCGGAGTTAAGCGCGCCGGCGGCGGTGAACAAACATCAGGCCGCCTGACGCGGGGCGCGGGATGGAGAATATGTGATGGACGCCGGTTCCACAACTTATGTAAAGAGCGTTTGCCCCTACTGCGGCGTAGGCTGCGGGGTGGTGATGCAGGTACAAGACAATCGCGTAATCAAGGTGACGGGCGACAAGACGCACCCCGCCAACTTCGGCCGGCTGTGCACCAAAGGCAATAGCTGCGCTCAGGCTATCGCCGAATCGGGGCGGTTGGAGCACGCCTACCTGCGGGCGGAACGTCTGCGCGAACCGGCGCGGGTCGATCTGCAGCATGCGATCCAAGAGGCAGCGCGCCGGCTGCGCGCCATCATCGACGCCCACGGCCCCGACGCGGTGGCGCTCTATGTCTCCGGCCAGATGTCGCTGGAGGCTCAGTATCTGGCCAACAAACTGGCCAAAGGCTTTATCGGCACCAACAACATCGAGTCGAACTCGCGTCTGTGCATGGCCAGCGCCGGCAGCGGCTACAAGCTGTCGCTGGGGGCGGACGGCCCGCCGGGTTCCTATCAGGATTTCGAACGCGCCGATCTGTTCTTCGTCATCGGCGCGAATATGGCCGATTGTCACCCGATTCTGTTCCTGCGCATGATGGACCGGGTGAAAGCGGGGGCGAAGCTGATCGTGGTCGATCCGCGCCGCACCGCCACGGCCGACAAGGCGGATCTGTTTTTACAGATCGGACCGGGCACGGATCTGGCCTTGCTCAACGGTCTGCTGCATCTGCTGGTGCAAAACGGCCATACCGACCCGTCATTTATCGCCGAATTTACCGAAGGCTGGGAGGCGATGCCCGAATTCCTCGCCGACTACCCGGTGGAGAAGGTGGCGCGGATGACGGGACTGGCGGAAGCGGATATCCGCACGGCCGCCGCATGGATCGGCGCGGCCGCCGAATGGATGAGCTGTTGGACCATGGGGTTGAATCAAAGCACGCACGGCACCTGGAACACCAATGCGATCTGCAATCTGCACCTGGCGACCGGCGCCATTTGCCGCCCCGGCAGCGGCCCTTTCTCCCTTACCGGACAGCCCAATGCCATGGGCGGACGCGAAATGGGCTATATGGGGGGCGGGTTGCCGGGCCAGCGCTCGGTGCTGGCGCCGCAGGACCGGCGGTTTATCGAAGCGCTGTGGGGCGTAGAGGCCGGGACGCTGCGCGCCGAGACGGGCGGCGGCACGGTGGCGATGTTCGAAGAGATGAAGGCCGGCAAGATCAAGGCGTGCTGGATTATCTGCACCAATCCGGTCGCCACGGCCCCTAACCGTAGCAACGCGATCGCGGGGCTGCAGGCCGCGGAGCTGGTCATCACCCAGGATGCGTTTCTCGATACCGAAACCAACGGTTACGCCGATATTCTGCTGCCCGGCGCGCTATGGGCCGAGGCCGAAGGCGTGATGGTTAACGCCGAGCGCAATCTGACGCTGATGCGAAAGGCCGTGGAGCCGCCCGGCGAGGCGGCGGCGGACTGGCGCATCATCGCCGACGTGGCTTGTGCCATGGGGTACGAGCGGGCGTTCAGCTACGCCTCTTCATCGGAGGTGTTCGAAGAGATCAAACGGGCCTGGAACCCGCATACCGGCTACGACATTCGCGGCGCGAGCTATGAGCGCCTGCGCCGCACGCCCTTGCAGTGGCCGTGTCCGCCCGACGACGGAGACGATCGCCACCCCATGCGCTATCTCAACGACGGCGTAAGCCAGACGCGTAAAGAGGCGCCGGACGGCGGCCGGCCGCGCATCGCATTCGCCACCCCAAGCGGCAAAGGCGTTTTTTTCCCGCGGCCGGATATGCGGCCGGCCGAGATGCCGGACGACGATTTTCCCTTGGTGCTCAACACCGGCCGCTTGCAGCACCAGTGGCACACGCTGACCAAGACCGGCAAGATCCCGATGCTCAATAAGCTCAATCCGCAGCCGTTCGTCGAGATACACCCGCAAGACGCCGCCGCGCTCGGCATTCGCGATAAGGATCGGGTGGCGGTGCGCTCGCGCCGCGGCCGCGCGCTGCTGCCGGCCGTGGTGACCGACCGGGTGCGGCCCGGCTGCTGTTTTGCGCCGTTCCACTGGAACGACGTTTTCGGCGAGGATCTGGCGATCAATGCCGTCACCAGCGACGCCGTCGACCCGATCTCGCTGCAGCCCGAATTCAAGTTCTGCGCCGTCGCCCTGACGCCCGTCGCACAACCTTCGTCATCTATCGCCGCGTTCCGCCAGGACGATGGGGCGCCGGCGGCGGAACATCACCTCCCGAGCGTTTGGAAAACCGCTATCAAGGAACTGGATATGAAACATATTGACGCGCTGGCGGCGCTGCTCGGCCTTGAAGCCGCGCCCGCCGTTACGCTGGCGGCGCACGAACGACTCTACCTGCAGGGGTATCTGGCCGCGCTGCGCACCGAGGAGTCCAGGCTGGCCGGCGGCGTGCCGACGCTGCCCGCCGCCGCGCCGCTGGAGCCCGCCACGCGCCTGATGCTGGACGGCATGCTGGCGGGGCTTTTCGCCCGGACCTGGCCGACGGCCGGCGACGCGCGCTTGGCGCAGGCCGCCGGTCTCGTTCCGGCGACGACGGACGCCGCCGGCCCGCCGATTCGGGTGCTCTGGGCCTCATCGACCGGCAACGCCGAAGGCTTTGCCGCCCGGTGCGCCGAACGATTAAAAGCGCAGGGCCATGCCGTCGCGCTGTCCGGCATGGAGGCCAGCGGCGTCGCGGAGCTGGGCGGAACTACGCGCGTGCTGTTTATCGCCAGCACCTTCGGCGACGGCGACCCGCCGGACAACGGCGCCGGCTTCTGGGCGGCGCTGCGGGACGAGAGCGCCCCCAGGCTGGATAGGCTGTGGTTTTCCGTGCTGGCGCTCGGCGATGCGAATTATGACCAGTTTTGCGGTTTCGGACGCAGTCTGGATGAGCGGTTGGCGGCGCTGGGCGCCCGTCGGCTGGCGGCGCGAACCGACTGTGAGGCCGACGATGAAGAGGCGCTCCGAGCCTGGCTGGATGCGGTCGTCAAGGCGCTGGCGTCGACCGGCGCCTCCGCAGGCGCTCCGGCGGCGGTCGCGGGCGAAACGCCTGCCGCCGCGCCGGTGGTTACGCCGTCACCTTTCCCCGGGCGTAATGCGCCGCTGCACGCGCGTCTGGTGCTCAATCGGCGGCTCAACGCATCCGGCGCGCAGAAAGAGACCAGAGAGTTCGCCTTCGATCTGGCCGGGCGGGATATCGGCTATGAAGCGGGCGATGCGCTCGGAGTCTGGCCGACCAACTGTCCCGAGCGGGTGGATGATATGCTGTCGCTCCTCGGGCTGTCGCCGATGACGCCGGTTACGCTCGGGGATCGCGGCGATATGACGCTGCTTGAGGCGCTGTCGCGCCATTACGAAATCGCGCGTATTACGCCGGAGGTTCTGCGGTTGGTCTATCAGCGCTCGGGTGATGAAACGCTGGGCGGGCTGTTGCGCGACGAACGCAAGGATGAACTGAAGCGCTGGCTGTGGGGACGGCAGATTATCGACCTGCTGCAGGCCTATCCGGTTCGGGCATCGGCCGAGGAGTGGCTCTCCGCGCTCAAGCGGTTGCAGCCGCGCCTGTACTCGATTTCATCAAGCCCCAAGGTCTCGCCGCACCGGGTGCATCTGACGGTTGCGACCGTGCGTTATGAGCGGGACGGCCGGCGGCGGGGCGGCGTGTGCTCAACCTTTCTGGCCGATCGCGCGCAATCCGTCCCCGTGCCGATTTTCGTCCATAAGGCGGCCCATTTCCGACCGCCGCACGACCCTGAAGCGCCGATGATTATGGTGGGGGCCGGCACCGGCATCGCCCCTTTCCGCGCTTTTTTGCAGGATCGCCAGGCCGCGGGCGCGCAGGGAAAAAACTGGCTGGTGTTCGGCGAGCAGCGCGCGGCGACCGATTTCTACTATCGCGAAGAGCTGGAGGCGATGCGGCGCGACGGCTGCCTGCATCGGCTGGATACCGCCTTCTCGCGCGATCGGGCGGAAAAGGTCTATGTGCAGCATCGCCTGCTTGAGCAGGGCGCCGAGCTGTGGCGCTGGCTGCAGGAGGGCGCGCACTTCTATGTCTGCGGCGACGCCGGACGCATGGCGAAGGACGTCGATGCCGCGCTCCGGCTGGTGGTGCAGAAACACGGCGCGATGACCGCCGAGGACGCGACGGCCTATGTCGCCAAGATGGCGCAGGACAAACGCTATGCCCGGGATGTGTATTGAGCGTAACGGTTTCCGACCGGATGAGAAAAGGCCGGACTCCCGGCCTTAATAGTCTATCGAGCTATCGACTTGAAGGCTTTGGTGGTCTCCGTCAAGGCGACTTCGGTAGGCAATCGCTCCATCGAGCTGGCGCCATAAAAGCCATCCACAAGAGAACATCGCTTCATGATATAGGCGGCATCTTGCGCTGTCGCAATCGGTCCGCCATGACAAAGTATAATGATGTCCTCACGCACTTTTCGCGCCGCTTGCGCCCACTCATTAATCGCCGTGACGCAATCATCCAGGGTCATCGCCGTGTCGGCGCCAATATTTCCCCCGGTAGTCAATCCCATATGGGGAACGATGATATCCGCGCCCGCTTCAGCCATCGCCGCCGCATCTTCAGCGCTGAAGACATAAGGCGTCGTCAGCAGCCCTTTTTCATGGGCTTTACGGATCATATCGACTTCCAGCGCATAGCCCATTCCCGTTTCTTCCAGATTTTGCCTGAACTTACCGTCAATTAGGCCTACGGTAGGGAAGTTTTGCACTCCCGCAAACCCCAGTTTAATCAGCTCGTCAAGGAAGGCGTCGAAGTGACAGAAGGGGTCCGTTCCATTGACGCCGGCAAGCACCGGCGTTTTTTTCACTACGGGCAGCACCTCTTTCGCCATATCCAGCACAATATCGTTTGCATTGCCGTAAGCCAATAACCCGGCGAGCGAGCCTCTCCCGGCCATACGGTAGCGCCCTGAATTATAAATAACGATCAGGTCGATGCCGCCGGCCTCTTCGCATTTCGCCGACAGGCCGGTACCGGCGCCGCCGCCGATGATAGGCTCTTTGCGTGCGATCATCTCCTTAAAGCGAGCTAAAAGCGTATTGCGATCCTGATATTGCATTATTTGCTCCTTAAAGCGTTTGTTGCTTCTTTGAATGCTCTGATTGCCGCATCGGCGAATTCAGCGTCGTTAATGTTGCAATCAAGCTTGATCATTCGGCGTTTGGACGTCGGTTTGAAATGGGACTCGAAGGCATCAATAAACGCCAGGTCGGCTGCGGGGGACCAGAAAACCTCTCCTTCGGCGTCGATTGAGGAAAAACCCCGCATGGGGATCAGGAAGCGAATTTCGCCATCGCACCGGTTAAGTTTTTCCGCGATCCATTGACCCATTACGGCGTTTTCTTCCGGCGTGGTGCGCATTAAGGTCACCTGCGCGTTGTGCGCGAACAACTGGCGCCGTGCGTACTGCTCCGGCACTTTATCCATAGACGGAAAGTTGATCATATCGAGCGCGCCGCAGGAGCCGACCCAGGGTAAGCGGGTGCGGGCCACGACATCGAGCCGGTCGGAAGAACAGGCGAGAACGCCGCCGAACAGCATGTCGCAGATCTCCGTCAGCGTAAGATCCAGGATGCCGTCGAGTAATCCTTCCCCGGCCAGTTTTTCCATCGCATTCCCGCCGCTGCCGGTTGCGTGGAACACCAGACAGTCATACTGGCTTTCCAATCCTTCCGTGACCTGACGTACGCAAGGCGTTGTCACGCCGAACATGGTGAGACCGAGCGCCGGCGGATCCTGAATATCGCTCTCTTGCCGTGTAAACAGAACGGCTCCGGTAATTTGCGCCGCCGCGTTGGTGAGAATTTTTCGTGAAATACGATTGATTCCCGCGACATCCGTGACGGAGTAGAGCATGGCGATGTCGCTGGATCCGACATAGGGCGAGGTGTCTCCCGATGCCATTGTCGAAACCATCAGTTTGGGAACGCCGATAGGAAGCGACTGCATGGCCGGGGTAATTAATGCGGTTCCGCCTGAACCGCCCAGCCCTAACATCGCCGCCACGTCAGCGCGACCAGATATAAAACGGGTGAAGGCGAGAGACATGGCTGCAATAGCCTTGCCTCTTTCGCCGCAAAAAACGGCCTCCGCCCCGCGCGGGTGGTAGGCGGCGATTTCCTGAGCCGAAATATCGGCTTTGACGGCAGACGTATGCGGCTTTGTGGACAGATCGATCGTGACGGTCTTAACGCCGTGTCGGTTGATGATTTTTCTGACAAAGTCCAACTCACGGCCCTTGGTGTCTGTGGTTGTCGCTATATAAACGGCGTCAGTCTTGGAACTCATTATGGTGATCCTTGCGCTGAATAAGGCATTGAGAAACGCCGGAAAGACGTTCCCATATCTGGTCTGTGAGCTCACGTTGCCGTCATGTTGTTCCTGTCTTATCTCGGTGGCAATCGCCATACCGCCATAATGAGACTGTGATCTCATTATTTTGAGACTCCAATCTCAAATGGTGCGCGCCGACGCCACGGCGCGTGATAATTCCCGTTTGAAAGGTTATGCTGATCACCTCAAGAGCTGGAGCCTGCATGAAAGAACAACATATTTTCATCTCCCCCAAACAGTTAAAAACCCGCGGTTTGATGATCAAACAGGCAATGCAGCTATATGCGCAGGGATTCGAACCCAGCGTGGCGGAAGTCGCGGCCCAGGCGGGCGTATCCAGAGCGACCGCCTATCGATATTTCCCTACTCAGAGCGCCCTGGTTGCGGCAATGGTTGAAGAGAGCCTCGGGCCGGTCATGAATTGGGAACCTGAAGAGGATGGCGCCAGAGAGAGGATACTTTCGCTGTTTGGCCACGCCTGGCCGCGTATTTTTATGCATGAAGGCGTTCTTCGTTCCGCCCTTAAAGTCTCCTTGGAGCAATGGGCTAAAAATAATGATGGAAATTTGCAAGACATACTGAAACGCGGCAACCGTATTCGCCTGCTGCGCAAGGCGACGCAGCCTCTGGAGAGAGCGCTTTCAGCGGAAAATTATGAAAAATTAATTATGTCTCTTGCCGTTATTTATGGAACCGAAGCCCTGGTCGTATTAAAGGATATCGGCGGCGGCAGTAATGATGAGGTTGCGAAAATCACAGAATGGATGGCGATGGCGGTTTTGGAAAAAGCCTTGAAAGAACTATGATTGACATTCGCAGCCTGGCGCATAGCGTTAAATGAAATCGGCGTTCATCCGTCGCTAATAAGCTACGGATTGCATGAGATTGGCCTTGTATCCGAAAATTCGTGTAATATGTGCGGCCACGAATTATCGTGTGCGGCGGCTTGCGTAACATGGCATTTATTATGCCGTTTTTACAAAATGTTTACATATCAATAAGTTAATTCTATTTATGCAATGACTTGTTGTTTTGAAAGTATATCAGACGCCTGTGAAGGCGGCACTCAGGGGTTGCTCGATGAGCGAAAAGTTACAGAAGGTACTAGCGCGAGCCGGTCATGGTTCGCGTCGTGAAATAGAAGGGATGATTCAGGCCGGCCGCGTCAGCGTTGACGGTAAAATCGCGACGCTGGGCGACCGCGTCGAAGTGACCAAGGCGACGAAAATCCGCATTGACGGCCACGTGGTTTCCGTGAAGGAGACCGAAGAGACCGTTTGCCGGGTGCTTATCTACTATAAGCCGGAGGGCGAGCTGTGTACGCGCAGCGATCCCGACGGGCGTCCGACGGTTTTTGACCGTTTGCCGAAGATACCGGGCTCTCGCTGGGTGGCGGTAGGGCGGCTGGACGTGAATACCTCGGGCCTGTTGTTATTCACTACGGACGGCGAACTGGCTAACCGGCTGATGCACCCCAGCCACGAGGTCGAGCGTGAGTATGCCGTGCGGGTATTCGGTGAAATCAACGATGAGAAGATCAAACAGCTGAGCAAAGGCGTTCAGTTGGAAGACGGTCCGGCCTCCTTCCGCACTATCCGTTATCAAGGCGGGGAAGGTCTTAACCAATGGTATAACGTGACGCTGACCGAAGGGCGCAACCGTGAGGTTCGCCGCCTGTGGGAAGCGGTCGGCGTACAGGTTAGCCGGTTGATCCGCGTTCGCTACGGCGATATCCCGCTGCCTAAAGGCTTGCCGCGCGGCGGATGGTCGGAAATGTCGCTGGAAAGCCTGAACTATCTGCGCGGACTGGTACAGCTGCCGCCGGAAACGGTGAGCAAGCTGCCGGTCGAGCGCGAACGCCGCCGGGTAAAGGCGAATCAGATTCGCCGGGCGATCAAACGCAGCGGCCAGGTCGCGCCGGCGCGGCGCGGCGCGCCGAAAGCGAAAACACGCAGCGGTCAAGCGTAAAAAACGCCGCGTTAGCGGCGGCCCGTCACGCCCGCGCAGGCGGGCGCTCCAGCGACGCCCAGCGTAAGCGCTCTCCGCCTGCCGCCGCGGGATAACGAGAGGCCGTTCTCGTCACCAATCAATCCCCTGCTGCGCTTTGATGCCGGCTTCAAAGGCGTGTTTTACCGGCCGCATCTCGGTGACGGTGTCCGCCAGCTCCAGCAAATCGCGATGGCATCCCCGTCCGGTGATGATGACCGTTTGCCCGGCCGGCCGCTCGCGCAGGGCCTGCAATACCTCTTCCAGCTCAAGGTAGCCATAGCTGACCATGTAGGTCAGTTCATCCAGCACCACCAGATCCAGCTGCGGGTCGGCCAGCATACGCTTGCCGTGCCGCCACACTTTTTGCGCGGCCTCGGTATCGGTCTGGCGATTCTGCGTCTCCCAGGTGAATCCGGTCGCCATCACCTGAAATTCAACGCCGTGTTGTTGCAGCAGGTTTTTCTCGCCGTTCGGCCACTCGCCTTTAATGAACTGGATAACGCCGGCCCGTAAACCATGGCCGATGGCGCGGGTAACTGTGCCGAAGGCCGCGGTGGTTTTCCCTTTGCCGTTGCCGGTAAAAATCATCAAAATGCCGCGTATTTCGCGCGCGGCGGCGATACGGGCATCGACCTTTTCTTTAATACGTTGCTGACGTTGCTGGTGACGTTCATCACTCATACTGCGTTATCTCCTGGCTATTCGGCCTGACCTGGTTTTCTACCCGGCTGCGCATCAAAACTCATGCCCGTTTTGCGGCGGCTGTCGTCTCCCATCAGGTAGAGGTATAGCGGCATAATGTCCGCGGGAGTTTTTAGTTTATCAGGATCTTCATCGGGAAATGCCGCGGCGCGCATGCCGGTGCGCGTGCCGCCGGGGTTGATGCAGTTGACCCTCAGGTTTTGCTGGCGATATTCGTCGGCCAAAACCTGCATCATGCCTTCGGTGGCGAACTTCGACACCGAGTAAGCGCCCCAGCCGGCCCGGCCCTGACGCCCCACGCTGGAGCTGGTGAAAATCAGCGACGGGCTGGGGGATTTCAGCAACAGCGGCAGTAACGCCTGCGTCAGCATAAAGGTGGCGTTGACGTTAACCTGCATCACGTCGCGCCAGATCTCCGCCGTCTGCCGCGCCATCGGGGCGATTTCCCCCAGCAGTCCGGCGTTATGCAGGACGCCGTCAAGGCGGGGAACCGTCTGGGCCAACTCATCGGCCAGGTGAAAAAATCGCGCCGCATCGGCCGTCAGCATATCGCAGACGATAATCTGCGCTTGGGCGCCGTTCTCTTCGTTCTCTTCTTGAATTTGCCGCTTCACCGCCTGAAGTTTGCTTTCGGTGCGTCCCAGCAGAATCAGACGCGCGCCGAAACGGGCATAGGTCAGCGCCGCCTCGCGGCCGATACCGTCGCCGGCGCCGGTAACCAGAATGATGCGCTGTCGCAGCAGGTCGTTTTTGGGCTGGTAATACACGGGCAATCCCTCTTGCAGACGTACCGGCCTTCATGAACGCAGGATATATTGCGGTATGCCGGTATCTGGTTGAAAAGGCATCCGATAGGATGAAGATGACGGATTTATGCCTGAAACAGGCGCCGTTTTCAATCAGACTGACGCCATTTCTGGCCGTTGGTGCGCTAAAAAGCAGCAGAAAGCGCGGAGACGGCGCGAATAACGTCGCCATCCTGGGTGGCATTGGTTAGGTTAAAGAGATGCTGAGTGAGTATAATCAGCATGATATTTTGCAACTTGGCTAATGAGGGCGGTATTTGTGGAATTACTTTCTCAGTATGGTTTATTCCTGGCTAAAGCGCTCACCATCGTTCTATCTATTGGTGCGCTTATGGTCCTGGTCTTCGGTATGGCGCAGCGTAAACGTCAGCGGAAAGGTGAATTGCAGGTCGTCAATCTGGGGGAACAGTATCGCGATATGCAGCAAGAGATGCAGATGGCGTACATGAGCGATGCCGAGCGTAAGCTACTGTCCAAGCAAGAGAAGAAGAAAGAAAAAGCCAAGGTCAAAGAAGAAAAGCAGCGCGCGAAACGCGGTGAGGCGAAACCGGCGAAATCCTGTCTGTATGTGCTGGATTTCAACGGCGGTATGGATGCCGGCGAGGTGAATTCGCTGCGTGAAGAGGTCTCGGCGGTGCTTGCGGTCGCCAAACCGCAGGACCAGGTGCTGCTGCGCCTGGAGAGCCCCGGCGGGGTGGTGCATGGCTACGGCCTTGCCGCTTCTCAGCTGCAAAGGCTGCGCCAGGGCGGGATTAAGCTGACCGTGGCGGTCGACAAAGTGGCCGCCAGCGGCGGGTACATGATGGCCTGCGTCGCCGACCGCATTGTCGCCGCGCCGTTCGCGATCGTCGGATCCATTGGCGTGGTGGCGCAAATTCCCAACTTCAACCGTCTGCTGAAGAACAAGGATATTGATGTCGAACTGCACACCGCGGGCGAGTTTAAGCGCACGCTGACGCTGTTTGGCGAGAATACCGAGCAGGGGCGCGAGAAATTCCGCGAGGAGTTGAACGTTACGCACGGCCTGTTTAAACAGTTCGTTCACCAGATGCGTCCGGCGCTGGATATTGATTCGGTGGCGACCGGCGAACACTGGTTCGGCACCCAGGCCAAGGCGTTGGGGCTGGTCGATGAAATCGGCACCAGCGACGACCTGCTGATCGCCGAGATGGACAAATATGAGGTGCTCGGCGTGCGTTATACGCGCCGTAAGCGCCTGATTGAACGTTTTACGAGTAGCGCGGGCGATAGCGCCGAGCGATTGATGCTGCGCTGGTGGCAGCGGGGAAACTATCCGCTATAAACCCTCTTCTACAAACCATCCTCTATGATGAGGCGCTGATGTTCGCCGCCCGCGTTGAGCGCGGGCGACGGCGTTTAATCGATCAGATAATATTTTTCCGACAGCACGTGGGCCAGATGTTTGAACATGTTAAACACGGCGGTGGTTTTTAAGGTGGGCAGACCGTTGTCATCGAGGAAAAACTCGCCGCGAAACACCAGCACGTTATTTTTTTGTTCAACATCGTCGGCCGCCATGCCGTGCAGATAGTCGCCGTGATTCTGGATGATGGCATTGGCTTCGGCGAGTAAGGTCTTGCGGTCGATCGGGGTTCTTTCGTTGCTTATCTGAATTTCATCGGACATGGGTTACGTACTCCAAAGTATTATGCAAAGCGATGTTGCCTGCGTCAGGTACATCTTCATGCGGCAGGCGTGAAGACGCCATAGCGAATCAGGCGTTACCCATGATTGTACTTCTCCGATATATTTTATCGCAAATGCGCTAAGTTTTAGTCACTTGCCGGCCGATACCGAACTCATCCCGGAGTGGATGAAACGGTTTTTCCATGCTAATTAGGTTGCGTGACGTCATTTATCAGGTAGAGTGTGGGATTTTGCGCGGTCAGTGGAATTAATTCTTTACGTCGTGGCGTCATGACGGTGGCATTTATCTGATGTTGAAATAAACGCGTTATTATTCAGACCGAACGTGCGGATTACGGCAGAGATGTCGCCTGGCGCCGCTCAGCTGCAATAAACGAGCGAAACGCGCCATGATCCACAATTAATCGAGCATCCGCCCTTGTTTCCGTCGGCGGGTGCCCCCAAAAGATATCTGATTTTCAGAAGAATTCAGCAGGTAATAGTACATATGGGTAAAGCTCTCGTTATAGTTGAGTCCCCGGCAAAAGCCAAAACGATCAATAAGTATTTGGGCAATGCCTACGTGGTTAAATCCAGCGTCGGTCATGTGCGCGATTTGCCGACCAGTGGCTCAGCCAGTAAAAAGAGCGCGGACTCAGCCAAAGACAAAACGAAAAAAGCCGTCAAAAAGGATGAGAAATCCGCGCTGGTGAATCGCATGGGCGTCGATCCTTATCACGGGTGGAAAGCGAACTATGAGATTTTGCCCGGCAAGGAGAAGGTGGTTTCCGAGCTAAAAACGCTGGCGGAAAATGCCGATCATATCTATCTCGCAACCGACCTTGACCGTGAAGGGGAAGCCATCGCCTGGCACCTGCGGGAAATCATCGGCGGCGACGATAAGCGTTTCAGCCGCGTCGTTTTTAATGAGATCACCAAAAACGCGATTCAGCAGGCGTTCGAAAATCCGGACAAGTTAAATATCGATCGCGTGAATGCCCAGCAGGCCCGCCGGTTTATGGACCGGGTGGTGGGCTATATGGTGTCGCCCTTATTGTGGAAAAAGATCGCCCGCGGGCTGTCCGCCGGGCGCGTGCAGTCGGTGGCGGTGCGTCTGATTGTCGATCGCGAACGCGAAATTAAAGCCTTCGTGCCCGAAGAGTATTGGGAACTGCACGCGGATTTGCTGGCGAGCGGCGATACCCGGCTGCAGATGCAGGTGACCCACTTCAACGGCAAGCCGTTTAAACCGGTCAATAAAGCGCAGACGCAGGCCGCCGTCAGTCTGTTGGAAAAAGCCGACTACGCGGTGGCGGAACGGGAAGATAAGCCCACCAGCAGTAAGCCCGGGGCGCCGTTTATCACCTCTACGCTGCAGCAGGCCGCCAGCACCCGTCTGGGATTCGGCGTGAAAAAGACCATGATGATGGCGCAGCGTCTGTATGAAGCGGGCCACATTACCTACATGCGTACCGATTCGACCAATTTGAGTCAGGACGCGCTGACCATGGTGCGAGACTATATCGGCAAGGAGTTCGGCAAGAATTATCTGCCGGATGCGGCGAATCACTACAGCAGCAAGGAAAATTCACAGGAAGCGCACGAAGCGATTCGCCCTTCGGATGTGAAAGTGCTCGCCGACCATTTGAAAGATATGGAAGCGGACGCGCAGAAGCTGTATCAGCTGATTTGGCGTCAGTTCGTCGCCTGTCAGATGACGCCGGCGAAGTACGACTCCACCACGCTGATTGTTAACGCCGCCGCCTATCAACTGCGCGCCAAAGGCCGCACCCTGCGCTTTGACGGCTGGACGAAGGTTATGCCGGCGCTGCGTAAAAACGATGAAGATCGCACGCTGCCCGCGGTGGCCGTCGGCGAACCGCTGGCGCTGCAACAGCTGCTGCCGAGCCAGCACTTTACCAAGCCGCCGGCGCGCTATAGCGATGCTTCTCTGGTTAAAGAGCTGGAGAAGCGCGGTATCGGCCGTCCTTCCACCTATGCGTCGATCATTTCGACCATTCAGGATCGCGGCTATGTTCGGGTGGAGAATCGCCGTTTCTACGCCGAAAAAATGGGCGAGATCGTCACCGATCGGCTGGAAGAGAACTTTCGCGAGCTGATGAGTTACGACTTCACCGCGCGCATGGAAAGCAGCCTGGACCAGGTGGCGAACAACCAGGCGCAGTGGAAAGCCGTGCTGGACGATTTTTTTGCCGAGTTCAGCCAGCGTTTGGAGACCGCGGAGCAGGAGCCTGAAAAAGGCGGCATGCGGCCCAATCAAATGATTCTGACCAGCATCGACTGCCCGACCTGCGGCCGTAAAATGGGGATTCGTACCGCCAGTACCGGGGTCTTTCTGGGGTGTTCCGGCTATGCGCTGCCGCCGAAAGAGCGTTGCAAAACCACGATTAACCTGATCCCGGAAGCCGAGGTGCTTAACGTACTGGAAGGCGACGAGGCGGAAACCAATGCGCTGCGCGCGCGGCGCCGTTGCCCCAAATGCGGTACGGCAATGGACAGCTACCTGATCGACAATCAGCGTAAGCTGCACGTGTGCGGCAATAATCCCGCCTGCGACGGTTATGAAATCGAGGTCGGCGAATTTCGCATTAAGGGCTACGACGGCCCGGTGGTGGAATGTGAAAAATGCGGCGCGGAAATGCATATGAAGATGGGCCGTTTTGGCAAATACATGGCCTGCACCAATGAAGCATGCGGCAATACGCGTAAAATTCTGCGCAACGGCGAAGTCGCGCCGCCGAAGGAAGACCCGGTTCCGCTGCCGGAGCTGCCGTGTGAAAAATCCGACGCCTACTTCGTGTTGCGCGACGGCGCCGCCGGTATTTTCCTGGCGGCCAACACCTTCCCGAAATCGCGCGAGACGCGCGCTCCGTTGGTGGAAGAGCTGGTGCGCTTTAAAGATCGCCTGCCGGAGAAAATGCGTTATCTGGCGCAGGCGCCTCTGGTCGATAAAGACGGCAACAAAACCATGGTGCGTTTTAGCCGCAAGACTAAGCAGCAGTATGTCGCTTCAGAGAAAGAGGGCAAGGCGACCGGGTGGTCGGCATTTTATGTCGATGGCAAATGGGTCGAAGGAAAGAAATAATCCCATCTCCGACGCGTTGCCGCCGTTATGTCCGCCCTGGCGGGCATAATGCTTAATACCGGCGCTTAAGCCTATCTTTAGGCGAAACACGGGGGGAGGTTTTCCGCTGACGACGCCTCGTCCCGTGGTCGCTCCGCATCTCTCGATTCTTAAACCATCAATATAGGCATAACGCCAAATGCTGGTCACTTAGGCCGGTTTTTAGGGGAAACACCGGGGGGAGATTCCCGTAGGGACGCCTCACCCCGGTGGTCGCCCCGTGTATCTCGATGCTTAAACGATCGGCATTAGGCATAACGCCTTCTTTTTTCATCACTCCCTCGCGCGCTATACTACCGTTTTCCTGGATTGGACGTGAGAGCGCATTTTTCCACCGCGGGCCGGGGTTTCTTTTTATAAGAGATTCAATAGTGGTTATATAAAAACTATTTTTATGATTAAATGACATTAATTGATGAAAATATGCACCGGACGACTAAGGTGCGAAAAACGATTTGAGCAAATGGAACATCGTCAGAATCTTGGATGGCGTGCGCATAATTCAATAGAAAATGGGATAAATTATGAAACTGCAACAGCTTCGTTATATTGTTGAAGTTGTTAATCACAACCTGAATGTGTCCTCTACCGCGGAAGGGTTGTATACCTCTCAGCCCGGGATCAGCAAACAGGTAAGAATGTTGGAAGATGAGCTGGGCATTCAGATTTTCGCCCGCAGCGGGAAGCATCTGACGCAGGTGACGCCGGCCGGGCAAGAAGTCATTCGGATTGCGCGCGAGGTTCTTTCCAAAGTCGACGCCATTAAGGCCGTCGCCGGCGAACACACCTATCCTGACAAGGGGTCGCTGTATGTCGCCACCACGCATACCCAGGCGCGTTACGCGCTGCCTCAGGTGATCAAAGGGTTTATTGAACGCTATCCCCGGGTATCGCTGCATATGCATCAGGGGTCGCCGACGCAGATTGCGGAAGCGGTGGCCAAAGGCTCCGCCGATTTCGCCATCGCCACCGAAGCGCTGCACCTCTACGACGATTTAATCATGTTGCCTTGTTACCATTGGAACCGCGCGGTGGTAGTGAAGCCCGATCATCCGCTGGCGTCGAAAACGGATATCTCCATCGAGGAGCTGGCGTCTTATCCGATAGTGACCTATACCTTCGGATTCACCGGCCGCTCCGAACTCGATACCGCCTTCAACCGCGCCGGCCTGACGCCGCGTATCGTGTTTACCGCCACCGACGCGGATGTGATCAAAACCTACGTGCGTCTGGGGCTGGGGATTGGGGTGATCGCCAACATGGCGATCGATCCGCAAATAGAAACCGATTTGGTGAAGATCAACGTAAACCAGATATTTAGCTACAGCACCACCAAAATCGGCTTTCGCCGCAGTACCTTCCTGAGAAGCTATATGTATGACTTCATTCAACGTTTTGCGCCGCACCTGACGCGTGACGTAGTGGATACCGCGGTGGCGCTGCGTTCGAATGAAGAGATCGAAGCCATGTTTAAAGATATCACCCTACCGGTAAAATAACGCTCTGTTGTTCCAGACACGCGCCGCTGCGGAGGTGCCCGACTGCGGCCGCGGGCATGACGGCAAAGGGAGGATTTACGTTGTCTTCGCTAGGCGTAAATTTTCTCTTTGTATTCGCACAAATCTTCGATCAGGCAGGAGCCGCAGCGGGGCTTGCGGGCGATGCAGGTATATCTGCCGTGCAGGATCAGCCAGTGGTGGCAATCGACCTTAAACTCGGCCGGCACCACCTTCAGCAGTTTCTCTTCAACCTGCTCGACGTTTTTGCCCGGGGCGAAGCCGGTGCGGTTGCAGACGCGAAAAATATGCGTATCGACGGCGATGGTCGGCCAGCCGAAGGCGGTATTGAGCACCACATTGGCCGTTTTACGGCCCACGCCGGGCAGGGCCTCGAGGGCGGCGCGGTCTTCCGGCACCTGGCCTTGATGTTTCTCCATCAGTATGCGGCAGGTTTTTATCACGTTTTCCGCTTTGCTATTAAACAGGCCGATGGTCTTGATATAGCTTTTGACGCCTTCGACGCCCAGCTCGAGCATCGCCTGCGGCGTATTGGCGACGGGGTAGAGCCTGGCCGTCGCTTTGTTCACGCTGACATCGGTCGCCTGCGCGGAAAGCAGCACGGCGATCAGCAGTTCGAACGGCGTGGTGTATCGCAGTTCCGTGGTGGGATGGGGATCGTTCGCCCGCAGCCGGCTTAAAATTTCAATCCGTTTTTGTTTATTCATACTCTCTCTCCGGATACGTTCGCCGGCGAGGACTTGACGCCCGCGGCGATCCTGGCCTGACGGCGCTTCATTTTTTCATCAATCAGATATTTCAGCGCCAGCATCAGCCCCAGCCCGATAAAGGCGCCGGGGGGCAGCATGGCGAGCAGAAACGGAGAATCCAGGTGCACCACCTCGATGCGCAGCGCTTTGGCCCAGTCGCCCAGCAGCAAATCGGCGCCGTCGAATAGGGTGCCGTTGCCGACAATCTCGCGCAGCGCGCCCAGAACAAACAGCGCGCTGGTGGCGCCTAGCCCCATCGCCAGGCCGTCCAGCGCGGAAAGTCCCACCGGGTTTTTCGACGCATAGGCCTCCGCGCGGCCGATAACGATGCAGTTGGTGGTGATCAGCGGGATAAAAATGCCCAGCGATTGGTATAGTCCGTAAGCGTAAGCATTGATCAGCATCTGCACCGCGCTGACTACGGAGGCGATCAGCATAATATAAATCGGGATGCGGATTTCCGCGGCAACCCAGCGCCGCAGCGCCGAGACCGAGGCATTGGTGAGGACTAATACCAGCGTCGTCGCCAGCCCGAGCCCCAGCGCGTTGGTCGCGGTGGAGGAGACCGCCAGCAGCGGGCACAGCCCAAGCAGCTGCACCAGCGCCGAATTGTTTTTCCATAGCCCCTGGGCTAAAAGGCGTTTCGCTTCACTCATTGGCTCTCTCCGCAGGCAGGCAGGGAAGGCAGTTGGGCCGGTAAGGTTTCCAAATACAGCGCGCTGCGTTTGATGCTATTAATCACCGCGCGGGGCGTAATGGTCGCGCCGGTAAACTGATCGAACGCGCCGCCCTCTTTTTTTACCGCCCAGCGGGCGTCGGCGGCGTTTTGCACGCGTTGCCCGCTAAAATGCGTAATCCAGTCCGAAATACGCACGTCTATTTTATCGCCTAATCCCGGTGTTTCATGATGCTCGGTGACGCGCGCCCCCAGCACATTAGCATTAAAATCCGCGCCAATCAGTATGTCGATCGCGCCTGAATAGCCGTCCGGCGCGGTGCTTTCCACGGCCGCGGCAACGGGGACGCCGGCTTTGCGGGCGATGAATACCCGGTGCGCGGAAGCCGATCCCAATGCCGCGTCGGTGACGGTGTAACACTCTTGCTGCAACGCATTATCGTATATCTCCGCCGGGATAACCTGATCCAACAGCTTTTTTTGCTCCAACGCGGTCTGATGCGCGATGGTCGGTTCGGTCAAGCGGTTGACGACCGCCGTTAAGGCGGTGGTGCCGGCGGCGAAAAGCGCCAGCGTGGTCGCGTGGCGGCGCATGGTGGTTAACATGGCGGCTCCTTAGCGATGATGGCCGTAAGCGCGAGGCTGGGTGTAATAATCGATCAGCGGCACGGTAATATTCGCCAGTAATACCGCAAAGGCCACGCCGTCGGGGTAGCCGCCGTAGGTTCTGATTAACCACACCAGCAGGCCGATCAGCGCGCCGAAAATCAAGCGGCCGCGATTGGTGGTCGAGGCGGTGACCGGGTCGGTGGCGATGAAGAACGCGCCCAGCATGGTGGCGCCGGAAAACAGATGCAGCAGCGGCGGCGCATGGTCGGCGGGCGACAGCATCCAGGCCAGTGCGGAGCACAGCGTCAGGGTAAACAGGAAGCCGACGGGAATATGCCAGCGAATGCTCCCCCGCAACAGCAGGAACGCCCCGCCGGCCAGATAACCGATATTCACCCACTGCCAGCCGACGCCCGCCAGCACGCCGGAAAATAGCGGCTGCTGCAGAATTTGCTCCGGCTGATGGCCGGAGCGCAGCGCCGTTTTAAAGCTATCCAGCGGCGTCGCCTGGCTGATGCCGTCGATGGTTTGCATCAGCTGCTGTACCGAATGCCCCGACGGCGTATGCCCGGTGAAAATAATCGACAGCGTATCGTAGAAACCGACGGGCAGGCTTTGCAGCGGCGCCGGCGGCAGCCAACTGGTCATCTGAACCGGAAACGAGATCAGCAACACCACGTAGCCGATCATCGCCGGGTTAAACGGATTTTGCCCCAGGCCGCCATAGAGCTGTTTGGCGATGACGATGGCGAATACGCAGCCTATCACCGCCATCCACCACGGCGCCAGCGGCGGCAGGCTGATGCCGAGCAGAATGCCGGTGAGCAGCGCCGAATTATCGGCCAGGCTGGCCCGCACCGGGTATTTTCTAAGTGACATTGTCACTGATTCCGCGCCAATAGCGGTAATCGCGGCCAGACAAACCTGAATCAGGCTGCCGTAACCAAAGAAATAGCACTGTGCCAGCATGCCGGGAACGCAGGCCGCGATCACCAGCGACATCATGCGCCGCATGCGCAGCTGATTATGCGTAAACGGTGAACTTGCAATCTTAAAAGCCATTTATTCCTCTTGAGACTTCGATAACGCCTGCGCGGCCTTGCGGGCCTTAACCCGGGCGATGGCGTCGGCGACGGCGGCTTTGCGCGCATCGGCCTGTTTGTCGGCGTGCTGTTCAGGCGCCGGCGGCGCCTGGGCGTCGGCGGAAGCGGCCTGCTGCGCGGCCTTGCGGGCCTTAACCCGGGCGATGGCGTCGGCGACGGCGGCTTTGCGCGCATCGGCCTGTTTATCGGCGTGCTGTTCAGGCACCGGCGGCGCCTGGGCGTCGGCGGAAGCGGCCTGCTGCGCGGCCTTGCGAGCCTTAACCCGGGCGATGGCGTCGGCGACGGCGGCTTTACGCGTATCGCTCTGTCCATCGGCGTGCTGTTCAGGCACCGGCGGCGCCGGGGCGTCGGCGGAAGCGGCCTGCTGCGCGGCCTTGCGAGCCTTAACCCGGGCGATGGCGTCGGCGACGGCGGCTTTACGCGTATCGCTCTGTCCATCGGCGTGCTGTTCAGGCACCGGCGGCGCCGGGGCGTCGGCGGAAGCGGCCTGCTGCGCGGCCTTGCGGGCCTTAACCCGGGCGATGGCGTCGGCGACGGCGGCTTTGCGCGCATCGGCCTGTTTATCGGCGTGCTGTTCAGGCACCGGCGGCGCCTGGGCGTCGGCGGAAGCGGCCTGCTGCGCGGCCTTGCGAGCCTTAACCCGGGCGATGGCGTCGGCGACGGCGGCTTTACGCGTATCGCTCTGTCCATCGGCGTGCTGTTCAGGCACCGGCGGCGCCGGGGCGTCGGCGGAAGCGGCCTGCTGCGCGGCCTTGCGGGCCTTAACCCGGGCGATGGCGTCGGCGACGGCGGCTTTACGCGTATCGCTCTGTCCATCGGCGTGCTGTTCGGTCGTATGGCCGGCAGCGGACGCCGGCTGATTGGCGCGCGCCTGCGCCTTACGCGCGGCGCGGGCGGCGATAGCCGCGCTGTTATCCGGCCGCTGTCCCGGTATAACCTCAATGGCCGGAGCGGGCCGGGCGTTACGCACCCGCGCCAGAGCGGCCTGTACCGCTTGCTTATCGCCGTCCGCAATACCGGCGGCCGCCTGTTTATGGCGCAGCTCCCGCGCCAGTTTCTCTCGTTCGAGACGCGCTTTTTTAGCCTCAAAACGACTTTTGGCCTGTGCGGAGCGCTCGGCCTCTTCGTCAATGGCTCGGATTTCCGCCTTCTCCTGCCGGTAATATTGCACCAGCGGAATATTGCTGGGGCAGACATAGGCGCAGGCGCCGCATTCTATGCAGTCAAACAGATGGTGGCCGCGCGCTTTTTCGTGCTCCTGCCCGCGGCTGAACCAGTAAAGTTGCTGAGGCAGCAGCCCTGCGGGACAGGCGTCGGCGCATTTGCTGCAGCGAATGCAGGCCTGTTCTTCGGCGGCCGGCGCTATCTCCGTAGGCGAGGGGGCAAGAATACAGTTGCTGATCTTGACGATCGGCACGTCCAGCGACGGCAGCGTAAAGCCCATCAGCGGGCCGCCCATGATAACCATCGGCTGGCGGCCGATATGGAATCCCGCATGTTTCAACAAATGGCGGACCGGGGTTCCCAGCCTGGCCCAGACATTTCCCTGCTGCCGCAAGGCTTCGCCCGTCAGCGTAACGACGCGTTCGGTCAGCGGTTCGCCGTCGATAACGGCGCGTTTGATGGCGAAGGCGGTGCCGACATTCTGCATCAATATGCCGATGGCGGCGGAGTGTTTGCCGAAGGGAACTTCCTTGCCGGTCAGAATCTTGGTGAGCTGCTTGGCGCCGCCGGAGGGATATTTGGTTGGAATAACGCGCAGCTCGATGGCCGCATGCGCGGGCAGCGCCTGTCGCAGCGCGGCGATGGCCTCGGGCTTGTTATCTTCAATGCCGATAAGAATACGCTGCGGCCGCAGCAGATAGACGAGAATCTCGACGCCCTGGACGATTTCATCCGCATGTTCCCGCATCAGCCGGTCGTCCGCGGTGATATAGGGCTCGCATTCGGCGGCGTTGACGATCAGCGTTTCGATGCCGCGCATTCCGCCTTGCAGTTTGGCGGCGGTGGGGAATCCGGCGCCGCCCAGTCCGGCGATGCCCGACTGGTGCAGGTGCGCGAGCAGGGTATCCGCCGGCTGGCGACGATAGTCGCTGAACGTTTTGCGCTCGCACCAGCGGTCCTCGCCGTCTGGAACGATAATCACGCTTAATTCGGGCAGCGCCGAAGGATGCGCCGTCATGTGCCGGCGGATATCGCTCACGGTGCCGGATGTCGGCGCATGGACCGGCAGCGTACGGCCTTTCCCGCGGGTCAACGGCTGGCCGCGCAGTACCTTGTCGCCGATTTGCACGCACAGTTCGCCTTCCGGCCCGAGATGTTGTTTCAGCGGAATAATGAACTGTTCCGGCAGCGGGACGGCGCGCAGCGGAGCCTGGCTGGATTGGGTTTTCATTTCCGGCGGATGAATGCCGCCGTCGAAATCCCAGATGCGATCTTTTTTGAAAGCGGCAAACAGCTTAAGCATGGCGTTCTACTTGAATGACGCGAACCGGAATGGCGTTGAGATCCCATTTCCAGTTTTCGGGGGTCGGGGCGACGGGACGCAGTTCGATACAATCCGTGGGGCAGGGAGCGACGCACAGATCGCAGCCCGTGCAGAGATCGCTGACAACGGTATGTATCGCTTTCGTGCTGCCGATGATGGCGTCTACCGGGCAAGACTGAATACACTTGGTGCAACCGATGCAGTTGGCTTCGTCAATCCAGGCGACTTTGCGCTCAGGTTGGCGCGCGGCGCCGTCTCCGTCGAGCGGCTGCGGATCGATGTTCAGCTTCTCGGCCAGCTTCAGCATCATCGCCTCGCCGCCGGGTACGCATTTGTTGATTTTTTCGCCGTTCAGCGAGACGGCTTCTGCATAGGGGCGGCAGCCGGGGTAGCCGCACTGGCCGCACTGGCTCTGCGGCAGCATGGCCTCGACCTGTTCGACGACGGGATCTTCCTCTACCTGAAAACGGCGCGACGCGTAGCCGAGGATGAGGCCGAAAAACAGGGAAAGTAAACTGAGAGCCGCAATGGCGATCCAAATAGCCGTCATTAGAATTTCACCAGACCGGTAAAGCCCATGAAAGCCAGCGACATCAGCCCGGCGGTAATCAGCGCGATCGACGAACCGCGAAAAGGCGCGGGAACGTCGGACACCGCGAGGCGCTCGCGGATGGCGGCAAATAGCACCATCACTAAAGAAAAACCGGCGGCGGCGCCGAAACCGTATAGGGTCGATTGAAGAAAACCGTGGGACATGTTGACATTCAGCAGCACAACCCCCAATACGGCGCAGTTGGTGGTGATTAGCGGCAGAAAAATCCCCAGCAGGCGGTAAAGCTCCGGACTGGTTTTACGCACCACCAGTTCGGAAAACTGGACGACCACGGCCAGGACCAGAATAAACGTCATGGTCCGTAGGTACAGAATATTGAGCGGTTCCAGAATCAGCGCGTTGACGATCCAGGAGAACATGGAGCCCAGCGTCATCACGAACGTGGTGGCCAGCCCCATGCCGATAGCCGTCTCCAGCCGTTTGGAGACGCCCATAAACGGACACAGTCCCAGGAATTTCACCAGAACGAAGTTGTTTACCAGAAGGGCGCTAACAAATAACAGTGCGTATTCGGTCATTACTCTGCCTAAAAAATAAAACCCGCATATTATCAGGCATTGTCAGGCTTTCGACAACATACCTAAAGTAGGGATATAGGCAAAACCTGAAGGAATAGGGGACTTAACCTCATATAAAGGAACGGAAAGGTGATGAAACCATCGGCTGAAGCCGGCGAATATGCATAATTATTCTTTGTTTTGCCGCATTATCGCCGTTGCGCTTTATATCACATAGCGCCACGCCGACTTGGGGACGCGGCCTAAGTCGAATAGCTTGCCGCCAGAGGCCAGCTCCGCCCGGCGGTGGTCCGCGGCGCGGTACATATTGATGATTTCCTGACTGTCGGTCAGGGAGTAGTTGAGATGGTCGAAGAGTTTTTCCAGACTTTCCGAAGTGCTGACCTTCCGAAATTTAAGCAAGTAATCATGCGCTGTCATAATTAATGAGCTAATAGTTATGTTGTTGGGGTGATTAAGTATATGCAAGAGATAATCGCTGTCTATAGGATAATATGGAAAGTAATATAAATTTTAAGCGGGCCAATAGCCGCGGCTAACCGGCTGAAAACTCGGGCGGTATTGGTTTTTCAGCCGTTGCCGCGTCCGTGCGGCCCGGCGTTTTCCCGTCAGCGGCCGCAGAGTTTATAATAGGCCTCGTTCCAGCGCAGCGCGTCCCTGAACGCCGGGAGGCGGGTCTCATTGTCTATCACCAGCAGTTCAATATGCTGCATCTCGGCATACAGACGCAGATAGTCCGCATCCAGCGCCTGGCTGAATACCGTGTGATGGGCGCCGCCCGCCAGAATCCAGGCTTCGGCGGCGGTCTCCAGCGAGGGCTGCGCCCGCCAGACGGCGCGCGCCACCGGCAGTTTGGGCAAGGGGCGCGGCTGTTCAACGGCCTCCACCACGTTAACCAGCATTCTGAAGCGGTCTCCGATGTCGATAACGCTGGCGTTGAGGGCGGGGCCGGCGGGCGTAGAGAAGATCAGCCGTGCCGGGTCGTCCTTGCCGCCGATCCCCAGATGCTGGACGTCGAGAACGGGCTTCCGCTCTTTGGCGATGCTGGGGCAGACCTCCAGCATATGGGCGCCGACGATCAGATCGTTATGCGTCTGGAAGTGGTAGGTGTAATCCTCCATAAACGAGGTGCCGCCCGGCAGCCCGCTGGCCATCACTTTCATAATGCGCAGCAGCGCCGCCGTTTTCCAGTCGCCTTCGCCGCCGAAACCGTAGCCTTGCTGCATTAACCGCTGCACGGCCAGCCCCGGCAGCTGCTTCAGTCCGTACAGATTTTCGAAATCGGTGGTAAAAGCTTGATAGCCGCCCTGTTCCAGGAAACGTTGCAACCCCAGCTCGATTTGCGCCGCATCCAGCAGATTTTGACGCTTCGGACCATGAAGTTTGACCGCGTCGGTTAACTGATAGCTGGCTTCATACTCGTCAATCCGCGCAGCGATATCGCCCTTGGCGACGGCATCCACCGCCTCGGCTAGATCGCCTAATCCCCAGGCGCTGACGGAGTAACCGAACTGAATCTGCGCGCCGACCTTATCGCCCTCGGTGACCGCCACCTCGCGCATATTGTCGCCAAAGCGCGCCACTTTCAGCCGCCTGCTTTCCTGAATCGCCGCCGCCACCCGCATCCATTTGGCGATGCGCTCATGGGCGCGTTTATCCCGCCAATGGCCGGCGACCACCTGGTGCGACTGATGCATTCGGGCGCCGATAAACCCGAACTCCCGTCCGCCGTGCGCCGTCTGGTTCAGGTTCATAAAGTCCATATCCATGGTGTCCCACGGAATTTCCGCATTGAACTGGGTATGAAATTGCAGCAGCGGTTTATGCAGAATGGCGAGCCCGCCGATCCACATTTTGGCCGGCGAGAAGGTATGCAGCCAGATCAGCAGGCCGATGCAGTTATCCTGATAGTTGGCGTCCCGGCACAGCGAGAGAATTTCATCCGGCGTTTTCACCAGCGGTTTAAGCGCCAGCTTTACCGGCAGCCCGGCCTCCCGGTTCAGGGCGGCGACCACGCTCTCCGCGTGCTCCTTTACCCGGCGCAGGGTTTCCGGTCCATAAAGATGCTGGCTGCCGATAACAAACCAGACTTCAAGCTGCTTGAAATGATCCATGATGACTCCTGTTTGTCCCCAACGGGAAGAGACGTAGTTAACCGAGGCTTAGGCCTAATGCTGTTCACTGAAGCCCATTTTTAGGGGAAACACAGGGGAGGTTCCCGCGGGGACGCATCACCCCTGTGGTCGCCCCGTGTATCTCGATACTTAAACGATCGGCATTTGGCTTCGGCCGGCGTTTTCCGCTTCTGGGCGATAAGCCGGCTCGGCGATGCGGCACCACTGCCGATAGCGTTCATAAAGCCGCTGGTAGCGCGCGGCGCGCGGTCCGTCCGGCGTCAGCGTGCGTTCAATCGCGCTGGACATGTGGCGTTGCGCGTCTGGAATGTCGGGGTGAATGCCCGCCGCGACGGCGGCGAAGATGGCCGCCCCCAGCGCGCAGCACTGATCGGAGGCGACGATTTGCAACGGGCGATTCATCACATCGCTACAGACCTGCATGATGGCCGGGGATTTCCGGGCGATGCCGCCGAGCGCGATGATGTTGTCGACCGGCACGTCCTGACTTTCAAAACACTCCATGATGGCGCGGGCGCCGAAAGCGGTGGCGGCGATAAAACCGCCGAACAGCGTCGGCGCGTCCGTGCCCAGATTGAGGTCGGCAATGACGCCTTTTAACCGCTGGTTGGCGAAGGGGGTGCGGCGCCCGTTAAACCAGTCGAGTACCGCGGGCAGATTCTCCAGCGTCGGGTTCTCCGCCCAGGCCAGCGTCAACCGTTCCAGCAGCTGCGCCTGCGTGGCCTGTAGCGGTGTCTTGAGCTGCGGATATGCGTCGGCGGCCTGTTGCAACGGCCAGCTCAGCAGGCGGCCGAACCAGGCGTACATATCGCCGAACGCGGATTGGCCCGCTTCCAGGCCGACGCGGCCGGGCACCACGCTGCCGTCGACCTGCCCGCAGATACCCTGTATGGCGCGGCCGGCGATGCGTTCCTCCTCCGCTATCAGAATGTCGCAGGTGGACGTGCCGATCGCTTTAACCAGCGTATACGGCTGCGCGCCGGCGCCGACGGCGCCGACATGGCAGTCGAAGGCGCCGCCGGCGATAACCGTGCTTTCCGGCAGGCCGAGCCGCTGCGCCCATTGCGCGGCGATGACGCCGACCGGCCGCTCGGCGGTCCAGGTGTCGGTAAACAGCGGATATTGCAGATTCTCGCTTAGGCGCGGATCGAGCGCCTGCAGGAACGCTTTGGGCGGCAGTCCGCCCCAGTCGGGGTGCCAGAGCGACTTATGCCCGGCGCTGCAACGGCCGCGTTTGATCTCCGCGGGAGCGGTGGCGCCGCAGAGCAGGGCGGGCACCCAATCGCAGAGTTCGACCCAGGAGACGGCGGCCCGCCGCACCTCGGCGTCGGCCCGCGTGACGTGAAGTATTTTCGCCCAGAACCATTCGGCGGAGTACACGCCGCCGGTATAGCGGGTGTAATCGGCGAAGCGGCCGCTGCGGCACAGGGCATTGATCTCCTCGGCCTCTTCCAGCGCCGTGTGATCTTTCCACAGCACGAACATGGCGTTGGGATTGTCGGCGAACTCGGGGCGCAGCGCCAGAATATTGCCCTGCGCGTCGATGGGCGCGGGCGTGGAGCCGGTCGAATCCACGCCGATGCCGACGATCCGCCGACGCTGTTGCGCGCTCAACTGGTCTGCGGCGGCGCGAACGGCCTGTTCCAGCGCTTCAATATAATCCAGAGGGTGGTGGCGGAACTGATTGCCGGCCGGCAGGCAATATTTTCCCGCGCGCCAGCGGGGGTAATACACCACGTTCGTCGCCAGCTCCCGCCCGGTTCGGCACTCCACGGCCAAGGCGCGTACCGAATCGCTGCCGAAGTCGAGGCCGAGGGTAATCGCACTCATTGTCTGCTCCCGTTTAGCTCCGTCCGTCGTGTGGCAACGATAAGAGCGTGGCGGTTTCGGGCGTGAGGAGGCGTTGGCTGGAAGTATGCATTTTTCTGCCGCCAGCGGCGGTTTTGTGATGGACTTCAAAAGTTAACGACTGGTTAAATTCGCTAAATATATGTACAAACCTGTCATTATTTCGGGATGTGATAACGCTCTATCTCCTGGCGAAAAATAACGGATAAAAGGTAGGACGTCTGAATGCCGCGGAAGAAGGAAATTGCATCGACGCGCTGTTTTTCCTTTTATCCGGACCGGAAATGCCTTTCTGGAAACGATTACACGTTTTCGCGCCCACGGCGTGCAAAACGATAAATATACCGGAGAACATCATGCATAAATTCACTAAGGCGCTGGTAACGATTGGGCTGGCCGTCGTTATGTCACAATCGGCTATCGCCGCAACGCTGAAACTGGGGTTTCTGGTTAAGCAGCCGGAAGAGCCCTGGTTCCAAACCGAATGGAAGTTTGCCGATAAGGCGGGAAAAGATCTCGGTTTCGACGTTATCAAAATCGCCGTTCCGGACGGCGAGAAAACGCTTAACGCCATTGATAGCCTGGCCGCCAGCGGCGCCAAAGGGTTTGTTATTTGTACGCCCGACCCTAAACTCGGGCCGGCGATAGTGGCTAAAGCGCGCAGCTACGATCTGAAGGTTATCGCGGTGGACGATCAGTTCGTCAACGCCAGAGGCGAGCCGATGGACTCGGTGCCGCTGGTGATGATGGCGGCGACGAAAATCGGCGAACGGCAGGGGCAGGAGCTATGGCGAGAGATGAACAAGCGCGGCTGGAAGGTTGAGGAAACCGCGGTGATGGCGATTACCGCCAATGAGCTGGATACCGCGCGCCGCCGTACCACCGGTTCGATGGACGCCCTGAAAGCGGCCGGCTTCCCGGAAAAACAGATCTATCAGGTGCCGACCAAATCCAACGATATCCCCGGGGCGTTCGACGCCGCCAACTCTCTGCTGGTGCAGCATCCGCAGGTCAAAAACTGGCTGATCGTCGGCATGAACGATAACACCGTGCTGGGCGGCGTTCGCGCCACGGAAGGCCAGGGTTTTAAAGCGGCCAACGTGATCGGCATCGGCATCAACGGCGTGGATGCGGTGAGCGAACTGTCGAAAGGGCAGGCCACGGGCTTCTACGGCTCGCTGCTGCCAAGCCCGGATATCCACGGCTATAAAAGCATCCAGATGCTGAACGACTGGATCGCCAAGGGCGTAGAGCCGGCAAAATTCACCGAGGTCACCGACGTGGTGCTGATTACCCGCGACAATTTCAAAACCGAACTGGAGAAAAAGGGCCTGATGTAATAGCGGAATGCCGGTCGCGTAAGCCGGTTTTAGGGGAAACGCCGGGGGAGGCTCCCGCAGGGGAGGGCTCACCCCGACGGTCGCCCCTGTCTCTCGCTGCTTAAACGATCGGCATTAGGATGTGATATCGGCGCCGTTTGCGCGGCCGCCGTTTTAACCATGAGGAGATGGACATGACGGCACAGTCACCCTACTTATCATTTCATGGCATCGGCAAAGTCTTTCCCGGCGTGAAGGCGCTGACGGACATCAGCTTTTCCTGTTATGCCGGGCAGATCCACGCCCTGATGGGGGAAAACGGCGCGGGCAAGTCCACCTTATTGAAAATTTTAAGCGGTAACTATGCGCCCTCCAGCGGGGAAATCCGTATCAAGGGCAAGCCCGTGCAGTTCACCAACACCATGGATGCCCTGAATAACGGCATCGCCATCATCTATCAGGAGCTGCATCTGGTGCCGGAAATGACGGTGGCGGAAAACATCTACCTCGGCCAGTTTCCGCACAAATACGGCGTGGTCGATTATGCCCTGATGCGCTATGAGAGCCGGCTGCAGCTCGACCATCTGGGATTGGATATCGACCCCGATACGCCGCTTAAATATCTCTCCATCGGCCAGTGGCAAATGGTGGAAATCGCCAAGGCGCTGGCGCGCAACGCCAAAATCATCGCCTTCGATGAGCCCACCAGTTCGCTGTCCGCCCGGGAGATTGAACAGCTATTCCGGGTGATTCGCGAATTGCGCCGCGAAGGGCGCGTCATCCTATACGTTTCGCACCGTATGGAGGAAATTTTCGCCCTGAGCGACGCCATTACCGTGTTTAAGGACGGCCGCTATGTGCGCACCTTTGACGATATGCGCCAGGTGAACCACGAATCGCTGGTGCAGGCGATGGTGGGCAGAGACCTGGGGGATATCTACGGCTACTCGCCCCGCGACTGCGGCGCAGAGCGGCTGACCCTGAAAGAGGTGAAGGCGCCGGGGGTGAAATCCAGGGTTTCCCTGCATGTGCGCCGGGGAGAGATCGTCGGGCTGTTCGGGCTGGTGGGCGCCGGGCGCAGCGAACTGCTGAAGGCCCTGTTCGGCGCGACCCGTATCACCGGCGGGCAGGTGCTGTTGGACGGCAGGCCGCTGGCGATCGCGTCGCCGATCGACGCCATCCGCCAGGGCATCATGCTCTGTCCCGAAGATCGCAAGGCGGAGGGGATCATCGCCGTCCATTCGGTACGCGACAACATTAATATCAGCGCGCGGCGCAACAGCCTGAGAGCCGGTTTCGTTATTAATAACCAGTGGGAGGAGGAGAATGCGCGCCGGCGGATCCAGGCGCTGAATATTAAAACGCCCAGCGCGCAGCAGCTGATGATGAATCTTTCCGGCGGCAATCAGCAGAAGGTGATTCTGGGCCGCTGGTTATCCGAGGAGATGAAAGTCATCCTGCTGGATGAGCCGACGCGCGGGATCGACGTCGGCGCCAAGCATGAAATCTATCACGTTATTTATACGCTGGCGCAGCAAGGTATTGCCGTGCTGTTTGCCTCCAGCGACCTACCGGAAGTGCTTGGGCTGGCCGATCGCATCATCGTGATGCGCGAGGGCGCGGTATCCGGCGAGCTGCTGCACGATGAAGCCACGGAGCAGAAAGCGCTGAGTCTGGCAATGTTACGAACCCCTGATATTGACGCCGCGGTTGCCTGACCGCAAAGGAGTAAACCATGCCCATAAGTAAAACCGACTCGACGCTTGCCGCGGGGTCTGAAAAGAGAAAAGGCGGGACGGGCGTCGCCCGTATTTGGGATAACTACGGCATGCTGGTGGTGTTTGCCGTGCTGTTTTTCGCCTGCGTGATTTTCGTGCCGAACTTTTCCAGCTTTATCAATATGAAAGGGTTGGGACTGGCGATATCCATGTCCGGCATGGTGGCCTGCGGGATGCTGTTCTGCCTGGCTTCCGGGGATTTCGATCTCTCCGTCGCGTCGATTATCGCCTGCGCCGGCGTCACCACGGCGGTGGCGATCAATCTCAGCCAAAGCCTGTGGATCGGCGTTGGCGCCGGGCTGCTGCTGGGCGCCGCCTTCGGGTTAATTAACGGTTTTGTCATTGCGCGGCTGAAGATTAACGCGCTGATCACCACGCTGGCGACCATGCAGATCGCGCGCGGTCTGGCCTACATCATCTCCGATGGCAAAGCGGTCGGTATCGAAGACGAGCGTTTCTTTACGCTGGGCTACGCCAACTGGCTGGGGCTGCCGGCGCCGATCTGGATCACCGTGGCCTGTATGCTTCTGTTCGGGCTGCTGCTGAATAAAACCACATTTGGCCGCAATACGCTGGCGATAGGCGGCAACGAAGAGGCCGCGCGTTTGGCCGGGGTGCCGGTGGTGCGCACGAAAATCATCATTTTCACGCTTTCCGGCCTGGTCTCCGCGGCGGCGGGCATTATTCTGGCGTCGCGTATGACCAGCGGCCAGCCGATGACGTCGATCGGCTACGAGCTTATCGTGATTTCCGCCTGCGTATTGGGCGGGGTTTCGTTGAAAGGCGGTATCGGCAAAATCTCCTATGTCGTCGCCGGGGTGCTGATTTTGGGCACCGTGGAGAACGCGATGAATCTGCTGAATATTTCGCCGTTTGCCCAATACGTGGTGCGCGGTTTGATCCTGCTGGCGGCGGTGATCTTCGACCGCTACAAACAGCTGGCGAAGAAAACGCTATGAACCGCGTTTATGGGACGGGAGGCCTGATAAAACGCGGGCCTCGTTATGACGCTTGCTGCCGCGGAGGTTAGATGTATCACCGTATGACGCATGAAATCCAGCCTAATCCGCTGCTGCCGGGCTACTCGTTTAACGCCTATCTGGTCGCCGGGCTGACGCCGATCCTGGCGCATGGACCGCTCGATTTCTTTATCGATCGTCCTGATGGCATGAAAGGCTACATCATTAATCTCACCATCAAAGGGCAGGGACAGGTTTTTGATGGCGACGACGTTTTCTACTGCCGTCCGGGCGACTTACTGCTGTTTCCGCCTAAAACCAAGCACTTTTACGGCCGTGCGCCCGACAGCGACTGCTGGTATCACCGCTGGGTCTATTTTCGCCCACGGGCGTACTGGGCCGACTGGCTGGAATGGCACAGCAAAAGCTGCGGCGTCGGGCGTTTGAGCCTGCCGAATAACCAACTGCTGATGGAGTTCGATCGGCTATTCACCAATATCGAACAGACGCAGCGCTCGGGACGGCGTTTTTCGGAGGAGCTGGGAATGAATCTGCTGGAGCGCCTGCTGCTGCGGGCGATGGAGGAAGATCCGCAGAGTCCGCATAAAATCATGGATCCTAGGGTTATTGAGGCCTGCCAGTTTATTACCGCCAATCTGGCCGGCGAGCTGCGCATTGACGAAGTCGCCCGGCATGTGTGCCTGTCGCCGTCGCGGCTGGCGCATCTGTTCCGCGCGCAGGTCGGCATTAATATTTTACGCTGGCGCGAGGATCAGCGGGTGATCCGCGCCAAACTGCTGCTGCAAACCACGCAAGAGTCCATCGCCAATATCGGCAGGGTGGTCGGTTATGACGATCAGCTCTACTTCTCGCGCGTATTTCGCAAACGGGTGGGGGTCAGTCCGAGCGATTTTCGCCGCAGCCGCAGTGAAATCAACTATCCGGCGGCCGAAAAGGAAAACCCGCCGTGGAACGCGGCGTCCTGCGGCGTTGGCATTCGGCGCGCGGCGGAGATATCATCAAGATAATGAGATTCCTCTAAATTTATGAGGTATATATACCTAAATAATTCGAGCTGCGGTATGAAGGGTATACTTGTGGTGATATTAAAAAGCGAAGGCGAAGGGGAATCTTCATGAGTGACGTAATTCGTGTTGGATTATTGGGATACGGTTATGCCAGTAAAACGTTTCATGCGCCGCTGATTGCCGGGACGCCGGGGATGGAGCTGGTCGCTGTTTCCAGCAGTAATGCCGATAAAGTTCATGCCGACTGGGCGAATGTGAGAGTGGTGAGCGAGCCGCAAACGTTATTTAACGAGCGGGATATCGACCTTATCGTTATCCCCACGCCGAATGACACGCATTTCTCATTGGCCAAACAGGCGCTGACCGCGGGCAAACACGTGGTGGTGGATAAGCCTTTTACCGTGACGTTGTCACAGGCGCATGAGCTGAATCTGCTGGCCGAGCACACGGGAAAACTGCTTTCCGTATTTCATAACCGGCGCTGGGACAGCGATTTTCTGACGCTGAAGCAGGTATTTCATACCGGCGTGTTGGGCGATGTGGTTTATATGGAGTCCCATTTCGATCGCTATCGTCCGGAAGTTCGCCAGCGCTGGCGCGAAGACGGCAGCGAGGGGAGCGGGATCTGGTACGATCTGGGGCCGCATCTGCTGGATCAGACCCTGCAGCTTTTTGGCTTACCGGTCGCCATTCAGGTCGATTTGGCGCAGTTAAGGCCCGGCAGCAAAGCGACGGACTATTTCCACGCCGTGCTGATCTACCCTCAGCGCCGGGTGGTGCTGCATGGCAGCATGCTGGTGGCCGCCCCTTCCGCCCGCTATATCGTGCATGGTTCGCGCGGCAGTTTTGTGAAATACGGCCTTGATACGCAGGAGCAGCAGTTGAAGGATAATCGGCGTCCGCCGCAGGAGAACTGGGGGCAGGATAAACAGGACGGCGTGCTGACCCTGTACCGCGACGGCGTGGCGGTCGAGCAGCGCGTTTCGACGCTTCCCGGCGACTATCCCGCCTACTACAGCGCCATTCGCGATGCGCTAACCGGCAAAGGCGAAAACCCGGTGACGGTGCATCAGGCGATTCAGGTGATGGAGTTGATTGAGCTTGGATTGGCGTCGCATCAGCAGAAAAGGGTGATGACGCTAAAAAATAGCTAACGTCGTCAATTTTATGGCGGACGTTGCCGTTTGGTTGCGGCAGGCGATCTTAGGATCGCCTGCGTCGTTTAAACCAAAGGCTAATGAGAACCCATAAATCAAGCGGCGGCGCAAGGCGTCGGAGAGCTTGAATGGTGGCGGTTATCGGCCGAGATAAGGATGTGAGAATGGGGTGGTTGCAGCGGTTAAGAATTGATAGTTTTTTGCTGATACTGTTTTTGGTGGTGGCGGCGGCGTCGTTTTTCCCTTGCCAGGGCGCGGCGAAAATCTTTTTTGAGTATCTGACGACGGCGGCGATTGCGCTGCTGTTTTTTATGCATGGAGCCAAACTGTCCCGGCAAGCCATCGCCGCCGGGATGGGGCACTGGCGGCTGCATCTGGTGGTCTTCGCCAGCACGTTCGTCCTGTTTCCGCTGCTGGGCGTGGGCATGAGCCTGCTGGTGCCGGTGGTGTTGACGCCGGCGCTGTACCTCGGCTTTCTCTATCTGTGCGCTTTGCCGGCCACCGTACAGTCCGCCATCGCCTTCACCTCAATGGCCGGGGGCAACGTCGCGGCGGCCATCTGTAGCGCCTCGGCCTCCAGTATCCTGGGGGTATTTCTATCGCCGATACTGGTCGGACTGTTGATGCATACCCAGGGCGAGGGGCAGACGGACACGTTGCACGCCATCGGCGCGATTATCATGCAGCTGATGGTTCCCTTTGTTATCGGCCACCTATCCCGACCGCTGATTGCCGGATGGGTCGATCGCCACCGCAAGTTAATTAATATTACCGACCGCTCATCCATTTTGCTGGTGGTGTACGTCGCCTTTAGCGAAGCCGTGGTTCAGGGGATCTGGAGCCAGATTAACGGCTGGTCCTTACTGGCGGTGATCGTCTGTTCCATCGTGCTGCTGACCATTGTGCTGATCGCCAATACGCTGCTGGCGCGCAGGCTGGGTTTTAATCGCGCCGATGAGATAACCATCGTATTCTGCGGTTCGAAGAAGAGCCTGGCCAACGGCATTCCGATGGCCAGCGTCCTGTTTCCGGCCTCGGCGGTGGGGATAATGGTTCTGCCGCTGATGATCTTCCATCAGATTCAGCTGATGGTGTGCGCGGCGCTGGCCCAGCGTTATGCGCGCCGGCTAAAACGCGCTGAGGCGGGTTGCGCCCCCGCGCCGACCGTCGATTAATAAGCTGGACGCGGAAGAGACGGCGAAACGGCAACCCCAAGGCGGACGGTCGGGCCGCCTTGGGGTAAGCGCAGGGAAAACAGATTATGACGCCAGGCCGCGTTTACGCAGCACTTTCTCGCGCAGCTGTTGCTTTTCCCGCTCGCTGATAAACGCGATACGCAATCCATTTTCCTGCGCCTGACGGGTCTCTTTGGCGGTTAGCCCGGCAAGCGGCGCCGCCACTTCATATTCATGGCGGATCTCAATGCCCTGAACGGCCGGATCGTCGGTATTAATCGTGGCGGGAATACCGTAACGCAGGAAATGCGCCAGCGGATGCTGATCCAGCGCGGCGACGGTGCTGGTTTGCAGGTTGGAGGTCAGACAGGATTCGATGCCGATAGCGTTTTCAGCCATGTAGTTCATCAAATCGCTATCGATAATGGCGGCGACGCCGTGGCCGATGCGTTCGGCTTTAAGCTGACGAATAGCTTGCCAGATGCTTTCCGGCCCCGCCGCTTCACCCGCGTGGACGGTAATATGCCAGCCGGCGTCGCGCGCCTGTTTGAAGTGCGAGGCGAACAGGTCGCCGGGATATCCCAGCTCATCGCCCGCCAGATCCAGCGCCGCAATGTGGTCTTTGTGGGCCAGCAGACCGTCCAGTTCCTGTTGACAGGCGGCGGTGCCGAACGTGCGGCTCAGAATGCCGATCGGACGTATCACGATGTCACGATCGCGACAGCCCGCGGCGATGCCGTCGATGACCGCCTCAACCACGCCGGCAATCGGAAGGCGATGCTTCATCGCCATGTAGTAGGGAGAAAAACGCAGCTCCGCGTAATCCAGCCCGGCGTTAACGGCGTCTTCCACATTTTCATAAGCGACGCGGCGGCAGGCATCCAGCGATCCCAGAACGGCGACGCCCCAGTCGAGCTTCTGCAAAAAACTCAGTAAATCAGGCTCATTCTTGGTGACTTGCACATGAGGACGCAGTGACTCCAGGTCATCGGCAGGGAGTGAAATATTGAACTGGCGGCCCAGTTCCAAAATGCTCTGCGCGCGAATATTGCCATCAAGGTGGCGGTGAATATCCGTCAGAGGGAGTCGCGTATCAATCATGGTGTACTCTTTACAATAAATATAGTGGTATTGGACGGCCGGGGAGCGATCCGTCCGAGAGCGGTGAAGTATAAAAACAAATGGCGGCAAATTGCTAATCGTTACGAAAAAAAGTCAGGCAATCTGCCGTGCTAAAGGGCGTGCGCCGGTCTTATGCCCTGGGCGACGTCCGGGGCGTCCGCGCGCTGAGTTTAGGGATAATGCGGATATAAATCAGCTCGCTTAACAGTTCCACCAGCGTTTGGGTCACGATAATCGCCGGCAGCGTCGGGATGGCGCCGGGAATGGCGAGGGCTAACGGCAGCACGACGAGCGAATTGCGCGTTCCGGCGCTGAAGGCCACGGCTCGCCCGCCGGCGGACTCCAGCTGAAACAGCCTGCCGACCAGCCACCCGGCAACCGGAGCGATGACCGCGAATAATATATAGAACGGAATCGCCGCCAGCACCGTGGCCCAGGCGGTTTTCAGCTGCGGAATGACGGAAACCACCACCACGAATAACACCAGCGCGGTGGCGGGAACCGGAAGGAAGCCGAGCCCGTCGGCTAACCTAGCCAGCGGGGGAGAACGGCGCGCCCCCCATTGCACCAGCCAGGCAAGCAGCAGGGGAACGGCGATAAGCCAGATAAAGGCGTGGAAAAATGGCGCGATATGGATCAGCTCAGACGCCTCTCGGCCCAGGAACAGACCAAGATAAAACGGTAGCGCCAGCATTTGTACGATCAGCAGTACCGGCGTGGCGGCCAGCAATCGCGCCGCATCCGCGCGGCCAAGATGGGAGAAGGTCACCACGTAGTCGATACAGGGGGCGAGCAATACCAGCAGAATACCCAGCCGAATCATCGGGTCGGCGGGCAAATAGGGCACGAGAATAGCGAGCGACAGAGGGATAACGATAAAATTGACCGTAAGCAGCGCGGCAAGAAAGCGTATCTGCGCCAAATTCCGTTTCAGCGACGCGAGCGGCACCTGTAAGAAGGTCGCGAATAGCATTAACGCCAGCGCGGGGTTGATCGCCTGGTCCCATTTTTCCGTCGCGGGGAGCGCCAGCGCAATCAGCGCCGCCGCGACGACGGTAAGGAAGTAGGTGGCGGTTTGGCGCTGTTCCAGGAGGATCTTTACGTTTTGCATGCTGGATCTCTTAACGATAAAAACAGACTCGGACGGGAAGATAACCTGTAACGGCGCGGCGGCCGTCACAGGTTTATTGTTATCGCTTTCTTAAACTACTACGGCAGGCTACTCCGGCGATGACGCCAGATGCTTAATTGCTGCCCTCGGCGGGAAGGTCGATAAACGGCGCGATAAAGTCGGATAGCGGCATTTTGTTGCCGTTAAAATCGACCTGGCCGTCGGCGTACTGCAGTGAGCTGACGATCGCGTTATCTTGCGTGACGGTCATCTTATTCATTTGGCCGATGCTTGCCATCATATTCGCTTGCTGAAGCGCCATCTTGCGAACCTGCTCTTTCTCCTCATCGGTCGCGGGCTGTTTCCCCGTCTGAACCATCAATTCCGCCAGCATCTCCAACGGCACATGTAATTTAGCATCGAATTTTTTTACCGACTGTAGGATGATTTTTTCTTCATCCGACGATTCCGGATTGGCGGCGCTGGCGCCGTTCTGCAGCGGATCGGTCATATCCAGAGCCAGGGTAAAGGTGCTTTCGCCTTTGCCGTTTTTCCAGCTAAGCGGCGAGATGGAGATGTTTGGGTTTCCTTTCAGCAATTTAGGCAAGTTTTGCAGGAAAACCATCATCACTTGATGCTGATAAGCCAGGGGATCGTCCTTGGCCGCGTTTGGCAGAAGCTGCTGCATCGCTTTTTGATAATCGCTGGCGAACTGCTTGGTGCCTTCGCCGTCAAAGCGTGAGAAGTTTAGGGTCAGGCCGCCGGATCCCAGATTACGATCGCCGATGGTTAACGAGCCCAATCCCATGGTGGTTTTGCCCGCCAGATTTTTATCATCTTCCGTTACGCTGCTCTGTATCACAATATCGTTGAACGCGACGGGTTCGCCGCCGGCAACGGTCACCGTCAGCGACTTGGCGGTAGCGTTGCCGTCGCCGACCCTGACGTCAAACTTGCCCTGGCGGGTGTTGGTATCCAGCGCCAGATCTTTTAGCGTGAATTGCTCCATCTCCCCCCAGGGATTTTTCTTCTCTATCAAGATGCTGCCGGCGGTGCCCGACAGTTTGTGCGCGCGCAGATCGCTGGAGGCGTCTAGCTGCAGCTGCGCGCCGCTGAAAGACAATTTCTGCTCATTGCCCTGATATTCAATAGGCAGCAGGCTGATGTCGGCATCGATTGCGCCGCTGTAGGCGACGCGCGACTCGGCGGTAAATAACGGCTTATTCTGCGTGAGATCGAAAAGGGGTTTAATCACCGGCGTGTTCCCCAGCTCCGCCTGTACGGCGGCCATGGCGGGGATCAGATTAAACTTTTTGAGTTGCGATAAGGGGAAAGGACCGTGATAAACGGTATTGTTGATAACAATTTCCTCGCCCGGCGCCAGGGGTTTTTGCCACTTGTCCGAACCGTCGTATTGTATAACGAAGGCGGCTTTGCTGCTGAAAATACCGCCCTGATAATCGCGGTACACCACTTTTAGCGCCGCGTCGGGGTAGGCGGATTTTATCTGTGAGTTAATGTTGTCGGTAAACTCATCGATATTCTGAGCCAATTGTCTGCCGGTATACCAGGAAGCGCCGGTCCAGACGGCTCCCAAAGCGATGATAACGCCGGCGGCAATTAATGACTTCTTCATCTTATTCATCCTTTATTTGCACTCGCCCGGCTTCTTCCCGGCGAGCAGGTCTGTTTCGGTAATTACCGATTAAATACGCGCGCGACGCGCCCTCGTCCCTGAACCGTCACGGGCGACTCATCGGCTGAAATAAAACAGGATTCGCCCGCTTTAAGCACGATTTGCCGATCGTCTTTTCGCAGTAGGGCTTCGCCGTCTACGCAGAAAACAATGGCGGCGCTATTTTGGTCGAGCGTTTGCGGCTCGCCGTCCAAAAAGTGCAGAGAAAAGGCAAAGTCGCCTACGGGAATAGGGAAGCTTAGCGCATTTCCCTGCTGAATGGGGGCGGTCAATAAATTTGCCGCCGGTTTGGCTACGAATTTTACGTTGTCCAGCAGTTCCGGAATATCGATGTACTTCGGCGTCAATCCCGCGCGCAGCACGTTGTCCGAATTCGCCATCACTTCCAGGGCCACGCCGTTCAGATAGGCGTGCGGCGTTTCCGCGTAGAGAAACATCGCTTCGCCCGGCTGCAGCGTAATGACGTTGAGCAGCAGCGGAGAAAACAAACCGTTGTCGTCGGGATAAAACCGGGTGATATCGCGAATGGTCGCCCAGGGTTGGTCCTGCTGGTTGTTCAGCGCCGCTTTTAATACGCCCAGCGCCTGATTTTTTTGCTGTCCTTCCATACTCAGCAGGTTGGCGAACAGCATGGAGAGATTCTTGCCGTCGGGCTGTTGCAGAAAGGCGGAGATCGATGGATGGGCGCTGGCTACCGGCTGCAATAAAGCGACAATTTCAGATAATTCCCTAAAGCCGTTCATGGCCTGGAAAGGGGTTAGCGCAAAAACCAATTCCGGCTTGTGATTGGCGTCCTTATAGTTTCTTTCCGCCGCATCCATCGCGATTCCGGCAGCATTTTCCTTTGCAAACCCTTGTTCCGCTGCGGATTTGCTTGGGTGTACCTGGATGGAAAGGGGCTGCGCGGCGCACAGTACCTTAAAGAGGAAGGGGAGTTCGCCGAAACGCCGTGCGACGTCGGCGCCAAGGTGCCCGGATAGGTCCTCGGCAATCACTTCACGTAAGCTGCGCGCCTTCCCTTCTTCGTCAATAACCTGGGAACTGCTCTTGGGATGCGCGCCCATCCATAATTCCGCCATTGGTAAATCGTTAGGGTTATCAATACCATATAGCTCATTCAAAGCGTGTTTGCTTCCCCAGGCATAGTGCTGGACACGGTTGAGCATTTTTCGCATGTTGGATTCCTGACGTTAAATAATTCGTTGATTAATATAATTCAAATAGTTAACAAATAGGGGGCCGGCAAATAAATAGTTTCCGCTCACATCATGTTAATGTTTTATGTGTCACTATTCCAGACGGTGCCGGTAGGGGTAATCTCTTCGCTCAGACGTTTTGCGTCGCGCTATTCCGGGGCGATTTCGGCGGGGACAGGGCGTTTAATCAGGATTCGCGCCGAATATTTCCGTAATGATTTGTATTGTCATTATCGTTTTTATTTTCATTTTATGGCGATACTGACCCCTTCATTGTTTCGTAATGCTAAGGAGAAATGGTTATGACAACAACGCGTATTGAAAAAGATTCGATGGGGCCGATTGATGTTCCCGCCGCTCATCTGTGGGGCGCGCAGACGCAGCGTTCGCTGGAGCATTTTCGTATTTCCGAAGAGAAAATGCCGCGCGCGCTGATCTCTGCGCTGGCGCAGACAAAACGGGCGGCCGCCAGCGTGAATATGGATTTGAAGCTGCTGCCCGATGAGCGGGGAAACGCCATCGTTCAGGCCGCCGATGAAGTTCTGGCCGGCAAGCATGCCGACGAGTTCCCGCTGGCCATCTGGCAGACCGGTTCCGGCACCCAGAGCAACATGAATATGAATGAGGTGCTGGCGAACCGCGCCAGCGAACTGCTGGGCGGCGAACGAGGCAGCGGCCGTTTGGTCCATCCCAATGACGACGTCAATAAAAGCCAAAGTTCGAACGATGTGTTCCCTACGGCGATGCATGTCGCGGCCGTGCTGGCGCTGAATGAGCACCTGATTCCGGAGCTGGCCTCATTGCAGCGGACGCTGGCCGCAAAAGCGGAAAAATTCAAGGAGATCGTAAAGATCGGACGCACCCACTTGCAGGATGCGACGCCGTTAACGCTGGGACAGGAGATCTCCGGCTGGGCGGCAATGCTGCAACATAGCCTGAAGCATATTGAAAACAGCGTGCCGCATTTATGCGAGCTTGCGCTGGGCGGAACGGCCGTCGGCACCGGCCTGAATACGCACCCTGAATACGCCGTCCGAGTCGCCGCCGAACTGGCGCGGCTGACCGGGCAACCGTTCGTCACCGCGCCGAACAAATTTGAATCGCTAGGCACCTGCGACGCGTTGGTTCATAGCCATGGCGCATTGAAAGGGTTGGCGGCGTCATTGATGAAGATCGCCAATGACGTGCGCTGGCTGGCCTCCGGACCGCGCTGCGGCATCGGCGAATTGAGCATTCCGGAAAACGAGCCCGGCAGTTCAATTATGCCCGGTAAAGTGAACCCTACGCAGTGCGAGGCGCTGACGATGCTGTGTTGCCAGGTTATGGGGAACGACGTCGCGGTTAATATCGGCGGGGCGGCGGGCAACTTTGAACTGAATGTTTATCGCCCCATGGTGATCCATAATTTTCTGCAATCGGTGCGTCTGCTGGCCGACGGCATGAAAAGCTTCAACGAACACTGCGCGGTCGGCATTGAACCGAATCGCGAACGGATCGATAAGCTGCTGAATGAATCTCTGATGCTGGTGACGGCGCTCAATCCCCATATCGGTTACGATAAAGCGGCGGAAATCGCCAAAAAAGCGCATAAAGAGGGGCTGACGTTAAAAGTGTCGGCGCTGAAGCTCGGGTATCTCACCGACGCGCAGTTTGATGAGTGGGTGCGCCCGCAGGATATGGTCGGCAGTCTGAAAAGCTGATTAATCTCGATCTACTCGCCTGCCGGCGAGGTTAAGCCGGCAGGCGGCGCGCTCGGATCTTGGCGCGCGAACATCGTCGGCCGCTTACATCGCATCGGTATACAGATGCAGCCGGGGGATCAGCAGCCTCAGCGGCTTTGCCTGAGGTTTATGCTTATGTTTTATGTTGTCGGCATCATAGTTATTCAACTCGCCTATAACCGGGACGGCGCCTCCGCATGCCTGCCGACACAGGACCAGCAGCGGTGAGGGGCAGGGGTGTTGCACCTGTTTTTGCCGTTCAGGATACCATACTCTGGCGATCGGCTGGACCTTCACCGGGCGTTTGATCTTCAGCAACGCCGATTCGGGCAAGCGCAATACCTGCGCTATCTCCTGCTCGACCCGTTCGGCCCACTGCAGCTTGCCGTAGGGCGCGGCGTGTTTGCCGGCTTTGCGGCTTCTCTCCAGTTTATCCAGCAGGTCGACGCGGGTTATGGTTTTGATAATGTGTTTATTGGCCCAGCCGAAGCGGACCGACGCCGGATTGACGACCAGCGTTAATGAACGGTAGGCGCTAAGCGTGATCAGCCCCTTCAGATGCTGGTGTACGAACTCAAAGCGTTGCTCGGAGGCCAGCCCGGACTCGACGGTGATGATGCGCTCCAGCTCTTTTTTCAATGCATTGACTTCCGTTATCAGCTGCCGCGCCTGCTGATATTGGCGCTCATCGACGGAGAAGCACAGGGCGCCGGGGAGGCGGATAGCGGCTTTGCTGCTAATGGTTTCCGGATAGTGGTGGATAAACAGCCGCTGAAAATGCGTTAATCCCAGCTCGCATGCCGTCCGGCCGACGTGCTGATGAACTCTAATCTGTTCTATCGCGTCGTGCTCGGTGCCTTTTTCAATATCGGGCAGCGCAAAGACGCGCCCGGCCAGTAGGCGAAATGACGAAAACAGCGGCGGCATCTGCGCCAGCTTTTCTTCCAGCGTCGCAAAGCAGCGGTTCATTCGGCTAACAAGCGAGTAGCGATCCATGATTCCCCCTTCGCAGTCGGTATTTAGTTACAACATACTAATGGTTATATGACGAATCCCCGACATCGGCAACCGTTTTTCAGTCGCCGAGCAGGGATTAATGGCAAAAAGGTGAAATCAGGGCAGCTGTTTCAGGCGGACGCTGACCAGCAGCGCAACGATCAGCAACGTCGCCAGAAACAGGGTAATGCCCGCCCAGCCATATCCGTGCCAAAACACGCCGCCGATGGTTCCGGCCAGGCTGGAGCCAAAATAGTAGGAGAAGAGATACAGGGAGGAGGCCTGGCCTTTTGCCCGGCGCGCGCGCTGCCCGATCCAGCCGCTGGCGACCGCGTGAGAGGCGAAGAAGCCTGCGGCAAACAACATCATGCCGAGTAGAACGCACAGCATAGGGCTTAAGGCGGTAATGAGCAGACCCAGCAGCATGATGCCGATGGAGATCGTCAGCACCGGTCCGCGCCCATAGCGGGCGGTTAAGGCGCCGGCTTTCGGCGAGCTATAGCTGCCGGTTAGATACACCACCGACAGCAGGCCGACGATCGCCTGATTGAGCAGGTAAGGGGGAGCCAATAGCCGGTAGCCGATATAGTTAAAGAGGGTCACGAACGACCCCATCAGCAAAAAACCCTCTAAGAACAGCAGCGGCAATCCGGCGTCGTGCCAGTGCAGTTTCGCATTCAGCAGTAGCGTCTTGGGACGCAAAGAGCCGGGGCGGAAATGGCGCGACTCCGGCAGAATTTTCCAGAAGGTCAGCGCTGAAACCAACGCCAGAACGCCAATGGCGCCGACGGAGACGCGCCAGGGAAAATAGTCGCTCAGTACGCCGCTGACCAGCCGTCCGCTCATGCCGCCGATCGAATTGCCGCTGATATACAGCCCCATGGAAAAGGCCAGCACGCTGGGGTGGATCTCTTCGCTTAAATAACTCATGGCGACCGCCGCCACGCCGCTGAGCGACAGGCCGATCATGGCGCGCATGATCAGCACTCCGTGCCAACTGGTCATAAAGGCGCAAACCAGCGTGCAGATGGATGCCAACATTAGCGATACCACCATTACGTTCTTGCGTCCGACGGTATCAGACAGCGGGCCGGTAAATAGCAGGCCGAAGGCCATGGTTGCAGTGGCGACCGAAAGCGACAGGCTGCTGGCCGCGGGAGAAATGGAAAATGCCTCGGAAAGGACCGGCAATAGCGGCTGCACGCAGTAAAGCAACGCAAAGGTGGCCAAGCCGGCCGAAAATAGCGCCAGGGTGACGCGCATAAATTGCGGCGTACCGCGTTTGATATAGGGGGTTTTACCGCTGGCGTTCGGTTTTGGTGACCGTGTTTCAATATCATCAATAATCGAGGCGGGCGTATCATTTGCTGCTGGTGACGGGGGGGTACTCAAAATAATTCCAGATTTAACAAGGGAAAAGATGGCGCGATCATAGAAGAGCAATATTATTTTGTATAATATATTAGTCGTCATAATTAATACTTATAAAATATGAATATCGAATTACGCCATCTGCGCTATTTCATTGCCGTCGCCGAAGAGCTGCATTTTGGCCGCGCGGCGGAAAAATTGCTTATTTCTCAACCGCCTCTCAGTCAGCAAATACAAATTCTGGAAGAACAGATCGGCGCCAGATTATTCGAGCGCAACAACCGTAACGTACGTCTGACGCCGGCGGGCGAGATGTTTCTAAAAGAGGCCTGGTCAATCATCGCGCAGGTCAATCAGGCGGCAGAGCGCGCCGCGCGCATCCAGCGGGGGGAGATCGGGGAACTGACCATCGGTTTTACTTCATCCGCGCCTTTTATTAAAAAGGTTTCCCGCAGCTTGCTCCGCTTCCGTCAATCTTTTCCGCAAGTTCATATCCAGATGATGGAGTTGAATACCAAGCAGCAGATCGAACCGCTGCTGAACGGTAAACTTGATATTGGGGTGATGCGCAATAATCCGTTGCCCGATGCGCTTGAACATCAGCTTTTGCTGCATGAGGCGCTGGTCGCCGTGGTGCATGAGGCGCACCCGCTGGCCGTGCAGGCCAAGGGGCCGATCGGGATCGGCCAGTTGGCGAATGAGCCTTTTGTGTTCTTCTCGCGTGAGGTGGGGACGGCGTTATATGACGAAACCCTGACGCTGCTGAAGAAATACGGCGTTACGCCCTACATTACCCAGGAGGTCGGCGAGGCGATGACGATCGTCGGTCTGGTATCATCCGGCCTGGGCGTCTCCATTCTTCCCGCTTCGTTTATGCGCATCAAGGTCGATGGGGTGAAATACTTACCGCTGGCGGAGAGCGACGCAATTACCGAAGTCTGGCTGGTTACGGCGAAACACCGGGCGTTAAAAACGGCGGCGCGGACGCTGATTTCGCTGATGCTCAATCGATAATATTTTCAATATGTGCATCAAATCACATAACGAATCAAATATTTGACGCCTTTCGCGAAAAGCCCCAACATAACCTCAGCTTTTTATTTTGCAGCGTGAAAAATAGGTTATATATACCCTAAATAATTCGAGTTGCAGGAAGGCGGCAAGAGAAGGAGTCCCGATGAGCTTACACAAGTAAGTGATTCGGGTGACTGAACGCGGCCAACGCACATGTAACTTGAAGTATGACGGGTATACCCTAAATAATTCGAACTGCAGGAAGGCGGCAGGAAGACGGGGATAACCGGTCTCCATCAGCAGCGCCAGCGATAAGATGAAGTGAAGAGTAGGAGCCAGTTTTGTGATTGCCGACGGCCAGCCAGGACATATCGATCAAATCAAACAAATGAACGCCGGTGCTGTGTACAGACTGATCGATAATTATGGCCCGATATCACGCATTGAGCTGTCGAAACGCGCGCAGCTGGCGCCGGCCAGTATCACCAAAATCGTGCGCGAGCTGCTGGAAGCGCATCTGGTTCAGGAAACCGAATACCAGGATGTCGGCAGCCGGGGGCGCCCGGCCATCGGACTGATCCTCGATACGCAGGCATGGCATTACCTCTCCGCGCGCATCAGCCGCAACGCGATTACGCTGGCGCTGCGCGATCTGAGCAGCAAACTGGTTGCCGAGAATTGCATACCGCTGCCCGCGGATGATCCGCAGCCGCTGCTGCAGCGTATTCTGAATGAGATCGATCGGTTTTTTATTCGCTATCAAAGTCGTCTTGAACGGCTGACCGCGATTGCGATTACCGCGCCCGGCATGATCGATTCCGCCGCCGGGGTGATTCACCGCATGCCGTTTTACCATGTCGAGGAGATGGCGATAGGGCCGGCGCTGGAACAGCGCACCGGCTTACCCGTTTTTGTTCAGCATGATATCTGCGCCTGGACGATGGCCGAAGCGCTGTATGGCGCCTCACGCGGCTGCCAGAATGTCATTCAGATCGTGATTGACCATAACGTCGGCGCGGGCGTCATCACCGGCGGGCGGATTCTGCATGCGGGCAGCCGTAATTTGGTTGAGATAGGGCATACGCAGGTCGATCCCTATGGCAAGAGGTGTTATTGCGGCAATCACGGTTGCCTTGAGACGGTCGCCAGCACGGAAAGCATGTTAGAGCTGGCGCAGCAGCGGATGAGCGTTTCAATGAGTTCGGCGCTGCATGGTTCGCCATTGACGGTCGACAGCCTCTGCGACGCGGCTTTAAACGGCGATCCGTTGGCGAAAGATATTATTAACGATGTGGGTAATAACGTCGGACGTATTGTCGCCATTATGGTTAATTTATTTAATCCCGATAAAATTTTGGTCGGATCGCCGTTAAATAAAGCCGCGGATATTTTATATCCGGCAATTATGGGGTGTATTCGCCAGCAGTCTTTTCCGCCTTATAGCCACAACATTAAGGTGGAAGCGACCCAGTTTTATAATCAAGGCACTATGCCGGGCGCGGCTTTGGTTAAAGATGCTTTGTATAACGGGTCGTTACTGGTGAAATTGCTGCAGGGGTAATGTTAAATTCTCCGTCCCTCCTGATATTCGTATTTTCCGCTTCGCCAACGCAGAGAAACAAAACATTGAGCTAACGCAAGCCGCCTGAATGGCGTATCGCCTAGACTTCGGCTATTGGATGGCATTTTGTCGTGTTTGTTATTTTTCAGGTTCCTCCCGGAGTTTTCTCATGTTGAAACGCGTTTTCGTCACAGGTACTGATACCGCGGTTGGTAAAACGGTGGTATCCAAAGCGTTATTGCAAAAACTGGCAATGACGGGAAAATCGGTGGCCGGCTATAAACCCATAGCCAAAGGGTGTACGGAAACGGATGCGGGATTAAGAAATAAAGACGCGCTGCTGTTGCAGGCGGCGTCGTCAATTGAGCTGCCTTATGAAATAGTCAATCCGATCGCATTGCGGGAGGACGAAATCAGCGCCAGCGAACAGGAAATTAATTACAGCGCCATGACTCAGGGATTACAGCGGTTAAGCGATATCGCCGACGTCGTCGTGGTTGAGGGCAGCGGCGGCTGGCGCACGCTGATGAGCGATCTGCGCCCTTATTCCGAATGGGTCGTTCAGGAACAGCTGCCGGTCATTTTAGTGGTCGGTATTAAACTGGGTTGTATCAGTCACGCATTATTAACGGCTCAAGCCATCATTAATGATGGTCTGCCGCTGGTCGGCTGGGTGGCGAATCGAATTAATCCGGGGTTGGCGAATTATGCGGAGATCATTACCGTGCTGCGTAAAAAAATTCCCGCGCCGCAGCTAGGGGAATTGCCTTATTTACCGCGCGCCGAACAGCGCGACTTATCTTCTTATACCGATCTCTCGGCATTAAATTATTAGTTTTTTGCCCGTCGAATGACTTCGGGGTGTAGCCGTCAGCGCTGCACCTTATTTATATTTAGGGTCTCCTTTCCGTTTTAAATTCCCATCGCAAGTTTGGCCGGCCGCCTTACGCGGTCCCCAATGGGATAACAGCTGGTATACTCAGCAACAGATATTATTCGCCTGGCAAAAAAATATAATGAAAACAGTAGATAATCCTGAGCATCCCCCGGTCGCGCGGCGCCATTGGGTTTTAATCGCCTGTATGCTGGCGATGTTTACCGCGGCGATCGAAGTTACCATTGTCGCCACCGCGCTGCCGACCATTATTACCGACCTGGGCGGTTTTTCGCTGTTGGGATGGGTTTTTGCCGCTTATTTGCTTACGCAGGCGGTCAGCATTCCGATTTATGGGCGGCTGGCCGACCTGTTTGGCCGTAAGCGCGTCTTTTTTATCGGTATGATGATTTTCCTGCTGGGGTCGGCGCTGTGCGGTTTTTCCCGCCATATGGGATGGCTGATTCTGTTTCGCGCCATACAGGGCCTGGGCGCCGGCGCCATTACGCCAATCGCGTTTACCATCGTCGCGGACGTGTATAGCAAGACGGAGCGCCCCAAAATTCAGGGATATCTCTCCAGCGTATGGGGGATTTCGGCGATCGCCGGCCCGCTGATGGGGGCGTTTATCGTCGAGCGCTTCTCCTGGGCGCTGGTGTTCTGGGTTAACGTTCCCATTGGAATCCTGTCGATATTGTTATTAGCCCGCTATTTGCCTGCGGTTAGCCGGGTACGGCGGCATCGGCTGGACTGGGCCGGCGCATGCTACCTCGCGCTTACCGTCGCGACTCTGTTGCTGGCGCTATTGCAGGCTGAAGCGTTCGGCATCGGGGGCGTTCCGCTACTGGCCGTCGCCGCGGCCGGCGCCATTTTATTATTCAGGCAGGAACGCCGGGCGCCCGAACCGCTCTTTCCGCTGGCCTTATGGCGTAACCGGGTGATTGTTGCTGGGAATTTCGGCGGTCTGTTGATTGGCGCGGCCATGATGGGCGTCAGCGCTTTTTTACCGACCTTCATCCAAAGCGTGATGGGGCGATCGCCGCTGGAGGCGGGCAGCATTCTGGCGCTGATGTCGATTGGCTGGCCCTTGGCCAGTACGCTGAGCGGCAGATTGATGCTCTGGACATCCTATCGCTTTACCGCCGTCAGCGGAGGCGTGCTGCTGATTGCCGGCAGCCTGATGTTGCTAACGCTCGATCCCGATACATCGCTGAACTGGGCCCGCGTTGCCGCTTTTACCATCGGCGCCGGTATGGGATTAAGCAACACCACCTTTTTGGTTTCGGTGCAAAACGCGGCGGACTACGCCATTCGCGGCATCGCAACCGCGTCCACCATGTTTACCCGTATGCTGGGTTCGGCGCTGGGCACGGCCATTCTCGGCGCGACGCTGAATATCAATCTGCATTTTCGTCTGCCGGAGATGGCCGATCCGCTACAAACGCTGATGGATAGCCGCAGCCGGAGCATGATGAGCGCGGCGCAGCTTGAATCAATCTCCTGGCAAGTCTCATCCTCAATACACTGGGTTTTTATGGTTTCGGCGCTGATTGCGGTCATTACGCTCTTCGCCGCTTGGATGATCCCCGCCAATCAACGGATTCAGGGCTAATCCGTCGGGAACGGCAGGTTCGGGAAGGTTCGTTTCAGAGAGAACAAAAGGCTCTCCGAAACGAAAACGGGAATGGTTACTGCGCGCCGGTCGTCGGCTCGGCCGGGGAAGCGGCGTCGTCCGTTCCCGCGTCGCCGTCGGCATGTCGGATGTAAATGATTTTTTGCGAGTCGTTTTCGCAATGGCCCACGACCTGGCCGCCGGCCTGACTCACCTGATCGTTAGGCACGATATCAAGGGTAAAACCCGATTCAGGCACGCCGTTGTTGATGATTTTCTGCGCAATGTCCGCTTTAACGCTCTCACAAGACGCCTGCGCGGCCAGAGGCGTAATAACCAACAAAGCCGCGCCGAATATCATGGATTTTTTCATCTTATCACCCTTTTATCTGTATGAATTTCTGCCCATTGTTACACCGAGCGGGCAGATGAACGTTACATTAAAAGCGTAGACTAAAAATCAGGGCGCGACCGGGCGGCCTGTACGGCGGTCGAGGCAGCGCGAAGTATTGGCTTCCCAATAGGCGTTAACGTTGTAGCTGGCGTTGCACTTTTCTTCGCCATCTATCGATTTTTCCAATTTATCGAACTCTTTCTCGTTGCGTGAGTTGACCTTATTGCGCAACGTACGGGTTGAATTCCACTGTTCGCCGCTTTGGCGAGCGGCTTCTTTGGATAAGGAGCTATCGCCGGATTCAACGATAACGTGACGGGTGTCCGCCAGCGCGGCCGGTTGCCAGGCGGCACAGGCTATGACCATGGACAGCGGGATCATGGCCCGCATCAGGGATGCAAAAGAGTATGCTTTCATTTTTCACCTTGATGAATAAAGGATATCTATAACCTTTGGCTATTATGCCGTCTAATCCGCCGCCGATAAAGCGGGTTTCCCCTGCCGGCCTATTCGGTTAAGGACGCGCGTTGAGAAGCGGGGCGGACAGGCGTCTGCGGCGCGCGGCGTTGCGCCTTGCCGTGCGATAACATGATAAACGGTTTCTCAATCTTCAGGTAGGTGAGCGCGCTGATCAGCGTCACCAGGACGAAAGCGACCGACAGGGCGGCAAGCGCGCCGTAGCGCGGATAAATCAGCGTAAAGGCGGAAGTCAGCACCAGCCCGTGAATGATATAGCTGCTGTAGCTGACGATGCCGCTGAAGCGGATCGGTTTTAGCGTGAGCAGGCCGAATAGCGTATTGCCGCTGGCGGTGATGAGAAAAAATAGGGCGATCAGCAGTACCGACAGGCTGGTATAGGCGAAATCGAAAAGGGAAAAGCTCAGCGCCACGCTGCCGATAGCCAGCGCGGCGAACAGGCTATTCAGCCACGGCTGGCTATTGATATTTTGCGTTTCATGGCGGAACGATGAGAAGCGGTGCAGCGTCGCCGTCAGCATGCCGCCGATAAAGGCAAAGAGAATACTGTAGGTACCGCCGGCGATCGCGTCGCAGCGCAATAGCGCCAACAGGACGACAATCGCGCCGAGCAGCAGAGCCAGCGAAACGCCCCTGTTTTTGCACAGCGAGCTGAGGAAGGGGAACAGCGCGTAAAATTTCACTTCAATCGCCAGCGTCCAGAATACGCCGCACAGTATCAGCCAGCCCGGCTTGCTGTCGGTGAGCGGCATACCCTGAATAAAGCCGAAAGAGAGCCATGAAGCGAGGGAGTGAACGAAATAGCGTATATCCATTTTATCGCTGAAGCCTATCAGAAACGACAGACCATAGACGGCGATGACGGCAAACAGATATAGCGGCAGCAGGCGATATATTCTGCGTCGGTAAAAAACGCCGACATCGCCGGCGCCGCCGTTATTGAGCGCCTTGTTCCAGAATAAATAACCGGTAATCATAAAAAACACCATCACGCCGAACGAACCGAATTGGGTTAATATCCGATGGGTGGCTTCATTAAAATAGGCGATATAGCCGGCGTTGATTTTCCAGGTTGAGTCGATAAAAAGATTGGACATTAATATGCCATGATGAATGATGACCGCCGTCGCGGACAGCCCGCGCAATCCGTCGATAGTGGATATTTTTTCGCCGTCGCCGATCTCCTGCGTAAATTTACTGCTCAGCAACGGATAAAGCAGGAAACAGGAAAAAATGGGCAATGTACATACGGCTAAAAACAATAATCCCTGCATCAATCATCCTCATCCGACGGCAAAAACGTTATCGAGAATAGTGCGGCGATTTAGCGGATTCAAGGTCGTCGGGCGAACGAAACTATTAAATAGATGCCATCGAAAAATGACTATCATTATGTATCTATTGCTTTTTTTAATATCATTGTCGCCGGGAGGAGGCGCAATAATTAGGGCTATTCTTATCGATGAAAATAGGTATTGCGCTGAAGGGAATATTGTCAATCGTCAGAAGGTAAGGGGGGATGTTAATGAGAAAAATAATGTTTCAGCATGACGGATATATACGAATTATCTAAAGATTCGACGAAGCTATTTTAATCATCGGACCCTTCGGAAGGAAGGGCCGATATTGCATGGAGGCGCGCAATACAAAAAGAGGCGGCGTTAAATCCAGTTTTTGTCGCGGAATTCGCGCATGATATTCGCCACCCACTGCATCTCCTGCGGAGTACCCAGCGAGATGCGGCACCAGTTATCCGCTGGAGGGAAAGCGCGCCCAATCAGCACGCCGGCCTCCGCCATATGCTGCTGGTAATCCTTCAGCGGAACCGTCAGCTGATGAAAGACAAAATTGCCTTCCGACGGCAGGTAAGGCAACTTCAATTCGTCCAGCGTTTTCAGCAGGATTTGACGCGCAGCGTCATTGCTTTTTTTGCTGTAGGCGATGAATGCCTGATCGTTCATGGACGCCAATGCCGCATCCACGCCGCAAAAATTGATTTTTTCGCCCGCGACGTACCTTTTCATTAACGCAATCACGTTGGGATGGGCGACGGCGTAGCCGACGCGCATCCCGGCCATGGCGTGTATTTTGGAAAATGTTTTGAGCAGAATGATGTTCTCCGCGCCCTGGGAAATCATGGGGGAAATGGAGCGGAAGCGCGGGTCATTAACGAATTCGGCGTAGGCTTCATCGACGATAAATATCGTATTAGCGGGTTTACTGGCAATCCAGGGTTCGATTAAATCCGCCGGGGTAATGGTGCTCGTGGGGTTGTTGGGATTGACCAGATAGACAATGGAAGGACCGCTGTAACCCGCGACCGCCGCTTTCAATCCTTCGATATCGAATACCCAGTTATCAAGCATTTTCACTTTGGTGACCTTTATTCCGGCGATTTTGGCGAAATGCTCGCCGTCGCCGTAGGTCAATTCGGGAATAACCAACTGCGCATCCAGCGACGCGTAGGCTTCAATCGCCGCACGGATACCTTCGGACGATCCCGCCGTCAGTAAAATAGACGCGGGCTCGACCTGATGATGATCAGCCAGCGTTTTGCCGAGCATCAGTATTTCATTTTTGGCGTAGCGATTGGCCTTCACGACGGCGTCGCGGGCGGCGGCCTGCGCTTTTGGCGACATGCCCAGCGGATTTTCGTTGAAATTTATGCGGATCGGGTTATCCGGCGATGGCGGCGCAAGCTCCGCGTTTGTCGGCGCTGTTTCGGCAAAAACCCGTGAGCTTAACCCCGAGGCGACGGCGGCCGTTCCCAATAGGGCGCCGGAAAGTTTTAATAATGCCCGGCGTTTCGGGTTTAATACGTCGCTTTCATTCGTCAAAAAATTCATCCAAACACTCTCCTTGATCACATATTGGCAGAAGAGATGAAGCACAAAACGCGCCAGTTTTGCTGGAAGATTTCTATTTTTTTTGACCGCCAGATAGGCGCAGCCGGGTTTTCCGACGACAAAACCTACGCCTTTGTCCCTGGCGCGGACGCTTTATTCTTCCATGCCATTATCACCGTTCGATAAAGCACGATGGGTTTGGGGGATTGATCGGGTAATTAAATCAAGCGGATGCACGTTTTGCATGCAGACGATCCATAATGAGGCAGGCGATGGCCCGCCGTAAAGCGACTGCCGGTCCGGCAAGCGATTTACGGCGTCGGAGAAACTATTTCTCCTGATTATCTAACTCTACGGCGTCATACAGCCGCTCGAGAATGTCGGGGAGCGCCGACTGAACGCGGTTCCAACTGGGGACAAAAGGCTTGTCTCCGGGGCTTTCGGCATAGACCTGTCCCGAGAGCGTAATCACATCTGAGAACAGTTCGACGGCGGACTCTTCCGTATGCCGATCAAAATGCAGACCGTTCATGCGGGCGTCATGCTCGAAAGCGTCGATCATATCCAGCGCGGTGCGGTAGTAGGTCGCTCGCAGAACGCGGAATGAATCGGTGGTAATGTTCACGCCTAAAATCGCCAACTTGCGATACAGCGCTTTGGTGATATCGCTCGCCATGCGTTGCAGACCCGCATTGGGATCGTTTTCCGACATCGGCTGATGCTTATGGTCATAGTTGTCGGCAATATCCACCTGACAGATACGGCTGGTCGCCGTGCCCCGGTGAATTTCCGACAAAACGCCGATTTCCAATCCCCAGTCGCTGGGAATGCGCAGATTATTCAAAATATGGGTGCGCATGGCGAACTCGCCGGACAGCGGGTAGCGATAGCTGCGCATATACTCAAGATAGTCTGAGTTGCCGTAAACCTTTTGCAGCGATTTCAGCAAGGGAAAGACTAGCAGGCGGCCGACGCGGCCATTGAATTTCCCGTCGGCGATGCGCGCGTAGTAGCCTTTACAGAAATCATAGTGGAAATGCGGGTTCGCCACGGGATAGAGCAGGCGGGCGAGCATAGCGCGATTATAAGTGACAATGTCACAATCATGCAACGCCACGCAAGCCGTACGACGCGACGCCAGCGTATAGCCGACGCAAAACCATACGTTGCGCCCTTTACCGGGCTCCATCGGCGCCAGCGACTTATCCGCCAGCTCATCGCTCAATGCCTGCAGGCGCGGGCCGTCATTCCATAAAATGCGATGGCGCTGCGGCAAACGCGAGAAAAATTGGCGCGCAAACTGAAACTGTTCCCGATCGGCGCGATCCAGGCCGATGACGATCTCGCCGAGATAAGACACGTTGGACAACTGTTCGATAATATTGTCCAGCGCCGGGCCTTCCAGCTCGGAAAAAAGGGACGGGAGGATAAGCCCCATGCTGTTTTGTCCGGAAAATACTTGCAGCTCGTATTCAAGCTCTTCCACGCTGCGCTGGGTTAGATTGTGGAAATTGGTGATTATTCCATCCTGATAAAATTCACTCATGGCGTTCTCCCATACAATTATGCTTTCTGTTATACCGGCCATACTCCGGACGAGCCGATAAAATAGTCAAGACCTTCGCTCCAGCCGCTCGGCCCCATGGCGCGGGTGCGATATAACCGGCCGGCATAGCTTTCTGGCAAGATAACAAGTTGATTTATTTTGCCTTTAATAATCACTGCGTTATCCATTGCGCATAACAGGGAAACATCGTTCGGGCCGTCGCCGAGACCGATAGTCTGCGCCAGAGTACCATGTTTATCCGCATACTGTGTTTTTATCCAGTCTGCGGCTTTTCCTTTCGCCACCTGTTTCCCCATAACGTGATAAAACCGTCCGCCCTGGGTAAGCGCTAGCCCCATCTGCGTCAATGCCCGGCTAAAGCTGGTCAGCGAAGCGGCATCGCCCAGCCATTGAATGGGCTCTGAGGCTTCGCGCCGCCGCGCCAGTTCGGCATCCCGTTCCGACAGCCCCGTTAATTCGGCAACGTCTGCGGCGTCCATATCGGAAAAACCGCTGAAGCTGAAACCGTACTTTTCCCGTAATTGATGGAGTCGAGCGCAAATGAAAGCATAGTCGGCGCCAAAAATTTTGCGCGGGTAGGCCGGATGCGCATGCCAATCCGGCGGCAGCGCAACCAGCGCGCCGTTCTCAGCAATATAAGGCAGATGGCTAAGGCCCAGCTCGCATTGTAATTGCTCGACCTCGGCCGCGGTTTTACTGGTGGTAATAATGACCGGGATCCGATGCCGCGTTAATCTCTCCAGCCACGGCCGGGCGGCTTCCCAACCGTAGGTATCGTGATCCAGCAACGAACCGTCTAGGTCGCTGAAAATCAGCAGATTAGAACTTAATTTAGGCATCGGCGCTCCATAACTTAGCGGGAATAAAGAGAGAGTAACGATGAGCGCGCCATGCCGCGTCCGCATCGTTTGGCGGGGAATTTATTCATTAGCGAAAAACATATCCTGAATCTGCCTGGGCGAGACGGGCTTCGAGAAAAAATATCCCTGCGCCTCGTCACAGCCAAACTCTTTGAGCATCAGCGCGGTTTCCTCATCCTCAACCCCCTCGGCAAGCACGGTGTAATCCAGCTCTTTAAGCATCACGATAATATTCCGTACGATAATTCGGCTGCCGGTATCCGTGGCGATAAGGCTAATCAGGGAGCGATCAAGCTTAACGATATCAAGGGGGATACGGCGCAGATAATTAATATTGCTGTAGCCGGCGCCGAAATCGTCCAGCAGGATTTTAAAGCCTCTCAATTTGAGAATATTCAGCTCGTTCAGCGCAATCTCGCTTTCCAGCACTTTTTCGGTTTCCAGACATTCGATGCGCAAATCCGTCGTGAGAAGGGCCGAGGCCAGTACCTGCTCCTCCAGCCGGTCGGCAAAGCCGTGTCTGGATAAATCGCTAACGGTTACGTTAACCGAAATAGGAATGCCAATGCCTATTTTTCGCCATGCCTTGAGCTGTTCAAGCGCTTTGGAAATCACCCAATTGGTAATCGCGAACATCAGGCTGGTTTTTTCCGCCAGGGCGACGATAGTTGTGGGGGAAATATTCCCCTTGAGCGGGTGCTCCCAGCGCAGCAGCGCCTCTACGCCTTCTATATGCCCGTCCGACAGCGACACTTTCGGCTGATAGGCCAGATAAAGCTGATCCTCGGACTTGATTGCTTCGCTCAGGTCATACAGCAGTTTGAATTCATCGTTTCTTCTTTTATCCAACTCCGAATCAAATTTCTGTACCGGAATGCCTTGCTTTATCGCCTCGTGTAGCGCGCTGACCCCCTGACGAAAAATCTCCGCGACCGAAGAACCGGCCGGCCGAAAGGAAACATAGCCGGCGTGAATGTTCAGCGTGATGTCGATGTCATTGGTGATTTTGGTTTGCGTTGGCGGCATAACGAGCGCTTTTCGTATGAGTTTTTTCGCATTACGCAATTTCACCAATACCGCATACCGACCGGTCGCAAAGGTATATAAGACGGTTTCTTTTTTCAGATTAAGCCGCAGACGCAGCAATGAGCTGAAGTCCCTGAGCATGTTTTCGACGGCGACAAGCCCTAAATAGCGAGAGAGTTCATAGGCCTGGGGCATATCGATACAGTCGAAAATTATTAGGCTATAGGGTTCGTCGATGTTTTTTACCGCCAGTTTTGCAATATCGTCAAGCAACTGGCGTCTATTGGGCAACTCGGTCAATGCGTCGATAAAACCAATCGAACCCCGGGATTCGAGATAGGCGCCGGCCAGACCGGCGATGAGCAGAAAGTTATCGATAAGGTCTTGCGACGGCGTAAAGGGGGTGTTACCGATGACGCACAGCGCGCCAAGAACAAATCCATCCCGATTTTTCAACGGCGCCGCCGCATAAAATAGGATGACGCCGTCTTTAACCAGCCGGTGATCTTTAAAGCGGATATCCGTACGCGTGTCTGAGCATATTACCGGACCGTCGGCGTCAAGCGCATGACGATACATCATTTCGGTTATCGGGACGTTTTCAAGCGGGAAGGGCGTGTTTGGGACGTATTTGATATGCTGATATTTGCCGTCGAAAATTGTGGCGAAGCCGCTCGATATCCCCATGACCTTGCCGGCCAACCGTGCAAATTCACCCAGCGTCTGGTCTTTTGTTTTGTCCGCTAATTTAAGTTGCTCAAGCGTAGCCAGCTTTTTTTCTTCATTTTTGTTAAGACCAGTGAACATATTGGTTTTTACCCGCACAGATATTTTTCCAAAATTGCCCTTAAAAAGGGGATATGTTCACTATAAGTGCTTAAACCATTCTTTGCATTAAAACGCCCTGTTTACGACCGCATAATCACAACAAAGCCAACTGGGGTCATCAATGAGCCGATGACATGGGGCAGGATCGAAAAATAGAATTAATAATCGTTCTTCCGTACCGCCAGATACGGAAGAACTTTTCACAGAATTAACTTTTTTTAAAGGCGGATTCGAGTTCTCTGTAATCAGAGCTGATGTGGCCCATGGTTATTCGGGTTCCCATCTCTTTCGCCAGGCGTTCGGCATGGTGCAGAAGCAGCAAGCCATCAGTTTCGTTCTGAACCAGTAATAATGCGTGTTTGTACATGTGCATACATCACCTCTCAAGCGAAGAGAAATGGCTAGTCAGCCAGGGAAGAATTTCTTTTTTTCTGCTTGTCATACCCGGTAGGTAAATATGGCGAGACCTGATGGTCTTATTGTTTGAGAAGTACAAAACGGAATTGTGATGAGTGATATCAGTCAGCACCAGAATAACCATGTCCAGGCCCGTTATCTGCCTGGTATGTCCGATTTCCTGTTTTAGTTCGGGTAAATAGGGATCGATATCAGACATATCCCGAAGCTCTATTTGCGATAGTAAAAGCGACACGCCGTGGATCTGGTAATTTTTAGCATCGCGATTGAGTAATTGTACTGCGGACTGACCGGTAAGATCGGTTTTTGCTGCAAGCAGTTCGGCGACAAATCCGTCATAATCCACAGTGATGGTTTCCCGCAAAATAGCGACGGCTTTCTGATCCTGTATCGTCGTCGTGGGACCGGTGAGTGCGACCGTATCGCTGAGAGAAGCGAGAGGGAAGTCAGAGTTTCAACGTATTGATTTATGTGTGCGTGGATGTCGCTTATGAGGTTATCGACCCTAGTAGTATATTTAACATAATATACATTATGCGCACCAGAATGAAGATGGGCGAAATCCGGCTTTCAGTGGTCATGATGATGGGCTTTGATAAATCTTTATTTCCGATACTAACCCGTGGCGATGGTATCTCTGTGTGGCGGCGTTACGGCCAGGATATTGAAGTCGGCTAAGCGTGCGTCTTGCGCGTTAACTACTCTGATAAATTGTTAGACGACCTCTACAAGCTGGAACTCCTCGGTCACCAGCTCCATATCCTCGGAAAATCACGATCGCCATTTGCCCCACGGGTTGTCGGCTGATGATGTATCCGCGTCGGCGGCGTCTGGCTTATTCAGCGACGCGATATATAACGCCTCAACTTCCTTGCGGGCCCACGGCGTACGCCGGAGGAATTTCAGGCTGGATTTGATGCTGGGATCGTTTTTGAAACAATTAATGTTGATGCGTTGCGCCAGTTCCGCCCAGCCAAAGCGGGCAACCAGCGCATTCAACAGCGCTTCAAGCGTCACGCCATGCAGAGGATCTTTCGAGATATGCGTCGTCATAGTTTATCCCATCATTATTTTCGTACAACATACTGGCCTTGAAAGCTTGATGCAATTGTTTGGCATGACGATTGCGCGCAAGTCCGATTAACCGGCGGATTTACCTGAGTTTGGCGCATTTTTCCTTTACAATGAGATCACCAGCCACTATTCAGGTCGATTCTTATGCCCAGACTGACTCAGAAAGACATGACGGAGCAAGAACAACGTCAACTTAAAACCTTGCTCGACCAGGAAAGAAAAAAACACGGCCGCCCGCTGACCAATTCTGAAAGCAACCATATTAAAAATGATTACATCGACGGTCTGATGAAAGAGCGGGACATCGCGGCTAAACAGGCGCGGGCCGAGAAGAAGAAAAATAAATTCAAGCCCGATACTTCCACAACCTATAGCTGGTCGGCCAATACCAACTGGCGGGGACGCCGTTAGTTTCATACTCAGGTGGCAACGGCGTTATCACCTGAGTAGCCCAACGCGATTAGAGGGTCTTTAATACATCCAGTTCGTCGCTGGTCATCGACGGCGCAAACTCGATGATCTCATAGCTGGCAACCGCATTGAACGGATCTTCGGATAACACCGCGTCAAGATCCGAACGCGCCATCGTTTTGGCGAAAATCACCCCGCCCGTACGCGGTATCTTTCTGCCGGAGGCGACGAATACGCCTTGCGCATAATATTTCTTCAGCCAGGCGATATGGTTTTCCAGATACTTTTCCACCGTTTCGATTGGCTGATGATAGGTAAGACTGATGATGAACATGGTTTATCCTTTCTCTACGAAAAACCGATATATACTAGCGCGTTACGGGAGCGTCGGCGAGCGATCCCTGAGAATCCGCGCGGCGCGGACAGGGGAAGCTGGGTTAGATGAAAATGCGAATTCACCATCTATGCCTTAAATATTTATTAGTTTTGTCCCTTCTTTAAGCATTTGATTCGTCATCATCGGCACTAAAGTATAGCCTGTCGCAGATTACACACCATTTTCTGCCCTGGGTATCTACTACAAAAGGTCTCTTTTGCGTGACAAAATTATTTTTACGTAGCGGGAGTTTGGATGATTTTCTGGCTCTGGGCGAAAATGGACAGCCAGTCTATGCATCCGCGCTTCAACTGCGGGAAACATTACGTCTTAGAAAACAGCAACAGATTGCGGATTGTCTGGCTATTCCCCAACCTAACGAGCGCGGCGATCGCATTGACTGGTATTCGCCGATCGCCGGCAAGGTAACTTCCTGGATCGCCGCAAGCGAACAGGAGCGCCTCGCCGCGCTGAAATTACTGGAAACGTATCAGTCCGCCGTTGCCGACATTAGCCGTCGAGCGCAGCATGCGGAAAAACCCGGACAAAAACTTTTTGGCGTACTGTTGGCGAAAGCCATACAGTTTCCCGGTCCTAATCACGTCTATCTGGTGGACGGCCAGCCGGTTTTAACCTTCTGGGGTTTTGTTAATCTCGATAAAAAATCCCGGGACGATGCGCTCGACTGTTTGCGATCGGTCGAGAAGACGGCGCCGCCGCTTTACTCCCCGGTTTCCGCTTATGAAGCGCCGCCGGCTGAGTCGGCAACGCAACCCGAGCCGGAAGTTAAGCCGGCGGGAAAATCAGAACCGCTCCCTGCCCCCGAAGCCGCCGCCGCCTTGCCACGCGCTCGATGGCTGCGCTTCTGGTGGGGGCTGCCCGTCGTTGCCCTGCTGGCCGTGCTTGCTTTGCAGATCCGCGGTTGGATCGCCAGTGGGGACAAGACGTCCGAGCCTCCCGCGTTGGCCGCGGCGGTAGAACCGGAGAAACGCGCGTTGCCGGCCTCGGTTACGGAACCGAAACCGGAAGCGCAGACGGCGATCGAGGCCGCGCCGGTCGCGCCGCCGGAAGCCGAGCTTCCCAAGCCCGCCGAAGAAAATAAAACGGCTGACGCGGTTAGTCCCGCGGTCGCGCCGACCGAAACTGCCGCCGCGCCGGTTGAGGCGCCCTCTCCGGCGAATGACGAACCCCAGGCGGCGGAAGCCGTGCCCGTTGAGCCGGCGGTTGCTCAAGAAACGCCGGCTGAGCCTCCGGCCGCGGCGCGTAAAGGCGAGCTGCTTATGCCGGCGGATGCGGTGAGAATGGGATCGGTCAAATTTCTTAACGGAAGCTGGCGCGTATCGATAGACATCAAAACCCCGGTTACCGGTCGACCGCCGAGCCTGATATATCAGATTAAAGAGGGTAAAGGGACGGCAAAAATCACCCATGGCGATGGCGTCACCTGCCGGGCGAATATCGAAGCCGGATTGATGAGTTCCGGCAACCTGGTGATCAACAGCCGGTATCAAGCGCGATGCAGCGATAACACCCGATACCGGATGCCGGAGATCGTATGTAAACAGGGGACGGCGGACATTGCAGAGTGTACCGGTCGCTATAACGCTGATGCGGTTTTCCCTATGACGATAAAGCGTGAGAGTAAACGATAATGCTGGCGACGATCGCTGATTATAAACAAAGAGTTACGCTTATTCAGGACAGCGGCATCCAATTTCTGGATTTTGCGCTGAAACCGGAATTATCCGCCGATTTTCCTAATAAGTATGTGCGCAAAAGCGCCAACGGACCGCTGCTGCGTTTGATCTATGACCCACAGACGGATAAATATTTGCTGCCGTCGCCGACGGGCGCGGCGCCTGAAGTGGTCAGGCCGGAGCTGAGCATTCCGCTGGAGCGGTCATTGAGGCTGCTGGAAAAAATCTGGCTGCCGCTGCCCTTCTTCCGTTTTAATCCGCCGCGTACCTTTATGGGCGGGCCGGATAACTGGGCGCGGATGCAGCTATTGGCGCTGGACTCCCCGGATCAGGACGGCAATACCCATCGCATCTGTTTGGCCTTTGATACCAAAGTTTATCCCGAAGGGCACGAGTATGAGTCGCTGGCGCCCAATGCCAATGACATCAAAACCGGAGGCGGCTTTGCGCTGGCGTATCACAGCGATGAACTGGGCGAGTTTCTCGATCAAACCTGGGTGGACGGCTGGCTGAGAGAGGTCTTCACCCAGCAGGCGACCGAACGGGAGAACCGCACGGCCGGGGAGCTCAAAGCCGCCATCCGCGGGTTTGAGTATCAGGCGCATTACATGAATTTGCTGGATATGCTGGGGAATCAGCTTTCGATACCCGAAATCCGCATCAATACCAGTACGCTCCAGGAGCCGGCCGTCAGCGTCGATCTGATTCTGGACGTCGGCAACTCCCATACCTGCGGCATTCTAGTTGAAGATCATGCGGATGAAAGCAATGGCTTAAAACAGACGTACGAACTGCAGCTGCGCGACCTGAGCGAGCCGCACTACCTGTATAACGAACTGTTTGAAAGCCGGGTCGAATTCGCCCAGGCCGGATTCGGCAAGCAGAATTTCTCCGTCGAGAGCGGGCGCGATGACGCCTTTATCTGGCCGTCGATTACGCGCGTGGGGCGTGAGGCCAGCCGTATGGCGCTGCTGCGTCAGGGATCGGAAGGTTCAACCGGTATTTCCAGCCCGCGCCGTTACCTGTGGGACGAAGAGAGCTATGCGCCGGGATGGCGTTTCAGCCAATCGGCGGAGACGAACGCCATAAACGAACCGCTGGCGACGGCGATGCCGCTGACGATTTTGCTTAACGATGAGGGCCAGCCGCTGTACGCCCAGCCTCTTGACGAGCGTTTGCCGGTTTTCTCGCCGCACTATAGCCGCAGTTCGGTCATGACATTTATGCTGTCCGAGCTGTTGCTGCAGGCGCTGATGCAGATGAACGGCGCCGCCCAGCGCCTGAAAATGATCCACGCCGCGGCGCCTCGCCGGCTGCGCAACATTATTCTTACCCTGCCCTCGGCAATGCCGAAGCCGGAGCGTGAAATATTCCGCCGACGGATGAATGAAGCGATCGGCCTGGTATGGAAATCGATGGGCTGGCACCCGCAGGATGACGATTTCACTACGCCTGAGGATAAACGGCGCAGCCGCGTGCCGGTGCCGGAGGTGCAAATCGAGTGGGATGAAGCCACCTGCGGACAAATGGTCTATTTGTACAACGAAGCGCAGGTCAATTTCGGCGGGCGCGCCGAAGATTTTTTCGCCAGCATGGCGCGCCCGGATAAAGCACTATCGGCAGACGAGCCGGCGGGAAAAACCCTGCGTATCGCGTCGATCGATATCGGCGGCGGCACCACGGACCTGGCGATCACCCAATATCTGCTGGATGACGGCATCGGCAATAACGTCAAAATCATTCCGCGCCTGCTGTTCCGCGAAGGATTTAAGGTCGCGGGCGACGATATTTTACTGGACGTCATCCAGCTGTATGTCTTACCGGCGCTGCAGGCCGAATTAAAAACGGCCGGTCTGGCCAATCCCGATGAGTTAATGGTCAAACTGTTCGGCAACGAGGGACGAATCGACGGACAGCTGACGCTGCGCCAGCAGGTGACATTGCAGATTTTCATCCCTATCGGCCGCTCGATTCTGGAAGCCTATGAACGCTTCGATCCGCTGGACGCCAGCGCCGAAATAGAATCCACCTTCGGCGAACTGCTGACGCAGCGTCCGACGTCAAAAGTGCTGGAACACATCAATACCGAGGTTCAGCGCGAACTGCCGGCGGACGCTCATGCGTTTGATATTTTACAGGTGCCGTTTATTCTCCGGCTGGGCAAGCTGCATGCGGAGTTTTTGTCCAACCGGATGAATATCACCCAGAACCTGCGTTTACTGTCCGAGGTCGTTTCGCTTTATTCCTGCGACGTGCTGTTGTTGACCGGGCGCCCTTCCCGCTTCCCCGGGATCCAGGCGCTGTTCCGCCATCTGCAGCCGTTGCCGATTAACCGTATGCTGTCGCTGGACGGCTATCACACCAACGATTGGTATCCGTTTAATAAACGGGGCCGTATCGATAATCCGAAATCCACCGCGGCGGTGGGCGCCATGCTCTGCCTGCTGGCTCTCGATCTGCGGCTGCCGGGCTTCTATTTTAAAGTCGGCGACTTCCAGCCCTATTCGACCATCCGCTACCTGGGCATGATGGACGCCAATAATGCGCTGGCCTCGGACAACGTTTACTACGGCGATATCGATCTGGACGCTCCGGACTTTGCGCTAGACCCCGACGGCGGCTTCCAGATCCGCGGATCGCTCTGCCTGGGGTTCCGCCAGCTTGATAACGAGCGTTGGCCGGCGTCGTCTCTGTATACTCTGTCGATTGTCGATCAGGAGCTGGCAAGAAAAGTGGTCGGCGACAGCATCCTGCGCGTCAGGCTGGCCGTGACCAAAGGCGACGATCAGGACAGCCCGGAACGTTTTGAGATAGCCGAAGCCGTGCTGGATGACGGCAGCCGCGTGCCGCCCCAGCATTTGCGGCTCAAACTGAACACCCTATCCGCCAACGGCTCAGGCGCCACCCATTATTGGATCGATAGTGGGAGCGTATTTAGAAAATGAAACCATTAACGCCTAAACAACAGTCAAACCGACTCAACGGCCAGCTACAGGCCGTAGCGCAATGCGTCGATCGGGCGATCGACTGGATTGAAACCACGCGCCAAAATGCGCCGCGGCTGGATATCGAAGCCGACCGGCTGATCGTAAAGCTGCGCCGTAATCGCGATAAGGCCGCGCGCCTGTCGGATATGGCGCTAAAAGATATCGCCATCGGTTTTTTCGGCCTGTCGCAGGCGGGAAAATCCTACCTGATTTCATCATTGGCCGGCGGAGAGAACGGCCGGCTGGAAACCTTTTTCGAAGGGCAGCAGATTGATTTTCTTACCCATATCAATCCAACCAACCGCTCTGCCGCGCTGGTCACCCGCTTTAGCCGTCAGACGGGAGTAAAAAACAAAACCTTTCCCGTCCAACTGCTGCTGTTCAGCGAGGTCGATATCGGCAAGATTATCGCCAACGCGTTTTTGTACGATCCGCATCAGGACGCGGCGTTTGAAGAGCTGGACGAGCCGTTTATCGACGAACACCTGAGAACGCTGTCGATGCACCGTCAGCCGGAGCCGGTCCCCGGCATGAGCGCAGATGACGTTGTCGCGCTATGGGACTATCTGGCCCGCCATGACGCTAAGCGGCAAAAGCAGCTGGAAACGCATTTTTGGCCTCTCGCGGTGGAACTTGCGCCCTATCTGAGCGTTGACGATCGCGCGCAGCTGTTTGCGGTGCTTTGGGGACGCAACCTTGCGCTGACGGCGGCCTACCGCCACTTCTCCCATACGTTGCAGCACCTTTCCGGCGCCCATAAGATACTGGCTCCGCTGCGGGTATTAGCCGATGAAGCGCTGCGTCCGGTTGACGGCGTCATTCATGGAGCGGCGCTGGCGCGCCTTAATAGCGCTTATGATCCCGGCGTTTTGGTGCGCCCCGTTCTGAACGGCCGGGCGGCGAAAGCCGTCGAACTGTCGCAGGCCGAACTGGCCATGCTGAGCGCTGAATTGCTGATCCCGCTGCATAACCCGCCTCGTGAGGCGCTGTTTGAGCAGGTCGATATTCTGGATTTCCCCGGTTTCGGCGATGCGGCGGAAATGGGCGGCGAACCGCCCACGCCGGAACCGGCGCCGAACGAAACCTATCCTCTGGCGTCCGCGCTTCTGCGCGCTAAACGGATCTACCTGCTTGAGCGTTATACCGACAATCATGAAATGAATCTGCTGATGGTCTGCAGCGCCGCGGGTAAACGTTCCGATGTTAAAGTCGTGGGCAAGGCGCTGGATCACTGGGTTAAACTGACCCAGGGAGAGAACGTCCAGATTCGCAGCCGCCGCAAGCCGGGCCTGATCTGGGCGGTGACCAAATTCGATCGCCGCGTGACCCATGGACAAAATCATGATGCGGCGGTACAGCGCTATGTCGGCAACCCCGGCGATGCCTGGGGCACCATGCTGGCGATGGATAAACGGGGCGTCAGCCGCATGGCGGCCTGGCTGGGCGCGGAAGTCCACCGCGAGGTGAAGCTCGGCCGCATCGGCGAGCAACTCGGCGAAATACAGCGCGAACTGGGCGAAAACCTGCTGGGGAATTGGTATCTGCCGGCGGAAACGGACGATCCGGCGGCGAAACGGCAGATAGCGGAAACGCTGCTAAAATCGCTGCAAACCCGCACCGGCGTGCACGGCGAGTTGCTGGAACGCCTGCTGCCTGCGCGCGATGAGCTGCGGCGCCTCTATCTGCAGCAGCTGGCTCAGCCCGGCGGCGCTCATCATCAGGAAATAGAGGATTTCAGCGCCCCGTTGGTCGGCGGCGATCCCTTTGGCGTCGGCATTGAAATCGACCTGTTCGCCGATGAGCCGGAAGAGGCGGCGCAGGCGGCCTCACCGGCGCAGGAGAGCGAACAGGGTTACGAGGCTGAATATGCGCGCCTGGTTTATCGCTATTGGGTCAATCACTTGCGCGGCCTGCCGGAAAATGCGCCGCTGGTCGAGCTTTTGGGCGTGACGAAAGCGACGATTGAAATGCTGGCGGAGGAGCTGATCACCGCCAGCATCAGAATGCATATCGAAGAGGCGCTGATCGGTATGCTGGCGGATACGGAACAGTTGGACGTACAGCGTGAAAATAAGGCGGACCGTCAGGTTTCTCGCGCGCTTACGGTGCTGGGCGATTTCGTCGCCTGGCTGGGGTTCCAGCAAATGGATGAATCATTGCGCCCCGCCAGCCGGATTAATCGTGGCCATAAGATTTTCGCCAAACCGGAGGAACAGGCGGTGAACTGGAGCGCGTCGCAGCGTCTGACCCGGCTTTCGTTAACGCCGACCAACAATACCGCTTTTTATATCTATGACTGGCTGGTCGGCCTGAATGAAATGATCATACAAAATACCGGGTATTCCGCCGGACGCGAAGTCAGCGCGCAGCAGCGCGAACAGCTGGGGGTTATCCTGAGCCTGATTAAACCTGACGCGTAATAGTCGTTTGCTTATCCCCGGCTTAGCCGGGTCTCTTATACACAAAGCTGAATTATGGCGGAGCCGCGTACTATCAAAATGTCCCTTACGCGGTAGCCGATCGTCGGGTTGTCACCGCGCCCGGCTCTGCGCCGGTCAGCTTCATGGCGGAAATTCTCGGCGCGCTGGGGATAAGAGACGAAAAAGATAAATTTGTCGTTTTTGCGCCGTCATGTGATATTCGTCACTTTCTATTATTCATTGAGCGCTATGACAACGGCTTATGCAGCGCTAACGCCTCCGCGGGATAAATTCAGTAAGGAATGATGATGCAGGTTTTTTTTCTGGATACGATGCCGACCCCTATAGGGGAATTAATGATTGTTGCGGATGAAAATAATCGCCTACGGGCGGTGGAGTGGCGGGAATATGAAGAAAAGCTATATCATTCCCTGCATCGGCGTTATAAAAATGATCCCTTCTCGTTACAGCATAAGCATAATCCCGGTGGATTAACCGATAGTCTGCAACGTTATTTTGCCGGCGATCTGCATATTATTAATACCCTCGCCGTAACCTCGGTCGGCACGGCGTTTCAGCAACAGGTTTGGCGCGAATTACGAAAAATTCCCTGCGGGGAAACAATAAGTTATGGCGAACTGGCCGCTCGTCTGGGGCGGCCCGCCGCCTCTCGCGCCGTGGGTATGGCCAATGGCTCGAACCCCATTAGCATCGTCGTTCCCTGCCATCGCGTTATTGGCGCCAATGGCGCATTGACCGGTTATGCCGGCGGCGTTCATCGTAAACAGTGGCTACTCGCCCACGAGGGGTATCTTCCCCGGCAAAATATATTAGCGCTATAAATGAGATCGTTACGCTAATAAGCCGGACGCCAGCCGGTGTTTTAACCAGACGCAAAGTCAACTTATCCGTCAGTTCGCGCTTTATTGCGCTGTCGGAGAGGTTATCGGACTTATCACCGGCGATAAAAGCTGTTAAAATTGACCAATATCAATTATCGCCTGAGCAAAGTCTATGATCCCGGAAAAGCGAATTATCCGCCGCATCCAGTCTGGCGGTTGTGCAATCCACTGTCAGGATTGCAGCATCAGTCAACTGTGCATTCCATTTACCTTAAATGAGCACGAGCTCGATCAGCTCGATAATATCATTGAAAGGAAAAAGCCTATCCAGAAAGGACAAGCGCTCTTCAAGGCTGGCGATGAGTTGAAATCTTTATATGCCATTCGTTCCGGCACGATTAAGAGTTACACCATCACCGAACAAGGCGACGAGCAGATCACCGGGTTTCATCTGGCCGGCGATCTGGTCGGCTTCGATGCCATCGGCAACGCTCAGCACCCCAGCTTCGCTCAGGCGCTGGAGACGTCGATGGTGTGCGAAATTCCGTTTGAAACGCTGGACGATCTCTCCGGGAAAATGCCTAATTTGCGTCAGCAAATGATGCGCCTGATGAGCGGCGAAATCCGCGGCGATCAGGATATGATCCTACTGCTATCAAAGAAAAACGCCGAAGAGCGTCTGGCGGCCTTTATTTATAACCTCTCCCGCCGCTTTGCCGAACGGGGATTTTCTCCCAGAGAGTTTCGTCTGACGATGACGCGTGGCGATATTGGTAATTATCTGGGCTTAACGGTGGAGACCATCAGCCGTTTGCTGGGGCGTTTTCAGAAAAGCGAGATACTTGCCGTAAAAGGGAAGTACATCACGATTGAAAATCTCGGCGCCCTTTCCGAACTTGCCGGCTCATCTCCCAACCGAGCCTGATCTGTCGCCGGAACGGTGAATATAGTGTTTCACCGCTCCGGCTTTCATCGCTGTTTTTTCAAAACAATTTTCAAAACAAAGTTGTTCAAAACGATATTGTTCAAAACGATGTCATTGGGGTACTCTTAATTTACAGACTGTGCACCGACAGCTGTTTGGAGGACCTATGGCAAAGTATCAGAACTTGCTTGTCGCTATTGACCCGAATCAGGATGACCAACCGGCGCTGCGGCGGGCGGTTTATTTGGTTCAACGACTTGGCGGCCGCATTAAGGCATTTCTGCCTATTTATGATTTCTCTTATGAAATGACGACCCTGCTGTCTCCTGATGAGCGAATGGAAATGCGTCAGGGCGTGGTCCTGCAGCGCACTGAATGGATTAGGGAACAGTGCAAATATTATCTTGACGCGGGCGTACCGATAGAAATCAAAGTGGTCTGGCACAATAAGCCGTTTGAATCCATCATTCAGGAGGTCATTGCCGGGAAACATGACCTTTTACTGAAGATGGCGCACCAGCACGATCGGCTGGAGGCCGTCATTTTCACCCCTACGGACTGGCAGCTGTTGCGTAAATGTCCGTGTCCCGTCTGGATGGTCAAGGATCAGCCGTGGCCGGAAGTGAGCCGGGCGCTGGTCGCCGTTAACCTCTCCAGTGAAGACCCTTATCACGATCCCCTTAATATTAAGCTGGTATCGGAAGCGCTGGAGCTGGCGAAGCAGGTTAATCAGACGGAGGTTCATCTGGTCGGCGCTTATCCGGTCACGCCGATTAATATCGCCATTGAACTGCCTGATTTCGACCCCAGCGTTTACAACGACGCCATCCGCGGTCAACACCTTATCGCCATGAAGGCTTTGCGCCAAAAATTCAATCTGGATGAGCGTGTAACCCATGTGGAGAAAGGATTGCCGGAGGAAGTGATCCCCGATTTGGCCGAGCATTTGCAGGCCGGCGTGGTGGTTCTGGGGTCGCTGGGACGCACCGGACTCTCCGCGGCGTTTATCGGCAATACCGTGGAGCACGTTATCGACCATCTGAAATGCGATCTGCTGGCGATCAAACCCGATGACTTCGTCAGCCCCATTACGCAGGAAGGGGATGCCGAAGAGGATAAAAGTTAGCATTTAGCCGCATGAATATTGAATAAAAAAGGGGCGATGATTATCGCCCCTTTTCGTTGGTACAGGTTGAAGATTACAGCGCCTTCAGAATCGCCTCTACGCTATCTTTGGCGTCGCCAAACAGCATTTGGGTATTTTCTTTGAAGAACAGCGGATTCTGGACGCCGGCATAGCCGGTGTTCATGGAGCGCTTAAACACGATAACATTCTGTGCTTTCCACACTTCAAGCACGGGCATCCCCGCGATCGGGCTGTGGGGATCTTCCTGCGCCGCCGGGTTTACGGTGTCATTGGCGCCGATCACCAGCACGGTATCGGTATCGGCGAAATCGTCGTTGATCTCATCCATTTCCAATACGATGTCGTAAGGCACTTTCGCCTCGGCCAGCAGAACGTTCATATGACCAGGCAGGCGGCCGGCGACCGGGTGAATGCCAAAGCGGACCTTGACGCCGCGGGCGCGCAGCTTGGCGGTAATGTCGTGCACCGGATACTGAGCCTGCGCCACCGCCATGCCGTATCCCGGCGTGATGATGACCGAGCTTGAGTTCTTAAGCAGTTCAGCCACCTCTTCCGCCGAAGTCTCGCGATATTCGCCCACCTCTTCGCTGGCGCCGGTGGAAGAACCGTCGGTGCCGAAGCCGCCGGCAATAACGCTGATGAAGGAGCGGTTCATCGCTTTGCACATGATGTACGACAGGATGGCGCCGGAGGAGCCCACCAAGGCGCCGGTCACAATCAGCAGGTCATTGCTTAACATGAAGCCCGCAGCAGCAGCAGCCCAGCCGGAATAGGAGTTCAGCATGGAAACGACCACCGGCATGTCGGCGCCGCCGATGGAGGCGACCAAATGCCAGCCGAATACCAGCGCAATCGCCGTCATAAACAGTAAGGCGACGGACTGCAACGCCACGCTGTCGGAATTAACGAACACCAGCAGCAGCAGGAAAGAGACCACCAGCGCCGCCAGGTTCATTTTGTGGCGATGAGGCAGCATCAGCGGTTTGGACGAAATGATGCCGCGCAATTTGCCGAAAGCGACCACAGAACCGGTGAAGGTCACCGCGCCGATGAAGATACCCAGGAAAACTTCCGTTAAATGGATATTCACCATGACCGGATCGGCGATCTCGCCGTGGTCGAGGAAGCTGTTAAATCCAACCAGCACGGCGGCCAGACCCACGAAACTGTGAAGAATGGCGACCAGCTCCGGCATTTCGGTCATTTCAACCTTACGCGCCAGATAGACGCCGATCGCGCCGCCGATCACCATCGCGACGATGATCCAGGCAACGTTGCTAGTATCCGGTCCCAGGATGGTGGCGATTAACGCGATGGCCATCCCGACCACGCCGAAGATATTCCCCTGACGCGAGGTTTCGTGTTTGGACAAACCGGCCAGGCTAAAGATAAATAGAATCGCGGCAACAATGTATGCAGCTGTAACTAATCCACCAGACATGTGTTACCCCTTAGTTTTTGCGGAACATTTTCAGCATGCGCTGAGTGACGGTGAAACCACCGAAAATATTGATGCTGGCAATCAATACGGCGATGAATGAAAAGAAAGACACCCATCCGCCGTGACCAATTTGCAACAATGCCCCTACGACGATAATTCCCGATATCGCGTTTGTTACCGACATCAACGGCGTGTGCAACGCATGACTCACGTTCCACACAACGTAGTACCCCACCACGCAAGCCAACGCGAATACGGTGAAGTGAGACAGAAACTCTTTCGGCGCCACGTCGGCCAACCAGCCGAACAGCACAATCGCAATGGCGAGGAAAACATATTTTTTCCACGGAGACGCGGGCTTGGCTTCTTCTTTCGTCGCGGCGGCGGCGGGTTGGGCCTGCTGGGGCTGCGCGGATACCTGAATCGGCGGCGCCGGCCAGGTCACTTCGCCATTTTTGATGACCGTAACGCCGCGAATGACGTTGTCTTCAAAATCAACGTCGATTTCGCCATTTTTCTCTTTGCACAGCAGCTTCAGCAGGTTAACCAGATTGGTGCCGTAAAGCTGGGAAGATTGGGTCGGCAGACGGCTGGGCAGGTCGGTATAACCGATGATTTTGACGCCGTTTTCCGTTACCGTAACCCGATCGGCAACGGTCAGTTCGCAGTTACCGCCGGTTTGCGCAGCCAGATCGACAATCACGCTGCCGGGCTTCATGCTCAGAACCATCTCTTTAGTGATCAGCCGCGGCGCGGGTTTACCCGGGATCAGCGCCGTGGTGACGATGATGTCCACGTCTTTCGCCTGGGTGGCAAACAGCGCCATTTCCGCTTTGATAAAGGCTTCCGACATGACCTTGGCGTAGCCGTCGCCGCTGCCAGCTTCCTCTTCAAAGTCGAGCTCCAGGAATTCGGCGCCCATGCTCTTGACCTGCTCCTTGACCTCAGGACGGGTATCAAAAGCGCGCACAATGGCGCCCAGGCTTCCGGCGGCGCCGATAGCGGCCAGACCGGCGACGCCGGCGCCGATAATCATCACCTTGGCCGGCGGAACTTTGCCGGCGGCGGTAATCTGACCGGTAAAGAAGCGGCCGAACTCATGGGCGGCTTCGACAATCGCGCGATAACCGGCGATATTCGCCATCGAGCTCAGCGCGTCCATTGACTGGGCGCGTGAAATTCGGGGAACCGAATCCATGGCGAGTACCGTCACCTGACGCGCCGCTAGCTTTTCCAGCAGCTCGGGGTTTTGGGCCGGCCAGATAAAACTGACGATCGTGCTTCCCGCGCGGGTGAGTTCAATCTCATCTTCCAGCGGCGCATTGACCTTCAGGATAATGTCGGACTGCCAGACTTCATCGGTAGCTGCAAGCGATGCGCCTGCTTGCGCATACGCCGTATCTTCAAAACTGGCAAGTTTCCCCGCCCCGTGTTCTATCGAGACCTCAAAGCCAAGTTTCAGCAGCTGTTCCACCGTTTTCGGCGTTGCTGCCACTCTCGCTTCATTGGTCAACCGCTCTTTTGGCACACCAATACGCATACTGATTCCCTTTTTTGCTTATTTTTAACGAAGGTTATGATAGTTACCCTACTCCGGCAGGATGAATTGACCGGGCTCTATTTCATTCAGTTTCAGAGTTGCCTTGCTACTCGCCACGTTGCGGCCGCCAGCGGTGTTTAAATCTGCTCGATTTGTCGCTCGCTTGGCATTTTGTCCTGCAACTCGATTATTTAGAGCATATGCTCAGCCTCTTTAAAACTGCAACGGCGGCGATCCCCACGTCGCGTTGAGCACACGGAGGATGAATTGATCGCTTTCCCAAGGACCGCTTGAAATCCAGTGGGTATATAACCTACTGAAAATGTGATCGATGGTCCATATATAAAACGAATTTCACATAAAAGCCGAGTTATCATAGTCGGCATTCGTTTTTTTTGGTCAAAAATCACGCTTGCCTGGCGCTTTTGTAGCATTATTATTGAAATATTATTCTGGCGCGTTTCACAAAAATCATGTGTTACGGTGTTGTTAAGCACAAAGTCCTTATAAACGTCGCTTATGATGTTAAAACAATCATTAACCGTTATTATTAACCTTTTTCCTTACTCCGCCGTCGCAACGGAAGATTGCAATACCCTGCAAAATGCTAAAGCACGCGTCGTTATTCCGTGCGATAATCCTGAGCTATCCATTACATCTTGATTGCTAAGCACGTTATACCCGCCATACTGCAAGTTGCATGTTTGCCCTGCTGCTTGAAGTATTTAGGATATATACACCAAATGCGCCAGGCGAAAGGATCTTTTTTATGAAGTTGAAGACGACTGTTATTGCATCCGCACTACTCTCATTATCGGCATTTTCGGCACAGGCCGCTCAGGAACTCACGTCCGAACAGGCCCAATCCCTGCGGCCTTTTGAGCGTATTTCGTTCAAAGGCCGCTACAGCGCTATCAACGAAGCGGTCGCCGATGCATCGAAGCGGGCGGATAAATTAGGCGCGGATGCGTTCTATGTGCAGGATATGATAAACGATAATTCCCTTGATAGATGGGACGTCATTGTCGATCTCTATCATAAGGATGCGCCTAAGATGAACAATGAGACCGCATACCGCACTTTTCACGGCGTCAAAGAATTGCCTAAAGATGTCGCCTACGGCCTGGAACCCTTTGATACGGTTACCGTCAGCGGTTTTTTCCCTAATCAGCCGGATCTGAACGACGCCATCGCTAAAGCGGCGAAGGAAAAAAATGCGGACGCTTTCTTCATCGTGCGTCAGGTCGATATCAACTCCGAAGGCAGCAATCAGAAAGCCACGGCGTTTATCTATAAAGCCGACGCGCCCAAGCGCCAGGTGCAACAACCCGATCTGATTCCCGCCGATTCCGATGCGGGCAGAGCGGCGCTGGCCGCCGGCGGCGCGGAAGCGGCGAAGGTGGAAATTCCCGGCGTGGCGAACTCGGGCAGCCCTAGCCGTAATATCGGCAGATTCTTTGAAACGCAGACATCGAAAGGCGGGCGTTACACCGTCACTCTGGCTAACGGCACCAAAATCGAAGAGCTGAACAAAGCGACCGCCGCGCAGATGGTTCCTTTCGACTCCATCTCTTTCCGCGGCAACTACAGCAGCATGCCGGAAGTTTCTCAGGAAGTGGCGAAACGCGCGGCGCAAAAAGGCGCCAAGTACTACCACATCACCAAACAGATGGAAGGCAACGGCAATAACATGAGCATCAGCGCCGATCTGTATAAGTAACCGAGAAAGAATATAAAAAAACCCGCGTTACGCGGGTTTTTTTATGACGGCAAAACGATTTTCAACGCTTTACTTGCTGGTATCCAGTTCTGGGAAGCTCTTCACCAGATCGTCAATGGCTTTGATCTGCTGGAGGAAGGGTTCCAGTTTGCCTAGCGGCAATGCGGAAGGGCCGTCGCATTTCGCGTTAGCCGGATCGGGATGCGCCTCGATAAATAATCCCGCCAGGCCCACGGCCATACCGGCGCGGGCCAGTTCGGTCACCTGCGCGCGGCGTCCGCCCGACGCCGCGCCAAACGGGTCGCGGCACTGCAGCGCGTGCGTGACGTCGAAAATGACCGGCGAACCGTTGGAAACCTGCTTCATGACGTTAAAGCCCAGCATATCCACAACCAGATTGTCATAACCAAAATTGCTGCCGCGATCGCACAGAATCACCTGGTCGTTGCCCCCCTCAATAAATTTATCGACAATGTTGCCGATTTGTCCGGGGCTGATGAACTGCGGTTTCTTCACATTGATGACAGCGCCGGTTTTCGCCATTGCTTCAACCAGATCGGTCTGGCGGGCTAGAAAAGCCGGCAGTTGAATCACATCAACCACATCAGCGACCGGCTGCGCCTGGGATGACTCATGTACGTCGGTAATGACTTTTACGCCGAAGGTCTGTTTTAGTTCCTGAAAAATCTTCATGCCCTCTTCCAGGCCCGGGCCGCGGTAAGAGTGGATGGAGGAACGGTTGGCTTTGTCAAACGAGGCTTTGAAGACGTATGGAATGCCCAGCTTCTGCGTAACCGTAACGTAATGCTCGCAGACGCGCATCGCCAGATCGCGCGATTCGAGGACATTCATGCCGCCGAACAGTACAAAAGGCAGATCGTTGGCGACAGGGATATCCCCTATCTTGACCACTTTGTTCTTCATACTTTTACCTTAATATCGGATAAATCAACGTTGAACATACCCGCCGGCCTACAGGCTAGCGGGTATAAATAGGCGTTCATCAATGCAGGACGATATGTTTTTGCTCTATCGAGTAGATCTGAACCTTGATCATTTCGCTCACCGGATCTTCCGGGCACTGTTCGACAAAATAGTTAAGATCGGAAAGCGCGATATGATCGCAGTCCAGTTGGGCATAAATCAGGCCGCGGTCGCGAATTTCATACGGGTCGTCGGGCTCGAACTGCAACACCGCTTCGCTGGCCTTCAACGCCAGCTCCATCTGTTTTTCTTCCATCAGCGCGACTTTCAGCGTATCCAGCATCTTTCGCACAATCAGCACATTCTCGGCTTCATCCAGATCTTCATCCATCAGCTGCGATGAAGGGCCGATGTTGCCTTTCAACCACACTTCCAGCACATGCTCGCTCAGCGTATCGCCGGTTAACGGATTGATCAGCCACATCTCCTCGTCCAGCCAGTCCGCCCGTAAAATAAGCTGGGTCGGAAAAATGACCGGAATGAGCGGAAGTCCGAGCGCATGCGCGATATGCAGAAAAATAACGCCGAGAGACACGGGCATCCCCTGTCTGGATTCCAGAACTTTATCCAGCCACAGAACATCGGAAAGCCGATAGACGCCGCTGGCGCCGCCAAACCCCCAGGTGTGAAAGAACAGCTCGATAAGTTTCTCCAGCTGCAAATCCTGTTCAAGATCCTCGGGAATAACCGCACGGGCGTCGTCAGCCAACTGTTGCAGATTTTTCCGCACGTCCTGCGCGGGAAAATCATGGCGAATTGCCTGTGAAACGAGTATGACACCTTCACTTAACTGTGAACGATTGAATTCAAAATCAGCAATAGAGCTCATAGTTATTCCATCAGCAACGGTAATTTAGTCAGCGAAATCTGCATAACCAGATAGAAACATGCTAAGGCAAGTATAAACGCCAGCCAGCGCATCTTCTGAGTGCGCTGGCGTTTCCCCAGAGCGACTGCGCCGAGGAGGATATAAATAATAACGCCAAACACTTTTTCCGTCAGCCAGCTTTGTCCGGCGGTAAACGGATAAACGTGATTAATGATGAGCAGACCGACGCCGCTAAGCAGTAATAGCGTATCGTTTATATGGGGCAGTATCTTAACCCATCGCCGCCGCAGCATGGCGGACTGGCGGCACAACCAAAAAAAGCGCAGCACGAAGAGAGCAATGCTGACGCCGACCGTAACCATATGCAAATAGGCGAATCCTAAAAAGAGCGCCACGCGTTGCCTCCTGAATCATCATTTATCTACCGCTTTGGGCCATAGCCCCAGCGATACGCGATCGTTGTTTCCATAGTCCCGGCAGGTTGCTATCCGTTCAAAGCCGTTATCCTGCAACAGCCGCCGCACGGCGGCCCCTTGCCGCCATCCGTGCTCCAGCAACAGCCAGCCGCCGGGCGACAAATGGTTTACCGCGCCTTCAATAATGACGCGCAAATCGGCCAATCCGTTCTCCGCCGCCACCAGCGCGCTTGCCGGCTCGAAACGGACATCGCCCTGGGACAGATGAATATCGTCGGCGTCGATATAGGGCGGATTGCTGACGATAAGCGAGAAATGCCGCTGCGGCAGCGACGAAAACCAGTCGCTCAGTACAAAGCGCGCATTGGCGATGCCCAGCCGCGCGGCGTTATGCTGCGCCAGCGCCACGGCGTCCGGCTGGGCATCTACGCCGGTTACCCGGCAATCCGCACGCTCGCTGGCGATCGCCAGGGCTATCGCCCCGCTGCCGGTGCCTAAATCCAGAACGGAGCACGGCCCGGAAGGCAGCCGCAGCAACGCTTGCTCGACCAGACATTCGGTATCGGGACGCGGGATCAGCGTGGCCGGCGAGACCGCGAGCGGCAGCGACCAAAACTCGCGCTCTCCCGTCAGATAGGCGATGGGCTCGCCGGCTATCCGCCGCGTCAATAAGGCGTCCAGCTGGCGCAGCTGCGCATCCGTCAGCATGGTTTCGCCGAATGCCAGCAGGAAGGTCCGCGCTTTCCCGGTGACGAAACCCAACAGCACCTCGGCATCCCGCTTCGGGCTCTCCCCCGCCGCGAGACGCGCGGCGGCCGATGTCAGCCAGGTCTGATAGTTCATTACTCTTGCTCGGAAAGCGCGGCGAGCTGGTCGGCCTGGTACTCCTGAACCACCGGCTGAATCAGCATATCCAGTTTGCCTTCCATCGCCTCGTCCAGACGGTAGAGCGTCAGGTTGATGCGGTGATCGGTCACCCTTCCCTGCGGAAAGTTATAGGTGCGGATGCGATCCGAACGATCGCCGCTGCCCAATAGGTTGCGGCGCGTAGAAGCCTCTTCCTGCTGACGCTTTTGCATTTCCGCCGCGCGGATACGCGCGCCCAGCACCGACAGCGCCTTGGCTTTGTTCTTATGCTGAGAACGCTCATCCTGGCACTCGACCACGATGCCCGTCGGCAGGTGGGTAATACGAATGGCGGAATCGGTGGTGTTGACGTGTTGGCCGCCGGCTCCGGATGAACGGAAGGTGTCGATACGCAGATCGGCAGGGCTGATCTCCGGCAGCTCCGCTTCCGGTATTTCCGGCATCACCGCGACGGTGCATGCCGACGTGTGAATACGCCCCTGCGATTCGGTCGCCGGAACGCGCTGCACGCGATGGCCGCCGGATTCAAACTTGAGCTGGCCGTAGACGCCGTCGCCGGAGATTTTGGCGATGACCTCTTTATAACCGCCGTGCTCGCCGTCGCTGGCGCTCATGACTTCTACCTGCCAGCGGCGGGCTTCCGCGTAGCGGCTGTACATCCGAAACAGGTCGCCGGAGAAAATAGCGGCTTCGTCGCCGCCGGTTCCGGCGCGTATTTCCAGAAAACAGCCGCGCGCATCGTCCGGGTCTTGCGGCAACAGCAGAACCTGAAGCTGCTGCTCCAGCGCTTCGGCGGCGGTTTTCGCCTGTTTTAACTCTTCCTGCGCCATTTCACGCATTTCCGCATCATCAAGCATGATTTCAGCGGTTTGGATATCTTCCTGTACCTGCCGCCATCGTTGGAAACAGCGAGTGATATCGGTGAGCTGCGCATATTCGCGGGACAGGGCGCGGTAGCGGTCCATATCCGCGATGACGCTCGATTCGCCGAGCAACGCCTGAACTTCTTCATGGCGTTCTTGTAATGCTTCCAGTTTAGCAACAATAGAAGGCTTCATGCGGGCAGTAAAATCCTGTTAAGAGAGAGATGCTAGTCCAGCCCAAGGCTGTCGCGTAAAATTTGTAGACGGTCAGAATCGCCGTCGCGGGCGGCCTGTTGCAGAGATTTGGTGGGCGCATGGATCAGGCGATTGGTTAAGCGATGCGTCAACTCCTGAATAACCGACTCCACGTCGCTCCCCGTCTGAATCGCGGCGAGCGCTTTGGCCGCCATTTCCGCGCGCAGCGCTTCCGCCTGTTCCCGATAGTCACGAATGGTATCGACGGCGGACTGCGCCCGCAGCCAGGCCATAAAGTCGGCGCTCTCCTGCTGAACAATCGATTCCGCCTGGAGCGCGGCCGCTTTGCGCTGCGCCAGATTGTGCTGAATGATGGCGTGCAGGTCATCGACGCTGTAAAGATAGACGTTAGGCAATTTACCGACTTCCGGTTCGATATCGCGCGGTACGGCGATATCCACCATCAGCATCGGCTGATTGCGTCTTGCTTTCAGCGTCCTTTCCATCATCCCCTTTCCTATAATCGGCAGCGTGCTGGCGGTTGAGCTAATGACGATATCGGCATTAGCGAGCTGTTCATCCAGTTCGGCCAGCGTGATAACCTCCGCGCCCACTTCGGCGGCAAGCGACTGCGCCCGTTCGCGGGTACGGTTGGCAATCACCATGCGATGCACCCGATGTTCGCGCAGATGGCGGGCGACCAGTTCGATGGTTTCCCCCGCCCCGACCAATAATACATTAACATCCGCAAGCGATTCAAAGATTTGGCGCGCCAGCGTGCAGGCGGCGAAGGCGACGGAGACCGCGCTGGCGCCGATGTCGGTTTCGGTGCGAACCCGCTTGGCGACGGTAAACGATTTCTGAAATAAGCGTTCAAGTTCGCCGGATACCGTCTGCCCGCGCAGCGACAGCGCAAAGGCTTTCTTCACCTGCCCCAATATCTGAGGCTCGCCCAGCACCAGCGAATCCAGGCCGCTGGCCACGCGCATTAAATGGCTGACGGCCGCGTTATCCTGATGCCAGTAAAGACTGGCGCTGATGTCGTCGGGATCCAGATGGTGATATTCACACAGCCAGTCGATCAGCCGCTCACGCTGGTTTTCCTGTTCTTCCACGCTGAGGTAGAGTTCGGTACGATTACACGTGGACAGCAGCACGCCGCCCTGCACCATCGGTTGTTGCAGCAGGCTATTGAGAGCCAGCCCCAGCGCATCCGGCGAGAAAGCAACGCGTTCCCGCAAAGAAACCGGAGCCGTTTTGTGATTAATACCAAGCGCGAGCAGCGTCATTGAGCAATTCTTGAGTAATACCGGTGTTAGTATGGATTTCGTTGCATGGCATTCTACTTGATGCCGTGAAGCAAGAAAAGCGACAGCGCGCGATGCCCCCACGCCGGGTGTATACTTCCGCGCTGAAAACGACAAACATTGACGCCGGGTAACAAGCCCGTTAGCGTGACCATTTTGCGACATTCAATCTGCTTTATAGGATCTGACCAACATGCCACTAAATCCTCTCCGTTGCCTGCGGCTACTGCCTTTGGCCAGTGTGTTGCTGACCGCCTGTACCCTTCACCAGCCCGCGACCTCCGACCACAATCCGACCTCGCCCGAATGGCGGCAGCACCAGCAAAAAGTGCGGCAGTTGAGTCAATATCAGACGCGCGGCTCCTTTGCCTATATCTCCGATAGCAAGAAACTATACGCCCGGTTTTTCTGGGAGGAGTCATCGTCTCAGCGCTATCGTCTGCTGTTGACCAACCCTCTCGGCAGCACGGAGTTGGAGTTAAGCGCGCAGCCGGGCAGCGTGCAGATTACGGACAATCAGGGCAAGCGTTACGTCGGGAAGGATGGCGAAGAGATGGTGCAACGGCTCACGGGAATGGCGATCCCCCTGGATAATCTGCGCCAGTGGATCCTCGGCCTGCCGGGAGACGCGAGCGATTTCACCCTCGACGACGGAGCCCTGCTCAGCAGTGTGAGCTACCGCCAGAGCGGTCAAAGCTGGAACGTCAGCTATCAGAGTTACAACCGCAAGGTCAATCCGCCGCTGCCGCAGAGCCTGGAACTGACCCAGGGCGAACAGCGCATCAAGTTAAAAATGGATAACTGGACGGTAAAATAACCCATGCAGCCCGACCTCATTGAGAAATGGCCTTCTCCCGCCAAGCTGAACCTGTTTCTTTATATCACGGGGCGGCGCGCGGATGGTTATCATCTGCTGCAAACCCTGTTTCAGTTTTTGGATTATGGCGACACGCTAACCATCACCCCGCGCGCGGATAACCGCATCGAACTGCTCACCCCGCTGGCGGGCGTGGATAACGAGCAGAATCTGATCGTGCGCGCGGCGCGCCTGTTGCAGGAATATTGCCTAAGCCGCGGCGGCCGCTGCGCGGGCCTCGGCGCGGATATAAGCATCGATAAGCGCCTGCCGATGGGCGGCGGATTGGGCGGCGGCTCATCGAATGCGGCGACGGTGCTGGTTGCGCTCAATCACCTGTGGCAATGTCGGCTGAGCGAGCATGAGCTGGCGGCCCTCGGGCTGCGGCTCGGCGCCGACGTGCCGGTTTTCATTCACGGCCACGCCGCGTTCGCGCAAGGCGTCGGAGAGCAGCTGACGACAGCGTATCCGGCGGAAAAATGGTATCTGGTGGCGCACCCGGGGGTGAGCATCTCTACCCCGCTGATCTTCGGCGATCCGGCGTTAAAACGAGATTCGCCGGTCCGATCGTTAGAAATGCTGTTAAAACAGACCTTCGTCAATGATTGTGAGACTATCGCAAGAAAACGTTTTCGTGAGGTTGAACAGCTACTTTCATGGCTGCTAGAATACGCCCCGGCGCGCCTGACCGGTACAGGTGCTTGCGTGTTCGCTGAGTTCGACACTGAGCCCGAAGCCCGCCAGGTGCTTGACCAGGCCCCGGAATGGTTGAATGGTTTTGTGGCGCGAGGGATTAACGTCTCTCCGTTGCAACGCACGCTTTCCGGGCAATGTTAAGTTTTGATAACACCCAGTCTATTGGGGCTGTGTATTATCAAATTTAATTCATACACCCGTATGCATATTGTGCCTGTTGTTGCTCCCCGCTCCCGGATATTATAGCGGGTACAATATTTCTCTGGACGCAAGCCTGAGGTTCTTCTCGTGCCTGATATGAAGCTTTTTGCTGGTAACGCCACCCCGGAACTGGCGCAACGTGTTGCCAACCGTTTGTACACTAGCCTTGGCGACGCCGCCGTCGGTCGTTTTAGCGACGGTGAAGTCAGCGTGCAAATCAATGAAAATGTGCGCGGCGGTGATATTTTCATCATCCAATCCACCTGTGCGCCGACCAACGATAACCTGATGGAACTGGTTGTTATGGTTGACGCGCTGCGCCGCGCTTCCGCCGGGCGTATTACCGCCGTTATTCCTTACTTCGGCTATGCTCGCCAGGATCGTCGGGTTCGTTCCGCTCGTGTGCCGATCACCGCGAAAGTGGTCGCCGATTTTCTGTCCAGCGTCGGGGTCGACCGCGTGCTGACGGTCGATCTGCACGCGGAGCAGATTCAGGGGTTCTTTGACGTTCCGGTCGATAACGTGTTCGGCAGCCCTATCCTGCTGGAAGATATGTTGCAGCAGGATCTGGATAATCCGATCGTGGTTTCTCCGGATATCGGCGGCGTGGTGCGCGCTCGCGCTATCGCCAAGCTGTTGAATGACACGGATATGGCGATTATCGATAAACGTCGCCCGCGCGCCAACGTCTCTCAGGTGATGCATATTATCGGCGACGTCGCTGGCCGCGACTGCGTATTGGTCGACGATATGATCGACACCGGCGGCACGCTGTGTAAAGCCGCGGAGGCCCTGAAAGAACGCGGCGCCAAACGCGTATTCGCCTATGCGACGCACCCGATTTTCTCCGGCAAGGCGTACGATAATATTAAGAACTCGGTTATTGATGAAGTGATTGTCTGCGATACCATTCCGCTGACGGATAAAATCAAATCGCTGAAGAATGTCCGTACGCTGACGCTGTCCGGCATGCTGGCTGAAGCGATTCGCCGCATCAGTAATGAAGAATCTATCTCCGCCATGTTTGAGCATTAATCGTTTCTGACCGGGCTTAGCCTGTTGCGCAGAAAATTAAGCCGCCGATAAAAAGGCGGCTTAATTTATTTTGCATTACGCGCAATGAAAAATCGCCGGGCGATATTAAACGTCGCCATAAAAAAAACGCCATAGCCTATGGCTACAGCGGATTTTTAACGCTCATCTAGATTTGTTATATTGCGCTATGAATGGCGCTCGCGCCGACAGCGTTTATCGAAATGTTTTAACCACCAGTAACGATCGGTAACCTTTTCCCGGCCGCTAATACGTGCGCCGGCCAGCCAAAAAATCGCGCCGGCAAACACGGCTATCAGGTCAATATAAGCCGAAAGATGCGGTAAGTTCAGATCGGGAAATTGGCTGATGATGGAATAAGCAATACCGCCAATCATCAAAAACATACCGATACCCATCAACATATTACCCAGCGTGGTCGCGCTCTTACGTTTCATCTGTCACCTCCAGATAGTCTCTGTGGATGATGAGGCTCCCCTGTGTTGATGTAATTATAGCCAATCCCCTCGGCCGATGATTGCGCGGGGGATCACAGATAATAGAGTAAAAAGTCATCTTTTTACCGTTAAGTCAATAAATGGGCTAAATATTGAATAATTCCATTGCGGTATTATTCCGATATCCTTCCCTCCGCAGCGCGCTAACGTCAAATATGCTGCGGCTTCAAGTCAGAAAGGGAACTGTGTAAACTAACGCTCCTCTGCGTTATTTAATCATGCGGCATGATATCGAGATGAGATCGATACAACGCGCAATCTGGAATATTATCGTGAGCAGCATTAAGTTAATCGTTGGCTTGGCCAATCCGGGCGCCGAATATGCGGCGACCCGCCATAATGCCGGCGCCTGGTACGTTGACCGCCTGGCTGAAATCCATCGTCAGCCGTTGAAAGAAGAAAGTAAATTTTTTGGCTATACCTCACGCCTGAATCTGGCCGGGCATGATATCCGGCTATTGGTTCCCACAACGTTTATGAACCTCAGCGGCAAAGCCGTGGCGGCCATGGCGACATTTTATCGCATCCAGCCGGATGAGATCCTGGTGGCGCATGATGAGCTGGACTTACTGCCCGGCACGGCCAAACTCAAATTAGGCGGCGGCCACGGCGGGCATAACGGATTGAAAGACATTATCAGCAAGTTGGGAAACAACCCTAATTTCCATCGCTTGCGCATCGGCATCGGGCATCCGGGCGATAAAAATAAAGTAACCGGTTTTGTGCTGGGGAAACCGCCCGTCAGCGAACAGAAGCCGATCGATGACGCTATTGATGAAGCGATCCGCTGCACCGATATTCTGCTAACGGAAGATATGGCGAAGGCCATGAACCGCTTGCACGCATTCAGAGCGGCATAAATCGCCGTCTGATGCCGATGGCGGATCGAGATAAACGGCCATTCCGTGTATAATCAGCCGGAATAGTGGTCATTCTGACAGACAGTTGAAATTAATTGTCTGATTAATAAGTAATTTAAGGTGATATAAACATGGGATTCAAATGCGGTATCGTCGGTCTGCCTAACGTCGGTAAATCCACTCTGTTCAACGCGCTGACCAAAGCGGGTATTGAAGCGGCCAATTTCCCGTTTTGCACCATTGAGCCCAATACCGGCGTGGTCCCGATGCCCGATCCGCGTCTGGATAAGCTGGCCGAGATCGTTAAACCGCAGCGTACTCTCCCCACAACCATGGAGTTCGTCGATATCGCCGGGCTGGTGAAAGGCGCGTCCAAAGGCGAAGGCCTGGGCAATCAGTTTCTGACCAACATCCGTGAAACGGAAGCCATCGGTCATGTGGTGCGTTGCTTCGAAAACGACAATATTGTGCACGTTTCCGGCAAGGTTAATCCGGCCGAGGATATCGACGTGATCAATACCGAACTGGCCCTCTCCGACCTGGATACCTGCGAGCGCGCCATTCACCGCGTACAGAAGAAAGCCAAGGGCGGCGACAAAGATGCCAAAGCCGAACTGGAAGCCCTGGAAAAATGCCTGCCGCAGCTTGAAAATGCCGGCATGCTGCGTTCGCTGGATCTCAGCGCCGAAGATAAAGCGGCGATTCGCTATCTAAGTTTCCTGACGCTGAAGCCGACCATGTACATCGCCAACGTCAACGAAGACGGCTTTGAAAACAACCCCTATCTCGATCAGGTCCGGGCGATAGCCGCGGCGGAAGGCTCCGTTGTGGTGCCGGTTTGCGCGGCGGTTGAATCCGATATCGCCGAGCTGGATGACGAAGACCGCGATGAATTTATGGCGGAACTGGGGCTGACGGAGCCGGGACTAAACCGCGTAATCCGCGCGGGCTATGAATTGCTGAACCTGCAAACCTACTTCACCGCCGGCGTAAAAGAAGTCCGCGCCTGGACCATCCCCGTCGGCGCCACCGCCCCGCAGGCGGCCGGCAAGATCCACACCGACTTTGAAAAAGGCTTTATCCGCGCGCAAACCATCTCTTATGAGGATTTCATCGCCTACAAAGGCGAGCAAGGCGCGAAAGAAGCCGGGAAAATGCGTTCGGAAGGCAAAGACTACATCGTGAAAGACGGCGATGTGATGAATTTCTTGTTCAACGTCTAATGGCGCCTATTGTCTCATGAGATCTCAATACATCTCATGAAGACTAAAACCCTCTTTAAAATCCACGCAGTTGCGTGGATTTTTTCTTAACATCTCTTAACCGGCACGCCGCGCCTTTCGCCGCCACACCGAGGCTGCCGCCAGTGCCGCGCATAGCATTCCGGCGGCGGATACCCCGCTCCATCCGAAATGTTCCGCGGCTGTCGCCCCTAATGCCGAGCCGGCCGCGCCGCCGAGGAAATAGGCGGTCATAAATAGCGTGTTCAGCCGCCCGCGCGCCTGCGGCAAGAGCGCATAGATTCTTGTCTGGTTGGCCACCAGGTTGGCTCTGCTCCCCAGATCGAGCACGATGACGCCGGCAAGCAGACAGCCGCGCCAATATGTCGATCCGGCTATCAGCGCAAACGCCGCTGCGACCGTAAGCGCCGCCAGCGCGACGACTCGTCGAGCTCCCCAGCGGTCGGTCAAGCGTCCGATGAACGGCGACGCCGCCATGCCGATAACTCCCACCAGCCCGAACAGTCCGGCGATCTCGCTGCCCCAGTGGTACGGTGACCGCGTCAGCATCAGCGCCAACGGTCCCCAGAGGACATTGAATGCGGCGAACAGCAGAAAACCGCTGAGGCAGGCATCGCGCAATAGCGGCTGACGAGCGAACAGTTGTCCCAATGATGCCAGCAACTGGGGATAGGTCAGGCCGCCGGCCGGCCGGGCGCGCGGCAGATAACGCCAGACCAGCGCAATCAGCGCCGCATCAAGCGCCGCGGCAAGCGTGAACATGACGCGCCAGCCCGCGTTCGCGCCGACATAGCCGCTGACGGTGCGCGCCAGCAGCGTCCCCGCGAACAGCCCGCTCATCAGACGTCCCACGGTATAGCCGCGCTGCGCCGGGTCGGCCATTCCCGATACGGCCGGAATAACGATCTGCGCGCTGATTGCCGTAAGCCCCACCAGCGCGCTCGCGAGAAACAGTCCATTCAGGCTGGCCGCCGTCGCGCAAAGCGTCAGGCCGAGGATATTCACGAGAAGCAGCGCCGTAATCAGCCGGTGCCGGTCGCATTGGTCGCCTAATGGTCCGAAGAGCAGCAGCCCGGCGGCGTAACCCAGTTGCGTAAGCATTGCGATCGTACCCTGGGCGAAAGCGCCGGCGCCGAACGTCGCCGCCATTGCAGGCAGCAGCGGCTGGCAGTAGTAGAGGTTGGCGACGGCAAAACCGCAGGCGGCCGACAGCGCCACGATGCTGCGCCCGTTAAGCGGCGCGGCGGGTTGATAAGCTAAGGTCATATCGTAAGCTCCATCTATGCGGCGTCAGCGCCGCGTGTGCTATGTCATGGCCGGCATGTTAGGCGGTTCGCCGCGAACGGAGAAGCGCATGACAACGCGCATAAGTTTTGCGTAAAATGCAAAAATGAATCAGATTCGATATGCAGAATATCTGCCGGCGTTTATGGCTGTCGCACATGCGGGCAGCTTCTCTGCCGTAGCCATACGGCGAGGCGTCGCGCCCTCCTCCGTGGTGCGTCAGATCGATGCTCTGGAAAGCGCGCTGGGTACGCGCTTGTTCGTGCGCTCCACGCGCGGGCTGGCGCTGACCGACGCGGGCGGACTGCTACTGGCACGCGCCCCCGTCCTGCTCGATGAGTTGGTGGATCTGCGCGCCGAGGTCGCCGCCTTGAGCGACGAGCCGCGCGGCGTATTGCGTCTGGCCTGCCTGCCGACCTTCGGCAGGCACCATGTTCTGCCTTTGCTGCCCGGCCTGCTCGCGCGGTATCCCGAATTGCGCGTGGAACTGGATTTCACCGAACGTCTGGCCGATCCCTCCAGCGAGCGTCTGGACGCCGTGATCCGTATCGGTCCGCTTAAAGACAGCCGGCTCTATGCGCAGACCCTGGGGGTGCAGCGCTGGTCGATATGCGCCAGCCCGGACTATCTGCGCCGTTACGGCCGGCCATCCTCCCTGGATGAACTGACGGGGCATCGCCTGCTCGACAAGCGCGACGACCCCGACGCCGTTTGCTGGCGCGGCCTACATGCCGCGGGATTGATGGCGAAAGATGCCGCCGGCCGAGCGCTGGACTGCGACGACTTCGAGGCTCTGCTGCTGGCGGCCATCGCCGGTCTTGGCCTGAGCTACTTGCCGACCTGGGTTACCGGGCGGGCCGTTGCCGACGGACAACTTATCACCCTGTTCGACGATCCGGCGCGCCGCGGCGACGACATCCGTCTGCTGCGCGCATTGCGGCATCCGCCGGTTAAGCTGCAGGTGTTTGCGCAGGCGCTGCTGGAAATATGGCGGTGAAGGCGCCGCGCTGAACGCCAGCGCCCTGTTCATCGCGAGATCACGAAGGTGACTACCACGAAGAGCTCGGCGGCGATATACTCTTCCGCCCGCTGTTGCGGAAAGGCCGTCATGTGGCTGTCCGTGAGTCATTGGCGGTCATGACGGCGCCGAGATTCAGCGGAAACCGGGGATCGAGTAGAGGCGGTCGATATCGCCGATGACTGCCTCGCCGTTGTTGCGCTCGGTGTGCAGCTTCCAGTGCAGTTCCGCAATGTCCTCGGACTTGACGCGCGGACATTCGGCCGGGAAGTACGCGGCGTTGGGCGCGTCATCGAGGCCGGGCGGCACGACGATCTCTTAATATGCCGCCTATCGCCCTACGTTTTTCTCCATAGAACAGCTGCCTTCGGTATTCCGTGCATAAAAAAAACCGCTTTCCGGGGAAAGCGGTTTGAAGAAATGTTATTAGATTAAACGCGCAGGCTTAGCGGTAAACGATGCCGCCGTCGATCAGGATGGACTGACCGGTGACGTAGTCGGAATCCGGGCCGGCCAGGTAGGAGACCAGACCCGCCACGTCATCCGCCGTTTCGGCGCGGCCGAGAGCGATGCCGTCCACGTATTTTTTGTAAGTCGCGCCCACCGGAGTACCGGTAATTTCCGCGAAGCGACGGTCCATGTGTTCCCACATACCGGTGCCGACAACGCCCGGGCAGTATGCGTTCACCGTGATGCCCCGGCTGGCGTACTCTTTAGCGGCGGCCTGGGTCAAGGCGCGTACGGCGAATTTCGTGGCGGAATAAACGCCAAGTAAAGCGAAGCCATCATGGCCGGCAATGGAGCTGGCATTAATGATTTTGCCTTTCTGTTTTCTTTCGATGAATTTCTGCGCGGCGGCCTGAATGCCCCAGAGCGTCCCCTGAACGTTGATACGCATGATGCGGTCAACTTCTTCCGGCGTTACGTCGGCCAGCGCCTGAACCTGGGAGATACCGGCATTGTTAACGATAATGTCGAATCCGCCCAGCTGTTTTTCAGCCTGTTCGACAGCTTCGTAAACCTGAGCTCGGTCAGAAATATCGGCAACAAAAGTTGCTGCTTTACGCCCCAATGCCTTAATTTCCGCAGCTACCTCATCCAAACCGGAACGATTAACGTCGACCAGCATGACCGATGCGCCGTCTTTGGCCAGACGTAAAGCGATGCCGCGGCCAATACCCTGTCCTGCGCCGGTTACCAACGCGACTTTATTTTCGATAGCCATACTCTGATTCACCTCTTTTAATGCAAAAAAAACAATATACCCTGCAACTCGAAATCTATTGGGTAGAGTCACCAATGCAATGCCGGGCCATTCGCAGTGGAAATGGCCCCGCACTTTTCCGGGTGCCCGGGAGCGGCGAAAACGTCCCGGGCGAAATCATTATTCGCTGCTGCAAGGTCGCGTAGATTAGCGACACAATGGCCGTGACCCCGAAGGATTGACCCGATATAATCGAATCCATATCAGGTTCTCGCGCGCGCTGACCGAGATGTTTTAACTGCATGAATCCGGGCTATGCCTCGGCGTGGGCGCCTTCAGATTCACCATCGCGCATTTTGCGATAAACCTGTACCGCCGGTCGTTCATTCAAGTTCTCGCGGTCGTTTCCTTCGTCGGCACGGCCGCTTGGCGCGCAGAAAACCTGTTTCTGCCCTATTGCGTAAGATGAAGTTTACTGTATAGGAGCGAGCAAACAGGGTATACCCCCCGATTGGGGGGGCAGACGCGATGGGCGAGTTATCGCGGGGTGATCCGGTTTACTCTCGTTAGCGCCTTGAAATCACTTATTGAATAAAGAGATATTGGCACGTATGCCGTTTTTGCTCCCAATACACTACCCGCTGGCGGAGTTCGTCCATGAAGAGCCTCTTCGCTTTACTCTCAAGTTACCGCTGATCCTCACCAAACTGACGCCGCCGCACTCATCGGAGATGTCGTTGCAGCGAGAGCGTTTACTGCAGCGGCTTGACGAGGCGGCGTCGCGCAGCCTGACGCTGGTTTGCGCCGCGGCGGGATTTGGTAAAACCACCCTGCTGGCGCAGTGGTGCCGCCGCCGCCGGCAGCAGGGAGAGGCGGTGGCCTGGCTGAGCCTTGAGGAAGACGACAATACGCCGCTGCTGTTTATGCGTTACCTGCTGGAAGCGCTGCGCTCTCTGTGCCACGAGTGGAGCCCGACCTTCCAGCGCTACCTGAATGGCGAGCTATCCGCCGATTTTTCCATGTTTCTGGCGGAGCTGATCAATCAGTTACACCTTTGCCCGCATCCGCTGTATCTGATTCTTGATGACTACCACGCCATCGATCATCGCGAAATACGCGACGGCCTCACCTATCTGCTTAATCACGCACCGTCGTCCTTACACCTGATCATCGGTAGCCGTTTCCGCCCGCCTCTGGAGCTGAGTCGCCTGCGGATTCAGGATCGGCTGGCGGAAATCTACGATAACGATCTGCGCTTCACTTTTGAGGAGGCCAGCGCCTACTTTATGGCTTCGGCCCCGGCTACGGCCAGAAAGCAGGATATTCAGCGAATTATCTCCCTGACCGAAGGGTGGATCGCCGGTATGAAGATCGCCACGCTGTCGGCCGACTGGCGCACCGATCCCGGCTGTTTCATCCGCAGCCTGAGCGAAGGTTCGCGCTCAATTACCCGCTATCTGGAAGAGATAGTGTTCAAGCCGCTGCCGCCGGAGGTGTTCGACTTCCTATTGCGCACCTCGGTTCTCAACCGTCTTAACCCCGCCCTGTGCAACGCCGTTACCGGGCGGAATAACGGAGAGGCGATGCTGGCCTGGATAGAACGGCATAATCTGTTTCTTTGCGCCCTCGGCGACGGCGGCGCCTGGTTCCGTTATCATCCGCTGATGCGCGACACGCTGCTCAACCGGCTGCAAAATTCAGCGGATAAAGATATCCGCGCTCTGCACGAGCGCGCCGGCAATTGGTTCGCCGGCCAGAATTTATGGTCCGAGGCGATACGGCACACCCTGGCCGCCGGGAAGAGCGGCAGCAAGCATGCCGAGGTCGGGGCGCAATCGCTGGCGGAGGAAGGCGATATCGATACGCTGGTGCGCTGGATGCACTATCTGCCCGCCAACCTGGACCCCTCCCGCATCGATCTGCAGCTTAATCTGGCCTGGGCGCTGGCGCACCATTTCCGTTTTAACGACTCCCGCCAGCTGCTTGACGCCATAGACGCGTTAGCGGCGGCCGACCGCAGCGTTCTGACGCATAGCGCCTGGGTAAAACTGCGGGTGGTCAGGGCCATTTGCGAAGCGTTTGCGGAAAATATTCCGCAAAGTATCGCCCTGGCCGAACCGTTATTACGCGAAGTTCCCTGCGGCGATGTTTGGGTGGATGGTCTGGTATGCAATATCCTCAGTTATTGCCATCTGGTCGATTTGCGCCCGGAGCAGGCGCTGAATGTGCAACGCCGCCTGCCCGGCGCCAAGGTAGCGAACCGAAATCTGTTCGTTGAGGTTTACCGCGCGTTCGTGGTGGCCCAGGGGTATCTGCATCAGGGCAATCTGGCCGAAGCCGAGCGTCAGGCGTCCCAGGCGCTGCGCTATGCCGAACGCCATACCGGGGAGAACTCCAGCAGCGGCGCCACTCTCGCCCCTATTCTGGCGGAGGTCGCCTGGGAGCAGGGAGACGTCGGACGGATCGACGCTTTACTCACGTTGCGGCTGGAGATGATCGACCATTTCTGCCCGCCCGATAGCCTCAGCCGCTGCTATATCGTTCTGGCGCGTCAGGCCCAGCTCAATAACCAGCCTGGCGAGGCCGACCGGCTGCTGCTGCACGCCGAGCAGCTGGCGATTAACCGGGGTTGGCTGCGCGCGCGCGCGCCGTTGCTGGCCGAACGGCTGGCGGTTCGCCTGCGGCAGCAGGATATCGACGGCGCCAGGCACTTGCTCGGCCAGCTGCAAGCGCTGGTGCGGGAAGCGGAGTCGGAAGCGAACGATCCCGGCCTGAGCGTGATCTCCTACTATGTTCGCGTGGGCCAAAGCCGTCTGCTGATTGCCGATGGCGAGCCGTCGGCCGCCGCCGAGATACTTAACCAGTTGGCCGACAAACAGGAGCGGCGCGCCGAGTGGCTGGCGGCCGTGCGCCTGAGAATCATGCAGACGGTCGCCTTGCTGCAGGCCGGCGAGGAGGCGCGCGCCGGCGAGATCTTCAAACCGATATTGCAGCGGGTGATAGAGCAAAAACTTCAGCGCAGCCTGCTGGATGCCGGCCCGGTTCTGCTGCCTCTGCTTGGCCCATTATGCAAAAAACTGCCCCTTAACGCCGAGTGGGGCAAGGCGGTCGCCCTGTTATTTCGGCAGGCGGCGGAGAGCGGCGATCTCCCGCAATCGCTGGCGCATCGTTTGACCGAGCGGGAACATCAAATACTGCAGCTTATCGCCGACGGATATTCCAATAAGGGCATCGCCCGTTCGCTGGGAATATCGGTTGAGACGGTAAAATGGTACCTGAAACAGGTGTATGAAAAACTGCGGGTCAGAGGCCGGATTCAGGCGATCAACCGGGCCAGAGAGTGGGATCTGTTGAACTGAGCCCATTCGCTGCCCGGATTTACGGCGACGCTTTAGCCTGTCTAATAGGCCTGCCGCCACTGCATTCTCAACTGGCTTAGCTGGGCGCGAAGAACGGCAATGCAGACGATTCCCGTCAGAATATCGGCCAGCGGCAAGGAGTAATAAATGCCGGTAATGCCCCAGAGCCAAGAAAGGATAAGCAGCAGCGGCACCGTCAGCAGAATATAGCGCAGCAGCGAGATATACAGCGCGGTTTTAATGATGCCGATCGATTGGAAATACATCAGGCAGACCTGTTGTAAAGCGATAAACGGCATGGAAATATGGAAGATCACGATGGCCAGCGAAGCCACGTCGATAACCTGAGGATCGGTTGAAAAAAACGCCGCCATCGATCGGGAGAACAGAAAACAGACGCCGGTGTAGATTGCCGCCATGCCGCAGGCAAATAGGGCCAGCGTTTTTACCACTTCGTGGACGCGCTGGATTTTCTTGGCCCCGAGGTTATAACCGATAATGGCCTGCGACCCCATGCAGAGTCCGTTTAGCGGCAGCGAGGCTACCATCAATAAGCGGGATGCGATCCCTACCCCGGCGACCACGGTATCGCCATAGTTCATGGCGATACGGTTTAAGCAGGAAATGGAGATCACTTGCAGCAGAGAATTTATCGCGGCGGGAAATCCCACTCTGACGATGGCGCCGAGTTCTTTTCCGTTGGTGAAGCCCGCTTTCAGGTTTATCACGCTGCGGCCGGAACAGAAGTGCATGATATACATCGCCACCGATACGCACTGCCCGATTAACGTGGCGATGCCCGCTCCCTCAATGCCGAAGTCGAAGTAGAAAATAAATATCGGATCGAATATGGCGTTGCAGATGAACGCGACAAGCTGGGTATGCATGCTGAACGGGGTATTGCCTTCGGCGCGAACGATAAAGCCGGCGGTCATATTGAGAACCACCAAGACATAGCCCACCAGTAGCCAGCGCAAATAGCGTTGAGATAATATTAACGTCTCGTTTGCCGCGCCCATGCCGGAAAAAATCTGGAGCGAAAAAAACTCGATAAATACGCTGAGCAAAATTGCGCAGACAACGCCCGACGCTATCGCCGAAAACGCATACCGGCTGGCCTTATCTCGATCCTCAGATCCCAGAAAGCGCGAAATAAAGGAGGCTACCCCGGTGCCAAAACAGAGGCCGATGCAGGAAACGGCGATCGCAAAGGGAAACGTCAGCGCCATCGCCGCTATCGCTTGAGTGCCTAACCGTCCGATAAAGAACGCGTTCAGAATTTGATACAGCGCGCTTACGCTAACGCCAACGATTGTCGGAAGCGCAAGTCTGGCGATAAGTGGAAGAATATTGTCATTCGCCAGGGCGGCGAGACGCCGGGTATTATCCGCTGTTTTACGCATAAATATTCCAAAGCATTAAATAAAAGGAAAATACTATTTCTTTATAAAATGTCTTTTAGTAATTGGTCGAATAATCAAAATACGCCCTGAAAACAAATAAAAAATGACATGGATCAACAAGTATATTTCACATCCTAAAATAGCGTTACCAAATAATTATTATTATCATGCTAATGAGTTTATTTCTGATAAGGCTGACGCGCTTTTCTAACTTCGAAAAATAGAAATCCGCGCAGATTACGCGGATTTTATGATTATACGCGAATACAGTGCATAGCGTCTTGACGGCGGATGTTATTCCGCCCACTCGATTTTATCGCGGGAATACTCAACACCCGGCGGCGATAAAATCACCGTTCATACTTACCGGCACCGTTGATGAAAAGAGCGCTACGGCCATAATAAGCAGAAGCGCGCCGGAAACCGCCAGCATCCGGTATCTTATTTTCGCAACCGCGGTATGATTTTTATCGCCATATAATAAAATGGCTTTATCTCGTGACTTGATGACCAGGGTCGCCAATATGGTTACCGCGAGCGACGTACCCAGCGCCATCGACATTACCGCGGCGATGCCCCAGTTAATAATCCCCACGGCGTTGGAAAAAACCAGCAATAGAATTGCGCCGGTACAAGGGCGGCTGCCGATCGCCAGGATAACCCACAGGGCGGATTTAACATCGCGCGGAACCATGCCGGCGGCTATCCCATGATGGTGACTGCAGCATGCCGACCCGTTATCTATGACTTTTTTATTCTCCGCGCCCTTTATCAACAGCGCGCCGGGACGATATTCCGCTGCCGGCGCGGAGATGATTTTGCGTATTTTTAACGGCGCGACTCGCGGTCTTGATTTATAACTTCGCAATAGTAGCGCCATGCCGAAAATACCGATATAAATCGCGCTGATTTTTTCAACATACCAGCGGCTTCGGCTGAGATCGCCAATGGCGAAATTAAATAATATCACCAGCGCATAAACGAAGAGAATGGCCGCGCCCCCCTGCGCCATGGCGCCAAGAAAAGAAATCAGCCTGGCCGAAGACGCATTCTCATCGGAAACGCTCAGGTAGGATGAGATAACAAACTTTCCGTGACCGGGACCGATGGCATGTAAAACGCCGTAGGTAAAACTGGCGGCTAAAAGTAACACGCTGTAAGTAAGATTATTATTTTGTATCTGCAACAGATACATAATTAAATAACGGTGCAGGTAGATTTGAATGCTTAAGGTCACGGCAAGCAGATTCGGCCAAAAATAGATGCATATAAGGAGCAGCATCAACAGTGTTAAAATAAGCAGGCCTACTTTAACATACCTATTACCCAACATTTTATTTACCTTAACTTTAGCGATGCATATCTGTGCGTCATACTGCAAATTGCAGGCGCGTGGGCTTAATTTTTTTCCACGCTGCGCCCTTCTCTCTTGCCGCCTTAGGGCAACGCGAATTATTTGAGGGGATATATTAAATAAATTAAGCGGCGGGATAAAACGTTTTCGCTGCCGGCAGTGTTTCAGCGCTGTTCATAAACGGCAAGCGAGGCGTATCGGCTCTGCCCGACCGGCGCGGCCTGCCGGGCATAACGCCGCGCCTCTGCGCCGATAGGCTATCAGCCCGCGGCTCACCGGCCTGCCCCGTGTCGTCGATATATACCGGAATGCCGCCCTCGCCCCCTGCTCCGTCGGCCTCTCCGCGCTATCTCTTCCGAGAGTCATGCGCTGGCGGCCCCGATTTCAATATTCTGTTACTGACCCGGATGACGGCGGCTCTGGGGGCGCCGGTCGGTTACTCCGGCGCAAAACAGAAGCCGATCTCGCTACAGCTTTCGCAGGAGGGCGAGCGGCACATCAGCTCGCCCTCTTGGGCCAGGCAGACCTGGCGGTAAAAAAACTTTTTCCAGCGCATGTTGTTATCATTCATGCCGACCAGCGGCGCGAAACAGACGGTCATTAGCTCACGCAGCTCCGCGCGCGACGCCAGACCGAGATCTTGCCATAAATGGTTAAACCCCATCGATGCGCCGGCGATTAACCTGTGCATCGGCGCGGCCTGTGGCGCCATGTATTGAGCGAGCCAGTCGGCAAGCTGCCGGCACTCCTGGCGGCGCGGCGCCAGCAGCGTGCTCAGTAGCGCATCCTGCTGGCGCAGGCGCGGCGGACGCGCCGCGTCGTTCATCCCGATCCGCAGCAACAGCGCGCGCCAGTCGGCGTCATCCAGATTCATTCTGGCCGGGAAACGGGCCAGACCGCGCAGATGATTGTCGACCAGATGGCGCAACCAGGCATCCGGCGTCTGGATAAGCTCCACTATGCGACCCCCTTCTTACCGACCTCCGGCCGAATGCGCTCGGCGCGCCACTGCTCCAGCGCTTCACGCACCGGCCGCCAGGCGCCGTTGACGCAAGGCTCAATGCCTTCGGACTCAAGGCGCTGCCAGGGCGTCAGGCCGATGCGGGCGCAAAAGACGGCTTTGACGTCAGCCAGCAGCGCGATAACCTGATCGAGACGATCTTCCGGCTCGTCGTCCGCGCAATCGTCGGGTCCGCGGCAATAGCGCTGGGTAAAGCGTTCGCCCAGCGGGATGATGCCGGCTCTGGAAATGCTGAAGATGTGAAAACGATCGGCATGGCCGAAATGCCGATCGACGACATCGCCTTTACCGGTCGCCACCGCCACCAGGCAGGCGTCCGGTTCGTCGGACTCGCCCTGCGAGGCGATACTGGCCTGAATGCTGGCGCGGCGAAACAGCGACGGCAGTATCGGTTCGGCCTGTTGCGGCAGCGAAGAGAGCGGAAACTCCTGGCTGCGGTCATCTCCCAGCATACCGATGGCGTCGGCGCGGCACTGATGGCAGTGCGCCATCTGCGGCATATGGCGGCCGCAGATGGCGCGCGCTGCGCCCAGTTCATCCGCATCCGGTTCGCGCACGCCCTCCAGGCCGAATTGCGTACCGTGTTCCGGCCTGGCGATCAGCGGCATGACGTTATGCAGTACGGCGCCCCACTGGCGGGCCTGTAAACTGACGTCATGCAGATGCGCGGCGTTGATCTGCGGAATCAATACCGAGTTAACCTTTACCATGATGCCGCGTTCGGCCAGCTTGCGGATCCCCTCGCCCTGCCGCTCTATCAGTAAATCGGCGGCAATGCGCCCGTGCAGTTTGTCTCCCTCGTACCACAGATGGCGGTAGATTTTTTCGGCGACCGCGGCGTCAATCGCATTAACCGTCACGGTAACGTGATCGACGCCGATGTCGCTCAGGCGATCGACCACATCAGGCAGCATCAGCCCGTTCGTCGACAGGCACAGCTTGATATCCGGCATTGTCGCCCGCAGCCCCTCCAGGGTTTTGAAGGTTCGGGCGATATTGGCCAGCGGATCGCCGGGACCGGCAATACCGATAACCGATAACTGGGGTATTTGGGCGGCGATATAGCGCGCTTTGGCTATCGCCTGTTCCGGCGATAAGAGCTCAGAGACCACGCCGGGGCGGGATTCGTTGCTGCAATCATACTTTCGGTTGCAGTAATTGCACTGAAGGTTGCAGGCCGGCGCCACCGCCAGATGCATGCGCGCATAGCGGTGATGCGCTAGCGGCGAGTAACATGGATGACGGGAAACTTTATCCGCCTGTAAAGGCGTAAAGTGCGCCGTGTTCATCGCTCCGCACGATCGTTTGCCTGAAAATGATGCGTTGTTTGCCATATGTTTAACCCCGGTAATAAGCGAACGTCATCATATTTCGTGCAAACGTCATGCCGGGCGGCGAGAATTTAAAATAGCGATAAAATAAAGAGTTAGCGGTTATCCTTGCTGCCTGATAACCGACAATGTCGGACAATGTACCGAATGCGACACGCGCGGCGCGCCGGCCTGCACGGCCTGTTTCGCTGCGAGACCACGCGCATGGAGGTCGGCGGGGGTTGCCGCCGCCCGGCGTAAAAGATGATGCGGCGCCGGGACGGCGTCACATCCGTTGCATGTTGATGTTCATAATCTGGATGCGGTAAGCCACCTGACGGGGCGTCATTCCCAGTAAACGGGCCGCTTTGGCTTGAACCCAGCCGCTGCGCTCCAGGGCGGCGATCAGCCGCTGCCGCTCATCCTGAATATTTTCAATGCCCGGCTCGCCGCCGGCGTTCGGCGCCATCTCGCCCGTTTTAACGCGGCTATGCGGCGTCAGGGTGCTTTCCTTATAGTTAAACAGGATCACATCGCGATCGATCAGCCCATCCTCGGCCATAACCGCCGCGCGCTCCAGACAGTTCTCCAGCTCGCGCACGTTGCCCGGCCAGTCGTAGTTCGCCAGCAGCCGCAGCGCGCCGTCGCTGATATGCAGCTCGCGCCCTTGCCGTTTACTTAATTTGGCTAACAGGAATTGAGCCAGATCCTGCACGTCCTCCAGCCGTTCCCGCAGCGGCGGCAGGAAAATCGGCATAACGTTCAGGCGGTAATAGAGATCTTCGCGAAAGTTGCCGGCGCGAACCTCCTCCTCCAGGTTGCGATTGGTCGCGGCGATGATACGGACGTCGACATGCAGGGTTTCGTCGCCGCCCACCCGCTCCATTTCGCCCTCCTGCAGGATGCGTAATAGCTTGGCCTGAAAGGAGGCGCTGCTTTCCCCTATTTCATCAAGAAACAGCGTACCGCCGTCCGCCAGTTCAAAGCGCCCCTTGCGCTGCTTGACCGCGCCGGTAAACGCCCCCTTCTCGTGGCCGAACAGTTCGCTCTCCAGCAGGGAATCCGGCAAGGCCGCGCAGTTGAACTTCACAAACGGCGTGCCGGCGCGCGGCGAGTTGTAGTGAATGGCGTTGGCGATCATCTCCTTACCGGTGCCGCTCTCGCCGCGGATCAACACCGTAGTGTCCCAGCGGGATACTTGGCGCATCATGTCGAAAATGTGCCGCATCGCCTGACTTTTTCCGACAATGTTGTCAAAGCCGTATTGCTGGCGGACTTTTCCGCGCGGGCCGTCGCGCTCGGCGCGCAGCGCCTCGTGTTCCCCTTTGGCGCGGCCGACCATGCGCACGTTTTGCGCGATCAGGTTGGCCACCATTTCCAGAAAACGGGTGCTGGACGGCAGACGATCCTCATGCAGCTCCATAGGCTGCGCCGCCAGAACGCCCAAGGGCTCATCATCCGGCCCCTGAATGGGGACGCAGATAAACGGCAGAGCGTAATCATAAAGGTTAAGCCGATCCAGAAAGCGCGGATCGTCCGATACGCGCGGCAGGACCAGCGATGAGCGCTGGCTCATAACGGAGCCTAAAATCCCTTCTCCCACCCGATAGCGGACGCCGCGCCCTCCTTTGATAACCTGGGTATCCGCGCCTTGCAATGCCTCGATAAACAGCGACGACCGATCCTTATCAAACAGGCACACCATGCCGTATTGCATAAAGGCATGGTCGTGCAGCGCCTGAATCATCGATTCCAGCGTCTGCTGTAGGTCCAGCGAGTGGCTAAGCGCCACGCTGATTTTATGCAGCGCGACCACCTGTTGCTGAAGATCTAATCGGCGGGTTATCCGTTCCGTCGTCGGAAAATGAGCCATTTTTTCATCCTCCCAGGGTATCTGTGTCGGTGAGGCATAAATCGTCAAGCGGCAGAGCAAGCACCATCCGCGTGGCGCCCGATGACAAATTCTCTACGCTGACCGTGCCGTGCAGCTGAGACATGATTATTTGCATCAGCCGCAGCTCCATGCATTGGCCCGTCGCCAGAATTTCCGCCATGGGATGCGGCGCCTCCCGCATGGCGGTGGGCAGATTGTCGCAGACGGAAAAAAGCAGGCTATGGCACTGCCGGCAGGCGCTGATTTCAATCACCGCCGCGCTGTCCTCTCTGGCGGGCAGCGCCAGACAGCGGTCGAGCCACAGGCTGAGCGCGGTAAGAACCAGCATCCGCCGGGCGCGCAGCGTTAAATCGGGATCGGCGCAAGACCAGATCGGCGTGCCTATATTGCTTAAACGGGACTGATAGAGTTCGGACAGATCCGTCATCATGCCGCCTACCGACCAGCGGTCCGGCGGCTCATGATCCATCGAAGGCCGACAGGCCGTCAGGCGCGCTATCGCCTCTTTACCCTCGCTCCAGGCCGAACGCAGCGCGATACTGTCGGCGTCCGGGTTCAGACGCAGCGCGGCGGACAGCATATTCAGCGGGCAACTGAGCTGGATGAGGGCCGCGTCCAGCGTTTCCCGGATCGCCGCCATCATCTTATTGAGATTAATGTGCCGTTCGAGCTGGGCGCGCCGCTCCTGCGTTATCCGCCGCTGCTGTTCGGTGCAATCGACAATCACCACCAGCTGCCTGGGGGGCGCGCTGTCGGTAAAATAGAGGCTGGCCTCTTCATTAACCGCATGCAGCGGCCAGCGGCTGACCGAAAACCAGCGCTGGGCGCCGCGAATGGTCAGCGGCAGCATGGCCGAAGGCTCCGGCTGGTTTAGGCAATCCAGCAGCGCCAGCGGCTCTTCGCCGGCGCAGTCGGCGCTCAGCGTTTTATAGGCCAGGTTATCCATAACGATTTTTTGCTGGCCGTCCACCACCACCACCGCCGCCGGTATATTGTTCAGCACCGCGGAAACCAGCGTCATCTGATTACGCACCCGCTGCGCCAGCGCGTAGCGTTCGCTGATATCTTTATGCATACCGAGATAGTGTTCGATCTCTCCCTGGCCGTTGACGATGGGCGAGATCGTCACCTCGGCCAGATAAAGCGACGCATCCCGGCGGCGGTTAATCAACTGGCCGTTCCACGAATCGCCCGCCGTGATGGCGTCCCACATGGCGCGGTATACCGATTCCGGCGTTTGATGGCTGGCAAGCAGGTTGTGGTTGGCGCCAATCAGGGTCTGCCGCGTATAGCCGCTCAGCTGCGCGAAGGCCGGGTTGACGTAAACAATATTCGCCTGCGGATCGGTAATGGAAATAGCGACGGAGGATTGCTCGACGACGGTATGAAAGACGGCGGCATGCAACCCTTTTCCCCCGAGAGACGATGTAATCAGCTGCACATCGTCCAAAATTAATGATGAACTCATCCGGGCCCCTCCGGTTTGCATTACGAACGCTGTCGGCTTCGTGACAAATTGTCAGATTGCAAGACAGCCGGCGTACGACGCGAAATAACCGCAGAAAAATTGCAAGAATCGTTCCTTATGGATGGAAAACCTCCTAAACCTTGATCTCAGTGGGGGTTTTGGCTCTGTTTAGCGCTTTTCGCCTTCGCCGTGAGCCTAATCACATTATGAATACTTATCGGTTTGCGCATTTTTGGCGCAGATCTCTGCACTCTAATTGAACATTTATTGAGCCGGATAAACTGGCACGGCTTTCGCAATATCCCTCCGGCAATCGCGATCTCGGGGGGATAAATGAAAGAGATACTGTTAATCATGCTGACCAATATTCTGGTCAACAATGTCGTACTGGCGCGCTTTCTGGGGCTATGTTCCTTTATGGGCGTCACCAATCAGGTCAAAGCCGCCATCGGTATGTCGATGGCGACCACCGTGGTGATTACCCTGTCGGCCGCGCTGGGTTGGGTGATTGAAACCTGGATCCTGATGCCGCTCGACCTCGGCTACCTGCGCCTGCTGTCGGTCATTCTGGTGATTGCCTCGCTGGTGCAGCTGATCGAAATGGTGATAGCGAAATACAGCCCGACGCTCTATCGCACGCTGGGCATCTTTCTGCCGCTGATTACCACCAACTGCGCCGTGCTCGGCGTGGCGCTGCTGGTTCTGCAGGATCATCTTAGCTTCACCCATAGCGTGCTGTTCGGCTTCAGCGCCTCTCTGGGCTATTCGCTGGTGATGATCGTTTTCGCCGGTTTGCGCGAGCGACAGGCCGCCGCGCTGCCCCCGCTGCTGTTTAAGGGCGCTCCGCTCAACTTTATCACCGCCGGCATTCTGGCGCTGGCCTTCACCGGCTTTGCCGGTTTGTCGTCATAGGGGGCGGAGATGCTGATACTGACCTTACTCGCCGTTCCCTTGGTCTCCGCGGTCATTGGCGCGCTGCTGGGTTATGCCGCGATCTACCTGAAAATAGACAGCGATCCGCTGGTTGATGATATTGCCGCGCTATTGCCGAACGGCCAGTGCGGCCAATGCGGCTATCCCGGCTGCCGTCAGGCGGCGGCGGCCATGGCGAGCGGCGAGGCGGCAGTCACCATCTGTTCGCCGGGCGGACAGGCGGTCGCGCAGCGCATCGCCGCGTTGATGGGCGTCAGCCTGGATGAAAACAGCGTTCAGGGGCCGATGGTGGCGCTGATTGCCGCGTCCGACTGCGACGGCTGCGGGCGTTGCCTAAAACAGTGCGCCTTTGACGCGATCGTCGGGGCGACCCGTCAGCTGCATGGCGTACTCAGCGAAGAGTGCACCGGATGCGGTTCGTGCGTGTCCGCCTGTCCGAACGGCTGCATTCAGCTTTACGCCGATCCCCATCTTACCCCCGCCATCGCCAAGCCGGGCCTACCGCTACGGCAGGAGCCTCATTATGCTTAAAGCCCTCACGACGCCGCACGGCGGCATTCGTCCTTACAGCCACAAATCGCTAACGCGGGATCTGGCGATCCGCGCGCTGCCTCTGCCGGACAAACTGACGCTGCCATTGCGCCAGCATAGCGGCGCGCCCGCCATTCCTGAAGTGAGCGTGGGTGACAATGTCACATATGGCCAGCGACTGGCGCAGCCGTTCGGCCGCCTGTCCGCGCCGCTGCATAGCCCGGCGAACGGCGTCGTCAGCGATATCGCCGTCGGCGAAGGCGGCTATATTCAGCTGCAGGTGTCGCCGTCCGCCCCGAAAGCCTTGCCGCTGGAAAGCGCCGAGGACACCCCGGAAGCGCAGATGCTGTCGTTAATCGAACAGGCCGGTATTGTGGGCATGGGCGGCGCGATGTTTCCGGCGGCGGATAAAATCCGGCTGGCGATGCGCCATGAAATCAACTACCTCATCATCAACGGCGGCGAGTGCGAGCCCTATATCACCGCCGATGAGCGCATGATGCAGGAGCAGGCCGAGTTTCTGCTCGGCGGTATTCGTTATCTGCGGCAGTTGACCAAAGCCCGGCATGTCTATATCGGCATCGAAGACAACAAGCGCGAGGCGATCCGCCGCCTTGACCGCTTGTGCCAGGACGAGGCGGATATCGATGTCGTCGCCCTGCCTTCGCTCTATCCGATGGGATCGGCCAAACAGCTTATTGAAGCGGTGACCGGTCGGCAAATTCCGCACAACCGACGTTCCCCGGAAATGGGCGTGCTGGTGCAGAATGTCGGCACCTGCATCGCGATTTTTCACGCCATTCGCTTTCGTCAGCCGCTAACCCACCGGGTCATCACCGTCAGCGGCCGGGCGATTGAACGGCCCGGCAACCTGCTGGTGCCGATCGGCACGCCCATCAGCGCCATCATCTCCGCCTGCGGCGGCATGAAGAGCGCGCCGGCGCGGATAATCCTCGGCGGCCCGATGATGGGACGCGCGACGACCGATCTTAATGCCCCCATCACCAAAGGCACCAGCGGCCTGCTGCTACTGACCGAAGAGGAGATTCCCCAGCCGCACGCCAGCGCCTGTTTGCGCTGCGGCCGCTGCGTCGACGCCTGTCCGATGGGATTGGCGCCCTTGGCCATGCTGGCCGAGCTGAAAATCGACGCGTTGCATAGCGCCCGCGATCTCGGCCTGAACAGCTGTTTGCTGTGCGGTTCCTGTTCATGGGTTTGCCCGGCCGTGCTGCCGCTGACGCAGTTTTTTGACTGGGGACAGCAGCAGCTCCGGCTGGAAATCCGTCAGGAACAGAAAATGCGGCGCGCCAGCGCCAACAGCCTGCGCCGGCAGGAGCGACTGGCGCGCGAGGCGGCGGAAAAAGCCGCCGCGAAAGCGGCGCGGCCCGCCCGACGCCGGCGCGCCGCCCCCGATGCCCCAATGGAGGAACCCACATGCTGACCTCACCCCACGTTCATCAGGGCCTCAGTACGCGGCATCTGATGGCCAAAGTTAATCTGGCGCTGATGCCGGCGGTGCTGCTGGGCATTATTCAGTTCGGCGCGCCGGCGCTGATGCTGATGACCGTCAGCGTGGCTACCGCGCTGCTGTGCGAAGCCGTCTGCCTGCGCGTCAATCCGGCGTCGCTCGGCCATGTCTTCGACGGCAGCGCGCTGCTGACCGCGTTGCTGTTTACCCTCAGTCTGCCGCCGCACGCTCCGCTGTGGCTGGGGGCGCTGGGTTCGGCGATCGCTATCGTGCTGGGGAAACATATTTACGGCGGGCTTGGGCAAAACCTGTTCAACCCCGCGATGCTGGCGCGCGTGGTGCTGCTGATCGCCTTTCCGGTACAGATGACCCACTGGGTGGATCCGACGGCGTTCTGGCACGGCATGGTCTATTCACTGGGCGCCGACGGCGCCACCGGCGCCACGCCGCTCGGCGCGTTCCGGGAGCATGCCCAGGCGCCGCTCTCCCTGGAGAATGCGCTGCTCGGCACCCATAACGGCAGCTTCGGCGAAACCTCCACGCTGCTGCTGGCGCTGGGTGGGCTGTGGCTATTGCAGCAACGGGTGTTTAGCTGGCACGCGCCGCTGGCCATGCTGGCCGGCTGTCTGCTGCCCGGCATGCTGCAATGGCTTATCGCCCCGCAATCGATTTTGCCGCCGATGGCGCAGCTCACTACCGGCGGCCTGATGCTGGGGGCGGCGTTCATCATCACCGATCCGGTCACCGGCCCCGGCAGCCCGCGCGGCAGGCTCTATTACGGCGCGCTGGCCGGGCTGCTGGTTTGGGCTATCCGCAGTTTTGGCAACTATCCCGAAGGGGTGGCGTTTGCGGTGTTGCTGGTTAACGCGCTGACCCCGTTGATCGATAGCTGGACCCGTCCGCGCGCCTACGGCTATCAAACGCAAAAGGAGAAATGATATGACCTCGCTCTTTGACGGCGGTCTGCGCTGGCCGCCGCGCGCTCATCCGGTCAATCTGAGTTTACTGCTCGGCGCCTTTACGCTGCTGATCAGCCTGCTGATCGGCGGCGTCTGGTGGGCGACCTATAACGAAATTGAACTGCGCCATCAGGAAGATACCCAGCGGCAGCTCGCGGCCGTCTTCCCCGGCGCCTTGCATGATAACGCCCTGAGCGACGACGAAGTCACCCTACAGCTGGAGGGGCGCGACGTACGGTTTTACCGCGCCACGCTGCAAGGTCGGCCGAGCGGCGTGGTGATGTTCGGCGCCGAAAAGGGCTACAGCGGCGTTATCAGCCTGCTGATCGGCATTAGCGCCAACGGCGATCTGACCGGCGTACGCGTCGTTTCCCATACGGAAACGCCAGGACTGGGCGACAAAATCGAACTGAGCCACGGCGACTGGATTCTGGGTTTTAACGGCAAATCGCTGCAAAACACCACGGACAATCAGTGGCGGGTTAAAAAGGACGGCGGAGAGTTCGACGCGTTCACCGGCGCCACCATTACCCCGCGCGCGGTGGTGAAGAGCGTTCACCAAACGCTGCTGTTGTTTCAGCGCCATCGCGCGCAATTGCTCGGTCTGACGCAGGAGAAAGCCAATGAGTGAAATTATCGCGACCGCGCCGCCGGCGCGCCCCGACTATCGGGACATTCTGGTCAGCGGAGTCTGGACCAATAACGTCACGTTCGTACAGATTCTGGGATTGTGCCCGTTGATGGCGGTGACCACCACCGCCACCAATGGTTTCGGCATGGGCGTCATGACCATGGCGGTGCTGGCCGGAGCCAATCTGCTGGTGTCGCTGCTGCGTCGCATCACCCCGCATCAGATTCGCATCCCGGTCTATATCCTGATCATCTCCAGCCTGGTGACGCTGCTCGATCTGTCGATGAACGCCTGGATGCACGACCTGCATAAGATCCTTGGCCTGTTTATTCCGCTGATTGTGGCGAACTGCGCCCTGCTGGGGCGCGCCGAATCCTTTGCCGCGCACAATCCGCCGTTCGCCGCCGCGCTGGACGGCATGGCGACGGGTTTGGGCTTTACGCTGGGGCTGACCTCCATGGGCGCGATTCGGGAGATCATCGGCGGCGGCACGCTGTTCAGCGGCGCGGAACAACTGCTGGGGCCGCATTTTCGTTTTCTGGAAATCCACCTGCTGCCGGGCTATGGCGGTTTCCTGCTGATGCTGCTGCCGCCGGGCGGCTTTCTGGTTATGGGCTTTATGCTGGCCGGGATCCGCGCGGTCAAGGTATGGCGCCATGGCCGTGAGGCGCTGAACAAAGAGTCCGCGGCGGGATTAGGCTGCGGAGCGGGATGCGGAGGATGCCGGGGATGAAGTTCACCATAGCTCACGCCAGCGGCGGCGAAAGCCGCTGCATTGAGATGGAGATGGCGGCGCCCGTCACGCTCAGAGAGGCGTTTCTGGCTTCGCCCCTGCCCACGCTCTATCCCTGGCTGGATCCGGACAGGCATCGCATGGGAATTTACGGCCGCCTTTGCTCCGCCGACAGCGAAGTGCGCGAAGGCGACCGGGTGGAGATCTATCTGCCGATTGAACGCCCCGCCCAAGGGGCGGACGACGACGATGAGTAATTTCATTTAACCGCCATTTCGGGCGAATGCGGGTCACTTAAGCCTATTTTTAGGGGAAACACAGGGGGAGATTCCCGGTGGTCGCCCGTGTATCTTGATGCTTAAACGATCGGTCTCGCCCTTTTCAGGCATCCTTTTAAGGAGAGTGTAAACCATGAGCGCTATCGGCATTTTTTTCGGCACCGACACCGGTAAAACCCGCAAGGTCGCGAAGCTGATCAAGGAAAAGTTGGGTGAACTGGCGGACGAACCGGTGAATATCAACCGCGCGTCATTAGCGGATCTGCTGGCCTATGACACGCTGATTCTCGGCACGCCGACGTTGGGGGACGGGCAGCTTCCCGGGCTGGAGGCGGAGTGCATGAGCGAGTCGTGGGCCGAGTTCGCCGATGAGCTGGCGAACGCCGACCTGAGCGGCAAGACGGTCGCGCTGTTCGGCCTGGGCGATCAGGAGAGCTACCCCGACGCCTTTGTCAACGCCCTGGGCGAGCTGTACGACATCGTCTGCGAAGCCGGCGCAGCGGTGATTGGCTTCTGGCCGACGGACGGCTATTCGTTCACGGAATCCGCCGCGCTGGAGGGCGAGCGCTTCGTCGGGCTGGTGTTGGATCAGGACAACCAGCAGGATCTGACGGAGGAGCGAGTCACCCGCTGGGTCGGCGCGCTTCAGGCGGCGCTTTGATTTTATCGCCCGATCGATACAGCCCCGCAGCGGTTTGCCGCGGGGCTATTCGCCGTATCGCGATAGAGAAGGTCTTCGGCCGCGGGTGAAGTATCAACTTTTAGCGAAAATGGCTATTCGAGTCGAGCCATTCTGACTGAATCCATTGCACCGGCCGATCGCGGAGAACTGCATTTTGATAAACAATCGGATGATATAATTTTTCGCTATTTTATGTCGGGCAGGGGAAAAATTTCGGGCGGATTGATCCAGGTATTTCTCTGCCGAACCATCGTCCGCCCGATGCAAATAACGGCGTCTACTTGCGTATCGCGATTAGCGCGAAATCTCCGCCAGCCAGCGGCGCTGATACTGCCGGCGGCGTTTTTCCTGCCACTGTCGTCGAATTTGCGCCAGCGCGTCGGCTTTCGGCAGCTCGCCGGCGGGGCGAATCGCTTCGCACCATAAAACGTGCAGGCCCATCGGGCTTTCCACCACCGGGCTGATATCGTTGGCATCAAGGGAAAAGAGCTGCGCATCCAGCGCCGGATAGAGCACGCCGCGCCCCACCCAGCCGATCTTTCCCCCCTCCAACGCCGTCGGGCATTCGGAAAAGCGGCCGGCCAGCCGCGGGAAACGCCGCGGATCGATCTGTAAACGCCGTTGCAGCGCGGCGATGCGCCGGGTGACCATTACACTGTCACAATTAGCCTGGGCGTCATCAATCACCAGCAGCAGATGGTGCGCCAGGCGCTGTTCCGGCTGCTGAAAACGGTGCGTATTATGCTGATACCACGTCTCGATTTCCCGTTCGTCGACGCCGGGCGCGCGATTCGCCGCCTGTTCCAGCGCAGCGGACAGGATCGCCTCATGGGCCATCGCCTGTCGCCGCCCGGCCTCGTCAACCCCGGCGCGGCGCAATGCCTCCTTCCACGCATGTTCATTATCGAAAAAGGTACGCAGCGCATACTGCGCCGCGACGATGCCCTCCCGATCGGCCTGAATCCCCTGCCGCCGCGCCTGTTCGCGAATCGCCGCCTCCAGCCGCCATTGTCGCTCCAGCTGCCCGGCGAACGCCGCCTGCTGCGCCGTCCCCAACTGCCAGGGCGGACAGTGATACAGCGACAGCGATAATTTCAACCGGCAATAGCGTTGCCACATCGTCAGAACCTCCGGATTACAGATTGTCGTCATCGTCGACCGCCTCCAGCGCATGTTCCGGCACCTGCAGCAAGGTAGCGCCGAACAGCACGATAAACTGCACGGACTCCTTTGCGCGCTCAACCCCCATCACCTGGCCGAGATCCCCGGCCTGAACGCGAACCTGCCTGCCGGTGGTCAGGATCATGACGGCGCGGACCCAGTCGCCGAACTGGAACGCGTCCTCGAACCACGGCGCCGAAGCGGGGATCAGCTCGGTCTCCCGGCAGCCCACGATGCGGTCGTCCTCAAGAAAATGGACCTGATAGATAATGTTATCCTGCAAAAAGGTGCCCCATTCCCGCACATAGCCCACCGCGCCGCGCCGCGCCAGTTGCTCGCCGCGCGCCCTGTGCGGGAAGGTGCCGTCGTTGCGGATCGTGCGGATCGTGCGTACCGCTTCGCCGAATTCAAAACGCGGCTTCATACGCCCTTTCCTTCATCCAGCAGCAGCCAGGGAATAAAACAGCGGACGGTGCGTTGATAGACGCGCAGCGGCGAACGCTCCCGCAGTTCGCCGCCGATGACGTACGCATAGCTCTCCATCAGCATCAACCGCACCTGATCCAACCGCAGCCGCCGGCGCTGCTGCGGCGCGATCTCCGGCTCGTCGTCCGGCCGGTATTGGCGTAAGCGTCGGCTGAAGGCATGCAAAATATGCAGATGTTTAACCCGCACGTCCCGTTCATCAAACGGAATGGCAAAGAAACGCAGGAAGTCTTCGGCGCTTTCCAACCGGCTTACGCCGGGCAGCTCATTGAACCAGTCCATATTTTTCTCCGTCACACAATATTAAGCGCCCTGAGCGGAATCTCGCTTATCCCCTGATAGAGACGGCGAAGCTCATCCGGGGTGGGCGGGCGTTTGTCCGTTTCGGCAAACAGCCGCAGCGCCTGTTGAATCGGCGCTATCTGCGCGTCGCTTATCGGCAGGCCAAGCTGCGAGAAAACCGCGTGCAGCGCGCGTTTTCCCGAATGCTTTCCCAGCACCAACCGGTGTTCGCGCCCTAGCAATTGGGGCGGAATGCTCTGGTAGCTTTCCACGCCTTGCAGCAGACCGGCGACGTGGACGCCCGACTCATGGGTAAACACCCGTTCGCCGACCAGCGGCTGCCGGTAAGGGAGGCGCTCGCCGGCGGCGGCGGCAAGCTGTTTGCACAACCCCGTCAGCTGCCGGGTATCGATATGGGTTTCCCCCAGTTGGGTATGCGTTAACCCCAGCACCACCTGCTCCAGCGCGGCGTTGCCCGCCCGCTCGCCCAGCCCGAGAACGGTGGTGCTGACGTGGGTGGCGCCGGCGCGCACCGCCGCCAGCGTATTGGCGGTCGCCATGCCGAGGTCGTTGTGGGCGTGAATTTCCAACTCCCTCGGCCAATAACGACGCAAGCGCCGGATCTGCCGCATGGCGGAAAACGGATCGAGCAGGCCCAGCGTATCGGCAAAGCGCATGCGGCCGGCGCCGGCCGCCGCCGCGGTCCCGGCAACCGCCGCCAGATCTTCCTCGCTGGCGCGCGAAGCGTCTTCGCCGCCGACACAGACCTGAAGCCCCTGCGCCAGCGCCAGCTGGGTCAGATCGCTAAGCCGCTGCAGCATTTCAGACCACGTCAGGCCGATTTTGAACTGGCGCAAACAGGCGGAAACCGGCAGCGAAATATCCACCCAGTCCACGCCCAGCCGCGCCGCCTGGCGAATGTCCTTCTCGTTGAGCCGGCACCAGGCCATCAGCGTGATATCCGGCAGCGTTTGCCGAATCTGATAAATGCGCGCGCACTCTTCCGCGCCCATGGCGGGCGTTCCCACTTCCAGCTCGGGAACGCCCGCCTGCGCCAGCGCAACGGCGATCGACAGCTTCTCTTCGGCGCTGAAGGCCACGCCGGGACTCTGTTCGCCGTCGCGCAGCGTGGTGTCATTAACGACGATGGTTCTCATCGGCGGCCTCTCCCCGGTTAACCCCAGGCCGGGGCGAATGCGCCCGGTTTCCCCTGCTGCCAGTACGGCGACAGCGCGCGCAGACGATCGACTATCGGCGGAAGCTGTTCGAGCACGTAGCCGATCTCTTTTTCACGCGTGTAGCGCGACAGCGAGAAGCGGATGCTGCCGTGTGCGGCGGTATAGGGAATGTTCATCGCGCGCATCACATGGGAAGGCTCCAGCGAACCGGAGGTGCAGGCGCTGCCGCTGGACGCCGCGATTCCGACCTGATTCATCATCAGCAGAATGGCTTCCCCTTCAATAAATTCAAATGCGATATTGAGGGTATTCGGCGTCCGCGACTGTCCGGCGCCCATGACGCGGGTGCCGGGGATGCCGCGCAATCCGGCTTCCAGCCGGTCGCGCAGCGGCGCGACGCTGGCCGTCATCATCGGCAAATGGACGGCGGCCAGCTCGCTTGCCGCGCCCATGCCCACGATCCCGGCGATGTTTTCCGTTCCGGCCCGGCGGCCGCGCTCCTGATGCCCGCCGCGCAGCAGCGGGCGAAAGCGCGTGCCGCGCCGCAGCCACAGACAGCCGATGCCTTTGGGACCGTGGATTTTGTGCGCCGAGCAAGAGAGCATGTCGATGTCCGAGTCGGCTACCGCCACCGGCACTTTTCCCAGCGCCTGCACGGCATCGCAGTGAAACAGAACGCCGTGTTCATGGGCCAGCCGCGCCATCTGTTCGATGGGAAACAGCACCCCGGTTTCATTGTTCGCCCACATGACGCTTACCAGCGCGACGCCGTCGTGCAGCAACCTCCGGTAGAGATCCAGGTCGAGCGCGCCCTGCTCGTCGACGCCCAGGCGATGGATGGTGTAGCCTTGCCGCTCCAGATGTTCGCATACCGCCAGCGTCGCCGGGTGTTCAACTTGCGTGGTGATGATTTCCCGCCGCGCGGGGAAGGCTTCCGCCGCGGAAAGAATGGCGGTGGAGGTGGCTTCCGTCGCGCAGGAGGTAAAGATCACTTCGCTGTCGTGGCGGGCGCCGAGGAAACTGGCCACCTGTTCGCGCGCTCTGGCCAGGGCGCGCCGCGAAGGCTCGCCGAAGTCGTGAATCGACGACGGGTTGCCGTACTGCTCCTGTAAAAACGGCAGCATGGCTTCCAGCACCATCGGATCCAGACGGGTGGTGGCGTTGTTATCCAGATAGATGGGTCTCATATGCGCGCTCCTTAGCGGTCGGAAGTTTGGAAAATCACGTCGGCGGAAGCGGGCGTATCTATAACGACGCGCATGAAGTAACCCAGCCGCTCCAGCAGTTTCTGTTGCAGCCAGCTCAGCGTCATATCCGTCATCATGCAGCCATTGCAGCTGCCGGAGAGCGTCACCCGCACCTCTTTATCCGTTACGCCGACCAGCCTGATATCGCCGCCGTCCATTTGGATATGCGGCCGCAGGCTGTTGATCACCTCCTCGACGATCGGCCGGCGTTCGCTTGCCTGCTCGCTGACCTCCGCCGCCGGGGTCTCTTCCGTCGCCGACAGGATCGCGCTCAGCGTCTGCTCGATTTTTTCATGGCACGCGGTACAGCCGCCGCCGGCCTTGGTGTAATGGATTACCTCCTCCAGCGTGGTCAGCCCGTTGGTGAGCACCGCGCGCTTGATCTGTCCCTCATCGACGGCGAAACATTTGCAGATTAACGCGCCCTCTTCGTGATCGTCTTCCAGCGTCTCCCCGCGATAGTTGGCGATCGCCGCGCGCAACGCTTCCTGCCCCATCACCGAACAGTGCATTTTCTCCGGCGGTAAGCCGTCCAGGTAATCGGCGATCTGCCGGTTGGTGACGCGCGAGGCCTCGTCCAGCGTTTTGCCGATAATCAACTCGGTCAACGCCGATGAGGAGGCGATGGCGCTGCCGCAGCCGAAGGTCTGAAATCCCGCCTCCTGAATCACTTCGCTACCGGGCTCAACCCGCAGCATCAGCCGCAGGGCGTCGCCGCAGCTAAGAGAGCCGACATCGCCGACCGCGTTTGCCTGTTCGATCACGCGGGCATTACGCGGATGAAAGAAATGCTCTTTTACTTTCTCAGAATAATTCCACATGCTCTTACTCCCGTTTGTTGACTTTGCTATGCGCACGACCCGCTTTCGCACCGGCATCCCTGCGGGTGAAACTCCACCCAGATCCCCTGCGTATCCGAACTGATGCGCGCCTGCGCCAACTGTCGCCAATGCAACGCCGAGGCGAATAGCCGCAATCCGTCTATTTCACGGCATTCGTCGTCGGGCAGCGCCCTATCGCGCCATATCATCCGCAGCGACCAGCCCCGGCAGGCGTCTCCCTGGACGATCAGCGCCAGACCGGCCCCGGCCCGTCCGCGCTGCGCCTGGAGTTGTCTGAGTTGGCGTAGGGTCACTGCGTCGATATGGATCATGATGGGTCTCCCGTCGCTGACGCTTATCACCGAGCAAATGTGATGCCAGCCATAAAATCGTTTTTTATCAGCATGATAGATGAGGATGTGATTGTCGGGGCGTAGCGTAAACGCCGGCAATTGTCGGTTTTGTCGCACAGGCGACACGCCTTACTCCTCCTCGGACCAGCGGCTCTCCTGCATCATGGCGTCGAAACGGCCGGCGTCTCTTTTACGCAACGATTTTTTGACCCGTCCGTCGTCGCACAACGCCTGGGCGTCGGCCAGCAGCATGGCTATCGGGGTGTTGCTGGCTACGTTGACCGCCCGCACGCCGATCCCCAGCAGTTGGCGGAAGGCCGTATCGCCGATGGCGGTGCAGTACAGGGTGAAGCAGCCCTCCACCGCGCAGATGCGGCTGATGAGTTTGTCTTCGCTGTGGCCCGGACAGACGCTAAAGTCGGCCACCTCCAGCAGTTGCACCTCATCGCGGCGCACGCCGTAAATCGCCAGGCGCGGCGAAGAGCCGAAATGCTGATCGACGACGCGCAAATCAACGCTGGCGAACGCGATACGGATAATCCAGCTATCGGCCGATGGGATCGCCAACTGGCGGGTTAAATGTCGCATGGCTTGACCTCCGCGACGGGATCTTGCGCGGCCGCAGACGGGAATTTCTGTTTCAGGGGCGAGTGATACGCCGGGAGTTCGCGATGCGCCTGACGCAGCGCGTTGGCCAGTTCAAACAGCGTATCGCGCATACCGGCATAGCCCTGCCGCAGGCGGCGAAACTCGCCGATACGGTCAAAAAGCGGGAAACCGATGCGCACCAGCGGCAGACGGTATTTCTGCGCCAGCGACGCCGCGTGCGAATTGGCGCACAGGATATCGATATCATGACGCTGTAACTTATCTTCGACATCCTCCAGATCGCCGATCTGCACTTCGGCCACCGGCAGCGACGACAGGCCCGGCTGGTTCGTCGGGGCGACCACGCATTCGGGCCGAAGCCCCTGGCTGACGGCGAAATCCAGCCAGGCGGCCAGCAGATCGCCCTCCGCCGCGATCGCCAGCCGCTTACCCTGTAGCCAGACATGGGTATCGATCATGGCGTCCTGCAGCTGGCCGCGCTGGCGCGCGATCCAGGCGGGAACCTCGCGGCCGGACAGATTGTGCAAATGATGGATAAAGACGTCGCACCAATCCTGGGTCATCAGATGCGGCAGCCAGAGCGACGGCGCGTGGCTGCGGCTCTCCAACAGTTTCGCCGCGCGCTGCAGCGATACCCCGATGGCGACGGTCGAGGCGCTCTGCCCCATCTGTTCCAGCATGCGCGCCGGCGTGCCGCCCTGGGTCAATGCCGAGAAATCGCCCTCCGCCAGATGGCCGTCCAGCGACCCGGCGAGGTCGGGCAGAAAAATCGGCTGCAGGCCGAACGCCTCCACATAACTGCGAATCTGCTCGTGGTCGCCGGGCGTCAGCATATGCCCCAGCAACAGATTCACCCGTTTTTTGCGTAGCATGCCGGTCGGCGGCGCGGCCGGCACGCACTGTTCGATAACGCTTTCCAGCACCGTGGCGTAGCCGTTTTCCAGCGAGCCGTAAAAATCGGGCGAACTGGCCGTCACCACGATGACCGACTGATATTTGGCGTATGTTTCCCTGAACTGACGCACGGCGAACGCCAGATCGGCGCCCTGCGCTTCCGACAAACCGGTGCTCAGCACCACCACCATTTTGGGATTGTGGCGTTCGCACAGCAGAGACAGCGCCGCCAGCACGTTATCGTTCGACCCCATAATGGTGGTGACCGGGTCCATCGCGGTGGTTTGCAAGGGAATGGGGTCGTGAAAATGCTGAATAAAAAACACCTTGGCGAAAGCGCTGCACCCCTGCGCCCCATGCACCAGCGGAATACACCCCTCCAGCCCCATGCTGGCCAGAATCGCCCCCAGCGGCTGGCCGCTTTTAATCGGGCTGGTCGCCAGCGGTTTGGCCGATTTCAAAACCTGAGCCATCGCACCTCTCCTTCTTCAGCTATGCCAAGGCGGCCGGCGATTGACCTGCGGCCAGATGGGACTTTCCAGCGTGGCGCAGAGCTGGCGAGCCAGGGCGACGATGCCTTGATATCCGGCAAAGGCGTGCTCCCGTTCCTGATTGATATCCAGAAACGGCAGACGCGCTTTATAGGCGGTATACATATTGCGTCCGCCGGCGATCATGATGTCGGCGTGATGACGATAGGCGGTATCCAGCAGCAGACGGGCATTGCCGTCCTCAAGCATCACGGCGTCGTCGCCCATCAGTTCGCGGATGCGGGCTTTATCCTCCTCGGTGGATTTTTTGGTGCCGGTCGCCACCACTTCCAGCCCCAGATCCTGCAGCGCCGACACCACCGACCAGGATTTCACGCCGCCGGTATACAGCAGAGCGCGTTTGCCTCGCAGCCGCTGGCGGTAAGGTTCCAGCGCCGTATTGACCGCCTGCTCTTCCTGAGCGATCAGCCGCTCGGTTCTGGCCTGCAGATCGGCATCATTCAGCAAGCCGGCCAGCGTGCGCAGCGAAGACGACATTTCGCGCACGCCATAGAAGCTGCCCTCGAACCAGGGCGTGCCGTAGTGCATCTCGAGGTGGCGCGCCACGTTAATCAGCGCGCGCGAACACACCAGCATATTGGCCTCTGTGCGGTGCAGCGTCTGAATTTCGGCGAAGCGGGCGTCGCCCGAAAGAGAGCCCAGCACGCGGATCCCCAGCCGATCCAATAGCGGCAGCACATGCCAGAACTCGCCGGCGATATTGTATTCGCCGATCAGGCCGATGCTGTGTCCGCGCGAAGCCGGGATGGCGAAATCTTCCGGCCAGGGCGCGGGTTCGCGCCGGCCGATCACCTTCTTGACCATCATGTCGCCCGCAATGCGGTTGCCCAGATTCTTGCTGCCGTAAAATCCGGCGGCGTCAATGGCGATTACCGGGATATGGTTGACCTGTTCCGCGGCCCGGCACACCGCTTCGATATCATCACCCTCCATCGCGGGGACGCAGGTGTTGTAAATAAACACCGCGGCCGGGCGGTAACGGTCGACGATATGGCGCACCGCATGAAACAGACGCCGTTCGCCGTGTCCCATAATCACATCCTGCTCGCTCATATCGGTGGTAAAACCCAGCCGGTTGATTTGCGGTCCGGAGCTATGGCTGCCGCGGTTGTCCCAGGAACTGCCCGCGCACCCGATCGGGCCGTGCACCAGATGCGCGACGTCGGCAATCGGCAACAGGGCGATCTGGGCGCCGTCGAACGCGCAGCCGCCCGCCGCCGAACCGGGTTTGGGGGCGCTGCAGCCGGATTTACGGCCGCCATTATGGTCGCAGGCCGGCTGATCCATTAACGCCGCAATCTCACTACTTCTCATGACTCACCTCGGCACGCTTGCTGTGACTTCATCACTTCCGCTGCAATTGGCGCGCCAAACTTTAATTTATTGATTTAAAACGAATTAATATTGTCGCTTGTACGACAAAAGCAACAATGATTGTCAGATGGCGCATCCGCCGCCGCCGGAACAGGCCGCCGCTTTTGTGCGGTAAACGGAATATCCGTGAGCAAGATTTGAAGTAAATACTATGCTTTTATCGTATTCACTGGATTAATTGGATTAATTAACAGGACAGACTGTCATGCAGGACCACGCAACCCCCGTAAGTTCCCCTTCCGTTGACGCCCAATCTCTCATTCACACCCTGACCGGAATTGTCGGAAAATCCCATATCCTTACCGACAAACATAAAACCGAGCGCTATCGCAAAGGTTTCCGTTCCGGCCAGGGCGATGCGCTGGCGGTGGTGTTCCCCGCCTCGCTGCTTGAACAGTGGCGAGTATTCAAAGCCAGCATCGAAGCCGGACGCATCGTGCTGATGCAGGCGGCCAATACCGGGCTGACCGAAGGCTCTACGCCGAGCGGCGATGATTACGACCGGGAAATTGTCATTATCAATACCCTGCGCCTGGATAAAGTCCAACTGCTGGATGACGGGCGACAGGTGGTGGCGCTGCCGGGCAGCACGCTGTGGCACCTGGAGCGGGTATTGAAACCGCTGGGGCGCGAGCCGCATTCGGTGATCGGATCTTCCTGCATCGGCGCGTCGGTGGTCGGCGGCATCTGCAATAACTCCGGCGGTTCGCTGGTTCACCGCGGGCCGGCCTATACCGAAATGGCGCTTTACGGCCGGGTCAATGAACAGGGAGAGGTGGAATTGATCAACCACCTGGGAATCAACCTGGGCGACACGCCGGAAGAGATTCTGACCCGTCTGGAACTACAGCAATATGAAGACAAAGACGTTATTCACGATGGGCGCCAGGCCTCCGATCATGAATACGTCGAGCGTATCCGCGACGTGGACGCCGACACCCCCTCGCGTTTCAACGCCGATGAGCGCCGTTTGTTCGAAGCCGCGGGCTGCGCCGGCAAGCTGGCGGTTTTTGCCGTGCGTCTGGATACCTTCCCGGCGGAAAAATCCCAGCAGGTTTTCTATATCGGCACCAATCAGCCGCAGGTGTTGACCGAGCTGCGCCGCCATATCCTCGCCGAGTTTAAAAACCTGCCGGTGGCCGGCGAGTACCTGCACCGCGATATGTTCAACATCGCCGAAGTCTATGGCAAAGACACCTTTATCATGATCGACAAGCTGGGCACCGACAAGATGCCGATGTTCTTCAACCTGAAGGGCCGAATGGACGCCATTTTCGACAAAGTGCCTTTTCTGCCGTCGCATCTGGTGGATCGCACCATGCAGCTGCTCAGCCGCCTGCTGCCCTCCCACCTACCGAAACGAATGACGGCCTATCGCGATCGTTATGAGCACCATCTGATGCTGAAAATGGCCGGCGACGGCATCGACGAAGCGCGCCGCTGGCTGGAAAGCTATTTCCGCGAGGCCGACGGCGAATTCTTCGTCTGTTCGCAGGAGGAAGGCGCCAAAGCCTTTTTACACCGCTTTGCGGCGGCGGGCGCGGCGATTCGCTATCATGCGGTGCACAGCAAAGAAGTGGAAAACATCCTGCCGCTGGATATCGCCCTGCGGCGCAACGACCATGAATGGTTTGAGCGCCTGCCGCCGGAAATCGACGCCATGCTGGTGCATAAGCTGTATTACGGCCACTTTATGTGCCATGTCTTCCACCAGGACTACATCGTGAAGAAAGGCGTGGACGTCCATAAGCTGAAAGAGAAAATGCTGGTCCTGCTGGACCAGCGCGGCGCCGAATATCCGGCCGAGCATAACGTCGGCCATCTGTATAAGGCCAAACCCCAGCTGAAGGCGTTTTATCAGCATAACGATCCCACCAATAGCCTGAATCCGGGGATCGGCAAAACCTCCAAACTGAAAAACTGGGGCTGCGGCTGCGGCGATGACGGGCATCACTCGGCGCATTGAGGGCTAATTGGTCGCATAACTTCCTTGAGCAGGCGCAGATGGTGCGTTGAATTTGTCGCCTGTTCAATCATTGATTATTCTTTATAGGGAAAAACCGGCGACGTGGTTGAAAAGTACAGAGGGCGATATAACGCATTATTTTCTTCATGATTTCTCTAACGCGATCTATTATTCCATCAATAACTATTCAACGCATTTACGCCATGCGTTAAAAATACAGCGCCCTGCCATGTCGACCATTCCGACTTAAAAGAAAACATAACTTATATAGGTTACTGGAATATACAACATCCATCGATTATTTTTGTTATTACAATATATAAATAACCATATTTATATTTCATGTTTGACATTTGCAATGCGGGTAAATATTGTCTTAACCCATATCAGATAATCAACTGGTTATTGTCGACATACCATTGCGCGAATATGTAAATTAATAATCTTATTCCTGTCTTTATTTGAATGTTTTACGCCTTGTCGTAATAAGGAGCCATTTTGCATAAAGATAATACTGCATTACACGTAAATAACTTAAGTAAATCATATGGGCCGTATATTACACTGAGTAATATTTCGTTTAATGTCATCAAGGGGAAAACGGTTTCGATTATTGGCCCAAGCGGCGCGGGGAAAAGCACGCTGGCTCGCTGTGTTTGCGGACTTGAGCCGTTTTCTTCCGGCAAAATACAAATTAATGATGTCGAGATCGCTCAACTGATCCATTCCCCCAAAAAAAGAAGCTATTACGTTGGCATGATCTTTCAGCAGTTTAACCTTTGGCCTCATATGACGGTCCTTGATAATGTGGCTTTTGCGCTATGCCGCCGTAGAACGCTGAAAAAAAATGAGGCTTACGACTTAGCGATGACAATGCTGGAAAAAGTGCATCTGCAACACCGATTCTCCTATAAACCTAATGCGCTTTCCGGCGGCGAACAACAGCGTGCCGCTATCGCCAGAGCACTGGCGCTTAATCCCTCTCTTCTTGTTTTTGATGAACCGACAAGTGCACTAGATCCCGAATTGATTGGTGAAGTGCTTGATGTCATGAAAAATTTGTCGCGTGAAGGCATGAGCATGTTGGTGATTACGCATGAAATGTCTTTCGCCAGAGACGTTTCCGATCATATCGTTTTCATGGATGAGGGCGTTATTGCCGAACAGGGGCATCCTGGACAACTATTTTCCAATCCAACGTCTGTCAGAGCCCAGTCTTTTTTAAAACGAATGCTTACCAATTAAACCAGGAAATAAAGATGAAAGTTTACATATTAGCGCCACTCGGCTTTTTTTTGCTGTTTCTTTCTCACTCGTTATTCGCGGCCGACACCTCTTTGATCGATATTCAGAGAAAAGGAGAAATAATCATTGGATTTACCGCGGCTTATCCGCCGTTTGAATCCAGAAATGAAAAAACAGGCCAATTTGAAGGGTTTGATATCGATCTTGGCAAGGCTATCGCGCGTGAACTGGGAGTCGCTGCTGTGTTACGGGATGCGGAATGGCAAGGGCTAATTCTTTCATTGAACAAAGGCGATTTCGATATTCTTATCACCGGAATGACCCGGACCGAAGAACGGGAACGGAATGTCGATTTTACAACCCCCTATTATCAGCTCCGCGATATCGTGGTGATACATAAGGATAACGGCACAATTCGTTCCGCGGCGGATTTGGCAGGGAAAATTGTCGGCGTGCAACTGGGGTCGGCATCTGAGCAACGGACGGATAAAGCAGCGGAAAAATACGAATTCGGAGAAGTCCGGCGCTATAATTACAATCCCGAAGCTTTTCTCGACCTTGAGCATAAACGTATTGACGCCATCATTGTGGGGTACCCTTATGCCGTCAATGCGCTAAAAACCGCGCCGGCACTTCGTGTCGCCGCCCCGATTGATGATGAGGTCTCAGATATTGCCATTGTGACGCGTAAAAATACGCCGGAATTGAGGAACCAGTTGAATAATATACTGCTAAATTTGAAACAAAATGGCGAGTTGTCTGCACTGGAAAAAAGATGGCTAACGGTTGGCAGAACAGGTAAATAAAATAATGAATTTCGACTTTTCACTGATTTATGATAACTATGCCGCTATTAGCGAAGGTATTGGCATTACGTTACTGGTTACCCTTCTTGCCTTTATTTTCGCGTTAACGCTTGGCGTCCTGGTGGGGGTATTGCGCAGCAATAAGGGGGTTATTGAATCGATGTTGAGCATATACGTTTCATTTTTCCGCGGCACACCATTATTAATTCAGATTTTTATTATCTATTATGGATTACCTTCCATTGGTGTGAACATGGAACGTTATTCGGCAGCCATTATTGCTCTGGGACTTAATTCGGCAGCATATATCTCTGAAATTATTCGAGGTGGGTTAAAGTCCGTGGGGAAAGGACAGATAGATGCGGCATGGATGCTTGGTTTGAACCGTCTTGAAACCACTCTTTTTATTGTTGTGCCGCAAGCTTTGCGTGTTTCCCTACCCGCATTGGTTAATACATTCACCTTAATTCTAAAAGATTCATCGCTCATCTCCGTACTATCGATTATGGAGCTTACGCGCGTAGGTCAACTTATCTATACCAGAACATATAAGCCATTAGAGGTTTATGTTATGGTCGCTTTGATTTATTACCTCCTTGTTATGTCTGTCGTTTTTCTTTCAAAACGCTTGGAAAACAAAATGAACTTTTGACTAAAAACCGGCATTTTAAAATGCAGAACCCGCTGATAGATGAAATATATTCGAGAGTATAACATGCAAAGAAAAAAAGAGATCGTCATTGTCAGCCACTGCATACTCAATGTTAATGCGAAAGTGTTCGGTATTGCCAAAATGCCGGGATCGTTAACTATCGTAAAGGATATGCTTGATGACGGAATTGGCATCATTCAGCTCCCCTGTCCGGAAATGTTATTTTCCGGCTGTAAACGCTGGGGGATGACCAGGGAGCAATACGATACGCCGATTTTCATCAGGCACTGTAGCGAGATTCTGAGGCCGATCGTCGATCAGGTTATTGACTATACCGCTTGCGGTTACCATATGATGGGTATAATCGGGATGGATGGCAGTCCCTCATGTGGCGTAGACACCACCAGTATCGGTTACACCGGCGGATCTTTTCGCTGCGGCGCCGTATCGCAAAGCTATTCGATTATTAGCGGAAGTGGTGTTTATATGGATAGACTGCGCGCGATGTTAATGGAAGAAAATCTGCCCTTGCCGATGGTGGGGTTAGACGAGTTCGACCCGCAAAAGCTCTCATGGCAAAACGTGAAAAACGCGCTCTATAACGCCCCTCGATAAGAAAATAAACATCCCTCACTGAAATTAAAAATAGCGCCTCAAACGATATAGCGGGCGACAGATACGCCCGCCCGTTCTCAGGTCAAAAGCCGAACTGCCGCCGCTGCAGCGGGTTATCTTTTCCCAACCGCTTCGCCAGCCAGGGCGGCATATGTTCGGTGATCATCCCATGCAGCGCCTGGATCTGCTCGTCGATCATGGTGGCCGGGGGAACCTTGATCGGGTGGATATTGTGCCGAATCGCTTTCGCCGCGGCCGGCCCGCCAATCGATTCGCAAAACAGCAGGTGGCAGTCGGCCAGCAGCTTCAGCCGTCCTTCGTTGCCCTCCTCGCCCTCCTGCGGCGGATAGCGCCGCAGGCCGCTGAGGAAAGGCCCCTGCCGATCCCAAGCGTAGATAAAGAACAGCCGGCACTGGCCGAAGTGGCCGTTGATCGTCAGGCCGTTGCTCGAGGCAAAGGCCGCCTGGAGCTGTTGCCCCTGTTTGCGTTCGGACTGCGTGGTTAAATGCGGCGGCAGATTGCCGTGCAGGCAATCCATGATTTGCTGCCAGCGGGCAACGGTGAGTAGGCTGTTATCAACGGGTAAATGGCGGGACAGCGCCTCAAGCGGTAGCGTGGACAAGCGCTCCAGCGTCAGGGCGTCGTCGCAGGCGGTTTCCAGCCAGTTGATTAACGTCGCGGGCGCGATTTCAGGCAGCAGTTGCGCCAGGGCGAATAGCCGCCAGAACAGTAAATCATCCCGAGTCAGGCTCATGAGCGTCTCCGGTAGTGGTCGTCATCGACGGTTAGTTTTCATATTTTTGGGCGCGTAAGGTGACGGGCAGCGCCGGCTTTTCGCTCAGCGGCGTCACAAACCACGCTTGCCCGCCTTCCAGTTCGATGCGGCCGCCCCAGCGGTCCGGCCGGTCGAACTCCAGAAAAGTGACTCTGGCTTCCAGATCTTTTTTGGCGATATAACAGTGCATGCCGTCGGCGCGCTGACGAAGGGTGATGCTGGCCATGCGACCTCCTGTAAAGCGGGGAAAACCGCGCCGGATTAGCTGCGGCGCGGTATTGCCGTCAACGAACCAGGTCATAACCGTAGTCGGTTTTGCCCAGCGCCATGGTGTCATCGTCAAGTTTTTCCAGAATGGCGTTCACCAGCGTGGTCAGCATCGTCATCGCCCCTTCATAGCCCCAGGTGGTCGCCCGGTGCAAATGGTGGCGGTCGAAGATGGGAAAACCGATGCGAATCAGCGGCACTTCGAACTGTTCGCCTTTGGCTCGGGTGTCGCGCTGAATAAACTTGCCATACGAGTTGCCGATCATGAAATCCGGTCGGCGGGTGAACATCAGCGAGCGGAAATGCCACAGATCGCAATTGATGAACACCTCGCTCTCCTTGCCGTACGGCGAGGTTTCGAGCAGCTTATTCATCGCTTTCTGCCAGCGTTTGGAGCCGTTGTGGCAAAGGATCACCGCCGGTTCGCAGCCCAGCTCCAGCAAAAAGCGCGTCAACCCCATCAGAAAATCGGGATCGCCATAGATGCCGAAGCGTTTGCCATGCAGCCAGGTGTGAGAATCCAGCATCATGTCGACCAGCCTGCCGCGCTCCAGGGTTAGCGCTTGCGCAATGGGTTTCCCGGTTAACCGGCTGACGGTCATCAAAAAGTCGTCGGTGCCGGCCAACCCCATGGGGATGGCGACCTCGCTGCCGGGCTGTTGCCAATCGTCCTTCACCACTTTCTTGGTTTTGACCAGTTGCCAGGGCTGCAGCAGCAGCGTATCGATGGCGTTGGGCGCATCGCGCATCTCCGCCTGCGTGGTGCCGCCGGCATAGAGGCGGTAGTGGCCGTCCGCCGGGGTATCCAGCACTTCCGACGGGTCGGAAAGCAGCGAACACGGCACATCCATCTGCTTCATCATACGTTTCAGCACGCGATAATTGCCGAGGTAGGTTTCGAAACCGGCGACCAGATTGATTTTGCCGTTGCTGCCGGCCTGGTATCCCGTCACGCCCTGCGTAAAGGTGCGGGCAAAGCCTTCGAACATGTTGTCCCAGCCGGTGACGTGGCTGCCGATAAAGCTGGGGGTATGCGCATAAGGCACGGCAATGGCTTCATCGATAAAGCCGTCTTTTTTGGCGTTGCTGATAAAGGCCTGCAGATCATCGCCGATCACCTCCGCCATGCAGGTGGTGGAGACCGCGATCACTTCCGGTTTATACAGAGCGCTTGCGTTCTGCAGCCCCTGATTCAGGTTGTTGCTGCCGCCGAACACCGCGGCGTCCTCGGTCATTGAGTCGGAAACGCAGGCCACCGGCTCTTTAAAATGGCGGTTGAAATAGGTGCGGAAATAGGCGACGCATCCCTGGGAGCCGTGCACATAAGGCAAGGTTTTCTCAAATCCCAGTGAACAGAGCACGGCGCCCAGCGGCTGGCAGGCTTTCGCCGGGTCGACCGTCAGCGCTTCGCGCTGAAAATTCAGCGCCTCATATTCCGGGGTGGTGGTCCAGGCAAACACCTCCTGCACGCGATCCTTGCCGTGCGCTTCTTCCAGCTCGCTTTTGCTGGCGAATAACGCCTGATATTCCGGCTGCTCGAACAGCGGATAACAGGGTTTCACTTTTTCGGTATTCTGGCTCATGGTATTTCTCCTCCCGCGCCACAAATCGGTGAACGAACGGGATCAAGGGATCGTCGGGCCTCAGGCGGATTTCAGCCAAGGCGCGGTCAGCTGTTGCCAGCAGGGGTTATTTAACGTCATATCCATATCGCGGGCGAAAATCGCAAAGCCGTCATAGCCGTGATAAGGGCCGGAGTAGTCCCAGGAGTGCATCTGCCGGAACGGCATACCCAGCTTCTGGAAAACATATTTTTCCTTGATGCCCGACCCCACCAGGTCCGGTTTCAACCTTTTTACGAACTCTTCCAGTTCATAGGTGCTGAGATCGTCGAACAGCAGCGTGCCCTCTTTAAGATCGGGCAGCGTGCGGTCGTAGTCGTCGTTATGGGCGAACTCATACCCGGCGGCCATAATCTCCATCCCCAGATCTTCATACGCGCCGATAACGTGACGCGGACGCAGCCCGCCGACGTACAGCAGCACCTTTTTGCCTTCCAGCCGCGGGCGATATTTGGCGATCGTCGCATCGGTTTGCGCCTGATAGCGGGCGATGACCGCTTCGGCGTTCGCCTGAATGACGCTGTCGAACTGGCCGGCGATTTTACGCAACGACGCCGCGATCTGCGTGGGGCCGAAAAAGTTGTACTCCATCCAGGGAATGCCGTACTTCTCTTCCATATGGCGCGAGATGTAGTTCATCGAGCGGTAGCAGTGCACCAGATTGAGCTTCACCTTGGGCGTCTTTTCCATTTCCATCAGCGTGCCGTCGCCGGACCACTGGGCGACCACCCGCAGCCCCATCTCTTCGAGTAGAATGCGCGAAGACCAGGCGTCGCCGCCGATGTTGTAATCGCCGATGATGGCGACGTCGTACGGCGTGGCGGCGAAGGGGCTATCGTCGCGGGCGGGTAAAATCCAGTCGCGGATCACATCGTTGGCGATATGGTGCCCCAGCGACTGAGAAACGCCGCGGAAGCCTTCGCAACGAACCGGGATCACCGGCTTGCCGATCGCCCCTTTCGCTTCGCGCGCCACCGCTTCGATATCATCGCCGATCAGCCCGACCGGGCATTCCGACTGAATACTGATGCCCCGGGTGAGCGGGAACAGCATCTCCAGCTCATCGATCAGCTTGCGCAGCTTTTTATCGCCGCCGAAAACGATATCCTTTTCCTGAAAATCCGAGGTGAAGTTCAGCGTGCCGAAACTGTTTATGCCGCTCATCCCGGTGTAGTAGTTACGCCGTCCGGCGCGGGAATACTGGCCGCAGCCGATCGGGCCGTGAGAGATATGCGCCATATCCTTGATCGGCCCGAATACCACGCCTTTCGAGCCGGCATAGGCGCAGCCGCGCACCGTCATGACGCCCGGTTGGGATTTGCGGTTGGAAATGATGCATTTGCCGACCGACTCCATTCCCGGCTCGACGGTCATAATATGTTTGGCGCGCTCTTTCCGCGTTCTGTCGGGAAAGACTTCAAGCACTTCCTGAATCAGCGCCTGGTTCTGCTGTATGATGGTGTCTGTCATAGGATATTCCTCAGGCGGACTGCGCCTCTTCTGCCGCGGTTTTACCGACGATGGATTCATCCTCTTCGTTGAGGATGCCGAACTCCATCAGCAAGGCCTCCAGTTCATCCATGGTGACCGGCGTCGGTACCACCATCATGGTGTTGTTGACGATCTTGCCGGCCAGCGCGCGGTACTCGTCGGCCTGTTTGCAGGTCGGGTCGTACTCAATCACCGTCATACGGCGGATTTCAGCGCGCTGGACAATGTTGTCGCGCGGCACGAAGTGAATCATCTGGGTGCCCAGCTTTTCGGCCAGCGCGATGATCAGTTCATCTTCACGGTCGGTCTGCCTGGAGTTACAGATCAGCCCGCCCAGCCGAACCTTGCCGGACTTGGCGTATTTCACGATCCCTTTGGAGATATTGTTGGCCGCATACATCGCCATCATTTCGCCGGAGCACACGATATAAATTTCCTGCGCCTTGTTTTCGCGAATCGGCATGGCGAACCCGCCGCACACCACGTCGCCCAGCACGTCGTAGAACACGAAGTCCAGATCGTCCTCATAGGCGCCCTCCTCTTCAAGGAAGTTGATGGCGGTGATAACCCCGCGCCCCGCGCAGCCGACGCCCGGCTCCGGCCCGCCGGATTCGGCGCAGCGCACGCCGCCGTAGCCGATCTGCAGCACATCTTCCAGCTCCAGGTCTTCCACGGATCCCACCTCGGCGGCCATTTCCATAATGGTATTCTGCGCTTTGGCATGCAGGATCAAACGCGTGGAGTCGGCTTTGGGGTCGCAACCGATAATCATCACTTTCTTGCCCAGCTCGGCGAGGGCCGCCACCAGATTTTGCGTGGTGGTGGATTTACCGATCCCCCCTTTGCCATAAATCGCACACTGACGTATTGCCATGGTGTATTCCTCTTTACGGTGAATGTCCCCGTCTATATTGCAGGGGGCATACCACTATCAGAATAAACATAACCATTTGATAAATAAATAAAATACCCCATCATGACGTAAGGGGCCGCGCGGGGTTAGGTACAATAACGTGACTAATTGTTGTAAAAGAGACAAAAGCGACGCAGGGGCGCGGGGGAAGTCGGCGCCTATTGAAAGTAATGAATTAAAGACAAAAGCGGCGTGAAACGGTAGGATTCGCCGATAAACCTAACAATTATGCAACACGGTCTTTCGCGTTCCTGTTGCATCCGGCGTGAAGCGCAATGATGAAAAGAAAACGTATTTTGATCCCGCTGATTATCCTGCTGCTGTTTATTCTCTACCTCAACCGTGAAGCGTTGAATCCTTTCGCGCCGGATTGCAAGAATATTCCCGCCGGAACGCCGAAGCCGGAGGCATGCAAAAAGCCGGCGAAGGTCGTCGCGCCGGGTTTTGAAATTTAGGCGCGCGCCATATTGAGTCGCGCCTGACCCTGCTGCATTTCACTTATCATAAAATCAAGAAAGCCGCGCAGCGGTTCTCCATGCTGTTTGCCCGCCAAGGTTTGTATCTGCAGCGACCGCTGGTCGAGCTGTTTAATATTCAGCAGCTTAAGACAGATAGGATCCTGTAAAGCTCGATACATCACCGAGTAGAAGCTGCAGGCGGTCACCGCCCGCGGCGTATTCAACGCATAGTAATAGAGCGTGGCGAAATTGCTGCAGCACAGCGTAGGTTCCAGAAATATGCCGCTCATGCGGCACGAGAGATCGAACAGCTGCCGCAGCGTGGTGGACGACTCCGGCAACGCCAGCGGAAAATCTTGTAAATCAGCCAGCTGAACCGGCTTTTCGACCAAAGGATGCCGGGCGGACATCAGCAGCATCAGCGGAGCGGGCAGCGACATCTCGACGTTAACCCCCGGCTCCGGCGCCAGGGCGAATTGCAGGGCGATATCCACCTCGCCGTTGCGGATCATCTGGGATACCTGCATGGCCGAGCCGACGTTAAGATAAAACGTAACGTCGGCGTTATGCTGCCGAAAACGGGAAAATAGCGTCGGCAGCAAATCAAACGCGCTGCCTTCGGTGCAGCCAATTCTCACCAGGGTGTGACGGCTGGCTTTTAGCCCCTGAATTTCCGCCACCGCCAAATCCATATCCATCATGCTTTTACGCACGTGGTTTTCCAGAATGCGTCCGGCGTCGTTCAGCACCATACCGCGGGCGTGGCGCTCGAACAGCGGTACGCCGATGCGCTCTTCCAATCGTTGAATCTGACGGCTGATGGCTGAAACCGCCACAAAAAGATGCTCGCTGGCGGCGCTGAGTGAACCGGTTGTCGCCACAACCAGGAAATAACGGATCTCGGAACTATGCAGCATGATAATGACTTGCCCTCTGGGAAAAAGGTATAAGGTTTATATTAAAAGCAAAGCTTGGTTGCAAATTTCATTATTGTTGTAAAGATCGTTTTTCCTTTAACTATCCGCCCGTTCAGCTTTATCCGTTAAGGAAAACCATGACCCGCGCAGAGGTTATTCAACAGGCGTGCGACCGCTTCGATCGCGGCGATGTTAAACATATTCTGGCCCGCCGCATCGCCTATGCCAGTGAAAGTCAGAATCCGCACGGGCGCGCCATACTGCGCGCCTACCTGGAAGAGGAGATCCGCCCGTCGCTTCACGCCATGGGGTTTACCGTCACTCTGGTTGAGCATCCGCTTTATCCGCACGTTCCCTTTTTGATTGCCGAACGTATCGAACGCCCCGATTTACCGACGCTGTTGTCATACGGTCATGGCGACGTGGTGTTTGGCGATAAAGATAACTGGCGGGAAGATCTGCATCCCTGGGAGCTGGTCGAAGAGGACGATCGCTGGTACGGCCGCGGCAGCGCCGACAATAAGGGCCAGCACACCATTAACCTGACGGCGCTTGAGCAGGTTTACCGCGCGCGCGGCAATCGTCTGGGTTTCAACTGTAAGCTGCTGTTTGAAATGGGCGAAGAGATCGGTTCGCCGGGATTGGCCGACATCTGCCAACGTTACAAGCAGCAGTTGGCCGCCGATATGTTCATCGCCTCCGACGGCCCGCGTCTTCATGCCGAGCGGCCGACCTTGTTTCTCGGCTCCCGCGGCTGCGTCAATTTCAGACTGAGTATTCATGCGCGTAAACAGGCCTATCACTCGGGAAACTGGGGCGGTCTGTTGAGCAACCCCGGCACGCAGCTGGCGAACGCCGTCGCCAGCCTGGTGGACGGCCAAGGGCGGATGCGCATCGACACGCTGTTGCCGCCGCCGCTGGCGCCGTCGATGCGGCGCATTCTCAGCGGCATCGCCCCCGGAGGCAACGCCGGCGATCCTGATATCGATCTTCACTGGGGAGCGGAAGGACTGACGCCCGCCGAACGTCTATTCGGCTGGAATACGCTGGAGGTGCTCTCCTTTGTTACCGGCGACCCCGATAAGCCGGTCAATGCGATCCCGGCCGACGCAACGGCCCTTTGCCAGCTGCGGTTTGTGGTGGGAACCGACTGGCAGCGGCTGGCCGAGCATCTGCGCCGGCATCTGGATAAGCATGGTTTCGATAACGTGAAAATCGAAACGCTCGGCGCGTCGCCGGCCACCCGCTTCGATCCGGAGGATCCGTTGGTGAACAAGACGCTGGCGCTGATGCGGGATATCAGCGGCAAACAGCCGGCGCTATTGCCCAATCTGGGCGGTTCGCTTCCCAACCATGTGTTTGCCGATATTCTTGGCCTGCCTACCCTGTGGATCCCCCACTCCTACCCGGCATGCGGGCAGCACGGGGTTAACGAACATCTGCTGAAATCGGCGGCGCGCGAAGGATTGGCGATGATGACCGGGCTGTTCTGGGAACTGGGCGAAGGGAGCGACTGAAGCTGATGGCGGCGAGGCCGGCCGGCCTCGCCTGGGCGTATCGGTTTATTTCGCCTTCGCGGCCTTCATCCATTCAGGCTTCTGAAAGGCGTGGAACATAGAGGCTTCATCATCAAAGAACGCGGCAAACTGCGGCGATTGCACCGCGGCCTTCAGATCGTGGGCGAAAGGTTTATCGGCATCCTCCGCGCGCACCACGATCATGTTTTTCAAATCTTCAGGCAAGATATCCAACTGGATGGCATCCGCCAGCTTCAGCCCGGCGGAAATGGCGAAGTTGGCGTTGATCAGCGAGCCGGTGACGCCCCCTAACGCCCGCGGCAACTGCGCCGCTTCCAGCGGTTTGAACACCAGCCCTTTGGGATTTTCGACGATATCCCGCAGCGAGGCTTTGGTCGGCGTAATCTGCGGATTAATCTTGATCAGACCGTATTTTTGCAGGAAATCCAGCGAACGGGCCAGATTGGACGGATCGTTGGGCAGCGTAACCACATCCCCTGCCTTCAGCTCATTCAGCGAACGCACCTTGTTGGAGTAAAAGCCCATGCTGGCGGTCGGCACGGTAATCACCTCGGCGAATTTTAACCCTTTATCCGCGCTGAACCTGTCCAGATAGCGGCGGTTTTGGAACAAATTGGCCTCGATGCTTTTATTCGCCAGCGCCAGATTCGGCTGAATATAGTCGCTGAACTCGCGTACCTTGACTTCATAGCCTTTTTTCGCCAGCTCCGGTTTAATGGCTTTGGTGACCATATCGCCGTAAGGGCCCGGCGAAACGCCGATGGTGATCTCCTTCGCCGGTTGCGCCGCCATGGCCTGAGATATTCCCAGCGCCAGTAATAATGGAATAACTTTGTTTAATATCATTATGCGTTCCTGTTATGCAGTCTGAATGATTCGGCGGCCCGCTGCGGAATTAAACGGCGTGAAAAGCGTTTCCGCATATATCCGCTCAATAGGCATTTCCCCTGGTGTCGGGATAATTCGCCCTGCTTAAAATAAAAATGATTCCTGCTCGTAACAATATTTTTCATATAGCCGTGGATTAATTTCGAATCCGATTCCCGGTTTATCCGGGACCGCCACGCAGCTATCTTTATCTATTTCCACCAACGGCAGCATAAAGTCCTCATGCCAATAGCGGGAAGACGGCGGAATATCATGCGCGTAGACAAAATTGGGCAAAGTGGATACCGCGATATTGTGCGCTTTCCCCACCGCGGTATCCAACATGCCGCCGCACCACACGGGAATATTATTTGCCTGGCAATAGTCATGAATAAGTATGGTTTCGGTAATACCTCCGACGCGAGCGACCTTGATATTGATAATTTTCGCGCTGCCGAGCTCAATCGCCTTGCGCGCATCCTCAACCGAGGCGATGCTTTCGTCCAGGCAGATCGGGGTGGCGATGGCGGCCTGAAGTTTACGGTGATCGACGATATCGTCGTGCGCCAGCGGCTGTTCGATCATAATAAGATTGAATTTATCGAGACGCTTAAAGAGATCGATATCATCCAGCGTATAGGCTGAATTGGCGTCCGCCATTAGCGTAATATCGCCGAACGCCTGGCGCAGCGCCAGAATATAGTCATAATCCCGGCCGGGTTTAATTTTTATTTTTATCCGTTTATAGCCTTCACGCAGAAATTCATCGACCACATCGACCAGTTTATCCGGCGACTCCTGAATACCGATACTGACGCCCGCTTCAATTTTATTTCTCTTGCCGCCAATGGCCTGATGCAGCGGAATGCCCTTGATCTTGGCGTAGACGTCCCATATCCCGCCTTCAATCGCCGCTTTGGCGCAATTATTACGCTTCACCGCTGAAAAAATATCTCTTACCTGCGAAGGGTGTTCGATATCGCCGGCCTGTTTAATCATCGGAATAAGAAAATCGCGCATGATATGCCAGGCGGTGATATTGGTCTCTTCATTATAAAAAGGCAGCGAGATGGCGGAGCAGTCGCCATAACCGACATGGCCTCCGGCATAGACTTCGGCAATGGAAAAATATTTTTCCGTCTGCGTGGCGAAACTGGTGGTAAATGGCGTTTTCAACGTCATTTTCATTTTTCGTAAAATGATTTTATCGATTCTCATGACATGGCCCCGCCGGTAGTCTGGATGCGGCAATCGCCTCATCCGCAGCACTGATAACCCGAAATCTATTAGGTGTATGTAAATATTCTTATAAATCAATAAATAACAAAATAGATACGTTGTTTAAATTAGAGAGAAACAAGCTTTGCGTCAATGATAAAAAATGTAAATTACCTTTCTTTTTTTTAGAAAGATATGCCTGTCATTATCTTAAAACTTTTTTGCGCTGTAGCTTTCCCGACGATTGGACTACCATCTGAAAATCCGCGCCGCATCAATAAATATCGCTATTTATCTGACTATCCCCCCCAGAGGAGCCAAGCATGCCAGAATTATCGCCGTCGGCTATTGAGCCGGCGCACCTGTCCGCCCGCCTGAATACGGCCATAGAGCGGGCCATTACCGAGCAGCGCATCGTCGGCGCCGTGGTTATCGTCCGGCGGCATGGCCAAACCGCATACCGCGGCGCGGCCGGTCTTGCCGATCGGGAAAACGCGCGCCCGATGACGGAAAATACGCTGTTTCGCCTGGCTTCCGTCAGTAAACCCATTGTCGCGACGGCGGCGATGGCGCTGGTTGCGCAGGGAAAGCTCGGGCTTGATGACGATATCCGCCGCTGGCTGCCGGATTTTCAGCCGCGCCTGCGCAACGGCCGGATTCCGACCATCACCCCGCGTCAATTGCTCAGCCACACCGCCGGCTTGAGCTACCGTTTTAATGAATCCGACGCCAGCGGGCCTTATGCCCGAGCCGGCGTTTCCGACGGCCTGGATGCCGCGGAAATCTCGCTGGCGGAGAATCTTCGCCGGCTGGCGAGCGTGCCGCTGCTGTATCAGCCGGGCGAAGCCTGGGAATATTCGCTGGCGATCGACGTGCTGGGCGCGGTTATCGAGCAGGTTTGCAATCGGCCGCTCGGCGAAGCGGTCCGTACGCTGGTTACCGCCCCGCTGCATATGGACGATACCGCTTTTTATACCCGGGACGCGGCGCTTCTGGCCGTCCCTTATGTAAATGACGCGCCGGTTCCTCATCGTCTACAGGAGGGCGAAACCGTTCCGTTCTCCCCGGAAGAGGCCGGCGGCGTAAGCTATTCTCTCGCCCGGGCCGGCAATCCGCGGGCGTATCCTTCGGGCGGCGCCGGGATGGTCGGCACGGCCGACGATGTGATGACGCTGCTGGAAACGCTGCGTCAAGGCGGCGCGCCGCTGCTCTCCGGCGATCTGGTTGACGAAATGGGCCGCGATCAAACCGGGGGATTCGCGATACCCGGCTCCCCGGGCATGGGCTTCGGGCTGGGGTTCTCCGTATTGCGCGATCCGGCGGCCGCCGGATCCCCGCAATCGGCGGGAACCTGGCGCTGGGGCGGCGTTTACGGGCACTCCTGGTTTGTCGACAGACGTCAGGGCCTCAGCGTTGTGGCGTTCACCAATACGTTATATGAAGGGATGTCCGGCCGCTTCGTAGCCGATATTCAGGACGCCATTTATCGCCAGCCGCAATAATATTCCCGCGCCAGATGCGGCGATACGGCGTCATCGCGGCGCCGTATCGCCGGGGATCGAAACCGTAACCCCTAGCGCCGCCGTCGCTTTTCCCCTTCCAAAGCGTGTCATTTAGTTAAGCACTATCTCGAAATGTATCCTGTCATAAATTAATCATAAACAAGGGCTAGCTTGAAAAAAAACGCATTTCCCCCTGTTTTTAACCAAAAAAAGGAGCGCCTCATGCGCTACAGCAAACTCACGGTAACTATGCTCGGCGGCTTTCTGCTGGCGAATTCGGCCTGGTCGATGCCGCAGACCGCGCAGAGCATGGCGATTGGCGCGATCGTGGACACGACGACCCCGGCGAACGGCGACCGCCGGTTCAGCGAGCTGGAGTTAACTATTCAGGCCGCGCTGCGCCGGGCGTTACAGGGCGACGCCTCTGCCCTGACGCGCCCGCAGTTGGAGACCGCCAGGCAGAGCGCCCGGATCGCCGATACGCAATGGCTGCGCGACAGCCGCTATGATTTTGCCGAGAAGAGAAACCAGCAGGCCGATATTGCAATCCTTAGCGCGTTTTCACAGCTGCCGCCCGACGTTTTGCAACAAAACCTGGCGACCGTGACGCAAATTAACCGTGACGCCACGCAAGGCCAGCGCGAGCAGGCGCTGGCCGACGCGGAAGGCATCAACTATCTCTATTTCCTGGCCGACGCCTTAGGCCCGCGGCTTGGCGGCGCGTTTATCTCCGCCTACGATAAAGGCGAGATAGGTAAAGCCGCGGCGCTGATTAAAGCGTCGGAGGTTAGCACATCCGCCGCCAAGGCCCACTTCAACTATCCGCGCCCTTTCTTGCAGCCGGGCAATACCATCCATCTGGTGCCGGACAGCGTCGTGGTGAAAGACAATAAACCCTATAGCGCAACGGGCGGCGCCTTCCCCAGCGGACACACCAACACCGGCTATACCGACGCGCTGCTATTGGCCGAAATGCTGCCGGAGCGTTTTGTTCCGCTGATCGACCGGGGCGCCCGCTACGGCTTTTCCCGCGTGGTATTAGGCGTTCACTATCCGCTCGACGTCATCGGGTCGCGCATGATTGTCGAACGCAACGTGGCGAACTATCTTAACGATCCGCAGTATCGTCAGATGTTTGAACAGGCGAAAGCGCAGCTGCGCGCCGCGCTGGAAAAAGAGTGCGCCACGACGCTGTCGGTCTGCGCGCAGAGCGAGGGGCGCGCCGATCCCTATACCGACCCGGCCATGGCCGCTTTCTACCGCTTCACGATGACGTACGGTTTGCCGGCGCGGCATAAAGACGCCGCGCCGGTCAAGGTGCCGGATGGCGCTGAAGTGTTGCTTGAAGCGCCGCTGCCCAATTTGTCGGCGGCGCAGCGTAAGCGGCTGATGGTAAACACGGCCTATCCCGGCGGCTATCCGCTGTCAGGCTCCGATGAGCAGAGTTTCTGGCAGCGTATGAATCTGCACGACGCCGTTTATCAGGGCGCCCGCCGATAGATACCCCGCGCCCCGCCGCCGTTGGATTACGACGGCGGCGCAACGGATCAGCGCGCGCCGCGCAGGCGGTCCGCTCTCCGACGCAGAACTTCCATCACGATCAGCAGGATCAGTGCCGCGCCGACCATCATCGAGGCCGCGGCGGCGATCGTCGGATCCAGGTTTTCCCGAATGCCGGCGAACATCTGCAGCGGCAGCGTGCGCTGACGCGGACTCGCCAGGAACAGCGTGACGATCACTTCGTCAAACGAGGTGGCGAAGGCAAATAGCGCGCCGGAAAAAACCCCGGGCGCAATCAGCGGAAACGTCACCTTACGGAAGGTCAGCAACGGCGGCGCGCCCAGGCTGGCCGCCGCCCGCGTCAGATTTTGATCATAATTTTTAAGTACCGCGGTCACGGTGATGACGACGAACGGCACCCCGAGCATGGCGTGCGCCAATACCAAACCGATATAGCTGTTTAGCAAAGAGAGCTTGGCGAAAAAGAAAAACATGCCGACGGCGACAATCACCACCGGCGCAATCATCGGCGATATCAGCACCGCCATCACCAATGATTTGCCTCTAAACTCGCCGCGCACCAGTCCGACCGAGGCCAGCACCCCCAGAACCGTCGCCAGCAGCGTCGCCAGCGGGGCGATCAGCAGGCTGTTGCCCAATGCGCCCAGCCATTCGCTTGAGTTGAAGAACTCATGGTACCAGCGCAGCGAAAAGCCGTTCAGCGGATAGCTCAGAAACGATCCGGCGTTAAATGAAAGCGGCACAATAACCAGCACCGGTACGATCAGAAACAGCAACATGGCCGCACCGTAAAAATTAAACAACGTATTCCACAAGCGGATAACCGTTTCGCCCTGCTGTCTCATATTCGTTTTTCCCTTTATCTATCCGGTATCAATCAAGCCGCGGCGGCGCAAGGTTCGCCGCCTCTTGAGCGCTGCGGGCGGATCGCCCGTGATTAACGCGCGGCGGCTTCGGCGTCGGTTCTCGTCACGCGGATATACACCACATACAGCAGCGTGACGATAATCAGCAGCTGCGTTCCCAACGCGGCGGCCATCCCCCAGTTCATGGTGGTATTGGTGAAGAAGGCGACGAAGTAACTGAGCATTTGATCGCTCGGCCCACCCAGTAAAGCCGGCGTGATGTAGTAGCCGATGGCCATCATAAAGACCAGCAGCGCCCCTGCCGTTACGCCGGCGTAGGTTTGCGGCACATAGACGCGCCAGAAGGCGATAAACGGATGCGCGCCCAGCGAAACGGCGGCGCGAACGTAGTTCGGCGAAATGCCCTTCATCACGGCATACAGCGGCAGAATAAAAAACGGCAATAGGATATGCGTCATCGAAATGTAAACCCCGATGCGGTTGAATACCAGCACCAGCGGCTGGTCGATAACGCCGATATCGAGCAGCGCGCTGTTGATCAGCCCGCCGGACTGCAGTAGTACGATCCAACTGGCGGTCCGCACGATCAGCGACGTCCAGAACGGCAATAGCACTAGGATCATCAGCAGATTGGCCCGATTGGCCGGCTGTTTCGCCAGCCAGTACGCCAGCGGATAGCCCAGGCCGACGCACAGCAGCGTGACGACGCCGGCCATCAGCAACGTGCGCATCAGCACATCAATATACAGCGCCTGGTCGGGCGACTGCGGCACGATCTCCTGGGTTTTGGCGTCCACCTTATGGTCGAACACCGCCAGCAGGTAATAACTGGTAAACGGCCGGGATGCGCGATCCAGCGTTTGCCAGGTGGATAGCTCCCCCCACAGCGGCTGGGCGGCGATCAGCTTGCCGCGCGCATCGCCGCTGCCTTCGGCGGGCAGGCTGCGCAGCGTGCGGGTAATCAGCGTGCGGTATTCCGCCCCCTCATACCCCAGCCGTTTGGTAATCGCCGAGAGTTTGCCGCCGCTGCGGGCGGCGCGTAAATCGTCGACCACCGCCTGAAACACGCGCTCATCCGGCAGCTCCTTGCCGGACCATAGCCGCATCGCGTCTATGGTCAGCGGCATATTTTCTCTCAGTTCCGGATTAGCGACGCTTTTCCCCAGAATCGAAGTGATCGGGAAGAGAAAGCTCACCACAATAAACAGAAACAGCGGCGCAATCAGCAACAGGGAGCGTTTTTTATACGCCGCCTGCGCCCGCTGCAATTGCTGTTTCAGCCTGGCGTTCCCTTCTTTTTCGCCGGACGGCGGCATGGCTGCGGTCGCCGCCATTTCGCTCTGGGTCATAGGCGTTGTCTCCATTTATGCTTACTTAATACGGGGTGTAGCGGCTAGCGCCGGCTGTTCAAGCATCGAGATACAGGGGACGACCAGCGGGGCGAGGCGTCCCCACGGGAACCTCCCCCGCTGTTTCCCCTAAAAATCGGCTTAAGCGGCCAGCATTCGCCGTAGCGACTGGTTATTGAGCCGCCCATGAGTTAAAGCGCTGTTCCAGCTCTTCGCCGTGGTCGATCCAAAACTCGGTATCGACCTGCACCGACTGAGCCAAGTTCTCCGGCGCCGTCGGCAGGTTTTTGGCGATTTCCGGCGCGATCAGGGTCGTGGCTTTAATATTGGTGGGGCCATAGGGAATGTTTTCAGCAAAAACCTTCTGGTTTTCAGGCTGGTTGGCGAAGGCGATGAACTGTTCAGCCAACGCTTTGTTTTTGGTGCCCTTCACAATCGCCCAGCTATCCAGATCGTAAATACTGTCGGCCCAGACGATGCGGAAGTCATGCCCTTCCTTTTGCGCGGCGGCGACCCGGCCGTTGTACGCCGATGTCATCACCACGTCGCCGGAAACCAGCCATTGCAGCGGTTGCGCGCCGGACTCCCACCACTGGATATTGGATTTAATCTGATCCAGTTTTTTGAACGCCCGATCGACGCCGGCCGGCGTCGCCAGCTCTTTATAGATATCTGCGCGTTTTACGCCATCGGCCAGCAGCGCGATTTCCAGCGTGAACTTGGCGCTTTTACGCAGCGCGCGTTTTCCCGGATAATTTTTCACGTCCCAGAAATCCGCCCAGCTTTTCGGCGCCTGTTGCAGTTTTTGCGCATTGTAGGTTAATGCGGTTGACCAGAGGAAAATCCCGGCGCCGCACTCTGATACCGAACCTTTGACAAACTGCGACTCATCGCCCAGTTTCTTCCAGTCCAACGGCTCGAACAGGCCTTCGTTGCAGCCGCGCAGCAATTCCGGGCCTTCTACTTCCACGACGTCCCAACCGATTTGACCGGTTTCCACCATGGCGCGAATGCGCGCCATTTCGCCGTTATATTCCCCGGACTGCACGGTGCCTTTACCGGCAGCGGCGAACGGTTTGTAAAAAGCTTTATCCTGCGCGTCCTTATTGGTGCCGCCAAAGGAGATCACGGTGATGGATTCCGCCTGCGCCTGACAGGCCGCTGCGACGAGAAATGCGGATACGGCAATTTTCTTCAACATAGGTTGGCTCCTGAAGTGTGTTAGTCAACGTAAAGCAGGAAGTCAAGCATCAAGTCCTTGATACGTCATACATTATTTTTAAGCATAAACCGTGCCATATAATAAATTTATTGCAATTCGGCACGGCGGCCGGCGAAGAGGGTTGAAGCACGCGCGGAAGTCAAGATTCCGCCGTTTACACAACTTTTCCTTCGCCGACGTCTCTCCTTTTAACGGTGCGCGGCAAGGGCCGTCGCGCACCATTAAAGTGCATAAGGGGTTTGCTAAACCAAGGCGGCAAATCCTTATCGCCGCTCTCTTTTCCCTCATGCGTTCCTGCAAACTATCTGGAAAGATCGACGCAGAGATATTTCATTTCCAGATAATCTTCGATCCCGAAACGCGATCCCTCGCGCCCCAGCCCCGACTGCTTCACCCCGCCGAACGGCGCGACCTCATTGGAGATCAGCCCGGTGTTAATGCCGACCATGCCGTAATCCAGCGCTTCGGGCACGGTCCATTGGCGCACCGCGTCGCGCGTATAGACGTAAGCCGCCAGCCCGAATTCGGTATCGTTCGCCATGGCCACCGCTTCGGCTTCATCCGCGAACTGGAACAGCGGCGCCACCGGGCCGAAGGTTTCTTCACGGGCGAAACGCATATCGCGCGTAACGTCACCGACGATTGTCGGCGTAAAGAAGGTTCCCCCCAGCGCATGCGGCTGGCCGCCGTGCAGCAGCGTGGCGCCTTTCCCCAAGGCGTCGGCGATGTGCTGCCGCACTTTGTCGACGGCATCGCCATCGATCAGCGGACCCTGCGTCACGCCGGGCTGGGTGCCGTCGCCCACCTTGAGTTTTTTGACCTCTTCCACCAGCTTTTTCACCAGCGTCGGATAAATGCCCTTTTGCACGTAAATCCGATTGGCGCAGACGCAGGTTTGCCCGCTGTTGCGGAATTTCGACGCCATTATGCCTTTTACCGCCAGGTCCGGATCGGCATCGTCAAACACGATGAACGGCGCGTTGCCGCCCAATTCCAGCGACAGTTTTTTCACCGTCGGCGCGCTTTGCGCCATCAAAATACGGCCGACTTCGGTTGAACCGGTAAAGCTCAGTTTGCGCACCACCGGGCTGTCGCACAGCGTTTTGCCCACCGACTGCGCGTCCCCGGTGATGACCTGTAGCACGCCGCGCGGGATCCCCGCCTGCAGCGCCAGCTCCGCCAGCGCCAGCGCGGTAAACGGCGTTTGTTCGGCCGGTTTAACGATCATGGCGCAGCCGGCCGCCAGCGCGGGGGCCACTTTGCGGGTGATCATCGCCGCCGGGAAATTCCACGGCGTAATGGCCGCGCAAACGCCGATCGGCTGCTTAATCACCAGCAGCCGCTGCTGACCCTGAGGGGATTGCAGCACGCTGCCTTCAATACGTTTGGCCTCTTCGGCGAACCAGTCGATAAACGACGTGGCGTAACCGATTTCGCCGCGGGCTTCCGCCAGCGGCTTGCCCTGTTCCGCGGTCAACACTTCCGCCAAATCCGCCTGATTTTCCATAATCAGGCGCGACCAGGCCTGCAACACGGCCGCCCGCTCTTTTCCGGTGCGCCTGCGCCATTCGGCCTGCGCGCGTTCCGCGGCGGCGATCGCCTGCTGCGTTTGTGACGCTGTCACTAATGGTATCGTACCCAGCGTCTCGCCGTTGGCCGGATTGGTCACGGCAAGATGTTCGCCGCTCTGGCTATCGTGCCACTCACCGTCAATCAAACAGCGCTGGCGAAATAATGCTTTCTGATTCAGTTGCATAGCATTCCTCTTACTTGGTAAGCACGCGACTCAGAATGGTCATGGCTTTGCTGAACTGCTCGTCAGGAATGGTCAGCGGATGCAGGAAGCGAATCACGTTGCCATGCACGCCGCAGGTCAGCAGCAGCAGCCCCTGCTCCAGCGCTTCCTTCTGGAATTTACGCGTGATTTCAGCGGAAGGCTTACCGGTCTGCGGGTCGCAGAACTCCGCCGCCACCATTGAGCCCTGAGCGCGAATCGCCGCCAGCGCCGGGCAACGCTGCTTCACCTGTTCCAGCGTTTCCACCAGCGCCGCGCCCAGCCGTTGCGAACGCGAACAGAGTTTCTCTTCTTCGATCACATCCAGCACCGTCAGCGCGGAAGCCACCGCCAGCGGGTTGCCGGCATAGGTTCCTCCCAGTCCGCCGGGGCCCGGCGCGTCCATCACTTCTGCACGCCCTACCACGCCGGAAATGGGGAAACCGCCGCCCAGGCTCTTCGCCATGGTGATCAGGTCGGCCCGTTCGGCGTAATGCTCCATCGCAAACAGCTTGCCGGTACGGGCGAAACCGGTCTGCACTTCATCGGCGATCAGCAAAATGCCGTGCTCGTCGCACAGTTTGCGTAACGCGCTAATAAATTCCGGCGGCGCGACGTTAAATCCGCCCTCGCCCTGAACCGGCTCCAGCAGAATCGCGGCCACCTGATCGGCGGCGATATCGGTGTGCAGCAGACGGTCGATGCTTTCCAGCGACTGTTCAACGGTAACGCCCGTCTGCGCATTCGGATAGAGCGCGTGGAAGATGGATCCGGGGAATGGGCCGAAGCCGGTGGAGTACGGCGCGACTTTCCCGGTCAACGTCAAAGTCAGCAGCGTACGGCCGTGGAACGCGGCGCCGAACGCGATGACGCCGGGACGCTTGGTATAAGCGCGGGCTATTTTCACCGCATTTTCAACCGCTTCCGCACCGGTGGTGAAAAAGGCGGTTTTCGCCGCGCCGGCGATCGGCGCTAGCGCGTTGATGCGTTCGGCCAGCTCGACATAGCCGCCGTAAGGCACGATCTGATAGGCCGTATGCGTGAAGCGCTCTAACTGTTCACGCACCGCCGCCATGATTTTCGGGTGGCGATGGCCGGTATTCAGCACGGCGATGCCGGCGGCGAAATCGATGAACTCACGCCCTTCGACATCCCACAGCGTGGCGTTCTCCGCACGGGCGGCGTAGAAATCGCACATCACTCCCACGCCACGCGGGGTGGCGGCTAAACGTCGTTGATTTAATTCGCTGTTACTCATTTTCTGCTCCGATTTAAAGAACACGCCCGGCCTATGATGACCGCGTTATGGACGTGATGCGATAGGCTGTGTCACATCTTTCTGTTGCTATTTACACGCCGGATGGTTCTATAATCCAGAGCCAGTTTTTAATATTTAAGGGATCCACTTTTGCGCTCGCTCTTGACCGATTTATTGCTTCAGCGTTTGAGCAATCAGCAGGAAGGCACGCTGAATAAACGCCTCTACGACAGTATCCGTCTGGCGATTCTCGATGGCGCCATTACCGCCGGCAGCCGCCTGCCTTCCTCGCGCGATCTGGCCCATGAGCTGTCGCTCTCCCGCAACACCGTACTGGCGGCCTATGAGCAGCTGCTGGCCGAAGGGTACGTGGAGGCGCGAACCGGAAGCGGTACTTTTGTCACCGAGCAATTGCCCGACGGCAATATGGCGCCGGTGCGCGATGAAAGCGACGTATTTCCCCGCCGGCCCGTACAGGAGCTGTCGCGCCGCGGCACGCATCTGTTGGGCTACGCCGGCGCTTCCGCCCGCCAGTGGGGCGCCTTTATGCCGGGCATTCCCGATATCGCCAGCTTTCCCCATGACTTATGGCGCCGGATACAGACCCGGCTGACCCGGCGAGCGTTGCCCGAACAGCTGTCGTACTCCCCCGTCGGAGGCTGCCCCGAACTCCAATTGGCTCTGGTGGATTACCTGCGCGTCGCCCGCTCCGTTGAATGCACTCCGGAACAGATTCTGATTACCGAAGGGACGCACCAGGCGATGGATCTGCTGGCGAAGATGCTTTGCAACCCCGGCGATCTGGCCTGGATTGAAGACCCTTGCTACTGGGGCACGCGCAACTTGCTAACGATTAACGGGCTGCGCATTGCGCCGATTCAGGTGGATGAGCTGGGAATGGCGCCGCCGGATACCGTCTCCCCCGCGTCGACGCCGCGGCTGATCTGCGTAACGCCATCGCACCAGTACCCGTTGGGATCGGTCATGAGCCTGGCGCGGCGCCAGCGCCTGCTGACGCTGGCGCAGGAGCACGGCTGCTGGGTCGTTGAGGATGACTACGACAGCGAGTTTCGTTTCTCCGGCAACCCGATTCCCGCGCTGCAGGGGCTGCAAAACCAGTCTCCGGTGATCTACATCGGCACCTTCAGCAAAACGCTCTATCCGGGGCTACGCGTCAGCTATGTGGTGCTGCCGCCGCAGCTGGCCAGGGATCTGAAAGTAGCCCATTCAGAGCTCTACCGCGGCGGCCACTGGCTGACGCAGGCGACGCTCGCTCAGTTTATCCGCGAGGGGCACTATGCCGCCCATATCCGGCGTATGCGGCTACTCTACGCCAGGCGCCGGGCCATGCTGACCGCGCTTATCGAACAGCATTTAGGCGCGGACTATATCGGCGATAACAGCAACGCCGGATTGCATATGCTGCTCAGGCTCCCCGCCGATATCGATGACGTGCTGCTGAGCGCGCGGATTTTGCGGCGCGGCGTAATGGTAAGGCCGCTTTCCAGCTACTATTTGCGCCAAAGCAGAGAACGGGGGCTGCTGTTGGGATACGCCTGCGTGGAAGAGAGCAAAATGGCGCAGTCATTCGCCGTCATCGCCGACTGTATCCATGAGCAAACATGAGCAAATATCCGTCAATAGAGGCGCTTGACCGCCCCCGCCTCGCGCACCATAACGGTGCTTATCCACTAAGGCGCATCACCATAATGGCGCAATGCCGCTAAGCGTTTTTTGGCCTTCGCGGTTTTAACTCATTCGCCGTTCTCGAATTAACTAAACAGGCACGATTTGTGCATGCGTTAGATTCAGATACGTTACAGCGAGAAATGGAATAATGAGAACCTATGTCAGTTTCAAAAATATTCAGAAGACCTACGACGGCGATCGCCTGGTGGTAAAAAACCTGAACCTGGATATTAAGGAAGGCGAATTTCTCACCCTGCTCGGCCCTTCCGGCTCCGGCAAAACAACCAGTCTGATGATGCTTGCCGGGTTCGAAACCCCGACGCAGGGCGAAATCTTTCTGCATGATACGCCACTGCACCACCTGCCGCCGCACCAGCGCGGCATCGGCATGGTCTTTCAGAACTATGCGCTGTTTCCCCATATGACCGTGGCCGAAAACCTGGCGTTTCCGCTGTCGATCCGGCGCTTGAACAAGGCTGACATTAAAGAGAAAGTCGACCGCGTATTGGATCGCGTCAAGCTGACCAATCTGGCCGATCGCTATCCGGCGCAAATGTCCGGCGGGCAGCAGCAGCGCGTCGCGCTGGCGCGCGCGCTGGTGTTCGAACCCAAATTAGTGCTGATGGATGAGCCGCTGGGCGCATTGGACAAACAGCTGCGCGAACATATGCAGTTGGAGATCAAAGAACTGCATGAATCGCTGGAGTTAACCGTGGTTTATGTCACCCACGATCAGAGCGAAGCGATGACCATGTCCAACCGGGTGGCGGTATTCAACGACGGCGTCATTCAGCAGATGGATAGCCCGAGCGATATTTATGAAAAACCGGAAAACGCCTTTGTGGCGCAGTTTATCGGGGAAAACAATACGCTGATCGCCACCCAGTCCGGCGCGGAAGGCAACTTCTACCGCGCGACGCTGGATGACGGCACCCAGCTCCAGGCGCTTAAGGTACGCCCGAGTTCGCCGGGGAAAAAGATTACGCTATGCATTCGGCCGGAACGCATCCGTATTAATGAAGAAAACCCCGGCGCCGGCGTTCAACAGGTCAAGGCGCGCATCCAACAGTTCATTTATCTGGGCGATCACGTGCGCATGATGACCGAAGTCGCCGGTCAGCCGCAATTTATGGTGAAGCTGCCCGCCAGCGAAATTCAGCCTCATTGGCAAGCCGGCGCCGAAGTGACGCTATCCTGGCGCCCGGAACATCTGCGCGCGCTGGATGTGGTAAAAACGCATTAGGAATAGTGGCGGAAGAAAAACGCGAGCTTATCGCGCGGCGATAGGGATGGCAGATTTTCAACGCTCTGATGAACGCACGCCGATACGGCGTGCGGGAGTTTGCTGACAAGCCGCTTATCGGCTTGGGAAGACGTGGGCTTAGCTGCGGATTTTACGGTAGATCCACAGCACCACGATGGCGCCGATCACCGCAACGATAAAGCTGCCGAAGTTGAAACCGTCGACCCGGCCGAAACCAAAGAACGTACTGATATATCCCCCGACCACGGCGCCCACGATCCCCAGCACCACCGTCAGGATAAAACCCCCTCCGTCTTTACCCGGCATGATCCATTTAGCCAAAATACCTGCAATCAATCCAAAAACAACCCAGGAGATAATTCCCATACTAACCTCGCTTTTTTGAGAAGGACGGATACTCGTCCCCCGTCGGCTCACGGCAAACCGTGTTTTTTGTCGTTCCATGATGCGTTTATACCCTTCATCTTTCGAGCCGGGCATATCTACAAATATTGCTGCAGATGAAACGCGGTAGTAAGTATAGACAAGAATTATCGCGCGAGGGGAAACGAAAGGCGTTTAGCTAACTGTTTGATTACATTATCGACTATGGCCGGTCCATCAATAAACCGTCATGCAATTGTAAACGTTTCCTAAACGAAGTGATGATTTATAATTGATTATAGAAGTAATCCTAACTGACGGCATATGCCCCTCGGCTAAACTGTTTATTACAGCGCTTTCCCGCTGTTTCAACAGGATTGATGACTGAGGAACCCCATGAAGGAAGTCAGTAAAGTCAGCAAAGAACGCTTTATCGGGCTGGAATGGCTGCGGTTTTTGCTTGGCTGCTATGTGATGATTTACCATACGGTGCACACTTATCCGCAGCGCGCGCGCGTGCCGTTTTTGGATGAGCTCACCAGTATGGGATTTTTTGCCACCAGTACGTTTTTTATTCTGTCTGGTTTCTTACTGGCGCACGTCTATATCAAAGACGGACGCTTGCGCGAACCCGCGCGCCGCTTCTGGGCCAAGCGCTTCTTCAATCTCTACCCGATCCATATTATCGCGCTAGCGGCGTCCATCGCCGTTGTTTCCTTGATGCAGTGGCTCGCCGTACCGCCGGAGGGGCAGGTCGCCAGCGCCCGCTTTGTGATTTACGACACCAACGAGCCGAATGTCGATCCGCAAACGTTGCGCCACTATATGACCAACGCCCAGTTGGCGTTTAACGGTCTGCTGCAGCTGTTGATGTTACAGGCGTGGAACCCCTACTTCCTGACGTTCAACGCCCCGCTGTGGTCGCTCTCCACCCTGTTCTTTTTCTACCTGACCTTTCCGCTGCTGGCGCCGCGCTTGCTGAATAGCCGCCATCCCTGGCTATGGATGGGCGTGATTTTCGCGCTGTATCTGCTGCCGCCGGCCTGGGTGATCTGGCAACAACAGTATGGCATGCCCTATACCGGACTGCTGCAGCGCGGGCCGCTCTTCCGCCTGCCTGAGTTTTTGGCCGGTATTCTCGGTTACGCCCTATTCCGGCGCTATCGCCAACGGCGATCCGGCCCGTTGACCGCGGGACAGCGCTATGGCGTGACTTTGTTTATCATCGTCAGTTTTATTGTCGCGACCTGGCTGTTTACCAAAGGCGCTGCGTTCTGGTACTACCTGCTGCATAACGGATTGCTGCTGCCGGCGCAGGTGGCGTTAGTCTGTCTTTGCGCGCTGGCCAAAACGCCCGACAGCGAATGGCTGCGGCACTGGTCGCCGCGCCTGGGCGCCGCGTCGTTATCCATCTTCGCGCTGCACGTGCCGCTGTTTAATTTATTCCGCACGATTGAGCAACTGGTGCGCGGCAATCCGTTGGCGTGCTTCAGCGATTGGGATAGCTGCATCGCCGCCGCCGGGCAGGTACAGCTATCGATAACGGGCTATATTATTTACCTGTTCTCTTCCGTGGCGCTGTGCGTACTATTCCAAGAGCAAATCGTATTCCGCGTTCGCCAGTTCCTGACGAATCGCTATCTGAATCGCGATTTGTCGTCCCGCTCACAGAGCGCGGCCTAGCGCGGCCTAGCGCGGCCTAGCGCGGCTAACGGCTATAATGTGAAGTGTGACGGACTTCGCGTTATAGCCGTTAATAATCAATCGCATCTTTTATAACTATTTACATTCTAATCAATCGGCGTTTTAGGCTAGAGCATCTTTTCGATTCCTGTTAATGTCTTCCCTCCGGGCTGAACCGGTTCATGATTTATCGGCCGTACGCCTTACACGGCGTCTTTCAACACTTGTCACTACTGTTTATCTGGCAAAATGACACTATCCAAACACGCAATATCCTCCCTGAGTCTGGTTATCGCCCTTGCTGGCGCAGGCATTACCCAAAGCCGGGCCGACACGATTTGGCTCACCAACGGCGACCAGATCAGTGGCAAAATCACCCTGCTCGACAGCGGTAAGTTGTTTATTACCACCGATTATGCCGGCTCAATATCCGTTTCGTGGGACAAGGTTAAAACCTTTGAAACCGACCACGGTCTGGTTATTCAGGGCGAACGTTATAAAGAAGGCGAGCTCTACCCGGTGATTAAAGCCGGGGAAAATCGCGCGATTCTCGCCACGCCGTCGATCTCCAGCGATGCTAACGGGCCGAAAACGCTTCAGCTCTCGGAAATCACCTCCATCGTCGCGCAGAAACCGTTGGTCACGGATTTATCCTGGAAAGGCAACATCGATGCGGGAATGTCGCATAAGAAGAGTTCGACGACCACGGATAACTACGACGCCACCCTCAGCACGCAGGCCCGGCACGGAACCTGGCGGCATAACGTTGACGGCAGCTACCACCTGGCCAAAGAAGACAACGTGGAGAGCACCAAGAACGTCGCCGGCGAATACGCGCTGGATAAGTTCCTGGATGAGCATTGGTTCTGGCAGGGGCGTTATCAGTACAAACGCGACTGGATCGAAAGCATTAAAATCAACCGCTCAGTGGGTCTCGGCCCCGGTTATCAGTTCTGGGATAACGATCTCGGCGCGTTCTCGCTGACCTCGCTGGTCAGCTCCCAGACTTACGTTTATCAGGATCAGGCGGAAGGGGAAGATAACTTCTACTCCGGCGGCGTCAAATGGGATTACAACCGCTACCTGTTCGGTAAAAACGTGCAGGCCTTCACCGGCGGCGAACTGGGGCGCTCTTTCGACGCCACGGCGCCGTTTTATCTGAAAGCGGACGCCGGGCTGCGCTTTAAGCTGACCGACTGGTCGTCCCTGAGCATGAAAGTATCGCGCACCCGCATCGAAAGCGATCAGGGTAATGTCAACGATACGCTCTACACCATGGGCGTGGGCGTCGGCTGGTAATTCGCCGCGCGCAGTTTGGGCTACGGTCAGCGGACCTCATGCATACGTATGGCGTTCGCTGACTTTTTTATTTGCATGCGGCGTTTTTTAACGCGGATCTTCCTTCCCGTCCGCCGCCTGTTGTAGCACACGAACCTGTCGAGCCAGTTCGCTCAGCTCATCATCCTCCATGCCGTAATTTTTCAATTCGCGTTCGAGCGCGAACAGATACTGCGCGTTGGTTCCCAGCGGGCCGCTGGCCTGGGCGATAAGCGGAGCCACCTGCTGAATGCAGGTATCTTGTTCAACAAGCGGATGACTGCGGGCGGAAACAAACGCCAATGCAGTGACGCTGTCACCATTATGCTGCTGCAGCGTAAACCAACCGGGGCGATAGCATCCCGTCAGCATTTCCCGCTTCCACAACAGCTCCAAATCTTCGCGCAGCGAAGATTCAGATAAACGAAAAGCCAGCCCGGTGGTTTTCCCTCCCGGTATCAACGCCAGCATACGGCCGGGGCGATTCGCCGTCCCTCGCCCGGCCGTCAGGCGCAGGCAAAAGGCCCGATGCCAGTCGTGCAACGTGGCCAAACAAGCCTCTTCCGCATCAAAAACCGGATTCCACATAAGAGAACCGTAGCCGAATACCCAAACAGGGCTGTGATCGGGACGGCTGGCCAAGGTCTTTTCCAACGATTCCGCGCGCTGCTGCGGCGTGAGCAGTAACGTTTCTTCAATACAGCCAAACGATGTTCTACAGTCTGCTTTTTGCAAAAAATCACGTGTCAACACGACTTACCACTCCCGGACCATTCTATTTACCGCCCATCAGGCATGTTACCGTTCCATCCTTAAAACCCAACGCTGCCGCCCGCCAGTCATTAATGATGAGATTATTCATTTTCCGCTCCGCAATCAAATTTGATATCGTTCACAAAAAATGGACGGCCGCGCTAAGAGGGACGTGATGGTAATTGATCTCCGGCGTCCGCTACCCAACGGAGATCAAAACGCCGCCAACAAACCGCAAATAGCGGCGTAAAGCGAAAAAAACACCGGGAAGGCGTTGGTTTCAACCAGGGTTTTGCGAATTAATCTACACTGGTAACGGCGGGAGCGTTAATTTGCCTCTCTCCGCCGCTCATCCCGAGCGCAGTATCGGCGTATTTCGCACACAACCGCCGCGTCGCCCGGCTTCGCTATCGCGCGGCCGCAATAAAAATGAGCCAAATAGCCATCAGAATGGCGATCTGCGATGAAACGGCCTAAATAAAAAGAAACTTCGCTGTAAAGCCGATGTCGCGGTTGATAATCATAAATCTAAGTCATAAAAAATATATTTAGTATTATTATGATAGAAAGAAAACAAACGAATACCGCCCATTCATTTAATTATCTTCACCAAGAGTAAAAATTGGTAAAAAAACCGCGAGAAGCCGCAGAATTTGCTAATCTGTATCTTCTTTTTACGTTATAACTACTTTTCAGCAACCTGGCTGCTAAAAATAACATTTTTATGACATTTTGCTTTTCGCCATAGCGCATAATTTCGCTGGATAAGGAGAACCCCCGTAATGAAGTCTCAGTCTGAGGTAATCAAGACCCGCCATCAGGAATATTCGCTCATTTTGCCGATCGTCGCGTTGGTCGTGCTGTTCCTGTGGGCGGATACGCAAAACTTCCTCGCCATTTTGGGCATTAACCTACTGGCTCTGGCCGGAATTTTGTTCAGCGCCTTTAGCGTTGTCCGTCACGCCGATGTGCTCGCCCACCGCTTAGGCGAACCCTATGGCTCACTGATCCTCAGCCTGTCGGTGGTTATTCTCGAGGTCAGCCTGATTTCCGCCCTAATGGCCACCGGCGATGCCGGCCCCGACCTTATGCGGGATACGCTCTACTCTATTATCGTCATCGTCACCGGCGGTCTGGTGGGCTTCGCGCTGCTGCTGGGCGGCCGCAAGTTTGCGACCCAATACGTTAACCTGAGCGGCATCAAGCAGTATTTGATGGCTATTTTCCCGCTGGCGGTGATCGTTCTGGTTTTCCCCAGCGCCCTGCCCGAAGGCAATTTCAGCGTCGGCCAGGCGCTGATCGTGGCGCTGATTTCCGCCGCGATGTACGGCGTGTTTCTGCTGATTCAGACTCGGACGCACCAAAGTCTGTTTGTTTACGAACATGAAGATGAGGGCGATGGCGACGATCCGCACCATGGCAAGCCGTCGGCGCACAGTTCCCTGTGGCACACGATATGGTTACTGATTCATCTGGTCGCCGTCATCAGCGTCACCAAGATGGATTCCCAGCCGCTGGAAGCGCTGCTGACCGAAATGAACGCGCCGGCGCAGTTTACCGGTTTTCTGGTGGCCTTGCTGATTTTATCGCCCGAAGGCCTAGGCGCGATCCGCGCGGTACTGAAAAACCAGGTGCAGCGGGCGATGAATCTGTTTTTCGGCTCCGTGCTGGCGACAATCTCATTGACGGTGCCCGCCGTCACCGTGATCGCCATGCTGACCGGCCGCACGCTGAACTTCGGGCTGGATATGCCGCATATCGTGGTAATGTTGGCGGTGCTGGTGCTATGCCATATTACGTTTTCAACCGGTAGAACCAACGTTCTGAGCGGCAGCGCGCATCTGGCGCTATTCGCCGCCTATCTGATGACCATAATGCTTTAATCCCCTGCCTTGCGCCGGCATTGCATACGTGCATTGCCGGCCGCCATAACAAGCATCTCTTGATGTATATCTGGATTTTCTAAGAACATCAGGCGTATCGTATATAGCGCATATCTACGACGGACCCAGCCGGCCCGCCATTTTGTTCTTCTTTTTTATTGGTTCTTCCTTAGATGAAAACGCATGGAATTAACGGCATCAAACCGTTCAGCGCGCTTATTGACGCGTGCTGGCGCGAAAAATATACATTACAACGCCTTACCCAAGACATTATCGCCGGCATCACGGTTGGCATTATCGCCATTCCCCTCGCCATGGCGCTGGCGATAGCCAGCGGCGTCCCTCCGCAATACGGGCTGTACACCGCGGCGATCGCCGGGATTATCATTGCTGTCAGCGGCGGTTCCCGCTTCAGCGTTTCCGGCCCGACGGCCGCTTTCGTGGTGATCCTCTATCCGGTTTCCCAGCAATACGGCCTTTCGGGACTGCTGATCGCCAGCCTGCTCTCAGGGGTATTCCTGTTGCTGATGGGGATATGCCGCTTCGGACGGCTGATCGAATATATCCCTTTGTCGGTCACGCTGGGCTTTACCTCCGGGATTGCGATTACCATCGGGACGATGCAGATCAAAGACTTTTTCGGTCTGCATATGGAAACGGTGCCCGAGCACTATGTCGGCAAGGTCGTCGCTTTGGCGCAATCAATGCCCACGCTGCATATCGGCGATACCTTGATTGGCATCGTCACGCTGGCGGTGCTGATTGGCTGGCCTAAACTGGGCATTCGCCTGCCGGGGCACCTGCCCGCGCTGCTGGCCGGGGTTGCCGTTATGGCGCTTCTGTCATTGGCCGACATTCACGTCGCCACCATCGGTTCCCGTTTCAGCTATCTGCTGGCCGACGGCACCCAGGGGCAAGGCATTCCGCCCATTCTGCCCCAGCTGGTTCTTCCCTGGAATGTGGCGGCGCCGGGCGGCCAGGCGATGGAGCTTAGCTGGCAAAGCATTTCCGCCCTGCTGCCGGTGGCCTTTTCGATGGCGGTGCTGGGGGCGATTGAGTCCTTGCTGTGCGCCGTGGTGCTGGATGGCATGACGGGTAAGAAACACAACTCCAACGCCGAGCTGATCGGCCAGGGCTTCGGCAATATCATCGCCCCGTTCTTTGGCGGGATTACCGCCACCGCGGCGATCGCGCGCTCCGCGGCCAACGTGCGGGCGGGGGCGACCTCGCCGGTTTCGGCCATCGTTCACTCGCTGCTGGTGCTGCTGGCGTTGCTGGTGCTGGCGCCCTGGCTCTCCTATCTGCCGCTGGCGGCCATGGCCTCGCTGCTCTTGATGGTGGCCTGGAATATGAGCGAAGCGCACAAAGTGATCGATCTGCTGCGTCATGCGCCGAAAGACGACATTATCGTGATGCTGCTCTGCATGTCGCTGACCGTGCTGTTCGATATGGTCGTCGCCATCACCATCGGGATCGTACTGGCGTCGCTGCTGTTTATGCGCCGCATCGCGCAGATGACCAGGCTAAGCGAACTGCCGGGAACCCAGGCGCCCAATCAGTTGGTGCTGCGCGTTAACGGCCCGCTGTTCTTTGCCGCCGCCGAGCGCGTCTTCAACGATTTAATGGAGCGCAGTCAGGGGTACCAGACGATCATCCTGCAGTGGGATGCCGTTCCGGTGCTGGATGCCGGCGGGTTAAACGCGCTGCTGCGTTTCAGCGACGCGCTGCCGGAAGGGAAGCATCTGATTATCACCGATATTCCGTTCCAACCGCTGAAAACCCTGGCGCGGGCGAATGTTCACCCGATTGACGGCCGCCTCAGTTTTTACGGCTCTTTGGCTCAGGCATTAGACGCCGTCGGGGAAACGAAGGCGTTAAACGCGCCGCAGTAGGCTAAACAGGAGTTGATACGTAGGGGCACGCTTGCGCAGCGTGCCTTTTTTGTTGGGCGCTCTATTTTTCCGCCGCATCCGGCGGCGCCACGATCCGCACGGACAGACGCTCATCCTGCTGGGTCAATGCCAGCGAATCGCGACACTCTTCGTCAATAACGATCAATTGCTCATTCGTCAGCGAATAAGGCAGTTGAATATCAAATGTCTTCAGACCTTGCTGCCGCGCCAGCTCAATCAGCCTGGCAATATTTATCTCATCGCTTACCTGAGTAGAGAGAACTTGCATAGCAAGCATTTTAAGACGTTCTTTGAAGGACACCTTCTGCCGGGACAGCGGTATCTTGGTCACCATGCCGAAAAATGGCCATACCCCATATATCGCGTCAATAAAACGCCAGTGCTTCTTACACAATGCCGCCAGATAATCTGTATAGTCGATGCATATTCTTTCGTTGAAATATGCCGGCTCGGGGTGATACTTCGCCATCCCCTTTCTCCTCTTTGCCGGTGGGTTCGCCGTATGGCTTTGCGACAAAACCTTAGCATGCGAACCCGTTTATTCGAGTATATTGGCATGGTTTAGTGTGATTTTACCAGTCAGTTTGGAGTATTGATTGTGGCAAAATTTTCTTCCGCTCCCATCTTAATTACCGGCGGCACGCGGCGAATCGGGCTGGCGCTGGCGCGGGCGTTTCTGGCGAAAAATATTCCGGTTATCGTCAGCGGCCGCACCCCCTATCCCGAGATTGAAACGTTGACGAGCCAGGGCGCCGTCTGCCTAGACGCCGATTTTTCCACCACGGAACAAATTTACGCGTTCGCCGAACGGGTGAAGGCGTTAACGCCGCATCTGCGGGCGGTTATCCACAACGCCAGCAGCTGGCAGGCGGAAAACGCGGCGATCCCGCCGGAGAAAACGCTGGCGGATATGCTGCAAATCCACGTTTACACGCCTTATTTGCTCAACCAACTACTGGAATCCCGTCTGCGCGGCCAGGGGGTCGCCGGCGCCGACATTATTCATATCACCGACTATGTGGCGGAGAAAGGCAGCGACAAACATATCGCCTATGCGGCGAGTAAAGCGGCGCTGGACAATATGACCCGTTCTTTTGCCCGCAAGCTGGCGCCGGAAGTGAAGGTCAACGCCATCGCTCCCGCGCTGCTTATGTTTCACGACCATGATGACGAACAGTACCGCCGTCAGGCGCTGGACAAATCGCTGATGAAGATCGCGCCGGGCGAAGAGGAGATGGTTCGACTGGTGGATTACATACTCTCCAGCCGTTATATCACCGGGCAGACGCTGGGGCTGGACGGCGGCCGCTCGCTGCGTTGATAAGCAAGTAGCCGGGCGGTTAACACCCGTTTACGCTTCATGGCTGGAGCTGGCCCGGTCATCGATCTATGCTAGCCGAAGCGATTTCTGGATAACGCGAGCGCCATGTATAAAGTTGTTTTTATCGAAGATGATGTGGAAGTCGGTAAGCTGATTGCCGCCTATCTCGGCAAGCACGATATTGATGTTAAGGTCGAAACCCGCGGCGATCGGGCGCTGGCGTTTATCGAACAGCAGCAGCCCGACTTGGTGCTGCTGGATATTATGCTACCGGGTAAAGACGGCATGACGATCTGCCGGGAGCTGCGTCCGCGCTATAGCGGTCCGATTGTCCTGCTGACCTCGCTTGATAGCGATATGAACCATATTCTGGCGCTGGAAATGGGCGCCGATGACTATATTCTGAAAACCACGCCGCCGGCGGTTTTACTCGCCCGCCTGCGGCTGCATTTCCGCCAGTACGGCAACGCGCCGCAGGCGGGGATAGAGCCGGCCGCCGCGCCGTTGCAAATCCACAAACCCCTGCACTTCGGTCTGTTATGCATCGACCCCGTCAACCGTGAGGTGACGCTGGGGGAAGAAAATATCGCGCTATCAACCGCTGATTTCGATCTGCTCTGGCAGCTGGCCACCCATGCCGGCAATATTATGGATCGCGACGCCCTGCTGAAAAATCTGCGCGGCGTGAGTTATGACGGCATGGATCGCAGCATCGACGTCGCGATCTCGCGCCTACGTAAAAAACTCTATGACAACCCGACCGAACCGAGCCGTATCAAGACGGTGCGCAACAAGGGCTATCTGTTCGCTCCAAACACCTGGGAAAGCGTTGAGCCATGAGAAAGCTGTTTATCCAGTTTTTTTTGCTCTTGTTCGCCTGTTTCGTGGTCATGACGCTGCTGGTCGGGCTGGTTTATAAAGTCACCGCCGAGCGAGCGGGCAGACAGTCCATGGATGACCTGATGAAAAGCTCGCTCTATCTGATCCGCAACGAGCTACGCGCCATTCCCCCACGCGACTGGCACAAAACGATCGGCCAACTGGATTTAAACCTGTCGTTTAAACTGCAGATCGAACCGCTGAATAAATATGCGCTGAGTCCCAAAGCGCAGCAGCGGCTCAATCAGGGCGAGATTGTCGCGCTGGATAATGAATATACCTTTATCCAGCGTATTCCCCGCAGCCACTATGTGTTGGCGGTAGGACCGATCCCCTATCTGTTTTTTCTGCATGAAATGCGCCTGCTGGACCTGTTATTGGTGATGCTAATTGGTTTGTCGCTGGCTCTGCCGGTATTCCTGTGGATGCGGCCCCACTGGAAGGCGATGCTGCAGTTGGAAAACGCGGCGCAGCGTTTCGGCGACGGGCATCTTGAAGAACGCACCCATTTTGACAACACCTCCAGCCTGTTTCGCCTCGGTATCGCATTTAATCTGATGGCGGATAATCTGAACCAACTGATCGCCAGTAAAAAGCGGCTTATCGATAATATCGCCCACGAGCTGCGTACGCCGCTGGTGCGGCTGCGTTACCGGCTCGCCATCAGCGAAAATCTGACGGAGGAAGAACAGCAGGCGTTGAATCGGGATATCGGCCAGTTGGAAGCGCTGATCGACGAACTGCTTACCTATGCCAGGCTGGACCGGCCGCAGGTTACGCTGCATCTCGCTGAAACCGATCTCCCCGGCTGGCTGCAAAGCAAAGTCGATGATTTCCGGCTTGTCCATCCCGATAAAAACATCACGCTGGATATGTCGAACCGCGGAAGTTTCGGCTATCTCGATCTGCGCTTAATGGAACGCGTGCTGAATAACCTTGTCAATAACGGATTACGTTTCTGTCGCGTTCGCCTGCATATCAGCCTGCTGCTGAACGCCGACAATAGCGCCAGTTTATACGTTGAGGATGACGGGCCGGGCATCGAACCCGGCCAGCGGGAAAAAATCTTTGAACCCTTTATCCGTTTGGATACGGGCATTGAAAACAGCAGCGGCGGCTGCGGGCTCGGCCTGGCTATCGTCCATGCCATCGTCCGGGCGTACGAAGGAACCATCGTCGTGGATAACAGCTCGCTGGGCGGCGCCAGATTTTGCTTCTCCTGGCCGATAAAGCCTAGCGCCGCGGCGCAGACGCCGCCGCATCACAAATAAGTCACGCCGGAGGACAGTCGGTATCGCCCTGTCCGAGCGTCGGCTGCCATAGCACCTGAATCTGTTGCGGATCCACGCCGTCCAGCAGGCTGCGCATCATGGCGGCAATCTGTTTGCCCACGTTGATCCGCGTATTTTGCATAATCGGCGTTATCGCCGCGTCGATCAGATTATCATCCGGCAGTCCGTCGTAAACGATCAGGGATACGCCTTTCTTTCCCAGCCGTCCGGCCTGCTGTAGCGCGATGGCCGCCCCTTCCCCCAGCATATTGCAGTCGGTAATGATGGCCGTCGGCGGCGCATCGAGCGCCAGCAGTCGCTGGGTGGCGTAATAGCCTCCCGGGCGGTTAGGCTCCGCTTTCTGCAGATAACTTTCCGGCTGCGGCAGCGAACGATGCGCCAGCGTATCGACGTAGCCTTGCAGCCGCTGCTCCACATAGGCGACTTGGGCGTCGGTGCTTAAAAACGCGATGCGCTGATGCCCAAGCGCCGCCAGCCGCTCCACGGCCATCACGGAGCCGGCATAGTTGTCGAAATCAAACCAGGCGTAGGGGCGGGACAAATTGCTGCGTCCGAGCGCCAGAAAAGGAAAATTTTGCTCCTGAAGATACTTGAGACGGTGGTCGTCAGGCTTGGTATGCGCGACCAGCAGCGCATCCACCCGCCGGGTTTCCACCAGGCGAGTTAATGAATCGTGAGTCTCATTGAGTTCATCGGGGATAAGCAGTAAATCGATGCCGAATTTCGCCAGTTCGATGCTGATCCAGCCGATCATTTCCAAAAACGTCGAGTTATTCAGCACCCGAGGCCGGGAGGGATACGCCAGGGCAACCGCATCGGTTTTCCCCATTTTCAGGCGCCGGGCCATCGAATTGGGCTGATAGCCCAACCGCCTGGCGGCTTCCACAATCCGTTCCCGCGTCGCTGGCGCGACATCATCATAACCATTCAATGCGCGGCTGACCGTCGTAGAGGAAATCCCCAATTCGCTAGCGATCTTTTTTAATGACATATTCAACCCGGCATACAGCGTTAATAAGGAAGGAAAACCCTAATGCCGCGCGGTTAAGAATTGAGAAACAGGCTTAACTGACCGGCATGTAAGGAAAACCCTCTTGATATATCATTTAATATAAATGAACTCAATAAGTTACCCGGCTCTCGATCAAAGTTCTTGCCATTAAGCGGCGATACGGCCGCTTTCCCGCCGTCAGATAGGCAATCGCCTGGAATTCCGGCATGTTAATAGCGCGCTTCCCTCGTCCTGGGATATCAACACAGGGAATATTTTAAGCCCGTCACAAATCCGAAACGTTTAGATTCCAGATCTAAACGTTTCGGATGTATGTTTAATGCCGAACGCTTCAGGTGGCGGCGTACGCATAGGTCGGCCAAACCGCACTCAGATGACCGATACGCAGAGCGTTCCGCAACGACGAACCGCGTCAGCACTCTTACCTTTGCACTATCAGCTACATCATGAGGTGTTTATGAACCAAGCAAGCGAAGAAAAAACCTATCTGGGGAACCGCAATTTCTGGTTGTTCGGGCTTTTCTTCTTCTTCTATTTTTTTATTATGGCCTCCTACTATCCGTTTTTTCCGATATGGCTGCATGACGTCAATAATTTAAGCAAAACCGATACCGGTATTGTATTCGGCAGTATTTCGCTCTTCGCCCTGGCTTTTCAGCCCATCATGGGGCCGCTGTCGGATAAACTCGGCCTAAGAAAAAACCTGATGTGGATTATCGTCGGGCTATTGATTCTGTTTGCGCCATTCTTTATTTATGTTTTCAGCCCGCTATTAAAGTTTAATATTTTTCTCGGCGCGCTGATCGGCGGCTGTTATCTCGGTTTTGTATTTACCGGCGGCTCTCATGCCATCGAAGCCTATATCGAGAAGGTTAGTCGCCACAGTAATTTCGAATACGGACGCACCAGAATGTTCGGCTGTATCGGCTGGGCATTATGCGCCAGCGTTGTCGGCATGCTTTATACCGTCAATAACGAGCTGATATTCTGGATGGCGTCCGGCTGCGCGCTGGTGCTGGCCGTACTGTTATTTTTATCCCGCCCCGACCAGCGCTCTACGGCCTATGTGGTCGATAAACTGGGCGCCAATAAACCCGCGTTTAATCTGAAAAACGCCATCGAATTACTGAAAAAACCGGCGTTATGGTTCTTTATTCTCTATATCGTGGGCGTGCCCTGCATTTACGATGTGTTCGATCAGCAGTTCGCCAATTTCTTCACCTCTTTCTTTGCAACCAAGCAGCAAGGCACTGAAATATTTGGTTTCGTCACTACCGGCGGCGAGTTGCTGAATGCGACCGTGATGTTTTTCGCGCCGGTGATCATTTCCCGCATCGGCAGCAAAAATGCATTATTGCTGGCCGGAACCATTATGTCGGTGAGGATTATCGGTTCGGCGTTCGCCACATCCGCCGTTGAAGTCGTCGTTCTGAAAATATTGCATATGTTTGAAGTGCCGTTTCTGTTGGTCGGCTCCTTTAAATATATTACCCAGGTATTTGAAGTCCGCTTTTCCGCGACGGTCTATTTAATCGGCTTCTGTTTCAGCAAACAATTATCGATGATTTTCATGTCTGTTTTCGCCGGGCGTATGTACGACCATATGGGCTTTCAGGATACCTATTTGGTTTTGGGCTGCATTGTGCTGGCGTTTACCGTGATTTCAGCCTTTACCCTTTCCGGACACGGCGTGGTTGAAAGTATCCGTTCTTATTTCAACGGTGATAAGCGACTTGTTCAGACGGCGGACAAATCCCGTTCTTAGCGCGTGAGAATATACGGCGGTGGAGAAAAACGACCAGCGCCGGCCGCCGGCAAATGACTTAATTTTCTTTGGAGCTGTTATGAATAATATTGTCAGGTTATCCAGTCATGATTCAGATGTTATTTTACGTTGCCGTCCGTATGTGGAAATTATCTATTGGGGCAAACATCTGCAAGATTATCAGCCTGAGATGATAGAAGCCCTGGCCCGCCCGGTGGCGAACAGCCGTTTGGATAGCGATGTTCCCCTGACGATTTGTCCTGAAACCGGACGCGGCCTATTCAGCGCGCCGGGGATGGAAGGAAACCGCGATGGTAAAGACTGGTCGCCGATTTTTACCGCCCAGCGCCACACGCTTGAAGATAATTGCCTGACCGTCGTCAGCGAAGATGCGACGGCCGGCCTGCGCCTGGTCAGCGAATTGGCGCTTTGCCCGGACAGCGGCGTATTAAAAACCCGCAATACGCTGACCAATATTCGCCCCGGCCGCTACCACGTCGACCGTCTGGCCGTAACCCTACCGTTACCGGAGCGCGCCGATGAAATCATGGCGTTTAACGGCCGCTGGATAAAAGAGTTCCAGCGCCATACTCTCAGGCTGGAACACGGCGGCTATATTCAGGAGAACCGCCGCGGTAGAAGCTCGCACGAATATTTTCCCGGCCTGGTCGCCGGCAAAGCCGGATTCAGCGAACAGCAAGGCGAAGTCTGGGGGCTACACCTGGCCTGGAGCGGCAACCACCGCCTGCGGGCGGACAGCAAAAGCGATGGCCGTCGCCAGGTCCAGGCGGAAGCGCTCTACTTTTCCGGCGAAATGACGCTGGAAACCGCTCAAAGCGTCAGCACGCCCTGGGTGTATGCCGTTTATTCCGCAGCGGGCCTGAATGGCATGAGCCAACGCTTTCATCAATATATCCGCCGGCAGATCGCCCCTTCGCTGGCGGAGAAGCCCCGCCCCGTTCATTTGAATACCTGGGAGGGGATCTACTTTAAGCACGATCCGGACTACATCATGCGCATGGTGGAGAACGCCGCCAAACTCGGTATCGAACGTTTCATCATTGATGACGGCTGGTTTAAAGGGCGTAATAACGATCGTAGTTCGCTGGGCGACTGGTATATCGATGCGGAAAAATACCCTCAGGGGCTGCAACCGGTGATTGATGCGGTAAAAAATCACGGTATGGAGTTCGGCATCTGGGTGGAACCGGAAATGATCAATGCGGATTCCGATCTGTTTCGCGCGCATCCGGACTGGGTATTGAGGCTGGATGGCTATCCGATACTGCTCGGACGCAACCAAATGCTGCTCGATCTGGCGAACCCGCAGGTGTACGACTACCTGCTGGAACGTCTGAGCTGGCTGCTGGGCGAACACCGCATCGACTACGTTAAGTGGGACTTCAACCGTGAAATGGTTCAGCCCGGCCATCTGGGACGCCCGGCGCAGGTACGGCAAACCGAACAGCTGTACCGGCTATTTGATCGGCTCAACGATCGCTTCCCCTCCGTGGAGTTTGAGTCCTGCGCGTCCGGCGGCGGGCGGGTGGATTATGAAATATTGAAACGCTGCCGCCGTTTCTGGCCGTCGGACAGTAACGATGCCCTCGATCGACTGCAAATTCAGCGCGGAATGAGTTACTTCTTCCCGCTTGAAGTGATGGGAGCGCATATCGGCGGCAGCCCTTGTCATACCACCTCCCGGCGGCACAGCATTAATTTCCGCGGGTTAACCGCGCTGTTCGGGCACATGGGCGTCGAACTTGACCCGGTTACCGAACCCCAGGCGGAGCAGCAGGCTTTCGCCCGCTATATCGCGCTGCATAAGCAGCTACGCCCTCTGTTGCACAGCGGCGACCAGATGCGCATCGACTATCCCGACGACAGCACCCTGATCAATGCGGTCGTCGCGCAGGATCGGCGGCAGGCGGTGGTGCTGATAAGCCAGCTCGCCCTGCCGAAATATGCCCTGAGCGGCAGTTTGCAGATCCCCGGCCTGAAACCGCACGCGCAATACCGCCTTGAGGTATTGGATATGCCCGCGAGTATGCATAAGGAAAGGAATAACACCATGAAGAGATATCCGGCCTGGCTGAAACAGCCGATGAGCCTGAGCGGCGACTGGCTGGAAAAAGCCGGCATTGCCTTGCCTATCCTCGATCCCGAATCGGCCATTCTGCTGCGTTTCTCTGAAGTGCGATAATCCTGCGAACCACGGGCCGCCGCCGGCGTTCGGCGGCCCGCCCTCCCTATGCAACAACAATCCGCCGCGCCCGCCCGGGGATAAATCCGGCTTTGTACATTCGGTTACACGCCGAAACCAATCACTTACGGAAGCGGATTCGTTTTTTCCCTATTCTCTCTTCACCGGCCCGAATGAGGGTCACGAAACCTGAACGAGTAATGAGGAAATGATGATGAATAAAGTATTGGTAATGATCGCGGGTGCGGCTCTGGGTCTCTCCTCTGTAGCATTTGCCGCTGAAACCGCGCCTGCGGCGCCGGCTCAGACTCAGGCTACCTCGACAACATCCGCTCCGGCCAAGGCCGCGCACAAGAAACACGTGAAGAAAGCTAAACCAGCCGAACAGAAAGCGCAGGCGACGAAAAAACACGTGAAGAAAGCTAAACCAGCCGAACAGAAAGCGCAGGCGGCTAAAAAAGCGGTGAAGAAAGCCAAAACGGCGAAACCGGCCACGACCACGCCGGCTGCTTGATACATCTTGCGTCATCTGCGCGGCGCTGAGGACGGCTTCATCATGGTCCGGTAGAGAGTCCCGGCCATGATGGGGCGCTTGTGCCGCCTTTGCGCGACCAGATAGAGTTTCAGGTAATCAAACATCCGGCTAATCGTAATCAGCGCGATTACGATCGGCCGCGTGTTTATTTCATGGGATACCCGGATGATGCCGCGTCGTTACTCATTTGAAATCATGCTATCGCTGGTTCTCATCTGTGGGGTCATCACCCTGCTCTTCTTTCTATAGTTCATTAGGTTAAACCTCTCTCCACTTTAAAAAAACGCCATTAGAGCCGACCGCTTTTCCGTAAAATACATCTATAGTTATTTAACTTAATCGGTTCGATAACACGCTGACTTTTAACGTAAGGCCCAACACTACATGCATATGCGCATATCAGCCTGGTTGTTATGTTCATTACCTTTCATCCCCCTTGTTTCCTGGGCTGACGACGCGGCTGCCGATACGGCGCGGCAGCGGCAAATCCTATTTTTTAATCATGACGATCGGGATCGGGTGCCCGACGCGACGCAATGGCCCTGGCAGGCTATCGGCCAGCTTGAAACCGCCAGCGGCAATCTGTGCAGCGCAACGTTGATCTCGCCGCATCTGGCGCTTACCGCAGGACACTGCGTGCTGGCGCCGCCTAACGGCAAAGCGGACCCGCCCGTCGCGCTGCGTTTCCTCGCCGCGGAGAGCGGCTGGCGCTATGAAACCAAAGATATTGAAGTGTTGGTAAACCGCCGGCTCGGCCGAAAACTGGAAGCCGACGGCGACGGCTGGATTGTGCCCCCGGCGGCCGCCCCCTGGGATTACGCGTTGATTCGTTTAAAGCAGACGCCGCCGGGTATCGAACCGCTGCCTATTTGGCAAGGCGATCGCCGCGAATTAATGCAGGCGCTGGCGCAAAATAAACAGCGCGTAACCCAGGCTGGCTATCCCGAAGATCATCAAGACACCCTGTATCGTCATCAGGACTGTCTGATCACCGGCTGGATCCAGCAGGTGGTGATGTCGCATCAGTGCGATACCTTGCCCGGCGATAGCGGTTCGCCCTTGATGCTGCGCACCGCATCGGGATGGGCCATCGTCGCTATTCAAAGCTCCGCGCCGGCGGCCGGCGATCGCGACAGCGCGGATAATCGCGCCGTTTCCGTTATCGCGATTCGCAAGACGCTGGAAAACCGGGTGAAAATAGCGGCGACATTAACGCCATAGCGGCGCTATGCCTTCCAGACTGCAAACCGCAGGGGCGCGACGTTGTTTCCCGCCCCTCGCGATTCGAATTATTGGGGTATTTATTTTACAGGTTAAAAAATAATTCCCGCATCCATACACACTTGAAATAAATCATTCGGCCGAATAGAAGCATAATTTACGCATTATTAAAGCCGTATGCGGCGCCCACACTATTTTTTTACAAAAAAACGTTTTTTATTAACATGCAACTGGCTAATACATAACGATTTTTATGGGTAATAAATGCCGAAATCAATTATTCTCCATGAGAAAATTATCAGATTGACTTTATTTTCAATGTCATTAAGCAAAACTTTCTTTTATTTATTCCGCTTAATATATACATATTCGCTATGGCCTTTGTTATTCCTATAATAAACTACCCTACCATTATCTATACATGTTACTGTGTAAAGATAGCTTTAATTTAATTTCGCCATAGCTATTGGTGCATGACAGGAGGAGCCAGCATGTTGAGACATTTAAGCCATGATGAAAAAAAACGCATGCAGACTCTAGGCACATTACGCAATCTTGAAACATCTCAAGACGATATTCTTAATAAGCTCACCGGGCTGGCTTGCCAGGTATTGAAAATGCCCACCTCATTGGTGACATTGAGCGGCTCTCACAAACAGCATGTTAAGGCAAAAACCAATTTCGCCCTGCATGAAATGGAAAAATTGGGTTCGTTCGATCAGTTCGCGGCGCAGACCGGCTGTTTTCTTATCTGCCAGGATGCGATGAAAGACGAGCGCTTTAAAAACAGCCCTTACGTCGCAGGCGCCCCCTATATTCGCTTTTATGCCGGCATTCCCCTATTTACCGAGGAGGGGTACGCCATCGGCACGCTGTGCGTTATCGATTACGTCCCGCGGACGTTCAGCATGTTCCAACTGCACACGCTGAAAAATTTGGCGAACATCGCCATGTCGCTGATTAACTACCGCAATGCCATCGGCCTGGTCGATGCGGTAACGATGCTGCCGAATCGCCAGCAGCTGATCGAAGATATTAACCATATGACGGACATCCATGAGAACTATTTGCTGTTTCTCATCGAGTGTATTGATATTTCCTATGCTCACCAAATGAGCCGCGCGCTGGGCATGCCGACGGTGGAAAGCATGTTGAAAGATATTGGCATGTTCCTGCGTGTGTCCTTTAACTTTCGCGATAGCGTTTACTGTACGGCGTTAGGTCGCTACGCCCTGCTGATTAAAGCCGATAGAAAGGAGCAGATTCTGGCGCGGCTCGACGACTGCGCCGAACGCATTCAGGAGAGCATTATCAGCCATATTCCGTTAAAGCTGGAATTATTCGTCGGCTATACGGAATTTAGAATTCCGGCGAGCGATCCGCAGCGGATCCTGCGCGAGTCAATGAGCGCGCTGTACGACGCCATCAACAACAATACCCGCCAGCGCGCCTACCACGAAGGCAGCGATAAGGCTCAGCAGCTGACTTTCACCCTGCTTAACGAACTTTCCGATGTGCTGCAGCATGATAAGCCCGGACTCTACCTGGTTTATCAGCCGAAGCTGCATATCCGCACCCGCAAGGTTATTGGCGCGGAGGCGCTTTTACGCTGGCGCCAGTCTGAATTAGGCGACATTATGCCGGATAAGTTTATTCCGCTGGCGGAAGGCACCACCTTAATGCAGCCGTTAACGGAATGGGTTATCAGGCAGACCGCGCGGCAGGTGAAAATATGGCGCCGAGCCGGGATAGCTTTTCCCGTTTCCATCAACGTCGCCGCCAGTAATTTCGCCGAAGAAAAGTTCATTTCGCGGTTAATTAGCCACCTCGATGCGCACGATCTCACCTCGGCGGACATTGAGCTGGAGTGCGTTGAAACGCAGAAAATCGTGGAAAGCTCGAAGGCGCTGGCCACCATTTTGGAACTCAAACAGCGAGGCTTTACTATTTCTCTGGATGATTTCGGCACCGGCTACAGCAATTTAAACTATCTGAAGAATATTCCGGCTTCGATAATCAAGCTGGATAAGTCGCTGATTCAAGATATTAAAAACAACCTGGATAGCCGCATCGTCGTCGAATCAATCATCAGCATGCTGCACAAATTGAATTACGATGTTCTCGCCGAAGGCGTTGAAGATAAAGAGACGCTGGATTTCCTCGACAGTTTTGGTTGCGACGAGGTTCAGGGTTACTACTTTTCCCGACCGCTCCTGCCGGAAGATTTCATAGCGTGGCTGAGTCATCATGAAGCGCGGATAACCGCGTAACGCGCCGCCGCCATGCGTTTTGTTGTTGAATCCGAACCGCTCTCACTCATAAAGCGGCGCAAAGGCCTAATGCCGTTCACTTAAGCCGCTTTTTAGGGAAAACACCGGGGGAGATTCCCGCAGGGACGCCTCACCCCGGTGGCCGCCCCGTGTATCTCGATGCTTAAACGATCGGCGTTAGCGGAAAGGCCGGCGATTTTATCGGGGCGACAAGGGCGTTTATGTACTACCGTAAGAAGAGTGCGAAAACGTGAATCCCGGCATCCCGAATATCAGTTGCGTAAACTTTTTATGAGCATTTTTGACAATCAGCAAGATATTAACGATCTGCGGCGGGCCATTACCCTGCTTGAGTCGCCCTCCCTCACCATACAGCTGGCGAACCTGGTCGGCGGGCCGCTTGAATGGGGCCTGTCCAAGCTGCCGAATTTGGTAAAAAACAGAGTGCAGAGCGTGGTGCATAGCGCATTGAACAAGTCCGTCGACGCCGCGCTCTATACCATGGACGACGAACCGAAAAGAGCGTCATCGCCCAAAACGCATAAGCTGGCCGCCGCCGCATCCGGCGCGGTCAGCGGTTTTTTCGGCGCGGCGGGATTACTGGTCGAGCTCCCCGTCAGCACCACGATTATGATGCGCTCCGTCGCGGATATCGCCCGCGGCGAAGGCTTTTCGCTGGCGGATTTCTCCGTCAAGGCCGCCTGCGTTGAGGTCTTCGCGCTCGGCGGCCGCGGTAAACACGACGATGCCGCCGAATCAGCCTATTACGCTTCCCGCGCGATGGTGGCGGATATTACCAAACACGCCGCCCGTGAATTGGTGGATATCGCCGGCAAAAAAGGCGCGGAAAAAGCCTCGGCGCGCATCACCACCTCGCAGGCCGGCAGAGCGCTGGCGAAGCTGATCGATGTCGTCGCGGCGCGCTTGGGCATTACCGTCACGGAAAAGATAGCGGCGCAAATCGTTCCGGTTATCGGCGCCGCCAGCGGGGCGGCGATCAATACCCTGTTTATTAATCATTATCAGCATATGGCGCAGGGGCACTTCATCATCAAACGCCTGGAGCGGAAATATGGCGAGGATGTCATCAAATCGGCTTATATTCAGTTAAAAGACGGCGATCCATCCGACTAATTCTGCTCCATCGCCTGCAGCACCCGTTTGTCGGATATGGGGAACGGCGTTCCCAACTGCTGAGCGAAATAGCTTACCCGCAGCTCTTCAATCATCCAGCGAACGGCGGTGACATCCTCATCGTCGCGGCGCTCGGCCGGCAGTTTATTCAGCCACTGCCGCCAGGCCTGCTGCACCCGTTCGACTTTCAGCATTTGCGCCCGGTCGCGGTGTACGTCCAGCGCCAGTTTTTCCAAGCGGCGGTCGATCGCCTGCAGGTAGCGCAGCACGTCCGGCAGGCGCTGCCAGCCGTTGGCGGTGACGAAACCGCGGAACACCAGGCCGCCGAGCTGGTTTTTTACATCGCTCAGCGCCAGCGCCATCGCCATATCCACCCGCCCTTTCAGCCGCTTGTTGATGGCGAACACCGCCGTCAGGATCTGCTCCACCTGCTTGGCGATATCGACCACCGTCTCATTGAGCTCAGCGCGGACCTTCTCATGCAGACGCCGGAATTCCGCCTCTTGCCGGATCGGCCCGCCGAATTCGGCAATCAGTTTATCGACCGCGCAGGCGATACAGTCGTCGATCAGATCGAGCACTTTGCCATAAGGATTGAAATAGAGCCCCAGCTTCGCCTTGTTCGGCAGCTTCTCGTGCAGGTACTTAATCGGCGACGGAATATTCAGCAGCAGCAAACGCCGCAATCCCAGGCGCATCACCTGCTGCTGCTGATGGGGCGTGTCGAATAGGCGGATCGCCACGCTCTCCTTCTCATCCACCAATGCCGGGTACGCCTTCACGGAGTAGCCGCCGCGTTTCTGTTCGCAGCAATCCGGCAGCGAACCGAAGCTCCAGACATGGAGGCCGCGCTGCTCCAGACCGTCGTCGACCACCTCGGACAGGGTCTGCTGCACCTTATCCTTAAGCTGCTCTTTCAGCGCATTGAGATCCTTGCCTTCCCGCAGGGGGCGGTTTTTATCATCCAGCACGCGAAACGTCATTTTGAGGTGGTCGGGAACCTGCTCCCAATGCCACTCTTCACGCGGTACCGAGACGCCCGTCATCAGGCGAAGTTCGCGCTCCAGCGCGTCCAGCAGCCCTTTTTGCAACGGCGTGGTCCGGGCCAGAAACGCGTCGGCGTAGTTCGGCGCCGGAACGAAATTACGCCGTATCGGCTTGGGCAATGATTTGATCAAGGCGATAACCAGCTCACGCCGCACGCCGGGGATCTGCCATTCAAAGCCCTCTTCCCGCACCTGATTAAGAATGGGCAGCGGGATATGCACCGTTACGCCGTCGGCGTCGGTTCCCGGTTCGAACTGATAGGAGAGCCGCAGCTTCAGGCTTTCCTGATGCCAGAAGTTCGGGTAGTCCAGCGCGCTGACGCTATCCGCCCCATCCTTGATCAGCATGCTTTTTTCAAAATTCAGCAGATCGGCGTCTTCGCGGCCGGCGCTTTTCCACCATGCGTCGAAGTGGCGCGCCGAAATAATATCGTGCGGCAAACGCCGATCGTAAAAGGCAAACAGCGTTTCATCATCCACCAGAATATCGCGGCGGCGGGATTTGTTTTCCAGCTCTTCCACTTCCGCCAACAGTTTCAGGTTGGCGCGGAAAAACGCGTGGCGGGTTTGCCAGTCGCCTTCCACCAGCGCGTGGCGAATAAACAGCTCACGTGCCAATACCGGGTCGATCCGGCTGTAATTCACCTTGCGCGCCGCCACGATGGGCAGCCCGAACAGCGTGACCTTCTCCTGCGCCATCACCACGCCGGCGGCTTTTTCCCAATGCGGTTCGCTGTAGCTGCGTTTAATCAGGTGCTGCGCCAGCGGCTCGATCCATTCCGGATCGATGCGCGCCGCGATGCGTCCCCATAGCCGGCTGGTTTCCACCAGCTCCGCCACCATCGCCCATTTGGGCGGCTTTTTGAACAGTCCCGAGCCGGGGAAGATGGCGAAACGCGCATTGCGCGCGCCGCTGAACTCCTGCTTATCGATATCCTTCTGACCGATATGCGATAACAGGCCGGTCAACAGGGCGCAGTGGATGCTGCGATAGTCGGCGGGCGCGCTGTTAATCGGCAGGCCCTGCTCTTTAACCACCTGACGCAGCTGCGTATAGATATCCTGCCATTCGCGCACGCGCAGATAATTCAGATAATCGCTGCGGCACAAGCGGCGGAACTGGCTGGAGGACAAGGCTTTTTGCTGTTCGCGCAGAGAGTCCCACAGGTTGACGAACGTCATAAAATCGGACTCTTTATCGGCGAAGCGCCGATGCTTTTCATCCGCGGCCTGTTTCTTATCCAGCGGGCGTTCGCGCGGATCCTGAATGGAGAGCGCGGCGGTAATCACCATCACTTCGCGCACGCAGCCGGTGCGGCGCGCCTCCAGCACCATGCGCGCCAAGCGCGGGTCGATGGGCAGTTGAGACAGCTGCCGCCCCAGCGGCGTCAGACGGTAACGCCCGTTTTCGGCCGACGTAATCGCGCTCAGCTCCTCCAACAGCCGTACGCCATCCTGGATGTTGCGTTTATCCGGCGCCTCCACAAAAGGAAACGCCGCGATGTCGCCCAGCCCCAGCGCGGTCATTTGCAATATTACCGACGCCAGATTGGTGCGCAGAATTTCAGGGTCGGTAAACTCCGGACGCGACAGAAAATCCTGCTCGGAATAGAGGCGGATACAGACCCCGGCGGCCACGCGTCCGCAGCGGCCTTTACGCTGGTTGGCCGAGGCCTGGGAAATAGGTTCGATGGGCAGGCGCTGCACTTTGGTGCGGAAACTGTAGCGGCTGATACGCGCCGTGCCGGGATCGATGACGTAGCGGATGCCCGGCACGGTCAGCGACGTTTCGGCCACGTTGGTCGCCAGCACGATACGGCGGCCGTGGTGGGATTGAAAAACCCGGTTCTGCTCCTGGTTAGAGAGCCGGGCGTAGAGCGGCAGGATCTCAGTATGGGGCAAATCCAGCTTGGTTAAGGCATCGGCCGTATCGCGAATCTCCCGCTCGCCGCTCATAAAAATCAGGATATCACCCGGCCCCTCACGGCCCAGTTCATCCACCGCATCAAAGATGGCCTGTAGCTGATCGCGGTCGCCGTCCTCGGCGTCGTCCGCCACCGGGCGATAGCGGACATCGACCGGGTATGTGCGCCCGGACACCTCGATAATCGGCGCGTCGGCGAAATGGCGCGAAAAACGCTGGGGATCGATAGTGGCCGAGGTAATAATAATTTTTAAATCAGGGCGTTTCGGCAGCAGCTGGCGCAGATAACCCAGAATGAAATCAATATTCAGGCTGCGTTCGTGCGCCTCATCGATAATCAGGGTGTCATACTGCATCAGCAGGCGATCCTGCTGTATTTCCGCCAGCAGAATGCCGTCGGTCATCAGCTTCACCAGGGTATTATCGCCCACCCGATCGTTAAAACGGACCTTGTAACCCACGCATCCGCCCAGCGGCGTCTCCAGTTCGGCGGCGATACGATCGGCCACCGTTCTGGCGGCCAGACGGCGCGGCTGCGTGTGGCCGATCGATCCGCGAACGCCCCGCCCCAGCTCCAGGCAGATTTTCGGCAGCTGCGTGGTTTTGCCCGAACCGGTCTCCCCCGCCACGATAATGACCTGATGTTCGCGCAGGGCGTTCAGTATTTCGTCTTTTTTCTGGCTGACCGGCAGCTGTTCCGGGTAACGGATGGATGGGCAGGCGGCGCGGCGGTTTTCCACGCGCTGCCGGGCCGCGGCGATCTCACCTTCAATTTCCTGTGCGATCGCCGCCTGCGCTTTCGGGCTGCCGACTTTATCGGCCCCCTGTAAACGCCGACGCAGGCGCTGCCGATCGAGGAGCATTAACGCATCAAGCTGCGAAGATAATGCGTTGAGAGGTGATTTCACGTTGCGGTTCCTTATTGCTGTCCTTCATCGACGGAACGGTGTTACGTCATGATGTTTTTCATTTTTTTCGCCGGGCATGGTAGCACATTAGCGGCCAGGGCTATAACTAAGGCGCTTATTCAATAAATTCGAACGATGCGCTCGAAATATTGCACTTTCAGGCCATGAAAACGCCGCATAAAATAAGCCCATCGGAGACATTCGTCACGAGGTCCGAACTCAATCAATAAGGAATTGGCATGAGCAAAGTACTGGTTCTAAAATCAAGCATCCTGGCAAATTTTTCTCAGTCAAATCAGTTAGCTGACTATTTCAGCGCGCAATGGCGCTCCGCTCACCCCGGCGATAGCATCACCGTTCGCGATTTAGCGGCGCAGCCGATTCCGGTGCTGGACGGCGAATTGGTCGGCGCGCTGCGTCCGTCGGATGCGCCGCTGACGCCGCGTCAACAGGAAGCGTTAAAACTGTCCGATGAGCTGATCGCCGAACTGCAGGCGAACGACATTATTGTGCTGGCGGCGCCGATGTATAACTTCAACATCCCGACGCAGTTGAAAAACTACTTTGACCTGATTGCCCGCGCCGGCGTCACCTTCCGCTATACCGAACAGGGACCGGAAGGGCTGGTGAAAGGCAAACGCGCCATCGTGCTGACCAGCCGCGGCGGCATCCATAAGGATACCCCGACCGACCTGCTGGAACCCTATGTGCGTCTGTTCCTGGGCTTTATCGGCATCACCGAGGTCGAATTCGTCTTTGCCGAAGGCATCGCATACGGTCCGGACGTGGCGGAGAAAGCCGTTGACGCCGCCAAAGCGCAGCTATCCCAGTTAGCCGGCGCCTAACGCAACATCATCATTGTTACCTTGTCACTTATTTTTTCTATTTAGCGTTTTATTGCGCGCCGAACGGCGCGCTTTTTTATCGCGCCCGGCGCAAGCGCCGCTAAAAAACCGCGTGAGGCTATTTAGCAAACCGCCTCCGCCTACGTTATCCCCGCGCGTTTGACCCTATTTTTATGCGGATGCGGAGGCCATTTCATCCCCCATTTTTATTTCCTGTCGGGAGCGCTTGCCGGTTTCTCCAGCAACTGAGCGGCCTCTTTATCGGCTTTGATATAAATTTCATGCTCGATTTTAACGTTCATATTGATGGTTATCGGCTCTTTAGGAGCCGCCACTTCTATCCGCGGCACGCACCCTGCCAGTAGCAGTACGCCGAGCGCTCCCGGCAATGTATACAGAGTTTTCATCATCCCATCCTGAATTTATTCATTCGCCTGCTGCTCCAGCGTATCCTGCAAATTAGCGCCGAAACGCAAGCTGCGCCATAGCTGGAAAATATTCTCCTGATGGCGGTAATTCAGCACCACCTGCCGCTCCGCGCTCAGCGTCGGGTTCTTCCCCTGGACCTGCGAAGTCAGCAGCAGTTCGCCCTGATTGTTCAGTTCAACGGCGGCATAGGAACGGCCGATCTCCAGATAGCGCAGCCAGCCGATGGCGGCGCCGCCGGCCCTGTTTTTACGCTCCAACTCATCGGCCAACTGCCGATCCAGCCGCAGCGTCAGATAGCTATCGTTGACGATCCGCCCCTTGCGCACCAGCATGCTCGGATGGTTGAAATTAAGCGGCAGCACGCCGCTTACCTTGCCGGACATGGCGATCTGTTTTTGCTTCAATGCCGTCAGCAGTTCGCTGAGCTCCACGCTCCGCACCGTCAGTAGGGCGTCATCACGTTGCGGCCAGCGTAAGGCGGAGAGCGCGATATGACCGCCTAAGATGTTCATCCCCGCCTGCGACAACGTCAGCGGCCGTTTTTCGCTGTAGGGATAGTATCCTTGCAGATCGACGCGGATATCCGTCATGCGAAACAGGTTATCCAGCGTGTCGATCCGCAGCGTGACCGGCCGCTTCACGCCTAACTGCCAATGCCGATCCTGCAGGCGATAGGGAAGAATAAAATTCACCCCGCGCACTTCGCCATCCTGCAGCCATACGCCGCCGTTTTTCACCACCCAGTGCCCACCGGCGCGGAACCCTTCCCCGCGCGCCGCGGAAAAAGCGGACTGCGCGTAAAACTCTCCGCTGCGGATATTCATTTTCAGCCGGGGAGAAAGCAGCGGTTGAAACACCGTAAGCGGCTGCTGCGGCCACCATGCGCCGCCGCGCAGGCGTTCGCCGTCCCAACGGCCGCGCAGCGTAACCGGGCCGATATCCTGCGCCCGCAGCTGCCCCTGGATAAGAAAATCGTCGGGCGTACGTCCGGCCAGCTTCAGCGTTACCCGCGACGGCGGAAGATAGCCGCCGTTACTGAAATCCACCCGCGCCGTCGCCAGCTGGAGCGCGCCTTGAAAAGACGCGTCCGGCTGACTACGCTGCCAGCGCAGCGGTTGCGCGAGAGTCAGCCGGGGCCGGTGCGCCGTCACCAGCCCATAACTCAGCCGATCCAGCCCGCTGGAAAGCTGCTCGACCTCAATAAGCGAGTCCTGCCAGCGGCCCCGGCCGGCGACATCCCATTTGGCCTTTAACGGCGGCAGTCGCCCGCGTCCCCAGTAACGCCAGCGCCATTGCCCCCGATCCGGCCAGAAATCCTGCGCCAGCCCGTCCAGATGCAGATTGAACCGCCCCCAATATGCGTCACGCGCTTTGACTATCGCCTGTAGCCGCCCATTAACGCCGTTCGAACCGATCCGTACGCCGGCCAACGGCCAGCGCGCCTCCTCAAGCCGGAGCTGCGGCGCCAGCGTTCCCCAGGCGCGCAGTAACGCCCCCGGCAAAAGAGACAGCTCGGGGTTTAATACCGACCCCCTGATCATGCCCGGCAGCGAGGCGGTCAGCGACATGTCGGAGAGATTGGCCTGTCCGGTCAACTGAAAACGCAGTTGGCTGTTGATTAACCCCAGATTGCCCGGCCCCAGCGTCAGCACCGCATTGGCTTTGCCGTTATGCCCTTGCGTCAGCATATTCATGCGCGCCTCGATGCGGGTTTGCTCCCATCCCCGGCGCCAGTGCTGTAATACAACGGATACCCGGCCGGACAACGGCTGCGCGGCGTAAGGCCAGCGCCAAACGCCGTTATCGATACGTATTGTTTCCGACGTCAGCCGCCACGGCAATGACGCCAAAGGTTCATCGTCGCCAGCGGCGCGCAACGCCAGCGCGCCCTGCGATCCGCGCCAGTCCAGCGATAGCGTGACCGGCTCCGGCGTTTGGCCGGTAGCCAAACGCCCGGTTAAGGCGCCCTGTTCGGGCGGCAGAGACAGCGAATCGGCCAGCGTTAGCTCGCCGCCGACCTCCAGTCGGGCGTCGGGCGTTGCCAGCAGGCCGTCGCGCACAATAAGGCGCCGCTGATTCAGCTCCGCCTGAAAAGCCAGACGCCGGCCCTGATAGCTCAGCGTCTGGCGCCCGGCGCCATCGGCGCTGAAGCGCACCCGACCCGCGTACTCCCGCCAGGGCAGCAGCGTGAAGGCGTCGATCGCAATATCCGCCGCCGGCAATCGCCGCTGCCATTGCGACAGGCGCGACGGCGCAGCCTCCTCCGCCGTGGAGAGCCGCGACAGACAGCCGCTATCCAGCGTCACCGCGTCTATGCCGACGCGCCAGCGGCCGGCCTGCCGATGCAATGTGACATTGCGTACGTCGGCCAGCCGGCAGTCGCCGACGTTCAGGCTGTAGCCATCGCTTCTCAGCCCGCCGTCATGCCAAACGGGGGAGGAATCCAGCGTCACCGACATCTCCGGCGGCAGCCAAACGCCCAGCAAACGGGGGAGCCACTGCGGCATGCCGCGCCAGGCCGCCGCCAGCAGCAGGATCAATAGCAATAGCGCAAAACCGGCCAGCGAATATTTTTTAGTCATTAAGAAATATCGAGCATCCTGTCGCAGGCTCCCATAAAAAGGTAATGCGTTCGCTTAAGTCGGTTCTCAGGGGAAACACGGTGAGGTTCCCGTAGGGAGCCTCACCCCGGTGGCCGCCCTGTGCATTTCGATACTTAAACGATCGGCGCTACCCGCCCAAAGGGGGGATTTTCTGCTTTATTCTGTAGATATTAGAGAGTTACTCCCTGTCCCTTTCATAGCGTAGACCGCGATTCGCGACTCTGGCGAATTTTATTAACGCCATATCACTCTCGTGGAGTGACAGTTATCCAAGCAACGGTTTGTCTGTTCATTATTTTCTGATAGTTTAACAAAAGGATTTTGCGGAGAAACACGCTATGAAATTGGCAGTTTACAGTACTAAACAATACGATCGTAAGTACCTGGAGCAGGTTAACCAGCAGTTTGGCTATCAAATTGAATTTTTTGATTTTATGTTGACGACGCGGACCACGACGACCGCGGCGGGCTGCCAGGCCGTGTGTATTTTCGTTAATGATGACGGCGGCCGCGAGGTATTAACCAAACTGGCGGAACTGGGGATAAAAATAGTGGCGCTGCGTTGCGCCGGGTTTAACAACGTCGATCTTGACGCCGCCAAGGAGCTGGGCATAAAGGTGGTCCGGGTGCCGGCCTATTCGCCGGAAGCCATCGCCGAACATGCCGTCGGCATGATGATGTGTCTGAACCGCCGCATCCACCGCGCCTACCAGCGTACCCGCGACGCCAATTTCTCTCTGGAGGGGTTGATCGGTTTTAATATGCATAACCGCACCGCGGGCATCATCGGCACCGGGAAAATCGGCATCGCCACCATGCGGATCCTCAAAGGCTTCGGCATGCGTCTGCTGGCGTTCGACCCCTATCCGAACCCCCAGGCTCTGGAGCTAGGCGCGGAATACGTCGATCTGAAAACACTGTATGCCCGCTCGGATGTGATTTCGCTCCACTGCCCGCTGACGCCGGAAAACCACCATCTGTTGAATCAGAGCGCTTTCGCGCAGATGAAAAACGGCGTGATGATCGTCAATACCAGCCGGGGCGGATTAATCGACTCGCAGGCGGCCATCGACGCGCTGAAGCAGCAGAAAATCGGCGCGCTGGGCATGGACGTTTATGAGAACGAACGCGACCTGTTCTTTGCGGATAAATCCAACGACGTTATTCAGGATGACGTCTTCCGCCGTCTGTCCGCCTGTCATAACGTCCTGTTTACCGGGCATCAGGCGTTCCTGACGGAGGAGGCGCTGACCAGTATTTCGCAGACGACATTGCAAAACCTGCGTCAGGTAAGCCAGGATGAGGCGTGCCCTAACCTGTTGAACCCGTAAGGCGGCCCGACTATCCCCTGCGACGGCCCGACGCCGCGCAGGGATCATCCCGCGGGACAGGTTCCATTTATCAATGAACGTTCATCGCAACGCTTGCCGTTAGCCAGCTGGCAGGTTCCCACGCTGGCGCCGTTCAGCTGTCTGGATAGCGCCATCGTTCCCCCTATTAATGAACAGCTCGCATCGGCAGGCGAATCGCTTTTCAGCCGCACGGCGGCGTCGCTGTTAAATGAAGCGTTACGCTGGGCTACGGCGTTGGTTTCTTCGCTATTGCTGCTGCAGCCGGACAGCGCCAGGACAGCGCCAGCGAATAACCATTGATGCAATTTCATGCTCTGGCTCCGAATGATTTTATTATCAGATTTTGCACCACTCTATTTACCACACCTCATTTCGCCGTCACACCGATAAATGCGCCAATAGGGTAAAAGATCAATAAAGCGGAGAGGGGGCGGATTTTTTTCCAATCCCCACCTGAATAAGCATGCCGATAAACGCGACCCCTGCCGCGATAATCGGCAGCAGGAAGACGTCCAGATTAAAGGACAATATCAACCCGCCGGCGAGGCGCCCGCCGCGCTGCCGAGATAAAGCGCGGACTCATTCAGCGCCACGGCCAGATTACCATCTCCGGTATGTTCTCTAGCGAGAATCAGCTGATGATTTTGCGGCACCTGCAACGCCCATCCAACCGCGCCCCAGAGCATCACGGGAATGGTCACCAGCCAAATATTCCAGCGCGCCATAATCGGCATCGCCAGCAGCGAAAGCGTTAATATGCTCATGATGCCTAACGTCAGCGCCGGTCCGCTGATTCGGTTGGCTATCGAGCCGACAAGCACGCTCCCCAGAATACCGCCGACGCCCCAGAGCCAAAGCCACGGCACGATCGAATGCACATGAAGAGTGATCATCATGAACGGCGCCATAAAGGTATACATTCCCAGGCTGGCAATCGCCGCCAGGAACGACACCAATAAAATCGCCGACACGTTGCGATCGCGCAAAATCGACAGTTTCCGGCGCATGGATACCGCCGTCGCCGCAGGTAAAACCGGCGGGAGTTTCACCCAAATCCCGATAAACGCTATCAATCCCAATCCGGCAATCAGCCACAGCGCGGATGGCCATCCGGCCAGGTCTGCCACGACCAAACTTAGCGGTACGCCCAGCACCGCTCCGCTGGCCATTCCGCCCATCAAAACCGCAATCGATTTACCGCGCGCGTTAGCCCCTGAAAGCGCGGCGGCGACGGAAATAGCGGTAGCCAGATAGACGCCGGCGCCAATACCGGCCAGCGCGCGAAAAATCAGTAATGCCGTCATATTGTCCGCCAGTGCGCTCGCCGCATTCGCGAGCACAAATAGTGCCAACGCCCACAGTAATCCCTCGCGCTGCCGGCCGGCGGGGAGAACGGCGACGACCAACGGCGAACCTACCCCATAAGCCAGAGTAAAGGCGGTGACCAATTGTGCGGCCATGGCCGCGGGAATAGAAAAACTCTCTTCAATCAACGGAACCAGTCCGGCGGTAACGTACGACGCCATCCCCAGGGCGAACGCCCCCATCGAAATTAAGCAGACCAGCGTCCGACTATTTTTTTGCCGCATAATTACCTCCCAATATAGATGCGCCCACAACGGATACGCTATATTCTTCGAAGTTTTATGGGGTTACAATTTAAGCATTTATGCTGTTACTAAAGGTAATATAATGGCGGCGCCGCGTGTTCGTTCCGATTTGGCGGAATTCCTGCGTAAACACAGAGAACGCATCTCTCCACTAGATGTCGGGCTGCCGACGGGCTCTCGCCGCCGAACGCCGGGATTGCGGCGGGAAGAGGTCGCGACATTGGCGGGGGTCGGATTGACATGGTACACATGGCTGGAACAGGGCCGTGATATTGGCGTTTCCGGCCAATTTTTAGATCGACTGGCGACTATTTTCAAACTGGACGCCGCAGAGCGTCGCCATTTGTACCTGCTTGCCCATCAACGCCCGCCGGCGGAAAATGGCAAAACGGTTTGTGTGGTTCCCCCGCTGGTGCGGCGTTTGATTGCTGATTTACCTCACCGCGTGGTCTATGTCCTCAATCTGCGCTGGGATGTGCTGACATGGAATCACGCCGCCGACCGCATTTTCCATTTTTCATCGCAACCCGCAGGGCGGCGTAATCTGTTGTGGATGCTATACGGTAATCCAGAGACTCAGCGGCTGTTTTCCCCCTGGGAGCGGCAGGCGCCGCTTATCTTAGCCAGTTTCAAACGCGATTTCGCCCGCGCGCCGGCGGCGCATGATATTCACGACTTGGTTAACCAACTGGAAAAGATCTCCCCTGACTTTCATAACCACTGGCACCGGCAGAGTGTTCAGGGGTCATGTTCAGGAACGCGCGCCTTGATGATTGAAGATCTCGGCGAGATTATATTTGAGCACACAACGCTCACTCTCGACGAAGAGCGTCACCTGCGGCTGGTTTATTACGCCACGGAAAAAACGCCCGAGCCGCGTTTTGATGCCTGGCTGAAGCGCGGCCGGCCGTCATGACGCCGGCGAGGAAATAAAACTCTCTGGCATTCGGCGGCGTAATCCGTACCATACACGCCATACTTATGCATGCCGGTTAACAACCTGCACGGTAACTATTTGCCCCTGTGACGCCCCGGCCCAAACGAGCACATGTAAAAATGGAAGAGAAACAGCAAGTTAATAAAAAAGAGCAGTACAATTTGAACAAACTTCAAAAGCGTCTGCGCCGTAACGTGGGTGAGGCTATCGCCGACTTCAATATGATTGAAGAAGGCGATCGCATTATGGTTTGCCTGTCCGGCGGTAAGGACAGCTTCACCATGCTGGAGATTCTGCGTAATCTGCAACAAAGCGCCCCGGTTAACTTTTCGTTGGTTGCCGTCAATCTTGACCAGAAACAGCCCGGCTTTCCTGAACATGTGTTGCCGCAATACCTTGATAGCATCGGGATCGAATACCGGATCGTCGAAGAGAATACCTACGGCATTGTGAAAGAGAAAATTCCTGAGGGCAAAACCACCTGTTCGCTCTGTTCGCGCCTGCGCCGCGGCATTTTGTATCGGACGGCGAGCGAGTTGGGCGCCAGCAAAATCGCCCTCGGCCACCACCGCGACGATATGCTGCAAACGCTGTTTCTAAACATGTTTTACGGCGGAAAACTGAAAGGTATGCCGCCCAAGCTGATGAGCGACGATGGCCAGCACGTGGTTATCCGCCCTCTGGCCTACTGTCGTGAAAAAGACATCGAGCGTTTCGCCGAAGCGCGCCGGTATCCGATTATCCCCTGCAATCTTTGCGGTTCTCAGCCCAATCTACAGCGTCAGGTGATCAAAGAGATGCTGCGCGACTGGGATAAACGTTATCCCGGCCGTATCGAAACCATGTTCAGCGCGATGCAAAACGTGGTGCCCTCCCACCTCGCCGATAATGCGCTGTTTGATTTCAAAAGCATTCGCCACGGCGATGAAGTCATTGATGGCGGCGATCTGGCCTTCGACCGCGAAGAGATCCCTCTGCGGCCCGCGGGCTGGCGGCCGAACGACGATGAGGCGGCGCCGTCCGCGGCGCGGCTCGACGTATTGGAAATAAAATAAAACGGCGGTCGGTTAAATAAACGCCGGAAGCGTTTTTTAACCTCGCTGGCGACGGCTCGAGAAGCGCGCGGATAGGTGGCTAGCTATAAAAAAAATGCCGACGAATCGTCGGCATGGTGTGAATCAATTGTGCTATGCAGTAATTCAAAAAAGGAAGTAAGACAATATGGAGCGCAACGCCCATCGCTTGACGTTGCATTCACCTGCGGGGGTGATAGTGCCGTACACCAGCGCGAAAAATGTTGATATTGCTCAAGGTAGACGGTTTTTTTTCAACGCACGCAGGACATCTGTGATGCGTTACGCAATAACGCTTGCCCTATTTTCATAGCCATTTACTGCGTTTTAACCACCAGGCAACGCCGGCGACTAAAACTACCAACATCAGGCAAAAAATGCCGAATCCGTACGGAGAGCTGTTGCCTGGCATCCCGCCCAAATTGACGCCAAATAACCCGGTCAAAAAAGTCGTGGGTAAAAAAATCATCGCCATCAGCGACATCGTATAGGTGCGCCGGTTCATGGCGTCGGTCATCAGCGTGGTGATTTCATCCGCCAACACCGTGGTGCGGGCGATGCTGGCATCCAGATCTTCCAATCCGCGCCCCAGTCTGTCGGAGATTTCCTGCATTCTGCGGCGGTCGTCATCCTGCATCCAGGGGAATTTTTCCACCGACAGGCGGGAAAATACATCGCGCTGCGGCGTCATATAGCGCCGTAATACGATTAGCTGTTTGCGGATCAGCGCCAGCTCGCCTTGCTGAGGGGTTTTCTGTTCCAGCAGATCCTCTTCAAGCACGATAATATTTTCATGCAGATCGTCGATAAAATCGCTGGCGTGGTCGGTCAGCGCCTCCGCAATGGAAACCAGCCAGCTTCCGCTGTCGGTTGGGCCATGGCCCTCCTGCAGATCCTCCAGCACTTCATCAATGGCCGAGAGTTTGCGTCTGCGGGTAGAGATGATCAGCGTATCCGTAATAAAAATCCGCAGGGCGACCAACTGATCCGGCCGCGCGTTTTCGTTGCGATTAATGCTGCGCAGCGTAATCATCGTGCCCTCGCCCAGGCGGGTAACCCGAGGCCGAACGCTTTCCCCCAACAGCGCATCGCGCACGCTGTCCGGCACCAGGCTGGTTTCAGTCAGCCAGTTGGCGCTATCCGGCTTGGTGGAGTCGAGGTGTACCCAGCAAGGTGTCGCGCTGGTTACGACGTCGTCGTGGCCTATCGGTACGATCCCGCCTTTGCCATTCAACTGATACGCATAAACGGCACCGGTATGTTGCAGTTCTTTTCCTTCAAAGGGTTCCACATTCGCCTCCGGTGATAATCCTTTTACCTCTTCGTTGCAAACTTGATTCACGGCAACGATCGTGCCGGCTTCCTCACGAAGAGAAGCTGAGAAGCCGGTCGCGGCGTTTTAATTAATGTTTAATGATATAAAGCATATGGCTGTACGCCACGTCTTCAGGATTGGTGATGGGATAGCCTTTAACCCAGGGCTTAATCAACCGTCCATTGGTATATTGATAAATAGGCGCAATGGGCGCTTCCTCCATCAGAATTTGCTCCGCCTTGTTGTAATCATCATTCAACGCCTGAGCATGGGTCTGGTTGCTCGCTTCGTCCAGCAACCGATCGTAATCGGCATTCTTAAAGCGCGCCAGATTGCCGCTATGCCGCGAGGTTAATAGCGACAGGAAAGTGGACGCCTCGTTATAGTCCCCCACCCAGGAGGCCCGCACCACGTCAAAATTACCGCTGTTACGGCTATCAATATAGGTCTGCCACTCCTGGTTGGATAATTTTACCTCGACGCCCAGCTTCGTCTTCCACATTGACGCCACCGCGACGGCGATCTTCTGGTGGCTTTCCGATGAGTTATACAGCAGCGACAGCTTCAGCGGCCTGCCGGGGCCGTAGCCGGCGGCGGACATCAGGGCTTTGGCCTGGGCATCCAGCTCCGCCTGGGAATATTGCTGCAGCAGGCTCTCGGTCGGCTTAAAGCCGGCGGTGACATCCGGCGTAAAGTGGTAAGCGGGTTTCTCGCCGGTCCCCAACACCTTTTCCGCGATGATTTTGCGATCGATGGCGTAAGAGAGCGCTTTCCTTACGCGCACATCGTTCATCGGCGCGCGCTGGGTATTAAAAGCATAGTAGTAGGTTCCCAGCTGTTCCGGGGTGTAGACCTGCCCGGGCAGATCTTTCAACAACTTGCGGTACTGATTTTTGGGGAACGATTCGGTGATATCGATATCGCCGGACAAATAGCGTTTGGTCGCGTTCGACTCCTGATTAATCGGCACGAAAGTGACCTTGGTTAATTGGGTGTTGACGTGATCCCAATAATAGTCGTTCGGCGCCAGCACCAGCTTTTCGTTTACCACCCTCTCGCGTAATTTGAATGCGCCGTTACCCACCAGATTGCCGGGCTTGGTCCAGTCGCTGCCGTACTTTTCCACCGTCGCCTGGTGAACCGGGAACAGGCTGAAATTCGCCGTCAGGCTGACGAAATAAGGCACCGACCTGCTGAGCTGCACCTTTAGCGTATGGTCGTCAACCGCCGTCACGCCCAGACGTTCGGCGGGCAGTTTGCCATCGATGATTTGATCGGCGTTCATGATTCCCGCCAGACGGGCAAACCAGGCGAAAGTCGACGAATTCTCCGGCGCGACCAAACGGCGCCAGCTGTAAACAAAATCCTTCGCCGTAACCGGATCGCCGTTAGACCAGCGCGCATTCTCGCGTAAGGTAAAAATAAAGGTGCGGTTATCGCTGGCCTGCCAATGCTGCGCGACGCCCGGCACAATATTGCCATGCTCATCCTGATTGACCAGACCCTCAAACAGATCGCGCGCCACCTGCGCCTCCGGCAGACCCACCGCCTTTATCGGATCCAGCGATGCGGGCTCATCCTTGATATGACGAACAATTTCCTGTTTTTCGGACAGCGGGGTCCCGGGCGGAACCTGCGCGGCGCCGACGTTTGCCGCCGCCGCCGCGAGCAGGGCGGAACATAATGCAGAATGCGCGTATCGCATAATAAATTATCTCGGAGAATGATGAGTTTACTGAATAATATAATATCCCCTTCATACTTCAAGCCGCAGGTGCGTTGGCTTTCCTACAAATCGAACTCTTTTGGATATAGCGGCCGGCGCAAGCGCCCCTACCGCCGCATTTGGCGCCATTCGCATCATAGATGCTATTTTCAGCATCAGCCGTTATGATGAAAATAAGGTTGAAGATATCGATAGGCGGACATATGGACAACAACACTATCGCCCGGCGCGCGCGCCAGTTACGCGGCAACCTGCCCTCGCTGGGCGAGCCTTACGGAAAGTCGCTGCTGGGCGCGCCCTTGCTCTATTTCCCGGCCGAATTGCCGCAGCGCGACAGCGGGCTGGTGATCGCGGGAACCCACGGCGAAGAGACGGCATCCGTCATTACGCTATCGTGCGCGTTGCGAACCCTGATGCCCGGCCAACGCCAACATCATGTGGTGCTGGCGGTTAACCCCGACGGCTGCCAGTTAGGGTTACGCTCGAATGCAAACGGCGTCGATCTCAATCGAAATTTTCCCGCCGCCAACTGGCGGCCGGGCAATACGGTATACCGCTGGAACAGCGACGCCGCAGAACGGGATGTTACGCTCTCCACCGGGAAGATGCCGGCTTCGGAGCCTGAAACAAAAGCGATCTGCGGCCTGATTGAGAAACTTAACCCCGCCTGGGTTGTCTCTTTTCATGAGCCTCTCGCCTGCATCGACGATCCGCACCTTTCCCCTTTGGGGCAGTGGCTGGCGCAACAATTCGCTTTACCGCTGGTGCCGGACGTCGGCTACGACACCCCCGGCTCTTTCGGCAGCTGGTGCGCCGAGCGCAGGCTGCCGTGCGTTACCGTGGAACTGCCGCCGATATCGGCAGACGCCGCCAGCGAATGCTACCTAAACGCAATGAGCGCATTGTTATGTCATAATTTTAATACCAATGTTGCCAACGTTGCCTTAAACTGAGCAACATGTTAATCACCTGTAATTAGAGGACGCATACATGTCACAGAACGTACATTTCCAAGGCAATCCCGTGCCGCTGGCAGGCACTTTCCCGGCAAAAGGCGATAAGGCCAAAGCCTTCACGTTGGTTGCCAAGGACCTGTCGGACGTCTCTCTCAGCAGCTATGCTGGTAAACGTAAAATTCTGAATATTTTCCCGAGCATCGATACCGGCGTTTGCGCCACGTCTGTGCGTAAATTCAACCAGTTGGCTTCGGAATTGGATAACGCCGTCGTGCTGTGCATCTCCGCCGATCTGCCGTTTGCGCAGGCCCGTTTTTGCGGAGCGGAAGGGTTGAACAACGTCGTGGTGCTTTCCACGCTGCGCGGCGCCGAGTTCAAAGAGAATTACGGCGTCGCCATTGCCGACGGCGCGCTGAAAGGGCTGACGGCGCGCGCCGTGGTGATCCTTGATGAGAACGACACTGTCGTATACAGCGAACTGGTGAACGAAATCACCACCGAACCGGATTATGATAGCGCCCTGGCGGCGTTGAAATAACCCCGTTTGCCTAAATCTAATGCCGATCGTTTAAGTATCGAAATACACGGGGCGACCACAGGGGTGAGGCGTCCCTACGGGAACCTCCCCCTGTGTTTCCCCTAAAAATGGGCTTAAGTGAACAGCATTAGTTTGCCTAAATCGGCCTATTTACGGCCTGTAAAAATCCGGCGGCGCCAGCGCTGTCGGATTTTTTTATGGCGCGCGTCCCGCCCCCGGCGACGTTTTTTATCGCGTGCGGCCAGGGGCGATAGCGGCGCGTCAATCGCCCTGAGTATGTAAAGAAACGACGGCGCAACGCTGTTCCATGCGCCGTTCCCGGCGCAGCACCCAGCAGGCGCCGGCCACCAGAACCAGCATAACGCCCCACTCCACGCCCAGCGCGGCAATCAGCGCCGACGCATAATCGCCGCCGGCGGTATGCAGCATCTGCACCAGCACCGTACCCAGCATGATCGGCCCGATGCCCAGCGCAGCCTGCTGCACCGTGGACAGCAGCGCGCTGCCGGAGCCAGCGTGCGCCAGCGGCACGTCGGACAGGCCGATACGATAAAAACTGCTGACGATAAACGCCTGGCCGAATCCCACCAGTATCGTCGCGGGAAGCAGGCCGAAAATCGTCAGCGCCGGCCACGTCGCCGCTAACGTCGCCATCAGCATCAGCAGACCGATCATCTGAATAACACAGCCGATAATCAGCGTGCGTATTTTCCCCACCCGCTCCGTTACCCGGCCGCTCAGTAACGACGAGATAAAATAGGCCGCCCCAAGCCCGATAAAGCTATTGCCGGACTGCAACGGCGAGAAACCGGCGCCCGACTGCAATACGTAAGCGACGGTGAACATAAAGCCGCTCCAGCAGGAAAAAAACAGCACCGCGATCCCCAGCCCAAAGCGGACGCTGGGCAAGCGCAGCAGCGTCGGCGGCAGCAGCGGCGCCTGGCCGCGTTGTTCCTGCCTCTGCTCCACTCGCCAGAGCAGAGGAAACAGCACGATACTCGCCAGCAGTGCGGCGATGCAGGGCCACGGCCAGCGCCAGAGCGGGCCTAACGCCAGCGGGAATAACAGACAGGCGATCGCCAGCGCCAGCAAAACCGTGCCGGAGAGATCGAGGGGCACGCGTTTTTCTCCCCGGGTATCCGGCACCCACAGCGGAGAGCAGAGCAATATCAGCAGGCAGAACGGCAAATTCACCAGAAAAACGCTGCGCCAGCCATAGCCGCCGATATCCAGCTTCAGCAGCACGCCGCCCAGCACCTGACCGATAATAAACGCCAGTCCGCCGATGGCGCTGTAGATCCCCAGCGTGCGGGCATGTTTCCGCCCGCGCAGGCTCACATGAATGGTCGCCAGTATTTGCGGTACGATCAGCGCCGCGCCGATCCCCTGCAACGTTCTCGCCAGCAGCAGCAACCACACGCTTTGCGCAATCCCGCACAGCAGCGAAGCCACGGCGAACACCACGATACCGCACATAAATACCTGACGGCGTCCCAGGTTATCGCCTAGGCGTCCCCCCATCGCCAGCGATACGGCAAACGCCACCCCATAGACCGAAACCACCAATTCCAGCTCCGCCGGGCTGGCCGACAGCGTCCGCGCCATGGATTCCAGCGCCACGTTGACGATGGAAAAATCAATCATCGGCAGCAACTGCCCGGTCAGTAACACAACCAGGCCGATGCGGCTTAGACCTTGTGCAAGTGAAACCTGTTTCATTCTCTCGTACCCATTTGTTTTTATGACCCGAGTGTGCGCATAACCATTGTGCTCATCACCGTTGAGCGCTAGCATCACAGGTAAATTAAACGGGTACCAGTTCTTGTTTATCCTGGTATAAATACTACCAGTCTCGCGGGGAAACGCCTCAATGACGTCTATCGTAAACGAATCCTCCGGCCAAAACGCCGGCCAGCAGAATCGTAAAGTTCTGGGAACCTATTTACGCACCCGCCGTGAAAGCATCGACCCGACGCGGATAGGTTTATCGATCCCGCGCAAGCGACGCACGCCGGGGCTGCGGCGGGAAGACGTCGCGCTGCTGGCGGATGTGGGAATAACTTGGTACACCTGGCTGGAGCAGGGACGCCCGATCCGCACCTCGGCCAAAACCATGATGTCCATCGCCAAAGCGCTGCAGTTCAATGAAGAAGAGACCCGTCATCTGTTTATGCTGGCCAATCTGCCCTATTCGCCCACGGTGCGCGCCAGCTGTGAAAAGCTCACGGAAGACCATCAGCTGATTCTCGATCGGCTTAATCCTTTTCCCGCCGTGATCGTCAATGCCCGCTTCAGCATTCTGGGGTTCAACGACGCCTGGTGCAGACTGTTGAATATCAATCTGGCGAACATTCCGCAGGAAGACCGCAACTGCATCTATCTGGCGTTCAAAAATGCCGATTGGCAGGCTCGGCTGGTCGATTTACATGAGTTTTTGCGCCATATGGTGGCCATGTTTCGGGCCCGCATGGCGGAGCACAGCGGCGACCCCTTGTGGGAAAAACAGCTGCAGCGCTATCTGAACGAGTCGGAAACTTTCCGTCAGCTATGGCATCAGCGCTACGAAATCCAGGGCATCAACGACAAAACAAAGCGTTTTCTGCATCCGCAGTTGGGCACCATCTCGCTGCGTCAGATCAACTGGTGGACGGCGTCAAACAACGGCGACCGAATGCTGGTGTATATGCCGGACGACGAGCAGGATAAACAGGCGCTGGAAAAATTGTCGCAGCTCGCGTTCCCCGCCTGAGCGAACGAGCTCCGCGGCCGCCGCTACGGCGATATCGTCAAACACTCGTTGAGTTACGATGTCACTTTTATTTGCGACATACCGGCAGTGCCGTCCCCCCCGCCGGATTATGATTCATCCTCTTCGTCGGCGGCCTTACGCCCGCTGAGGCCGTATTCCCGCAGCTTGTTGGCTATCGCGGTGTGCGATACGCCCAGACGTTTCGCCAATTTACGGGTGCTGGGATAGGTTTGATAGAGCCGGGTTAATACCGAACGCTCAAAGCGCTTGCTGATCTCGTCCAGCGATCCTTCCAACTGCTCTTCGCTGTGCGGGTTTTCAACCGAAAAGGCGGGCAGATCGATATGCCGCATGCGCAGCTCATGGCCTTCCAACTGGGTCAATGCCCGATAGATGGAATTTTTCAGCTGGCGGACATTCCCCGGCCAGCCATACTGCGGCAGAAGCTGGCGCAGATCGGCGGCCAGTTTTGGCCGCGCAATGCCCTGTTCATCGGCAAAACGCGCCACGAACAGTTCCGTCAGCGGCAGGATGTCCGCCGGACGTTCACGCAGCGGCGGCAGCGTCAGCGTCAAGACATTAAGGCGGTAATAGAGATCTTCGCGAAATTCGCCGCGCTGCACCATTTCCAGCAGGTTTTTCTTCGTCGCGCAGATAACCCGGACATCCACATGAATTTCGTGATCTTCGCCTACCCGGCGAAAGGTTCCGTCATTAATAAAACGCAGCAGCTTGATCTGCATCTGCGGCGACATTTCGCCGACTTCGTCCAACAGCACGGAGCCGCCGTTCGCCTGCTCAAAAAAGCCCTTTTTGCCCTCCAGCGCGTTCGGATAGGCGCCCGGCGCGTGTCCGTAAAGTTCGCTTTCCATCACCTCATCGGGCAGCGACGCGCAGTTCAGCGCCAGAAACGGTTTTTTGCCGCGCGGGCCGCGCAGGTGACAGGCGCGGGCCAGCATATCTTTACCGGTTCCGGTATCGCCGACGATAAGTAAAGGCGCATCCAGCATCGCCAGCTTACGCGCCTGCTCGACCACCTGGCGCATTTTGGCGCTGATCGCCACCATATGCTCAAAGGCGCTGTCGTCATTGATCGATAAATCCTGCAGCTGCCGGCCCATGCGCACCGCGGATTTCAGCATAACCAGCGCGCCCGCCGTCGATTTTTCGCCCTTCTCGTCCTCCAGGTGAATCGGCGTGATTTCCAGCAGAAAATCCTGCCCGCGGATCACGACGCGCTGCGTGACCTGCTGGCTCCCCTGCTCCAGCCAATCGGTGAAATTATAGCCGGCGATCAGATTCGAGAGGGTCAGATTGCGCAGCTTTCCCGCGGCGGTATCGAACAGAGCGGCGGCGGCGGGATTAAACAACTCGATCTTGCCTTTCATGTCGAGGGAGAAAACCGGTTCGGGAATCGATTCCAATAGCGCGTTCAACGCCCGGTGTTCCCGTTCGGAGGGCATGAAAGCGACGGTTCGCACATCGCTGACGCTTTCAATGCGTCGAATTTCCGTCATCAGCAGGCGAAAATCATCAAAATCCAGCGTGGCGAAATTAAGATAAATGCGGCCAATAGGCGCGATCTCTATGCCGCGCAAATCAATATTGCGCGACGCCAGAAGATCCAGCAATTCGCGGGTCAGACCGATACGGTCTTCACAAAAGACTTCCAGACGCATCAACGGCAACCTTCCTCAACTTATGCGACAGGGCGATAATTAGCGATAATACCCTTTCAGCCGCGCCGGATGAAGTAAAGTGTCACTAAAAGTTGACACTCCGGCCGCCGCCCGGCAAATAGCGCGCGATTTCGTCGCCTGACGGCCGCGCTAATCGTGAGTCATAACCCCCTTTCATCCCCTGACGTACTTTGTCATCAGGCTCATAACATATGCCGATTTTTGTATTTGTCAGCCTATCGGGCACTTAATAGAATCGCGCTTAATGTCATTCGCCGCTTATTTTCCCATTCAATGGCGGACCGAAAGGCGCAATAAATACAAAAGATAAACCGATGCCATACGCCGACTTTGTTATCGGACGCATGTTTTTCTCAAATTGTCATTATCACCAAGGTTCATTCCTACCAGGGGCGTTAACCATGAATCCAAAAAACCTAGCCATTACCTTTGGCGCGCTGGCCGTTGCGATAAACGTTATCGCCGGCAGCATCGTCGGTAATCTGAAAATTCCTTTCCTGTTTCTCGATACGGTCGGCACCATTTTTATCGCGGCGGTGTTCGGCCCGCTGTGGGGCGGATTGGTCGGACTGCTCACCAATCTGGTGCTGGGGGTGACGACCAGCTATACCGCCATTCCCTTTGCGCTGGTCAATATTCTCGTCGGCGTGGTCGTCGGCTACAGCGCGCGGAAAAAAGGCTTTCAATTCTCATCCGCGCTGTTTTCCGGCGTTTTGCTCGGCTTTTTATGTCCCGCCGTGGGGACGGTCATCGCCATCGGCCTGTTCGGCGGGTTGACCGGCGGACTGCACGATGTGGCGGTACTCTGGCTGAAGCAGGCCGGTTCCAGCCTGTTTACCGCGGCGTTTTTGCCCCGGCTGGCGGAAAACCTGGTCGACAAAATCCTATCGGCGCTGTTGGTCTACTATGTGGTGAAGAACCTGCCGCAGTCGCTGCTCAAGCGCCCGGTACTACCGGTTAAGGAGCAATCCCGTGCAGCGGAGTAGAACGGTGATCGTCACCTCCCACTGCGTCATCAACCAGAATGCCGTGGTGGGAAGCCTGGCGCGCAGCCGCGGCATGATGAAATCGGCGGTAGACTGGATGTATGAGCAGGGTTTCGGCGTCATTCAACTGCCTTGCCCCGAGTTTACCTTTCTCGGCCCGACGCGTCCGCCCATGACCGCGGCGCAATACGACACGCCCGCATTCCGGGCCCATAGTCGTAAAATTTTGCTGCCGGTGATTGAGCAATTGAAAACTTATCAGGATAACGGCTATGCCATCGCCGGCGGGCTGGCGATTGCCGGAAGCCCCTCCTGCGATCCGGGTCAGGGCGTATTTATGCAAGAGTTCCAGGCAATGATTATCGCCGCCGGCATAAATCTTGATTTTTTCTGGCAAATACCGCAAACCGCCGACGGCGTATTCAACCCGGACATCGCGGATAGCGTTTACGGCGCGCTCGACGCCCGTTTCCGCCATCATGATAAAGAAACGCTTATCGCCCGCCTAACGCCGCAAGATGAGCCGTCATGATCGCCGTTCAGGATGTTGTTTTTTACTATTACGGCGAACCGCGGCCCGCGCTGTCGCATACTTCGCTGGAGATTCATTCCGGCGAATTCGTCGCCTTGCTCGGCCGCAACGGTTCGGGGAAGTCGTCGCTGGCCAGGCTATTGAACGGCATTGAGCTTCCGTCGCAGGGCGAGGTCATCGTCGACGGCCATTCCACTGCGGATCGCAACGCGCTCCCCGCCATTCGCCGCGCCGTGCAGATCGTTTTCCAAAACCCGGAAAACCAGCAGGTGGGCGTCACCGTGGGCGAGGATATCGCTTTCGGCCTGTCGAACATCGGCTGGCCGCAGCGGGAGATCGCCGGCCGGGTAGCCTGGGCTATCCGGCTGACCGGGCTGGATGCGGAGGAAGACCGGCCGGTGTCGCAGCTTTCCGGCGGCGAGAAACAGAAACTCGCGCTGGCCGCCATACTGGCGCTGGCGCCGCGTTATCTGATTCTGGACGAGGCGACGTCGATGCTCGACCCCGAGGCGCGGCGCCAATTCGTCGCCACATTGCATGAAGTGAGAAAACAGACGCCTTTTGCGCTGATCTATATCACCCATCATCTTGAGGAAGTGCTGAACGCCGACCGCTGGCTGCTGTTCAACCAGGGACGGCTGCTGGCCGCCGCGCCGCCTTCGGCGCTGCACGCGCAGTTCTCCCTGTTGCAAACCTGCGGACTGGAACTGCCCTACTATCTCCATCTCGCCGCCTTGCTGCGCCAGCGCGGGTTGCAGGTGTCGCCTGACCTGAATGAGCGGGAACTGACGGAGCTGTTATGAAAATCACGTTAAACGACGTCGCTTTCGGCTATGGCAAACGCCGTAGAAATCATCCCGCGGGCGACGCGCCCATACTGAAAGATATCTCTCTGACCATCGAACAGGGAGAGATGCTGGCGCTGGCCGGCAAGTCCGGTTCGGGAAAATCGACGCTATTGCAGTTGATAAAAGGTTTTATGGCGCCCAGCGCCGGACAGATCCGGCTGGGGGATATCGACCCCCACGCCGAGCGCCGGCAGGCATGCTTCGACCGCATCGGGTTTATCTTTCAATATCCCGAACATCAGTTATTCGCCGCGACGGTTTTCGACGATATCGCCTTTGGATTGCGTCACCTGCGCCTTGATGAACGGTTAAAAACCGAAAAGGTGCGCCAGGCGATGGAGGCCGTCCAACTGGATTACGCAACCTTCGGCAAGCGCAGTCCCTTCGAACTGAGCGGCGGAGAGAAACGCCGGGTGGCCATCGCCGGCGTTGTCGTCCTGGAGCCGGAAGTGCTGATCCTGGATGAACCCACCGCCGGTTTGGATCTGCAATCCCGCAGCGCCCTGTTCCAGTTGCTGCATCGCCTCAACCGCCAGGAGAGCCTGACGGTTATCTGGGTTAGCCACCAGTTGGAGGAGATCGCCCGGCATGCCTCCCGACTGATCTGCCTCAGGAGCGGCACGATTCAGGCCGACGGCGCGCCGGACGCGCTGTTCGCCGATCCCGGCCTGCGCGGGACTTTCGGCTGGGAGGAGCCGCCCGCGCTGGCCGTCGCCCGCCTACTGCGGGCGGCCGGTCATCCGTCGACGGCATGGCTGACGCCGCAGCAGGCGGCGGATGCCATTATCCGGCTGCGCAACCGCGGCGCGCGCGGCGCAAACGCGCTGCGGGAGCCGTCGTAATGTCGAACGCCTACGCTCTGCTTTATCAACGGCGGCACTCCTGGCTGGATCGGCGGGACCCGCGGATGAAAATTATCGCCGTCCTGCTGGCCGGCGCTGCGCTGCTGCTTACCCAGCATCCAGGGATCAAGACGCTCCAGCTCTTGCTGTTATTCCTCCTCTGGGCGCTCGCCCGCCTCCCCTGGAAAATGCTGGTATTGACGCTGCTCTCGCTGTCGATATTCTTCGTCTCCACCATGATTTATCAGGCCATGCTGACGCCTCTGCCGGGCGAAGAGCGGGTAATCTGGGGCGGGATCGCCTTTTCGTCTGCGGGCGCGCTGCGCGGCGTAATGATGTGCGAACAGATTGCCGGTATTGTGTTGCTGTTGGCGCTGTTGGTCAGAACCACGGCGCCTGTTCAGCTAGCGGAAGGGCTGGAAATTCTGCTCGGCGGCCTGAAGAAGTGGCGTTTCCCGGTACACGAAGCGGTAATGATGTTTTCGATCGCCCTACGCTTCCTGCCGGATCTGCTGACGGAATTCGATAAAATCCGCAAGGCGCAGATCGCCAGGGGCGGCGGTTTTCATCGTAAAAATTTTCTGATCCGTTTTCAGGGCGTCTTCCCCATGCTGATGCCGCTGTTCGTCATCGCGATCCTGCGGGCTAAAGATCTGGCCGTCGCCATGGAGTCACGCGGCTACCGGGGCGACGAAGGGCGTACGCCGATAAGAATTTACCGCTTTAACCGGGGCGATTATGCGCTTCTGGCGGGCGCGGCGCTAGAGCTGCTGACGGCGATGGGGATGCTTGTCTGGCGCTGAAGGCGCCGCGACGGGCGGGCGATCTCCCCCGCCGCGTCCGGCTACGCCGGCGTTATTTGTTTTTTTGCAGCGTCGCCTTCACCTGCCCGATAAGCTCGCGGCGGAAATCCCCTAGCCGCGGCTTATCATCCAGCCAGGGCAGCGGCCGGCACAGCTCCATGGCTTTAATGCCGAGGCGCGCCGTCAGCAAGCCGGCGCCGATCCCCTGCGCGGCCCGCGCCGACAATCTGGCGGCCAGATCCTGCGACATCCAGTCCATGCCGATCTCGCGCACCAGTTCCGACGCCCCGGCGAAAGCGATATTCAGCAGCACCAGGCGGAAAAGGCGGATACGGCTGAAATAGCCCAGCTCGATGCCATAGAGCGCGGCGATGCGGTTGATCAGCCGCAGATTGCGCCAGGCGATAAAGGCCATATCGACCAGCGCCAGCGGACTGACCGCAATCATCAGGGTCGATTCGGCCGCGGAGCGGCTGATTTCCCGCCGCGCCTGGCTATCCAGCACCGGCTGCACCAAACGCGCGTACAGTTCAATCACTTCACGGTCGTTATGCGTTTCATGCAGCGACGCCTGCCAACGCTGCAGCGCGGGGTGCCCGTTATCCAATCCCGCCTGCCGGGCCAGCTTTTCACAAAACTCTCGCCCGCGTCCGATACCGTGGCTATGCAGCAGATCGCGGGCGACATCGCGCTCTTCCGCCCGCTGACGCAGCCGGTAAAGGCGCCGCCACTCAACGGCCACCGAACCCACGCCCGCGGCCACGATCAGACCGCCGGCCGCAATGCCTCCCAGCGCAATCCAGTCCTGCTGAAGCCATGAGTTATGCAGCGACTGCACGCCCTGCGCGACGGCGCTGACGCCGAACAGCGTTAAACCGGCCATCACCATGCGCCGCCACAGGCTGCGTTTGGGCCGCAGGGCGGCGCTAACCGCCTCTTCCGCCGCCCCCTCTTCCGGCACTTCCTGCTCGCGGCTAACGGGCGCGAAACGCTGCGCATCCTGTTCGTCAAACGCCACGCCGGCGCGCAGCCGCGGCTGCGGTTCCGCCTGTGCCGCCTGTTCAAAGCTCATTCGCGGTTTCAGTGGCTCGTTCATCGCAATTTATCTCCCAATAAAAACTCCATTACCGCATCCAGACGGATATGGGGCAACGGCGTGTCCACCGCCATTTCGCGCGGCCGAAACTGATCAAAATGGAATCCCTGATCCTGCCAGAACGCGGCGCCGGGCAGGCGGGCGGGCACATCGCCCGGATAAACGGTCAGCGGCTGGCCATCGCTCAGGCGGTTGCCCTTCAGCGCCGGTATCTTCTGTCCCTGATGCTCCACCACGCCGCTCTGCGTCGATTGCACCGAAGCGATGCCGGCGCAGTCCATGCTGATGCCTTCGAAAGCGGCGTTCTGCCAGGCTTCCTGCACCAACTGCTGGAGCAGCGACACCAGATTCGCATGTTGATCGGCGGTAATATGATCCGACTTGCTGGCGGCGAACATCAGCTTGTCGATACAGGGCGAAAACAAGCGGCGGAACAGCGTGCGTTTGCCGTAATGAAAACTTTGCATCAATTGGGTTAACGCCAGCCGCATATCATTGAAGGCCTGCAGTCCGCTGTTCAACGGCTGCAGGCAATCCACCAGTACGATCTGGCGATCGAAACGGATGAAATGGTGTTTATAGAACCCTTTCACCACCGACTGGCAGTAGTAGTCGAAACGCTGTCTCAGCATGCCGATGTTGGTTTTGGCGTCCGCCTGCGCCAGTTTGGCCTCGCCTAATTTATCCACCTGCGGCCAGGGGAAAAACTGCAGCACCGGCGCGCCGGCCAGATCGCCGGGCAGAACAAAGCGCCCCGGCTGAATAAAGTGCAGCCCTTCCCGCTTGCAGCGGAGTAAGTAGTCGGTATAAGCCTGCGCAATCGCCGCCAATTGATTTTCATCCGCCGGCGCCAGCGGATCGAGCGCGGCGCATAACGTCAGCCAGGGTTTGGCCCACTCGGCGCGATCGCCCTGTAACAACCCCGCCATCTGACGCGACCAGCTCAGGTAGGTCTGTTCAAGCAGCGGCAAATCCAGCAGCCACTCTCCCGGGTAATCGACAATCTCCAGATACAGCGTGGAGGTATCTTTAAAGTGCCGCAACAGCGAATCATTAGAGCGGTAACGCAGCGCCAGACGAATTTCGCTGACGCCGCGCGTCGGCGTCGGCCAACTGGGCGGCGAGCCGTATAATGCGGCCATACCTTCATCATAGGCGAAACGGGGAATGCCGAGATCGCGTTGCGGCACGCGTTTCGCGCCCAGCAAGCGCCCCTCGCGCACGGCGGAAAACAGCGGCAAATGCGCACCGCTGTGTACATTCAGCAATTGGTTGACGAATGCCGTAATAAACGCGGTTTTCCCACTGCGGCTCAGCCCGGTGACGGCCAGCCGCAGATGGCGATCCACGCTGCGGTTAACCAGTGAATTAATCTCATGCTGTAATCGCTTCATCGGATAAACCCTGACTCCTATTCTATTTCATCTTTTGAGGTTATTCGGCGTTTGGGCGGCAGCGGCGCGAAGTAGCCGACGATCAAGATCAGGATCGCCACGCCGATAAAGGCCACCGCCCGCGCCAGCCCGCCGCCGCCGGCGCTATCCACCAGAAACAGTTTGATGATGGTGACCCCCAGCAAGAGCGCGCCGGCCAGCCAGCCGCCCCTTAGCTGACGGCGCGTCGACCACAGCATGCCGACCAGCGCGGACAGCGTCCACAGCAGCGCGAAGGTGGTTTGCGCCAGGCGGGAATCCCACAGCGCGTCGCCCGACCACGGGATTTGCCCGTACCAGGCCAGCGATCTCAGCACCAGGCCGTTCAGCAGCCAGAAACCCAATAGCCACAGCGCAAAGCGGCACTGCCGCCTCAGGACGATATCCGACGCGGACGCGACGAGCGTACGCCGATACCAAAGGATCAGCGCGGCCACGCCCAGCGCCATGCCGGCCTCCAGCGGATTGAGCAGCGGCAGATAGAACGTCTGCCCTGCGGACCAGGCGATCTGCCCATCCAGCAGATTGGCGGCGATGGTCAGCATAAACAGAATGGCGATCGGCGGCACCAGCCCCGAACGGCAATACAGCTCGCCCCAGACGGTCATCGGCCACAGCCGATGGCGCGCCGGCAGCGCCAGGGCGATGATAATCACCGACAGCAGCACCGACGTCAGAACCGGCCGCCCCTCTTCCAGCGCATGCGGAATCAACGGATACAGATAGCCCGAGGCCGCTAAAAACAGAAAGCCGAGCAGCATCCAGAACAGCGACAGATGGCATCCCCGCGCCATCTGTCGCGGCAGCGATGTTTCATCGCGGTAAAGCAGCCGGTAGGCGGTGGCGAAACTGACCAACCAGCCGCCCAGGACGCTAATCTGCGCGCCCCAATCCAGTCGCGGCAGTTGCCGATAGTCGGCATCGATAATCTGCTGTAGCAGCGCCAGTAATATGGCGCCCCACAGTAACCCGCAGGCATAGCGCAGCGCCGCCCAGTTTAAGCGCCGTCCCGCGGCGCGCCAGATGGCGGCGGACGCCGCGACGCCGAGCAGCGCCAGCGGCGCATAAAGCAAAGAGTGCAGTTGCCAGGCTCTCAACGGCGCGGCGCCGAGCCAGAAGGCATTGATGCCGGCTTCCAGCATTCGATCGGCCGCATACGACAGCCAGACGAGCCAACTGACGATACCCAGGATAAAGAATCCCCGGCTTAGCCCGCGCCAGTGCGTCTCCGCCTGAGGATAGCGCCGCCAGCAGAAGCTGGCGCCCAGCGCGGCGAGCGCCATAATACCGACGATAAACAAAATCGACGTTGCCGACAGCGGCGCGAAAAACAGCGCATACCCGGCGGACAGCGCGCCCAACAGCATAATGGCCGCGCCGCTGCGGCCCATGCGGCGCTGGTGTTGGTATAACCCGGCCCACAAAACGCACAGCCCTTCCAGCAGCCAGGTCATGGAGGTCCACTGCGCGGAAAAAGCCAGCGGCACCGCCAGCGTCAGAAAACATCCGCCCAGCGCCAGCGCGAACAGCCCCATGCGCGGAGTTTTCCCCCGGACGCGCGCGCCCAACGCCAGGTAGAACAGCCCATAGCCGAGGGCCGACAGCGCCGGGCCATCGCTCCAGCGCTGCGTGAGCTGGTACTGAATGCCGAAACCGATTAACGGCGGAGCGAAGAGCAAAATGCCATCGACAATCTGTTTGCCCGCCGGCTGATGGCGCAGGGAAAATAGCAGCGCCCCTACGCCGAATATCAGGATATTGATAATCAGAAATAGCTGGCTGCTCAGGTAGTCGTCCTGCCGATAGTGCTCCGCGCCCCAGAGTATCGCCACGCCGAAGGTGAAGAACAGTCCCAGCAGGTTTAGCTCGCGCCATGACCGGCGCGCGCTGATAGCCAGAATGCCCAGCGACAGCAGCAGATAATAGGAAAACAGCACGATATGGCTGCTGCCGCCCGCCGACAGCAGGATCGGCGCCAGATAGCCGCCGCCGCTGGCCAGCATCGCCAGGCTCAAAGAACGCTGTAATACCGCCAGCCCGACGCTGGCGGCGCAAATGATTAACAGCAGGGCAAAGGCCGCCGTATAGGGCAACAGCAGGTAGAGCCGGAACGCGCCAAACACCGTGATATACAGCGCGCCGACCGCGCCGCCCTGCAATATTAGGGCGTACAGCCGCTGTTTATCGCGCAGGCGCCAGCCGAACGCCAGCAGTCCGCCGCTGATGAGCGCCGCGATGCCCAGACGCCATTCGAGCGCCAGCATATCGCGCTCGATAGTGTATTTCAGCAGATACGCCAGACCGAAAAACAGCAGTAAAATGCCGATTTTAGCCAGCGGATTGCCGCGCATCATCCAGCCGGCCAGAGAGGAGAACAGGCCGGAGCGCGCGTCGGCAGGCCGCGCCGCGCGCTTAGCGAAGGGAGAAACGCGCGCGGACGGCGTGCGCTGTTCGTCGGCACGCGCGGTGACGTCCGCCGATTCCGCCGGCCGCGGCGCGGCGGTCGGAACGGTTAAAGACGTGGCGAGCTTCGTCGTGGTCTGAAATGCGCCCCACTCCTTGGCCGCGGAAGGCGGCCGGCTCAGTTCCGCAACCCGATCCGATACGCGGGATAGTTCATATCGTAACTGCGCGACGCTTTGCTCAAGCCGTTCGCTGCACCGCTGGCTATGCGCGCTGCGCCGGTACGCCGCCAACACGGCGATCGGCATCAAGATGACGTAGATCAGCGCAATAGCCAGGCCGACCGCAAACCATGAATCATCCATGAAGCACCTTATTAAATAAAATGGAAACGAATGATGCGGTTGTACACGAATTTAGGATAGCCCACAAATCGGCGCTCACTGCCGCTGTCGCGGGAAAGAGAAGATACGACGCGATGCTATCGTCCGAGACTCAGTCAGCTGGACGAACGGCCGGCTGGACAAACGGATAGTATCGACGTCGTCATAATTCAAGAAAACGATGGCCCGAGCGACCGGCGCGCACGTTAAAGCCGGCGAAAACGATTTTCCACGCCGAACGTATCGGAAGTGACGTAGCGTTCAATATTGCGCAAACGCCGTTCGCTGGCGCATAAGGCGGCGTCGGCCTCATTCAATAGCCGGCTCGGCGTCGGTGACGGCGTTTCATCATCGAAGCTGGCCGCCGGCGCCGGATCCAGAATAAAAGTCAGGATGATATAGGCCAAGATGGTAAAGAAGAACAGGCCGAAAAACATCGATAGCACGACAATCACGCGCAGCAGTTTAACCGGAACATCGAAATAGCGGGCCAGCCCGGCGCAGACGCCTTTCAGCATTCCCTCTTCCGGTATGCGGTATAAAGTTTTACCTGACCATGTGTTTTTCATTAGGATTTTCTCCAGTCCGGATGTTCCGCGTCCAGAATTTCTTCCAGCGCCTGAATACGTTCGCGCATGCGGCGGGCGTCTTCCGTCAGCCGGGTTAAACGCTGCATATCGCCTTGTCCCAGTTGAGCATTGTTTTGCTTACGCTGACTGTAATGCAGCCAAAGCCATATCGGCGCCACAAAAATCAAGAAAATGGTCAGCGGTATGGCAAGAAACAAAGCACTCATCGTGTCTCCTTGGTTATTATGTTTTCCAGTCATTTACCGCCGCGCTTCACGCCGCCGGGCGAGATGCGCCGGCATCATGAAGGCGGCAGCCGGACCGGTTATTCTGCTGGTTTTACTTTAGCTTTAAGCGCGGCCAGTTGCGCGTTGATTTCATCATCCGCTTTCAGTTCGGCGAACTGCTGATCGAGCGATTTTTGTTTACCCAACCCGACGCTTTCCGCTTCGGCCTCCAGGGTATCGATGCGCCGCTCAAACTGTTCAAAACGCGCCATCGCCTCGTCCAGCTTGCCGCTGTCCAGCTGGCGGCGAACATCGCGCGACGAGGACGCCGCCTGATGGCGCAGCGTCAGCGCCTGCTGGCGGGCGCGGGTTTCGCTCAGTTTATTCTCCAATTCGCCGATTTCGCGTTTCATCCGCTCCAGCGTCTCTTCCACGCTTTCCGCTTCGTGCTGCAACACCGCGATCAGATCGGTCAGCTTCTGTTTTTCAATCAGCGCGGCGCGAGCCAGATCGTCTTTGTCTTTACGCAGCGCCAGCTCGGCTTTTTCCTGCCATTGCGCCTGTTGCGTATGGGCCTGTTCAATACGGCGGGCGATCTGTTTCTTTTCCGCCAGCGCGCGCGCCGATGTGGAACGCACCTCGACCAGCGTATCCTCCATCTCCTGAATCATCAGCCGTACCAGCTTCTGCGGATCTTCGGCCTTATCCAGCAGTGAATTGATGTTGGCGTTCACGATGTCGGCAAAACGAGAAAAAATACCCATAATCAACTCCTCTTAATGATGTCCGGCGTCTGATTACGCCTGATTTATCATCACCTCCGCCAGGCGACGGGGTGATATGGCTAGAGTTATATCAAGAAGCGTGCCAATGTTTTTAAAATCATAATTAATTGAAAAATAAGAAATTAAAAATTTTGACTATTTCTCCTCACCGGTTAGATTAGTCAAATAAACCAACTATTGGTAAAAATCACAGGGCGAATAGTGATGATGCAGGAGAAAGAGAACCTACTGGGTGAAGCGAACAGCTTTCTTGAAGTGCTGGAGCAGGTTTCGCAGTTGGCGCAGCTCAGTAAGCCGGTACTGGTCATCGGCGAACGCGGCACCGGCAAGGAGCTGATCGCCAGCCGGCTCCACTACCTCTCGCCCCGCTGGCAAGGCCCCTTCGTTTCGCTGAACTGCGCCGCGCTGAATGAGAATCTGCTGGATTCGGAGCTGTTCGGTCATGAGGCGGGAGCCTTTACCGGGGCGCAGAAGCGCCATTTGGGACGTTTCGAGCGCGCCGATGGCGGCACCCTGTTTCTTGATGAACTGGCTACCGCGCCCATGCTGGTACAGGAAAAACTGCTGCGCGTCATTGAATATGGCGTACTGGAGCGCGTCGGCGGCGGTCAGTCGCTGCAGGTGGACGTACGGCTGGTGTGCGCCACCAACGACGACCTGCCCGCGCTGGCGGCCGCCGGGAAATTCCGGGCCGATCTATTGGACCGGCTGGCGTTTGACGTCGTGCAATTGCCGCCGCTGCGCGCGCGCCTTCAGGATATCATGCTGCTGGCCGAGCATTTTGCCATTCAGATGTGCCGCGAACTGCGCCTTCCGCTGTTTCCCGGCTTTACCGCGCATGCGCGCGACAGGCTGCTGGCCTATCCCTGGCCGGGAAATATCCGTGAATTAAAGAACGTGGTTGAACGTTCCGTCTATCGGCACGGCAGCAGCGATCTGCCGCTGGACGCCATTATCATCAACCCGTTTCAACCCAAGACGCCCCCGGCCGAGGAGCTCGCGCCGCCGACGCCGGCGGGCGAACTGCCTGACTTCCCGTTGGATATGAAACAGTGGCTGCGCGACCAGGAGCGGACGTTGCTGGAACAGGCGCTGGCGAAAGCGCGTTTTAATCAGCGTAAGGCCGCGGAGCTACTGGGATTGACCTATCACCAGCTGCGCGGCCTGCTGAAAAAACACCACATTAGCGTCAACGAGGCATAATCGACGGCGGCGGATAAAGCGCCGCTGGCGTAGTCATTGTTAAGGCTCGGTTCCCCATATCCGCGCGCCTTTATGATACACGGTCATCTTATCCCAGTCGGTGAACGCAGCAAGGTCGCCGCGGTAGGAGTAATCGTTGGTTTCGTCGTAATGGCTCCAGTCGGCCGGATGGATGCGCACCTGCACCTCGCCGCTCTGCTCGCCGGGCGGAATTTCCCCGGCTTCGCTGTTGAAAGATATTTCCACATAGCGATTAGCCCGCTCGCCGCCGCCGGGCAGCGCCGCCGTGACGGCGCTAACCTTGTCGGCGCCGATGTCGGCCCAATCGATATAGCGCAGATCGGTTGCTTTGCCGTCATCATTAAAGTAGTAGCGAACCTTCAAGTCGCTCAGCTCGATCGCGCTGTCGCCGGTATTTTTAATGTTGAATGCCAGGTGAATGGCATTATCGGCAGGATCGCCGTTTCGGCTGACATATTGCAGCGTCACCTGCGCGGCGGCGTTTTCCTGCACTGTCGGCGATGCCTCCTCTTCGCCGCGGATGCGTTTTCTGACGAATTTTCCCGAAGTCGTCAGTTCGGCGTCCGTCCAACCTCCGGTCGTCTTGGCGCCCGGCGCCAGCGCCGACGAAATTTCCGCCTTATCCGACAGCGACCAGTTAACCCAGCTGATGCCGCGCTGGTCGAGAAAATCAAGCCACACTCGAGACTCCGCCAGATAGGGGCCTTTATCCCCCGCCGCCTCGCTGGTTCCCCATTCGCTGACAAAAATAGGCGCGCCGAGGCTCCGAGCGTAATCAAGCCGTTCGCGTAAGGATAATTTGTGGGTACCGGCGTAAAAGTGCAGCACATACATCGTGTTGCGATCCGGCAGTGGATTGTCGGCGGCATCCTGCACATCCTGGCTCCAACTGCCGGTGCCGACCAGAATGATATTATCGGGATCTTTCGCCCGTATCGTCTGCGTCAACTCCAGCGCGTAGGGCCGGATTTTTTCGTTCCAGGTCACTTCGCCGTTTGGCTCATTGGCGATTTCATAAATCACATTCGGCGAATTACCGTACAGCTCGGCCATTTGATTAAAAAAGGCTTTCGCCTCGGTTTTATACTGATTCGGATCGCCATCGGACAATATATGCCAGTCGATAATAACGTAGAGGCCAAGACTCTGCGCCGTTTTTACCGCTTCCTTCACCTTGTCGGCCACCGACGGGTCGGTGATATATCCATCTTCCGCCGTATACATCGCCAGTCGGAACACCGAGATCCCCCAGTCGTCCCGCAGCCACTTCATCGTATCCTTATTGACGTATTTACCGTGCCATTGCAGACCGTGCGAACTCATTCCCCGCAGCTGCACCGGTTTTCCGCTCGCATCAACCAGACGCCCGTCGGCGATGGATAGCTGCCCGTGAGCCTCCACCGGCGTTTGCGACTGCGCCGGCCATGTCCAGGCCAGGCCGCATAGCGCCACGATCGGCAACATCGCCACGATTTTTTTGACGCGTTCCATCCGCATACTGCCTCCTCCTTTGTGGTCATACCCTTGGTATAGGTATTTAAATCAGATAACTCGCGCCGCAGACCTCTGGCGCGGCGCATTCGCCGCGGCAAATTGCTTTTGCCGGGAAAGGCGCCCGATCAGGATAGGGAATGAGAGCGAAAAAACATATAGGACGAAAGCTAAAGGGGAAAACTCTTCTTGCCACCGGATATCGCTTCGCCTAACGCCTTCCCTTGCGTCTGGCCCGTTGGCTACAGCGAATCGCGCCGTAGGAGCGGACTGGCTATCTTGGTGATATCGACATGTTCCAGCGCATTAATAATGTGCAGCGCCGACCGCCGGCCGATTTCATAGTGCGGGAGCTGTACGGTGGTCAGGCCGGGCAGGAACAGATCGCCGATCCCCACCAGGTTGTCGTACCCCAGAACCGCGACGTCTTGCGGTATGCGAATGCCTTGCGACAGCAACGTCTGATAGACCAGAAACGCGATTCGGTCGTTGCCGCAGACCACCGAGTCAAAACGCGGTTTTCCTTCGTCAAGGTACTGCTCGATAACCGCCACGGCATCGAAGTAATACTCATCGCCAAGGCGCATATGATGTTGCCACAGCCGCTCCGGGTCGAGAGAAAATTCCCGGCAGGCGCGCTCAAGCCCCTGCCGTCGTCGGGCGCTGGCCAGAATCTCCCGCGGCAAATGGATGCACAATGGTTTACGGTAGCCGGCCGCGAGCAGCGTGCGTACGCCGTCATACTCGCCTTGCTCATCATCCGGGATATAGCTGGCCACGCCGCCCTGCTCGCTTTCGCAGTTCGCCAGCACGCACGGCACGCTCAGCAGTTTTTTCGGCACCGGCACCCGGCGCAGCCCCATGGTGGTATAGATGATTCCGCTAGGCCGGTGCGATAGCAATAAATCGACGATATCGTCCACACAGTCAGACATGAACATGTTGACGACAAAGCTGTTCCAGCCGTGGGCCCGGGCGGTCTCTTCGATCGATAGGGTCATTTCGACCGAGAACGGCGTGGTGACGGTGTCCAACGCCAGCACGCCGATGGTTTTCGGCGTGGCTCTGGCGCCGCGGATTTTTTTCGCCGACAGATCGGGCACATAGTTCAGCGCTTCGATCGCCTGCTTAACGCGTTGATAGGTTTCCGGCTTCAAACTTTCCGGACTATTCAACGCCCGCGATACCGTCATTAATGAAACATTCGCCAGTTTTGCCACATCTTTTAAAGAAGCCATAGCGTCCCTTATTCCCTTGCCTAATTCACGACTACATCAAAGTATATCCGCGGATAACCCCGTCATACTTCAAGCCGCATGTGGTTACTCGCCCTTCGGGCCGCCGCCAGCGGCGTTCAAAAACGCACGCGTTTTTGTAGGGGAAACACGGGGGGAGGTTCCCGCAGGGAGGCCTCACCCCCGTGGTCGCCCCGAGTCTCTCGATCTGACAGACGGGTTTGTCAGCAAACTCAAACGCTTTTGGCGTTTTTATCCTGCGACTCGAATTATTTAGGGTATAAACTGAGTCCGGCGAATTTTATATGAGATATATACCTCATTTCCGCTGATTGATTATATTCATGCCGTTCGTCCCGCAAGAAAGCCACTTTTAGTAATAAACATGACGGCGATCCCATAAAGCCAATGTTAACGTTAACTATTGTGATTAACATCGGAATTCTGCAATCCCCCATCTTCTTCAATTTCATCCTGTAATGTTAACGTTAACTCGCACAATTTGTTTAAAACAGAAAAATGTGCGACACCCACCAATCACGATGAGATCGATACGCGATGAAAAATACCTATCTCTGTATTTCGCTCGCGCTGTTCGCAGGTCAGGCTGCGGCGGCAACGACAGAAAACGCCCAAGAAACAGAACAAAAATGGTCGTCCAGCGATATCAGCGCCAGCAAATGGGGCGTCGCTTCTCTGGGAACAACGGGAGCGACCACGACAGACGACGCGCAGCAAGATAAGGTGGATATCGCCCGGATATCCCAAGAGCAGCAGTCGGTGCACTGGAATACGGTAGACAGTTCGCTGGATGCCGGGGGGCTGCACGGCAATATCGGCAGTAAAATCGAAATTGACGATACGCGCTGGAAAAATAACACCAAAAACGGCGGTAAGTTTAAATGGGCGCTGATTCAGGCATGGCTGCGCCATGATGAATTGCCGGGCTGGTATTTCGGCTACTGGAACGCGCGCGAAGATAGCTATAGCGGTCAGTTCTCCAACCAGGATTACGGCAGCACCAACACCATTAACGAAATGTATATCGGTAAAATCAATGAGTTTTATCGCGGCAACTGGGGCGTGGAGGTGCTGGGGGGCACCGAGAGTGCGAGTAAGCGCTGGAAAGGTCGCCTGAAGCTGTGGGGAGAAACGCGTTTTACCGATAAGTGGTCGTTGTCCGGTTATATCTTCCGCGAGTATCAGCCGCAAAGCAATGATTCCGGCAACGGCGATCTGGAACACCATATCATGGAAATGGAGCCCGCCCTGCAATACCGGGTGAATCCGGATTTAGGGCTGTTTATTCGGCCTTATTATTCCTGGGAAAAACAGGTGCGTCAGTCTTGGGGCGATATTATTGAAAAAGAGTGGAAGGTGACCGCCGGATTCTGGCGTAACTGGTATCCCCTTTTGACCTCGCTGTACGTCGGGTTCGGCAACGACAAAATATATAATAATTCCAACAGATCGGAAGTGTTTTACAACGGCAAATACAATTTCATCGGCGCCACCGCCAGTTATCCGATTGTTGATAACCTGCGCCTGTACGGTGAATTTAAGGCGCAGTTCACCAAATCAAACGGCCAATGGACCAATGACGGCCACTCCTGGAATCCCTTTACTATCGTCGGTGTCGAATACAGTTTCTGATGCATTGACGCCTATGAAAATAAATTTTCTGTAAGAGAGAACGCCATGTTTAAAACAAATAAAATTACAACGGCTATCTTGATGCTATTAATGGCTTCATTAAATAGCGCCTGTACCTCGTCGGCCTCATCGGACGATAGTCAAACGCCGGCAGTAAAAAATTCGAGTGTTGAAGTTCATCAGGAAGTAAACGCTTTTTTCCCCCGGGTTCCGGGGTCCTATATCGGCGACCCGATGCCGTATGCTGAAAATAACCAGTTTTATATTTTTCATCTTAATGATATTCGCGGCGGTAAAGATCTCGGCGTACATGCTTTCCATTTATTAACGACGCAAAATTTATATCACTACCGGAATCTGGGCGAAGTCATCCCTTACGTCAACGATCTCGATAGCCCGGAACTGTTACTCGGCACCGGTTCGATCATTAAGGCCGGCGATACTTATCACGCCTGGTATACCGCCCATAATCAGAACGTTTTTCCCGCCGAATCGATTATGCACGCGACCAGCGCCGATATGCGTAACTGGACCAAACACCCGAAGGATACCTTCCCTCCCGGTGAAAATTATCGGGCGAACGACTTCCGCGATCCGCATGTGGTCTTTATTCCCGAGGAGCAGCGCTACTGGATGCTGATCACCACCCGCCAGAACGGCACCGGGGTGATCGTCAAATACACCTCGGCGGACCTGAGCAACTGGAAGGATGAAGGCGTACTGTTCCGTAACGATACCCCGAGCTACGACTCCAACCTGGAATGCCCGACGCTGGTCTATTTCAACGGTCGCTGGTATCTCAGCTTTAGCGACCAGTGGCCGCATCGTCTGACCCAGTACCGCGTGGCGGAATCCCCCAACGGTCCTTTCGTTAAGCCGAAAAATTTCTACTTCGACGGCGCCGGAATGTACGCGGGTAAACTGGTGGAGCAAGGCAAACGCCTGTTTGTTTTCGGCTGGGTGCCGACCAAAGCCGGCGAGAAGAACGACGGCAATATCGATTGGGCGGGCAACCTGATCGCCCATGAGCTGACCGCGGACGCCAGCGGCCAGCTAAGAACCAAACTACCGCAGGAAATAGCGGACACCTTCGCGCAAAAAGCCCCGCATAGCGGCCAGCTTCACCCGCTTCTGACCGCCGATAGCGCCGCGTCATTCGGGGAGATCGGCAGCCAGGTGTTCGCCCCGCTGACCGGCGCGACCGAAATTAGCGGTAATTTGCCGATTCGCGGAGACGGCGTGATTTTCAGCTTCGGCATGAGCGACGATATAGCGCAAAACGCGCCGTTGAATGTCGTCTTTAATAAAAAAACCAACAAAGTCCTCTTTTATCCGACGGGAATAAATGAGTTGCCGAAAAGTAAACCGGAAATCGGCATAGAGACGCCGCTATCCGACACTATTAATCTGAAAGTGATTATTGAGGACTCCATCGCCGTGTTCTACATCAACGACAATATCGCCTTCAGTACGCGCATGTACCATATTTCCGGCAAGAAATGGGCGATCAGCGCTCCCAAAGGCAATATCGATACCCGCGATCTGCGCATTCGGCATTTTTAATTGTCGAGTCGCCTTATTTCTCACTGTATTGCGATAATTTTTCGCAAGGGAATTATTTATGAAAACAGCTATCTCTAAACAATTGGCTCTGCTCGCTATCGCTATATTGCCGGTATCCGGACAGGCGGCGATGGATATCATGCGCAATGACGAAGGTACGGTCATCGGCGTTAATCCCTGGTCCTATCTGAATGAAAACGTGATGTGGACGACGACTCAATCCTCCTATGCCCACGGCGGCAAAGTCCACGGCAATATTAAAAGCAAACTGGAAGTGACCGATACTAACTGGAAAAACGACACCACCCATGACGGTTCGGACAACTTTGTCCTGTCGCAGGCGGTGTTGCGCCTCGATAGCCTGCCCTCATGGTATCTGGCGTTTTATAACGCCCGGGAAACCGAGTATCAGGGCAGTTTCACCAGCCAGAAATATGAGCAGCAGACCCAGCGCACCCAGCTGATTTTCGGCTACAACCGCCAGATCGGCCGGGGAGATGTGGGCGCGGAGCTGCTGGTCGGCAGCGAATCGCTCAACGAACGCTGGCAGGTGCGCTACAAATTATACGGCACCTACCGCTTAACCGACCGTTTGTCCATGTTCAGCTACTTCTATCAGGATCTGCAGCATAAACGCTCCGCCGGCGCGGATTGGATTAATGATACCGACGTCACCGCCAGCGAAATCGAGCCCGGCCTGCAGTATATCATCACCGACAATACCGGCGTCTGGCTGCGCAGCCGCTATAGCGAAGGCAAAATGGAGCGTAAACAGTGGGGAAATATCAATAACCAGGACTGGTCCACCAGCGTGGGCGTCTGGCATAACTGGGACAATAGCCTGACCACCACCCTGCACAGCGGCATCGGCCACTATCGTAAATATAATGCCCGTCCCGAAGACGGCGAAGTGTTCCAGAACACCCGCTATAAATATGTCGCACTGGGCGCCAACTACCCGATCGGCAAACGGTTCAATATCGCCGGGGAAGTGAAAGCCTCGGACGATAAACAGTCCGGCAGTTGGGTGACCAACGGTAAGGCCATCAACATGACCTATATGCTGTCCGCCGATTTCAACTTCTGACCCTCTGACTATCACGGCGCGCCGGCTTGACGGCGCGCCATCTTTTCCCGCATCGGATAAAACGTGAGTTATGGCTTACCAATTGCCGTACGGATAGGTTTTTCCTTTGATAAAATCCTTAATGAACTGGTCGTATCCATCAGGCACGCTGTAGTTAAAATTAATTCGACTACGAATATTCTTACACATCATCCGCTGGTCGCCCGATACGGTACTGATCCTGGCGCCACGTTGAAGTACCGCCGGATCGCCCTGGTTATCCAGCCATACACGAACAATACCGCCCGGTGCAAGGCCGATTAACATATTACGCCGCCAGAATGGCTTGTCCGGATAAATATTGTCAGCATAGCGCGTGGTCATTTGTTCCCAGGTTTCTCGATCAAACCAGATCAGCGTCTCATAAGGTTTTTTGTCTATCACAGAGTCCCAGCAAAAGTGCATACTTACTGGCAGCGCTTTACCAATGTAAAAATCAGCCGGAAAACCGCCGATAACCCGGCTCCATTTTTCTACGCTGCTTTGGCTGGGTTCAGTAGGGTCAAGACGCCTGTAAACTGTTTCGCCAATCTCTCCATCTTCAACAATGACCAGTGTCACCACCGCCGGAAGATTTTTGGGATAAAAGAAATTAAACTGCCAGTTATCGTAGGGCAATTTTTTACCCCACTGCGCCACGCCTTCGCCAAAGGGCGTGGTCACGCCCTCCCTTCGGTCATGACAGCCAGCCAGCGCCACCACCCCGGCCAGCGCCGCCGCCGTAATGCGTAATTTGCTTATCATCATATCCTCAGAATACTCGCTCCAACGCATCCGCATTTACTCTTCTCCGCGCTTCCCACTGCTGCTGGTCGTCCATATACCACACCGTCCGTACCCAGCCGTCGCACGGCGCGTTCGCCCAGACAAACGCCTTTTCTTGCGTCGGCGCATAGTTATGCCGCAGAAAAATCTCGCCGTTTGACGGGTCGACCCACAGGCCGCGATCCGAATCGATATTCCAGTTTGCCGAGCAGTGCATATAACGCCCGATAATATGCATCTCATCTTCAGTGAAGGGAGCGGGATCCCTGCCACGCCGCACCGCCCGCCCCTGCGCTAGCGCTTTTTCACAAAGAGGAAGAAGTTCTGATGGGAGCTTCTGTTCATCATCACCGCTGAGAATGGGGGAAAAAATAGCCCCGGCCTCCTGCGCCGCATCCAGCATTACCCGCATGCTGACCTTCTCCCAAGCGTTTGGCACACGCTGCCGTTTCAAAAACACCGCCGCGCCGACCTTCTTCTCAAATATATGCGCCCGCGCCTTATCATGGTTCATTACCGGCCACGAAATCGCCCGTGTCTCCACCTTGCCATGTGGCAGCATATATTTTAGCGCAGGTACGCAGTACAATTTCTCCCGCATCGCCTCCGCCTTGCGATAAACCGCCGTACTGGTCTCAGGCGTACCGTCGTTCACCACCTCAAAATCCGGCATCGTCAGAAGATTGTCCTCATCCTCCGTGAGGATGGAGTCCGGCGCGTTGTATCCGCCGCCGATATCGGAATGTACGCCAGGCAGCGCCAGCTCCGGCCACATACCCTGAATACTGTTCAGGCTAAAATTGTAGCGGCATTCATGCATCGCCCTTATCTGGAACACCTTCTGCGCCACGGACGGACGTAGCTCCAGGTTAATGCCGGGATTGCTGCGTCCGTGAATATCATAAAAATTCAGCAGACTGCCTATCGCCGCCACGGTGTCAAACAGCCCCAAAAAGCGCACTTCTCCGGCGAGTTTTCCATGATGCCCGGCAGAATACAGTCCCCGATTAATAGCTTCCGCAATCGCCGGATCCTGGTTCATCACCCGGTTGGCAAAGTGGCGGGCGGAGGCGGCGCCGCGGCTGAATCCGAACACGTCAAACTGAACTTTTGCAATCGCTATCTGATCCCGGTTCAGCTTTATGAAATTAGTCAGCGCAGCAATAATTTTATTCAGCGCCTCATCGGTTTTCGTCACCACCCCCTGAAACTGTTTTATCAGACTGCTGCCCAGAGCCATACCGAATAGGGAATCATGTTCCCCATCAGCGGTTCCGATACCGGGAATATAGGCTTTAACCTGCACTTCTGTTTCTTCACCGCCCAATTCATCATTGATTTGATAAAGTTGATACAGTCGCGAAATATTAGTCAGCCCGCCCCGGTAACTGCTGTTGGCGAGGCTCTCTCTTGACAAAGACTCATAACGCTCGCAGGCCTTCGCCCTCTCTTCGCCTACCAGATTACTACAGTGGGCAAATGCCAGTTTGAGATCGAGCGAATTTGCCTGATTATTGCCAGTCCCGTCGAAGAACACGCCGACCGTCAGCGTCACGCCCCGTATCGGAACTTTTCTGATGCGAACAATCTTTCCTTTACATTCGACACTGGTTTGGTGAGTACAGTCCCCAATGACTTCATACCGCTGATAGCTGGCGCCGGTTATGGAAGGGTCTGCTTTATCATCATTTTTTTCCATGGAACAGTTCCTTTAATCCAAATGGTTAAAATTTCCTTATTATACATTGGATGATACTTAACCGAAATTCTCCCCTTACGGACTTAAACTCCGTAGAGACCCAGATAATCACTCACAACGTTTTTTACCGTAATTAGTTCAACATTGCCGGTTAAGCAGCCGCACTTCAACCCTATATGCTTATCGCAATTCGTCGAAGACGGCGACATATCAGACCGATAAACGGATGCGATCCGGGCAGCGCAGCGCCGAATCCGGTTTCGGATACAGCGAAACCGCACGGACGCTGAATTATAAATATTCCTATCGGCTGAAATTCTTAACCTATAATAACAATATATTTTTTCATTTCAGCTGCGGTTGGCCGATACGGAAAAGGTGAAAAGGACTCAGTTTTGCAGTGGATTAAAGTCGTTAACGCAACACAGAATAATCTTCAAGGCGTTTCTGTTGCTATACCAGTAGGGCAAATTACCGTTTTTACCGGCGTATCAGGATCGGGTAAATCATCTCTTGCATTCGGCGTATTGGCGGCAGAGTCCCAGCGGCAACTGAATTTTACCTACCCCAGCTATATTCGTAACCGCCTTCCCCATGCGGGGATACCGCAGGTAGATCGCATTACCGGCCTTTCTACCGCTATCATCATCGATCAAAAAGCCATAGGGACCAATAGCCGCTCGACTGTGGGTACCGCAACCGATGCATCTTCGCTGCTGCGCCTTATTTTTTCTCGCGCCGGCGTTCCTTTCGTTGGCTATTCCCCCGCTTTTTCATTTAACGATCCGGCGGGCATGTGCCCGCATTGCAAAGGGCTGGGCGTCGCCACCGACCTCAATATTGATGAGCTTATCGACGTTAATAAATCGATCAATGAGGGAGCATTTACCTTCCGCGGTTATGCTCCGGGCACCTGGTATTGGAAATGGTATAAGCGTAGCGGATTATTCGATCCGGATATGAAACTGCGCGACTACCCTGAAGAACAGCTCAATATGTTGCTTTATGCGGAACCGGCGCCGCTTAAATCCCCGCCGCCCGGCTGGTACGCGACGGCAAAATACGAAGGCATCGTTCACCGTTTTAAACGCATGTTTTTAGGCCATGATAATGAAGCATTCAAAAAACGTTACGCCGACGATCTGGCGCGTATTATTCAGCAAACCACCTGTCCGGTATGCGGCGGGGCGAGGCTGAATGACGCGGCGCTGACGTGCCGTATTAACGGATACAATATCGATGAACTCAGCCGCCGGTCAGTGGACAAGCTATCAGACATCGTAAAGGGTTGGAATATGCCGGAGGTCGCACCGGCGGTTGAAAATCTCACGATGCTGTTAGATACCATGCTGAATTTGGGACTGGGATATCTGCAATTAGCCCGGCCTACCCCCACCTTATCGGGGGGCGAGGCGCAGCGTATCAAGATGGTTCGCCATCTCAATAGCTCGCTGACCCGCTTTACCTATATCATGGACGAGCCGTCTACCGGACTTCATCCGCGTGACGTCCGGCATTTGGCCGGCATACTCCGGCAGCTGCGCGACAAAGGCAATACGGTTCTTGTGGTGGAGCACGATCCCGATTTAATCGGCATTGCGGATTTTGTTGTCGACATGGGACCGGGGCCAGGAGAAAAAGGGGGACAAATCTTGTTTGCCGGCACCATGAAAAAGTTTATCTCCAACGAGACGCCAACCAGCGACTATTTGCGCAGGCCGAAAGCCTTTTGCCAACCCCGCTTACCGCAAGACGGATCGATAACCGTACGCAATGCGCGGCTGCATAATCTAAAAGGGATCTCTGTCGATATCCCTCGCGGCCTATTAACGGTTTTAACCGGCATCGCCGGTTCGGGCAAAAGCTCGTTGGTTCAGGAAATTCTTATTCAGGCGCCCACGGCGCTGCTGATTGACCAAAAGCCGGTGCGCGGCAGCATATCCTCAACGGTCGCGACCTATATGGGAGTTATGGATACTATCCGCGACAGATTTGCCCAAGAGAATCACGTCAGCCGCGGCTGGTTCACGTCATCGTCGCGGGGCGCATGCCCGGTATGTCGGGGACACGGCGTCATATCGACTGAACTCGCCTTCCTTGACAGCACCGTGTCCGAGTGCGAGGCGTGCAGAGGTTCAGGTTTTAACCATAAGGCGCTGGGCTATCTTTATAGAGGAAAAACTATTGCCGATGTTCTCGCCATGTCGGTAGATGAGGCAAAGGCGTTTTTCGCATCAAGTGATTTACCCATCGCGGCGGCGCTGACCCGCCTGTCTCGCGTCGGATTAGGGCATTTGTCAATAGGTCGCGCCACTACGACGCTGTCAGGCGGGGAAAGGCAAAGATTGAAACTGGCGGCGCGGCTTGAAGATAAGCTTGATATTCTGATTTTAGACGAGCCCACTACCGGCCTGCACGGTAATGATATAACCCGGTTTCTGGCATTGATCAAATCTCTCGTTAAGCAAGGCGTTACGGTCATTATGGTTGAGCACGATCTGGACGCCATGCTAGCGGCCGACTGGATTATCGATCTTGGTCCTGAAGCCGGGAACGCCGGGGGTGAAGTGATATTTGCCGGTTCGGCGCGCCAAATTTTGACCGCCAGCGCGTCGATTACCGGTCGCGAACTGCGTCGCTATATTCAGGAACCCTCTTCTTGATAGCGCCGGCTCAGCGACAGCCGGAATAGAGCCCCCTCTCCCTAAGTCGTCGGCATCATGTGTTACAACGTAACCTTTAGCGAACGCAAAATCAGGGTATCGCGTTTAATCCCTACCGTCGTCCACTACGCCGGCGGATTTTATGGCCTGACGCAACGCTCGCGGCGTAATCTGAAAGCGTTTCTGGAAACGGGCGGTAAAACGGGATGGACATTGATAGCCGTTTTCTATGGCGATCTGACCCACTGACTTTTGGGTTGTCTGTAGCGCCGTTAATGCATTCCCTAAGCGCACATCATCAAGGATCTCTTGGAAACTGCCCCCTTCCGCCGCCAGGCGACGGTGAAACGTGGAGGTCGCCATATGCAGGTGAGCCGCGACCAGAGTGGCGGTCCAGGGCGTCGAGGGATCCAGCATCAGGAGGCGCTGGCATCGATTGACTAACGAATTATCCCGCTGAGTCAACAATATCTCAGCCGCGCCGCGGTTCTGAAGCATCAGCAGCATGCCCAACGTCACATGTTCTAAAAGCGGGCGGGAAAGTTTCTTTTCAAATGCTTCGGTAAGCTGTCGCCAGCAATAAAGCAACTCATGATCCAGCGCGAGACAAAACGAGGGTTTCTTGTCGCGGGCTAACGGCGTGGGATAATGTTGTCTAAAGCGATGAATAAGTGACTGCGGAATATAGAGTATCTGCGAGAGATAACGGCCGTTATCAGGATAATTGGCGAGATGTAAATCATAACCCGCCGGGAAAAGGATCAGTTGGGTGCGATCGGCGGTTTCGCCATGCTCGCCCCACTGAACCCTCTTTTTCCCACTGTTAACGCGACACAACGCCGGCATCAGCAATTTTACCCGATGAAGCTCATGCGCCTGACGTGAACAAATCGTCTGGAGACTTAACCGGGAAACATCATCATCTTCTGCCTGCATCGTGTTTTATGTTCTTAATTAGCGGCCATAAACCGGGACCAGTTCAGCCGTCGCCAGTCGGTTGGCGTTAAGCATGAAACCAACCAGCGCGCCGCTTGCGTTGCCATCAATCGGCAGGTTATCCGTTTTTAACGCCCAGACTTTAAAATGGTAGTGATGAGGCTTATCGCCTTTGGGAGGACATGCCCCGCCGAAACCGACATCGCCATAATCATTTCTGCCCTGAACCGCGCCGGCGGGAAGTTTGGCACCGTCTTTATTTCCAGCGTCGGACGTCAACGACGTTACTGTGGCAGGAATATTCACCATCGTCCAGTGCCACCAGCCGCTTCCCGTCGGAGCGTCAGGATCATAGGCCGTAACGGCAAAACTTTTCGTTCCCTGCGGCGCATCAGACCAGCTCAGCGCCGGCGACCGGTTCGCGCCTTTACAGCCAAAACCCTGGAATACCTGAGTTTCGGATAACGACTTGCCCGTTTTGATTTCATCGCTCGTTAGCTGAAATGCAGCAGCGTGCGTTGAAAAAGATAATGAGGCGAGAAGAGCGAATACGATATGTTTTTTCATAAATCATCCCGGGTAACCAATTGATGTTCAATGAGGTTACCCAGAATGCCAATCTATTATCGTGCAGTTACGAGCGCATATGATGCATATCCTATCGATATTGCGCTTATCTGCGCAATTTACGACAAGGCGGCTTCCGCCGTCGCCAAATAGCCCGTCAGCGTATCCCGGTACGGCAACGCCGTCATCGCCCCTTTCGACGTGGTCGCCAATGCGCCGCAGGCCTGCGCCTGCGCGATCGTTGCCGGCAACGCGGCGCTGTTCCACCACTGCGCGCCCGCCTCGCTCAGTCCCGCCAGCAGACCGGCGACAAAGGCGTCGCCGGCGCCGGTGGTATCCACCGCGCGCACGGCTCGCGCCGGATAGAACGTCATTTTGCCGGGCTGCCCCGCCCAGGCGCCGGCTTTGCCCTGGGTCACCACCAGCAGCGCCGGGCTGATTTCGCGGCACAGTGCGGTCATCGCCGGCTCGATATCCGCGATCTCCGTAATCAGCGCCAGCTCGTCATCGGACAGTTTCACCACATCGGCCAGCGCCAGCGCCTGTTTGACGCAGGATCGCATCTGGTCGCGGTCCGGCCACAGATCGTCGCGCAGATTGGCGTCGAAGCTGAGCCAGCCGCCCGCCTGTTTGACCGCCGCCATCGCCTGAAACGTGGTGGAGCGGGACGGCTCCGCCGCCAGCGCGATGGAGCAGCAGTGCAGCCACTCCCCGGCGCTAAAGCGCGGTAAATCGCCCGGTTCAAGAAACAGATCGGCGCCCGGCCGCACCATAAAGGTGAACTGCCGCTCCCCTTCGTCGTTCAAAGTCACCAACACAATGGACGTGCGATGCTGCGCATCATAATGCAGGTATGAAGTATCGACATTTTCCTGGTGTAAAACCTGCTGCAAACGGTGTCCGAAAGGTTCGTCGCCCACGCGGCCGATAAACGCACTGTCGCCGTTCAAGCGGGCGATGCCCACCGCCACATTGGCCGGCGCGCCGCCGGGACAAGGTAATAAACGTTGCATATCATCAGCAAACAGATCAATGACCGCATCGCCCAACACCCAGACTTTACTCGCCATGTTAACCTCAATAACTTATTGATTATAAAATAAAATAGAGTAGCGTGCCGTCGCATCTTTTTCGCAGAAAAGAGCGTTAATGGCCGCTGCGGACAGAATGGAAAATCGCGCTTGAATGGAATGTAACGGGTCGCGCACAAAAATAAAATGTTAACGTTAACTTTCATGATTAACATCACATTCCCGCGATGAGCCGCTTTAGTTTTGCTGTAGTTAACGTTAACAATTCAGCTATCGACCTGTTCGGAGTCAAACTGATGAACGCTGAAACCAGAAGAACCTATATCTTACTAAGCAGTCTGTTTTTTCTTTTTTTCTTTACCTGGTCATCGACCTGTTCGCTGCTATCTATCTGGCTTAACCAATATGTCAATCTGAAAGCCACCGATACCGGCATCATCTTCTCCGTCATTTTGCTGGTGTCATTCTGCTCGCAACCGCTATACGGCTATATCCAGGATAAGCTGGGGCTGGGTAAACATCTGTTATGGTTTATTGCCGTTCTGCTGGTATTCAGCGGCCCTTTTTTTATGCTGTTTGCCGATCTCCTGCGGTTTAACATTTATCTCGGCGGTATCGCGGGCGGGTTGTATATCGGCGCCACCTTTAACGGCGGCATCGGGCTGCTGGAAGCCTACATTGAACGTTTCTGCCGCCTGAAAAGCATTGAATACGGCCGCGCCAGAATGTGGGGGTCGCTGGGCTGGGCCGTGGCGACGTTCTTTGCCGGCATCAATTTCAATATTAACCCTTGGTACAATTTCGCGCTGGCTTCCGTGTCCGGCGTTTTATTTCTGCTGTGCCTGAGTCTGATTCGCATCGCCAAAGAGAATGCGATGAGCCAGCTCCAGTTTGGCGATCCGGACAAGCTCACTTTGGCGGACGCGGTCGGGCTGTTGCGCCTATCCCGCTTCTGGGCGCTGGTTATCTTCGTTATCGGCACCTGTATTTACGGCGTATACGATCAGCAGTTCCCGGTCTATTTCGCCTCGCAGTTTCCCGATTTGCGTGCCGGCAACAGTATGTTCGGCTACCTGAACTCGCTGCAGGTATTTCTTGAGGCCGGCGGGATGTTTCTGGCGCCGTTTCTGGTTAACCGTATCGGCGCTAAAAACGGTTTGATACTGGCCAGCTCCATTATGGCGTTGCGCGTTATCGGTTCCGGTTTGGTCGACGGTGTCATCGCGATCTCGATAATGAAGTTGCTGCACGCGGTGGAATTACCTATCCTTTTGATTTCACTATTTAAATATAACAGCCTAAACTTCGACAAACGCTTATCCGCAACGATTTACCTGGTAGGTTTTACCTGCATCAGTTCCGTGGTCAGCAGCCTGTTATCGCCTATCGCGGGTTATAGCTATGAGCTATTCGGTTTCGCCCGAACCTATGTATTTATGGGCGGTATGGTTGCGCTTACCACCCTGATTTCCTGCTTCCTGCTGGAATCCGACAAAAAAACGCTTCGGCCTTCCCCGACTTTGACCCGCGCACAATAAAGTGAGTTGATATGATTGAGTTAATAGAAAAAGCCAATAGCTACATTGCCGCGACGCGGCCTTTAATGAACATGGAATGGTACCCGACCTGGCACTTGGCGCCGACGGTCGGCTGGATGAACGACCCGAACGGCCTGGTGTGGTATAACGGCATGTACCATGCGTTCTACCAGCACTATCCTTATGAGGCCGTCTGGGGACCGATGCACTGGGGCCATGCCCGCAGCCGCGATCTGATCCACTGGGAACATCTGCCGGTAGCGCTGGCGCCGGCGGGCAAAGATGATAAAGATGGCTGTTTCTCCGGTTCGGCGGTCGATAACGACGGAGAACTGTCGCTGATCTATACCGGCCACGTTCACGAAGGCGATCGCGCCAGCGATGAAGGTCTGCGCCAGGTTCAATGTCTGGCGACCAGCCGCGACGGAATACATTTTACCCCGCAGGGGAAAATTATCGACGCGCCGGAAGGCATCCAGCATTTCCGCGACCCGAAAGTCTGGAAACTGGGCGACTACTGGTATGTGGTGCTCGGGCTGAAGGTGGACAACCGGGGCGAAGTCCGTCTGTGGCGTTCGACCGATCTGCGCGCCTGGGAGCCGCAGGGCCTGCTGGCCCGCTCGGCGCCGGGCGAAAGTTATATGTGGGAGTGTCCCGACTTTTTTCCGTTGGGCGATAAGTGGGTTTTGTTGTTCTCCCCGCAGGGTATGAAGGCCGAAGGCTATCACAACCGTAATCTATTCCAGAGCGGTTATATGGTCGGCACCTGGCAACCCGGCAGCGAATTTGTGATTGAAACGCCGTTTACCGAAATCGATGCCGGCCATGATTTCTATGCGCCGCAAACGCTTTTGGCGCCGGATGGCCGGCGTATTATGCTGGCCTGGCTGGATATGTGGGAATCCATGATGCCGGAGAAAGCGCATCAATGGGCCGGCATGCTGTCGATGCCGCGCGAACTGACGCTAACGCCAGACAATATGCTGCGGGTGACGCCGGCGGCGGAAATCGACGCCTGCTGCCATCCAGAACGCCGGCAGCAGGATATCGAACTGAAAAACGACAGCCTGCCGCTGGATCAGGCGTGCGCCGCGCAGTTCGTAACGCTGGATATCAATCTCCAGGCCAGCAACGCCGAGAAGTATGGGCTAACGCTGGGCGGCGAACTCAACAATGAGCAGGGACTGTTTATTTATGTGGACGATCAGGCTCGGCGTCTGGTGCTGGAGCGCCGCTATCCGGCGTACGGCATCAGCGGCTATCGCAGCGTTCCCCTACCCGTTTCCGATAGCCTGCGACTGCGCGTATTCTTCGACCGCTCGTCGGTTGAAGTTTTCGTCAATAATGGCGAGCGCTGCCTAAGCAGCCGTATCTATCCGCAGGCGCAGGAGCGCCATCTGAAGCTGTTCGCCCAAAACGGCGGCGCCCGCTTCAATAGCGTCAGCAGCGGAAAAATCAGCTGATCGTTTCGCCGCCCGCCTGGGCGGCGTGCGTAAAGCCCGCCATAAAAAAAAGCCAGCGCTTAGGCTGGCTAAAATAATACTGGAAGCAATGTGAGCAATGTCGTGCTCTTCTTGAGCGCCTGGGAAGAGGCAACTACTGAAGCGCGGAATGATGATAATAGTTATCAGTATCACCTGTAAAGCGTTTTGTTGAGAATTTTTCTCATTTCCATACTGACTATAAGGTTCCTGATTCCGCCGCCCGGCGATTTTTATTGCACTTTTATCGTTTTCTTTAGCGTCCACGGCGCGTACTTCTGCACAAAATCCTCCCAGCGATCGGCCAATAGGCTTAAATGCTGCAACTCAGCATCCAGCGTCGGCAACTCACCGCGGCTATCCCTCAGCATCATTTCAAACCTATCGAGCATATCGACGACGCCGCATGCGCTGTCGGCGATGGATAACACCTGACGCATTTCAATCTGAGAGCGGTAGGTTCCCTGTTTTAACGCCGCGATATCGATCCGCACCGCTTGCGCGTATTGCTCATCGCCCTTATCGGACGCCAGTAAAAACTCCGCGTTGGCCGCGCCCAGCCGTACGCAATCCCGGCGCATCAAGAGTTCTGCGATATAGTCGTCAATGAGTTTTGCCGCCGCGGGCTGATACGGCGCGGTGATGAAAGTCGTTTGAATAAACGAGAGCATCTCTTTTTTCATCGCTATTTCAAAAGACTCCATTATGGCGGTCTTTTCGCCCGCCAGAGGAGTGGCGAAAGCGTCATGCAGGGCGCCGGCGAGCTCATTAGCCGGCGCGCGCGCGCCTTCCATCGCGATGATAAAAAAAGACGCGGCCAGATCGGCGGCGTCATCGTTAACATTTTCCGCCTGATGTGAAAAGTCAACGTCAAAAGTATGCTGAGACCCGATACCGTCCATCCAGAATTGCTCCATTCTTCACGCACCGTCCTATCTATAACGGCACCGGTTCGACAGGATTTAGTCCATTGCCCGCATTCATCGCCGCTAAGTCCGCCGAACATGATCTATCGCAAGAATTTGCGCCGATATTCCGCTCCTGATTAACTCACTCCCTGGGGTCATGGCCCGATGCCATCGCCGCAACGAATTTATCCACCTGCGCCGTACCGCGCAGGTGGATAACGGGAACATTCAGCCCTTGCGTCCGCCGCGCAGTCTCGATGGCCGGCCGCTCATCACGATCGAAGCGCCATACGTACCGGAGAAACGACATAAATTCCGCATCGAGCTTCTCTGTACAGCCATCAGGCAAATCAGGCCTTGGCGCATTACGTAGCGAGCGCAGCGCGACGCGCTTCATACAGACGAACCGGGGCGTATCCAACCAGATGATAAGATCGGCGTTCGGCAAACGTAAGTCGAAAGTTCGGCGATGATAGTTGCCCTCGCTGATCCAGCGGGAGCCGCTTACCGACTCGGCGACGCTTATTCTGAACTCGCTCGCCACGGGTTTAGTCCAGCCCGGACGCCAAAAAAGCCTATCGAGATGGACCACGGGCAAGGCAAGTTTTTCTCCGAGCCGACGCGCCAGTGAAGATTTTCCGCTTCCCGCATTGCCGAGAATAACGATACGTTTTGGCTGCATGGCGACGTCCTGAATAAATAAGCGGAGTAGCATTCTATACCGAGCCAATACGCGCTATCCAGGACGAATCGCCGTCGGCAAAAATGGTCGGAAAGTCGCCAGACGCGCATAACGCAGTGGGGACGAGTGGCAGAGTGCGGTACACTCTGTCTATTACGTATCGACTGAAAAACCCCATATGTTTGGAAAAACCTGTTTCGCACTGGCCTGCGCCTGGCTGGCGATACCCGCGTTGGCGTCTCCGCCGTCTGCCGCTTCGGCCCCCGCGCCGCTGCCCGATATTCATCAAAGCGGTTTCGTCTATTGCGTCAATGACGTGCTGAATACGTTTAACCCGCAGATGGCGCGCAGCGGCGTGACCATTGATACCCTGGCGGCCCAGCTGTACGATCGGCTGCTGGATGTCGACCCCTATACCTACCGGCTGATGCCGGAATTGGCCCAGCGCTGGGAAGTGTTGGACGACGGCGCAGCATACCGTTTTTATCTGCGGCGCGACGTTTATTTTCAAACCACCGCCTGGTTTAGCCCCACCCGTAAACTGAACGCGGATGATGTCCTGTTTAGCTTTCAGCGTATGCTGGATAAAAATCATCCCTACCATGACGTCAACGGCGGCGAGTACCCCTATTTTGACAGTCTGAAATTTGCCGACTCCGTCCAGAGCATACGCAAACTGGGGGAGTATGCGGTTGAAATTCGGCTGAACAAACCGGACGCCTCTTTCCTCTGGCATCTGGCGACGCACTACGCGCCGATCCTGTCGGCCGAATATGCGCGAGAACTGGCTGAAAACGGCAGAAAAGAGCAGTTGGATCGCGAGCCGGTCGGCAGCGGCCCCTATAGGCTGGATGAATATCGCCACGGGCAGTATATCCGCCTGACGCGCAACGACCTCTACTGGCGCGGCCTGCCCCGCATGCGGCAGGTGGTGGTCGATCTCGGCTCCGGCGGCACCGGCCGTCTGTCCAAATTGCTGACCGGCGAGTGCGACATTCTCGCCTATCCCGCCGTCAGTCAGCTCTCTATTTTGCGTAACGACCCGCGGCTGCGCCTGTCGCTACGCCCCGGTATGAATGTCGCTTATCTGGCGTTTAACGTGCGTAAACCCCCGCTGGACGACTATCGTATGCGCGAAGCCATCGCGCTGGCGATAAACAACGATCGGCTGATGCAGTCGATCTACTATGGTACGGCCGAGACCGCCGCCTCAATCCTGCCGCGCGCCTCCTGGGCCTACGACAACGACGCCAGGATCACCGAATACAATCCGCAAAAATCCCGCCGGCTTTTGCAGGAGATGGGCATCACCAATCTCAGCCTGCGCCTGTGGGTGCCCAGCGCGTCGCAATCCTACAACCCCAGCCCGTTGAAAACCGCGGAGCTAATCCAGGCCGATCTGGCGCAGGTTGGGATTCAGGTAACGATTGTGCCGGTTGAAGGCCGTTTCCAGGAAGCCCGGCTAATGGAGCTTAGCCACGATTTGACGCTGGCCGGCTGGACCACCGACAGCAACGATCCGGACAGCTTTTTCCGCCCGTTATTAAGCTGCGCCGCCATCCCCTCGCAAACCAACTATGCTCACTGGTGTAATGCGGATTTTGACGAGGTGCTGCAAAACGCGCTCTCTTCGCAGCAGTTGTCGAAACGTATTGAATATTATCAGCAGGCGCAGCGTATCCTGGCCGAACGACTCCCGGTTTTACCTTTGGCCTCCTCTTTGCGGCTGCTGGCCTATCGCTATGATATGAAAGGAATTGTGTTGAGCCCGTTCGGCAACGCCTCGTTTGCCGGCGTTTTCCGCGAAGACGCCGACGTCCACGACAAGGAAAGCGCGCCGCAACAGCCTTCTTCACAAAACGGCGTTGAAGGAGAAAACCCGTGATTATCTTTACCTTGCGTCGCCTGCTGCTGCTGCTGGTCACGCTTTTTCTGCTCACGCTGCTGGGCTTCAGCCTCAGCTATTATACGCCGCACGCCCCGCTTAACGGCGCGGCGCTGTTTGACGCCTACCGCTTTTATCTCTCCAGCCTGCTGCAGGGCGACTTCGGCCGCTCCAGCATCAACGGCCAGGCCATCCTGGTACAGCTGAAAGAGGTGTTTCCGGCGACGATCGAGCTGTGCCTGCTAGCCTTCGCGCTCTCGCTGATGGTAGGGATCCCGCTGGGCATCGCCGCCGGGGTCATGAAAAACAAAGGGACGGATATCGTTATCAGCACACTGGCGCTGATCGGCTTCTCTCTGCCGGTATTCTGGCTGGCGCTGCTGCTTACTCTGTTTTTCTCCCTGCATCTTGGCTGGCTGCCGGTATCCGGGCGTTTCGATTTGCTCTACCAGGTAAAAAGCGTTACCGGCTTTGCGCTAGTCGATGCCTGGCTGTCTGATTCGCCCTATCGTAATGAGATGATCGTCAGCGCCATCCGCCATTTGATTCTACCCATTACCGTGCTCGCCGTAGGACCGACGACGGAGGTGATTAGGCTGATGCGTCTGAGCACCACCGACGTCATGGGAAAAAACTACATCAAGGCGGCGGCGACGCGCGGTTTATCGATGACCGCCATCATTCGCCGCCATGTGCTGCACAATGCGCTGCCGCCGATTATGCCCAAACTGGGGCTACAGTTTTCGACCATGCTGACGCTCACCATGATCACCGAAATGGTTTTTAACTGGCCGGGGCTGGGACGCTGGCTGGTCAATGCCATCCGCCAGCAGGATTACGCCGCCATTTCCGCGGGCGTCATCGTCGTCGGCGCGATGGTCATTACGGTCAACGTGCTCTCCGATATCTGGGGGGCGATGACCAATCCGCTAAAACATAAGGAGTCGTATGCCCTTCGATAACGTTTATAGCGAAAAGCGCATTCCCAGCCGTTTGGGAGATATCTGGCGGGTATTCCATCAGGACGCGCTGGCGATGATCGGCTTTTACGGCTTTCTTATTCTGCTGGGCCTGTGCCTATTCGGAAAACAGCTGGCGCCCTACGACGTCAGCCAGCAATTTCTGGGATACCAGATGCTGCCGCCCTCCTGGTCGCACTATGGCGAGGTCTCCTTCTTTCTGGGGACGGACGATCTGGGCCGCGATCTGTTGAGCCGAATGTTGAGCGGCGCCGCGCCCACCGTAGGGTCGGCGCTGATCGTAACGCATGCCGCGGCGCTGTGCGGCGTGATTCTTGGCGTGCTGGCCGGCGTCACCCACGGGCTGCGCTCCGCTACGCTCAACCATATTCTCGATACGCTGCTGTCGATTCCGTCGCTGCTGCTGGCGATCGTCATCATCGCCTTTATCGGCCCCAAGCTGGAGCACGCCATGCTGGCCGTGTGGCTGGCGCTGGTGCCGCGCATGGTCCGCACCATCTACAGCACGGTACACGACGAGATGGATAAGGAGTACGTCATCGCCACCCGGCTTGACGGCGCATCAACTTTTTACATTATCTGGCATGTCGTATTGCCGAACATCGCGGGCATTCTGGTATCCGAGTTCACCCGCGCGCTGTCGATCGCAATTTTGGATATCGCGGCGCTGGGGTTCCTCGATCTCGGCGCTCAGCTGCCGACCACCGAATGGGGCGCGATGCTGGGTAACGCGTTGGAGCTAGTCTATGCCGCCCCGTGGACGGTGATGTTGCCCGGCGCGGCGATTGCCGTGAGCGTGCTGATTGTTAACCTGCTCGGGGACGGTATTCGCCGCGCCCTGGTCGCAGAAACAGAATAATGGCGGAGACAACCTATGCCATTGCTTGATATTCGTAATCTGACCATCGAGTTCCTTACGTCCGAGGGGCCGGTAAAAGCCGTCGATCGGGTAAGTATGACGCTCAATGAAGGGGAAATCCGCGGTCTGGTGGGCGAGTCGGGGTCCGGAAAAAGCCTGATTGCCAAGGCCGTCTGCGGCATCACCAAAGATAACTGGCGGGTTACCGCCGATCGTTTCCGCTTTGACGATATCGATCTGCTGCAGTTGTCGCCGCGCCAGCGGCGCAAACTGGTGGGCCACAACGTCTCCATGATTTTTCAGGAGCCGCAGTCCTGTCTGGATCCGGCGGAAAATATCGGCCGCCAGTTGATTCAGGCCATTCCCGGCTGGACCTATAAAGGCCGCTGGTGGCAGCGCGTCAACTGGCGCAAGCGCCGGGCTATCGAACTGCTTCACCGCGTCGGCATCAAAGATCATAAAAACGTTATGGGCAGCTACCCTTACGAATTGACCGACGGCGAGTGCCAGAAAGTGATGATCGCCATCGCGCTGGCCAACCAGCCGCGTTTGCTGATCGCCGATGAACCGACCAATGCGATGGAGTCCACCACGCAGGCGCAGATCTTTCGCCTGCTGTCGCGACTCAACCAGAACAATAACACCACCATTCTGCTGATCAGCCACGACCTGCAAACCATGAGCAAATGGGCGGACCGCATCAACGTGCTTTATTGCGGGCAGACGGTGGAGAGCGCCACCAGCGAAGATTTGATCGGCGCGCCGCACCACCCCTATACGCAGGCTTTGATTCGGGCGATGCCGGATTTCGGCCGATCGCTGCCGCACAAAAGCCGGCTGAATACGCTGCCGGGGGCGATCCCCTCGCTGGAGCATTTGCCGGTCGGCTGCCGGCTGGGGCCGCGCTGCCCCTATTCGCAAAAGCAGTGTATGCAGGCCCCCCTGCTGCTATCGGTCAAGAACCACTGGTACGCTTGCCACTTCCCGCTCAACATGGAGGAGTCCTGATGGTCGAGACATTACTTGAAGCGCGCAACCTGAGCAAAACCTTCCGTTACCGCACCGGGCTGTTTCGCCGCCAGCATGTTGAAGCCGTCAAATCCGTCAGCTTTACCTTACGCGAACGCCAGACGCTGGCGATCGTCGGCGAAAACGGCTCCGGAAAATCCACGCTGGCGAAAATGCTGGCGGGCACCATCGCCCCTACCGAGGGGGAACTGCTGATCGACGATCATCCGCTGCATTACGGCGACTATGGCTACCGCAGCCGGCGCATCCGCATGATTTTCCAGGACGCCGGCAATGCGCTCAACCCTCGTCAGCGCATCGGCCAACTGCTGGATGTTCCGCTGCGCCTGAACACCGACCTCAGCGCGCAGGAGCGTGAAAAAGCCATCAACCTGACGCTGCAACAGGTCGGACTGCGGCCGGACCACGCCTATTATTATCCCCAGGCCCTGGCGCCGGGCCAGAAGCAGCGCGTCGGGCTGGCGCGGGCGCTGATTCTGCAACCGAAGGTGATCATCGCCGATGAGGTGCTGGCTTCGCTGGATATGTCTATGCGCTCACAGATTATCAATCTGATGCTGGAGCTCCAGGAGAAACACGGTATTTCCTATATTTACGTCACTCAGCATCTGGGTATGATGAAGCACGTCAGCGACCAGATCCTGGTGATGCAGGCGGGTGAAGTGGTCGAGCGCGGCAGTACCGCCGACGTGCTGGCCTCCCCGCTCCATGAGCTGACCCGGCGTCTGATCGCCAGCCATTTCGGCGAGGCGCTGAGCGCCGACGCCTGGCGGCGCGATGGCGCTCAGTTTTAACCCGTTTTCCCATCCGGCAACGGCGGGAAGGCTAAAAAACGGCGATGCTGCTTCGAAGTACCCTTATCGGCTCCATACATGCTAGAATCGCCCGGTTTATTCACCTCGATCGCCATTAACTGATTAATTTTACTATCGGCGGTCGCAGCAACAATGTTCACAAGGATTACTGCTATGGGTTTTCTTACCGGTAAACGCATTCTGATCACTGGCGTCGCCAGTAACCGCTCCATTGCATTCGGTATCGCGCAGGCTATGCATCGCGAAGGGGCTGAGCTGGCGTTTACGTATCAAAATGATAAGTTGAAATCTCGCGTTGAAGGCTTTGCCGGCGAACTCGGCTCCAGCATTGTTCTGCCGTGTGATGTCGCTGAAGATGCCAGCATCGAGGCGCTGTTCGTCGAACTGGCTAAAGTCTGGCCGAACTTCGATGGCTTTGTGCACTCCATCGCCTATGCGCCGGGCGATCAGCTTGACGGCGACTATGTGGATGCGGTAACCCGCGAAGGCTTCGGCATCGCCCACGATATCAGCTCCTACAGCTTTGTGGCGATGGCGAAAGCCTGCCGTAACATGCTGAATCCGAATTCCGCGCTGGTTACCCTCTCCTACCTGGGCGCGGAACGCGCTATCCCCAACTACAACGTGATGGGGCTGGCGAAAGCCTCGCTGGAAGCGAACGTGCGTTATATGGCGAACGCCATGGGCGCGCAGGGCGTACGGGTAAACGCCATCTCCGCCGGCCCTATCCGCACGCTGGCCGCGTCAGGCATCAAGAACTTCAAGAAAATGCTGTCTCACTGTGAGGCGGTTACGCCGATCCGTCGCGTCGTCACCATTGAGGATGTCGGCAACACCGCGGCATTCCTGTGCTCCGACCTGGCCGCAGGCATTTCCGGTGAAGTTTTGCACGTCGACGGCGGCTTTAACATCGCCGCGATGAACGAACTGGAACTGGATTAATCCGGCCGCTCCCCCGCAATTTTTGCGGGGATTTCTGCCCCTTTGCGCCGGTCAAAATATGCCATCCCCCAGCGACATATTTATCCCCCCGATACCGCACTATGACCCGACGTCCACCAGCGACGGACAAGCCGGATTCGTTATCTATCGCTGTGATTCATTTTTCGGTACTGTGATGGACTGCAATGTTCGTAAAGCCGAAACTGGCGGCGCAACATCGCTTCCGACGCGTGCCCCGAAAGTTCTGCAACCTTTTCAATCGGATAGTGAGCACTACGCAGCAGCTCTTTGGCGTGTTCCAGCCGGCGCAGCGCCAGCCAGCGCATTAACGGCACACCGGTAACATGATGGAAATGACGCTGTAATGGACGCGGCTCAGGCCGCGTCCTGGTTATCGCGCAGCCATTGCCGCGCCGCGTCGAAAAAATTTTGCGCCGGCGGCGTGGCTTTTCCTTCCTGAGCCACCACGATGGCCGCACAGCGCCGCATCGGCGGTAGCGTAACGGCCCTCAGGCGAAGGGACGGCGTCATTTCCGCCATCACACTGCCGCGCGGCACGAGCGCGCAGCCCAGTCCGATGAATACGCTCTGCATCTGCTGCAAAATCGAACTGCTCTCTATTTTTACCCAGGGCGTTATGTCCGCTTCGCGAAAATGCGCGTCCAGATAACGCCGGAAGTAGCGGCTGGATTCGGCCAGACACAGCGGCAGCGCGGCCAGTTCGCTGAGCGCCAGCGGCGTATCCCCGGTCAACTGCGGAAAATGGCGCGGGTGAAACAGCACCTCGACCCCCTGCTCTGTCAGGCGCGCCGTCTGGAAATGCCACTCCTGCAACATCGCGAATTCAAAAAAACCGATGCCGACATCGACGGTGTGGGCGTGCAGGGCCTCCAAGAGCCGATCGGCGCTGAACAGCGATATCTGAAAATCCAGTTCCGGGTAGATATCGCCGACGGCCGCCAGCAGGCGCGGCAGCGCAATACTGCTCTGCGGCACCGCGCCGATACGCAGTACGCCCCTGACGCCCCGCTTCAGCGCCGCGACCTCCAGCTTCAGCCCCTGGTAGACGGAAACGATCTCCCTTGCCCAGGCCAGCACCCGCTCGCCTTCCGCGGTGAAGCCCTCGAAATTATTTCCCCGATTAATCAGCGCCAAATCCAACTCCCGCTCCAGGTTTTTCAACCGCATCGAGAGCGTCGGCTGACTCACGAAACTGGCTTCCGCCGCGCGGCCGAAATGACGTTCCTTCTCCAGGTTGCAGAGATAAATAAGCTGTTTTATGTCCATCGCAGGAGGCTCTCATGATATTAATCTTAACTATACCCTTTATACTTCAAGCTGCAGGCGCCTTGGCGTTTTTGTCCTGCAACTCGAATTATTTTGGATATATATTACCGCACGGTTTGCCGATAGGGGCGAAGAACCCGACGAATGCTTGTCTAGATAACTGCCCATCTATACTATCCTGACTAATAAGCCACTCGGGAGAAAGAACGATGATTGATAAACACTCCTTGATCCCTTTTTATCTGCAAATCGAGCAGATACTGAGCCGTCAGATACGAGAAAACACGCTGAAGCCCGGCGATCCTCTGCCGACCGAGGCGGAGATGTGTCAGCAATATCAGGTTTCGCGCATGACGGCGCGTAAAGCCGTAGATTATCTGGTCAGGCAGGGGCTGGTCGAACGCTTTCGCGGCCGCGGAACTTTCGTCGCCCGGCCGGATACCCGGGTTAAGATCCGGCTACCGCTGGATCAGCACCTTACGTCCAGCGAGGTCGCCAACAGCACTCAGCGCAAAATCGTCAACCGGCTGCTGCATTTTTCCCAGCAGCCGGCGACGCACGAGGTCGCCGGCGCGCTGCGCATCGCCGAAAACACGCCGGTTCACTATATGGTGCGTCTGCGTTTGATTGACGGCACGCCGTTCGTCTATGAACAGTCCTGGATGAATCAGACGCTGTTCCCCGATCTGGGCGAACAGGCGCTCAGCCGCTCCAAATACGCCTATCTTAAATCGAAAGGATACGATGCCGTAGGCAGTCATAAGGAGATATTCGCCGAATTGCCCTCCGCCGAAGTGCGGGAGGCGCTGGGGCTGGCGCGCGATGAACCGGTTTTGCGCGCCAGCGTGGTGGCGTTCTTCGCCGACGATTTCCCTTTCGAACTGTCGAACGTCTATTACAATCAGCGGCGCTATACCTTTACCCTTGATGCGCCCCTGCGTCCCTTATTAGCGCTGTAGCCGTCTACTTCAGCTCCGGCCAATACCCTTTATTGGCGACGATTAACGCATCCAGCACCTTACGGGCTTTTTTGGCGTCGACCACCAGTCGGTTGATGGTCAGCGCCTGCAGCGCCTTGTGGTAAGAGCCTTCGAACCAGGCTTCGACGGTCAGGCGCTCGTAGGCGAACTGTTGCTCGATCATTCCCTTGTAAAAAGTGGGAATATTGCCGACGCCGTAGGGCCGGGGTCCGTTGCTGCCCAGCGTCGCCGCCACTTCCACCATCGCCGTATCGTCCAGGTTATTAACCAGACCGTTGTTTTCCACGATCACAATAAAGATACGGTGCTGGTTGTGGGCGATCGATTCCGCCACCTCGACGATCATGTCGCCGTGCGCGTCGTTGTGCACCACGCTGGCGCTCTTCGTCGTTCCGGCCTTTACCGCCTCGCGGCAGGTTTCGAACACCCGTTTTTCCCTGCCCGCCATCACCTCGTTGGCGCGGGTAAAATTCGGATCCAGCTTGCCGAGTTTATAGTCGGGGTAGAGATAATATTGCAGATAGGTATTCGGCAGATAGTCAGGAAAATCATGCAGCATATCGGCGACGACCGCATAGGTCTCCAGCCACGAGCGATCCCGCTGTTCCGCATCCGCCGGCTTGAACCCCTGCTGGCTGACGATCGCCTTCAGTTGCGGCAGCAGATCCGTCCCTTCCCGATCGTAGAGATGGGTAAACCAGCCGAAGTGGTTCAGGCCGAAATAGACCGGCTCGAACTCGTTGACGTCCCTCCCCAGCAGACGGGCGTAGGAACGCAGCAGGTTGACCGGCTGGTCGCAAATATTCAGAATGCGCCGGTCGTCGGGGAATTTCACGCGCAGCGCGTCGGCGACAATGGCCGCGGGGTTGGTATAGTTCAGGATCCACGCATCCGGCGAACGGGCCCGCACATTCTGCACCAGTTCAATCATGTCGCCGATCGAACGCATCCCGTAGGCAAAACCGCCCGGCCCGCAGGTCTCCTGCCCGATAACCCCCAGGGACAGAGGGATTTTCTCATCCTTCTCCCGCATCTCATATCCGCCGGTGCGCATCTGGCAAAAGACGAAATCCATATCATCAAAGGCTTGATCAATATCGGTGGTATAAGAGAACTCCAGCGTCGGATACTCTTCGCTGAACAGCAGCCGGGCGAAATCGCCGATCGTCGCCTGCCGTTCGGCATTGACGTCGAACATCACCAACCGCCTGAGCGGAAAGGTATCCTGCCGTTTGCACAACGCTTTCAGCAGACCCGGCGTCCAGGTTGACCCGCCGCCAACAATCACAATACTGTACATCTTAGTCATAGCATTTCCCGTTTTATCCGCTTCAGATTAAGTAAGTTACGCTGTCACGCCAAGCGCGGTTTTAACATCGCTGGCGATCTTTTCCACCTTCGGGCCGTAAATGACCTGAATATTGTGCTCGTTCACCCGTTTAATGCCGTTCGCTCCCGTCGTCATTAATGTCTTATCAATCACCAGATCCATGTCTTTGACCTGCACGCGCAGACGGGTAAAGCAGCAGTCCACCTCGGCGATATTGTTCTCGCCGCCCAATCCCATAATGATGTTCCGCGTGCGTTCATCGGCGCTGGCCGACCCCGCGTCCGCGGGCGCTTCCTCCGCTTCCCGTCCCGGCGTTTCGACATTCATCCGCTTGATAACGATTTTGAAGGCGAAATAATAGGCGGCGAAATAGAACAGCCCCAGCAGCACCGCCACCCACCACTTGGTTTTCAACCCGCCCAATACGCCAAACACCAGCAGGTCGATGGCGCCGCCCTGAATATTGCCGATCATCAGCTGCGCCATGGACATCAACATGAAAGAGAGCCCGCTCAGCGCCGCATGCAGCAGATACAATACCGGCGAGACAAAGATGAAGCAGAACTCCAGCGGTTCGGTAATACCGGTGGTAAACGCGGCCAACGCCCCGGCCAACATCAGCGCCCTCACCCGTTTTTTATGCTCGGGGCGGGCGCATTGATACATCGCCAACGCCGCCCCGGGCAGACCGAACATCATGATGGGGATTTTGCCCTGCGCCAGAAATTGGGTGGCGTTGCGGATTATCTCGTCGCTGACGGCTCCCGGATGGGTCAGCGAGGCGTTAAAGATATTCAGCGCGCCGACCACCGTTTCGCCATCGATGGTGGCCACTCCGCCAATCGGCGTAAAACGCACGGTTTCATTGAGGATGTGGTGCAGTCCGGTGGGGATCAGAACGCGTTCGGAAAAGCCGTAGAGAAACGCGCCATACTGGCCGCTGTGGCCAATCAGCTCCCCGACCCAGGCGATGCCGCTGCCGATGGTCGGCCAAATCAGCGCCAGCCCGATGCCCACTAGCGGCAGGCATACCACCGTGACGATCGGCACAAAACGCCGTCCGCCAAAAAAGCTGATGGCGGTCGGCAGCTCGATGGTATAGAAGCGGTTGTGCAGCATCACCGTAATCACCCCGGCGATCACCCCGCCCAGCACGCTCATGTTATAGGTGAAGATCCCCAGCGTCTGGGTAAATTCGGCGGCGTACATCAGCGCGGCGGTATGATCCATGCCGGCCGCCGTCAGCGCATCCACCGAGGTGGTGGCCGGCGTCAGATTCTGCGCCGTCAGCGTCGCCTTCACCCCGACGTGCATGGAGATAAAACCGATCGCCGCGGCGAAAGCGGCGGTCGGTTTTTCCGCGTTAGCCAGGCCAATCGCGCTGGCGACCGCGAAAAACAGCGGCAGGTTGGCAAACAGCGCGCCGGCAACCTGACGAATAAACCCGATGATCAGCTGCGGGATCTGCATGCTGGTGAATGCGTCGCCGGTGACGGCCGGATTTTGCATCGCCGCCGCCAGCCCCAGGAAAATCCCGGCCGCGGCGATGACGGAGATCGGCATCATGAGCGCCTTGCCAAAGGCGTGAACCTTATTGCCCAGATCTTTCATTTTTTGTCCTTCCTATTTTTCCGTGCTGGTTAAGTAATAGCCGGAAAATAGCAAAATTTGTATATACAACTAGACAAAAAAATCAAGATTTCGCGCTCGATCACATTTTATCGACGATAAGCGCCATCTATCCCGCCATCGCCCTATTTGATTAGACGATATGGCGCGCACCGCCTAGACTCGCCAGGCAAGCAATTATTTAAAAAAATATTCACATATTAAAAACATTTACACCTGCGGATCTCGCCATGAAATTCAAACCATCCATCAAGCCATACCGCAGCGCAGCCGGCGGTTGGGGTTCCCTGGAAGCCACCACCCGTTTTGTGTTGGACAGTAAGCAAGCGCTGAAAAATATCCGAAACTTGTTGCGGATCAATAAATCCAAAGGATTCGACTGCCCCGGATGCGCCTGGGGCGACGATAACCACAGCACCTTCAGCTTTTGTGAGAACGGCGCCAAAGCGGTTAGCTGGGAAGCCACGCGCAGAGCGGTGGATCTGGAATTCTTCGCCGCGCACAGCGTCACGACCCTGCGTCAGCAGAGTGACTACTTTCTGGAGTATCAGGGACGTCTTACCCACCCGATGCGCTACAACCGCGCAACCGACCGATATGTGCCCATAAGCTGGGAAGACGCCTTTGCGCTGATCGCGCGGCATATTAAAGCCATGGACCACCCCAACCGGCTGGAACTCTACACTTCCGGGCGCGCAAGCAATGAAGCCTCCTATCTGTATCAGCTTTTCGGCCGGATGCTGGGTACCAACAACTTCCCCGACTGTTCAAATATGTGCCATGAGGCCAGCGGCACCGGGCTGAAACAGAGTATTGGCGTGGGGAAAGGAACTATCCGCCTGGATGATTTCGAGCACGCCGACGCCATTTTCGTTTTCGGCCAGAATCCCGGCACCAACCACCCCAGAATGCTGCACAGCCTGCGCCACGCCGCCGATCGCGGCGCGCACATCGTCGCCTTCAATACGCTGCGCGAACGCGGGCTGGAGCGCTTCGCCAACCCGCAAAACCCGTTGGAGCTGTTGACTCCGCTGGCGGGCGCGATTAGCGAAACCTATCTGCAACCCAACCTGGGCTGCGATATGGCCGCCGTGCGCGGCATGGTGAAAGCGCTGCTGGAAACGCACCGCCAGCGCCTGAACGCCGGTGAAAAGGGGCTGTTTGACGAAGATTTCCTCTCTTCCTATACCCGTCGGGCGGAAGCCTACCTGGCGGTCGTCGACGACACCAGCTGGCGGAAAATCGAATGCCAGTCCGGCCTGAGCGAGGCGCAATTACGCGCCGTGGCGGCGATTTATCAGCAATCGCCGCGGGTGATTTGCACCTGGGCGATGGGCGTAACCCAGCATAAGCACTCGGTGGCGACGGTACGTGAAATCGTTAACCTGCAGCTGTTGTTCGGCCAGCTAGGCAAACCCGGCGCCGGCCTGTGTCCGGTACGCGGCCACAGCAACGTGCAGGGCAACCGGACGATGGGAATCGACGAAAAACCCGCCACCGCTTTTCTGGCGCGCCTGGCCGCGCACTTTAACTTCACGCCCCCGCGCGAATTCGGCCATAACACCGTTGAAGCGCTGGAAGCCATGCTGCGCGATGAGGTAAAAGTACTCATCGCCTTAGGGGGCAACCTTGCCGCCGCCGCGCCGGATTCGCCGCGCGCCGAAGAAGCGCTGAGCCGCTGCGATCTGACGGTGCACATCAGCACCAAGCTGAACCGCAGCCATCTGGTTACCGGAAAGGTGGATGCATTGATCCTGCCCGCGCTGGGACGCACCGATCGCGATGTGCAGGCCGCCGGACCGCAGTTTATTACCGTGGAGGACTCCTTCAGTATGGTGCATGCCTCCGAGGGCGTCGGCCAGCCCTTGTCCCCGTTGCAGCGTTCGGAAACCGCGATTGTGGCGGGCATCGCCGACGCCGTGCTGGGCAAGGAAAAACTGGACTGGCTGGCGCTGGCCGATGACTACTCGCGCATTCGCGATCATATTGCCGCGACGATCCCCGGCTTTGAAAACTTCAACGAAGACTGCAGCCTGCCGGGCGGTTTCTACCTCGGAAACGCGGCGGCCGAGCTGCGCTTCGCGACCGCCAGCGGCAAGGCCGAGTTCAGTCATGCGCCGCTGCCTGATTCGTTATTTCCGCAATTGGGCGGGCAGAGGGTTCCCTTCACCCTGCAAACGCTGCGATCGCACGATCAGTACAACACCACGATTTACGGTCTCGACGATCGCTACCGCGGCGTTTACGGCCAGCGCGAAGTGCTGTTTATCCACCCTGACGACATGGCGGCGCAGGGGCTGAAGGACGGCGATCGGGTGGACATCGAAACCCTATGGCATGACGGCATCGTACGTAAGGTCAGCGGCTTCCGGCTGGTGGGCTATCCCATTCCGCGCGGCAATCTGGCGGCCTACTACCCGGAAACCAATCCGCTGGTTCCCCTTTCCAGCTACGGCGACGAAACCTTTACTCCGACGTCGAAATCCGTGCCGGTGAAAATCTGCCGCAGCGAACTGGACGAACCGTTATTGCGCAGCGCCTGAAGCAGCGGCGCGCTCGCCAAAATTTCAGCCGTGCTGCCCGACGATCTGCGCGATACGCTCGATGACGCGGCGCTGCTGGTCGGCCCCGCGTCGTCCCCCTACGCCGTCGTCCTCATTCCGTTATCCTTATATCAATGCTTGCCGCCGGCATCCGATTCGCGTAAAACTGTCAGCCGCTAATCGAGCTACTTATAACCGTATTCCTGGACGCTATGTTTCAAGACAATCCGCTGCTTGCACAGCTAAAACAGCAACTTCACTCACAGACGCCACGGGTTGAAGGTGTCGTCAAAGGCACCGATAAAGGGTTCGGCTTTCTGGAAGCCGAGGCGCAAAAAAGCTATTTCATCCCGCCGCCGCAGATGAAAAAAGTGATGCACGGCGACCGTATCAGCGCCACGCTGCACACTGAAAAAGATCGCGAAATCGCCGAGCCGGAAACGCTGATAGAACCATTCCTGAGCCGCTTTGTCGGCCGCGTTCAGAAAAAAGACGATCGCTTATCCATCGTTCCCGACCATCCGCTGCTGAAAGACGCGATTTTCTGCCGTCCCGCGCGCGGCGTCAGCCATACCTTTCAGGACGGCGACTGGGCGGTTGCCGAAATGCGTCGCCACCCGCTCAAAGGCGACCGCGGGTTCCACGCAGATTTGACCCAATTCATCACCACCGGCGACGATCCGCTGGCGCCGTGGTGGGTGACGTTGTCACGACATAATCTGGAGCGCGCGGCGCCTGAAGCCGAAGCCGCCGAGCGCAACGACGGCGCGCTGACGCGCGAAGATCTGACCGCGCTGGACTTTATCACCATCGATAGCGCCAGTACCGAGGATATGGATGATGCGCTGTATGTAAAAGAGAGCGAGGACGGCGCGTTGCAGCTGTTCGTCGCCATCGCCGATCCGACCGCCTATGTTGAGGCGGGCAGCGAACTGGATAATATCGCGCGCCAGCGCGCCTTCACCAACTATCTGCCCGGCTTCAATATTCCGATGCTGCCGCGTTATCTGTCGGACGATATCTGCTCGCTGCGCCCGCAGGAACGCCGCCCGGCGTTGGCCTGCCGCGTCACGATCGGCGCCGACGGCTCTCTGGGCGACGATATTCAGTTCTTTGCCGCCTGGATCGAGTCCAAAGCCAAGCTGGCTTACGACGATGTATCCGACTGGCTGGAGCAACAGGGCGAATGGCAGCCGCCGAGCGACGCCATTGCGCAGCAGATTCGTTTGCTGCACCGCGTCTGTCTGGCGCGCGGCGCCTGGCGTACGGCGCATGCGCTGGTATTCAAAGACCGGCCGGACTACCGCTTTCTGCTGGGAGAAAAAGGCGAAGTGCTGGACATCGTCGTCGAACCAAGGCGCATCGCCAACCGCATCGTCGAAGAAGCGATGATCGCCGCCAACGTCTGCGCCGCCATTGTGCTGCGCGACAAACTGGGCTTCGGCATCTATAACGTCCATCACGGTTTCGACCCGGCATCCGTCGAGCAGGCGGTGGCGGTGCTGGATTCCTTCGGCATAAAGGCCGATGCCCAGGCGCTGCTGACCCTGGACGGCTTCTGCTCTCTGCGCCGCGAACTGGACGCCCTGCCGACGCCGTTCCTGGACAGCCGCATCCGCCGTTTCCAGTCATTCGCCGAAGTCAGCACCGCGCCGGGGCCGCATTTCGGCCTGGGGCTGGAAGCCTACGCCACCTGGACGTCGCCGATTCGCAAATACGGCGATATGGTTAACCACCGCCTGCTGAAAGCGGCGATCGCCGGGCTGCCGGCGCAAAAGCCCCAGGATGAGGTTACCGCGCAACTGGCGGAACGCCGCCGTCTCAACCGGATGGCGGAGCGGGACGTCGGCGATTGGCTATACGCCCGCTTCCTGAAGGATAAGGCGGGAACCGATACGCGCTTTTCGGCGGAGATCATGGATGTCACCCGCGGCGGCCTGCGCGTCCGGCTGCTGGATAACGGCGCGGTGGCGTTTATCCCCTCCTCCTTTATTCACGCGGTGCGGGATGAGCTGGTATGCAGCCAGGATACCGGCACGGTGTCGATAAAAGGCAAGGAAGTTTACCGCCAGGGCGACGCGCTCGACGTCGTTATCGCGGAAGTTCGCCTCGAAACCCGCAGCATCATCGCCAAACCCGCGGAATAACGCTCCTGCGTCGCCGGCCCATCCGTCGGGCCGGCGACGGCAATATTTTCAGGCGCTTACAGGCGCCAAGCCCGAGCCGTTTCCCGCCGTCGGGCGGCCGTGTATTTAAATATATTTACATAAATTCATCTCCGCTCACATTTTCTCACTCATCCCCTTCTCTTCGGCATCAAACCCACTATTGTTAAATTGCATTAATTGCTGCGCTACATCTCTTCCTCTGTAACGAAGGAGCCGTTGTTATGAATAATCTTAAGAGCATAGCGATCTGGCTATTGGTCGGTCTGGCGGGCGCCATCGCGTTCGCCACCCTGGCCTTAAGCCGCGGTGAACACGTAAATGCCGTATGGTTGGTTGTTGCATCCGTAGCCTGTTACAGTATTGCCTACCGTTTCTACAGTCTGTTTATTGCCAAGAAAGTCTTTGAACTGGACGATCGCCGCTTAACGCCGGCGGAGCGCCACAACGACGGATTAGACTACGTCCCCACCAATAAATGGGTGCTGTTCGGCCACCATTTTGCGGCCATCGCCGGAGCCGGACCGCTGGTCGGCCCGATTCTCGCCGCGCAGATGGGCTTTTTGCCCGGCACGATCTGGATCCTGGTGGGCGTCATGCTTGCCGGCGCGGTACAGGACTTTCTGGTGCTGTTTATTTCCACCCGGCGCGACGGACGCTCTTTGGGAGAGATGGCGAAGCAGGAGCTGGGCGCGTTTGCCGGCGTCATCACCATGCTCGGCGCTTTGGGCGTAATGATTATTATCCTGTCGGCGCTCGCCCTGGTGGTGGTAAAAGCCCTGGCGGACAGCCCGTGGGGCTTATTCACCATCGCCGCCACCATTCCCATCGCGCTGTTTATGGGCATATACATGCGTTTCCTGCGCCCGGGGAAAATCGCCGAGGTCTCGCTCATCGGTTTTGTACTCATGATGCTGGCGATCGTCTATGGCGGCAATATCGCCGCGCACCCCTACTGGGGCCCCTTCTTCACCTTAAAGGGAACCACGCTCACCTGGGTGCTGGTCATTTACGGTTTCGTCGCCTCCGTGCTGCCGGTCTGGCTGCTGCTGGCGCCGCGTGATTATCTCTCCACCTTCCTGAAGATCGGCGTAATCGTCGGGCTGGCGGTCGGCATCGTCTTCGCCATGCCGGAGATGAAAATGCCCGCCGTTTCCCGTTTTATCGACGGCAGCGGCCCGGTGTTTTCCGGCAGTCTGTTCCCCTTCCTGTTTATTACCATCGCCTGCGGCGCGATTTCGGGCTTTCACGCGCTGGTTTCCAGCGGCACCACGCCGAAACTGGTCGAACGGGAGAGTCAAATTCGCTTTATCGGCTACGGCGCCATGTTGATGGAGTCCTTCGTCGCCATCATGGCGCTAATCTGCGCATCGGTCATCGAACCCGGCGTCTATTTCGCCATGAACTCGCCGGCGGCGCTTATCGGCACCACGGTGGAAAACGCCGCTCAGGTTATTAACGGTTGGGGATTCGTCATCACCCCGGAAGCGCTTTCCGCCATCGCCAGCGATGTCGGCGAAGCCTCGGTGCTGTCGCGCGCCGGCGGCGCCCCGACCTTTGCGGTGGGCATGGCCTACATCATTACCGAAATTTTTAACAGCCGCGCGATGATGGCATTCTGGTACCATTTCGCCATTCTGTTTGAAGCGCTATTTATTCTTACCGCCGTGGACGCCGGCACCCGCGCCTGCCGCTTTATGGTTCAGGACTTGGTCGGCGTGGCGATCCCCAGGCTGGCGAACAGCCATTCGTGGCTGGGGAATTTGGCCGGCACCACGGTAGCCGTCGCCGGCTGGGGATTCTTCGTCTATCAGGGGGTTATCGATCCCCTGGGCGGGATCAACACGCTATGGCCGCTGTTCGGCATCGGTAACCAGATGCTGGCGTCCATGGCGCTGATCCTCGGCACCGTAGTGCTGTTCAAGATGAAGAAGCAGCGCTATGCCTGGGTCACCATCGTCCCCACGGTGTGGCTGTTTATTACCTCGATGACCGCCGGCTGGCAGAAGATTTTCCATGAAAAAGCCAGTATCGGCTTTCTGGCTCAGGCTAAACGTTTCTCCGCCGGTATTGAACAGGGCACGCTGATTGCCCCGGCCAAAACCATCAAGGATATGGAAACCATCGTGTTCAGCAATCAGATTAACGCCGCGCTGTGCGGTTTCTTTATGCTGGTGGCCGTCACCATGCTGATATCGGCGTTCTTTGTCATTCGGCGCGCGCTGAACAGCACAAGTCCGACGGCGCAGGAAACGGCGGTGGTGCTACGCGAGGAGCCGCATGCGGCTAAATAGGCTGCGCCGCGGAACGCATACTTAAGCCGGTTTTTAGGGAAAACACCGGGGGAGGTTCCCGTAGGGACGCCTCACCCGGTGGTCGCCCCGTGTATCTCGATGCTTAAACGATCGGCGTTATCCATCGGAGGGATTTTTACTGCCCGTAATACGCGTTTTGACCGTGCTTGCGCAGGTAGTGTTTATCCAGCAAAACTTGCTGCATAGCGCCCAGGTCGGGCGTAAGCTGACGGGAAAAAATGCCCATGTAGGCGATCTCTTCCAATACCACGGCATTATGCACCGCATTATCCGCGTCTTTGCCCCAGGAAAAAGGGCCGTGCGCATTGACCAGCACCGCCGGAATATCGGCTGGCGAAAGCTGGCGGGAACGGAATGTTTCCACAATCACGTTGCCCGTCTCCCATTCGTAACGCCCGTTAATTTCCTCATCGGTCATTAAACGCGTACAGGGGATGGCGCCATGAAAATAATCGGCGTGGGTGGTTCCCCAGGCGGGAATATCTTTACCGGACTGGGCCCAGATGGTGGCGTGGCGGGAGTGCGTATGGACGATCCCGCCAATATCCGCAAACGCCAGGTATAGCATGCGATGGGTATCGGTATCCGAGGAGGGTTTTCTGGCTCCGTCGACCACCTTCCCGCTCTCCAGTTCGACGACGACGATATCATCCGCCGTCATCGCGGAATACTCCACCCCGGAGGGTTTGATCGCCATGAGTCCGCGCGCGCGGTCGACGGCGCTGACATTGCCCCAGGTAAATGTCACTAACCGATGTTGCGGCAGGGCCAAATTGGCTTTCAATACCTGTTTTTTGAGTTCATCCAACATAATCACGCTCCGCGCTATGGCATGAAGCCATTCTCCCGGCCATCGCCCGGCGCCGCTATGGGCTAACTTGCTAAAGACCCGGCAGCGTTCTGCTGTAACCCGCTCGGTTTTTATTTATGCGCGGCCCCTGCTTTACCCTTTATTGCTATCGTTATCGTAACGTATGGGAATTAAGATTTTTTACCTGTTGCAGTTTTTCCCGATGATTATACTGGACGGCAGTGAAATGAAGGCTTGGCTTATTTATTTAATACCGTGAAAGCATTGCAACACGATATTTTCTTCATATGAAGAGAGTGTAATCAGGAGCAAAAGGGGAACATAATGAAAATGAACAAACAGTTTACGACGGCGGTTTTAGCCATAGCGTTAACAATTGCGTTGGCTGGCTGTTCAAATATGTCTAAGCGCGACCGGAACACGGTCATCGGCGCCGGCGCGGGCGCCGTGGGCGGCGCGGTGCTGACGAATGGAGGAACATTAGGAACGCTTGGCGGCGCGGCCATCGGGGGACTTATCGGCCGCCAGGTGGATTAAACCTTTAACCCCCTCACCGTTTTTATGAAAATGGAGCTTAGGCTCCATTTTCATTTTCCGTCACGATTCACCTGACGGTAGTTCACTTTGCCCTCTACCGGTTATCGACATCCGCCTAAACCTCCACCTCAAGCAGGGAAAGCGGAATTTGCCGATCCGCCGCATAAATCAGAAAGATATGCGTCAAACAACTGGACAATGAACCGATAAAAATCTCCGGCGAAGTCGGCCCAAGATTATATCCGGCGAAGGTATGCCGCGCTGATTGTGATGGCAATCCTGTTTTCATCCCTGATAACGCTGCTTTTCGCCATACGCGATCGTCTGCTGGCGTGGCAGAAAGATACGGTAAAATGGTAAACCCGAAGGCAGGCGGCGGCCGGCCTCAACCGCCCGCCAGCTTCACCGTCATCCCTTTCGCTTCCAGCAGCTGTTTCAGCAAATCGCGCTTATCGCCCTGAATCTCAATGAGGCCCGCTTTTACCGCGCCCCCGCAGCCGCACTTTTTCTTTAATTCGGCGGCGAGCTTACCCAGCGCGTCGTCATCGAGATCGATGCCGCTGATAACGCAAACGCCTTTGCCCTTTCGTCCGCTGGTCTGACGCTGTATACGTACTATGCCGTCGCCGCGCGGGCGAACGACCTTCTCCTCTTCCGGCTTAATCCGTCCGCTTTCCGTGGAATATACCAGCCGGCTTTCATCATTGCGCCCCATCGCTCACGCTCCCGCGGCCAGCGACGCCCGGATATCGCGCAGGGTTTGCGCCGGATCGGCGGACTGGGTGATCGGCCGGCCGATTACCATATAATCCACGCCCGCGCGCTGCGCCTGAAGCGGCGTCATGATGCGGCGCTGATCGCCCGCATCGCTGCCTGCGGGACGGATCCCCGGCGTCACCAGTTTAAAGTTCGCATCGCAAACCTGCTTCAGGCGTTCGGCCTCATGCGCGGAACAGACCACGCCGTCGAGACCGCAGTTATAGGTCAGCAGCGCCAGCCTTTCCGCCTGCTCCGCCGGGCTGGCCGTGATGCCCAGATCGCGCAGGTCTTCCACCTCCAGGCTGGTCAATACCGTCACGGCGATCAATAGCGGCGCGTCGTCGCCGAACGGCAGCAGCGCCTCTTTCGCCGCCATCATCATGCGCGTACCGCCGCTGGCATGCACGTTGACCATCCATACGCCCAGATCGGCCGCGGCGGCGACCGCATGCGCGACGGTATTGGGAATGTCATGAAATTTCAAATCGAGGAATACGTCGAACCCACGCTGCTGAAGCGTCTGCACAAACTGCGGGCCGAACAGGGTGAACATCTCTTTGCCCACTTTCAGCCGGCAGTCCTGGGGGGAGATGCGATCGACGAACGACAACGCCGACTGCCGATCGGCATAGTCCAGCGCCACAATAATTGGGGATGATACAGCCTGGTCGTTTTCTTTTAGGTTTTCGTCTTTCACTTGCCGCCCCTTTATTTAATAACAGCCACATTCACGACTAAAATTCCCGCCGCATTCTACATGCCCCGCCGCTGAAATCCCAGCCGCCTGTTTAGCGAATAGCGACGGCGATTGCCGCTGAAACCGTACGGGTATCGAAATATTTAGTATGTTGTAACTAAATCGCACGCCATTCCCCCGCGCCCGCGTACTGTTGTTACTGCCCGTCTAATCCGCGAATCGGCTTTATGCTGGCCCAACTGCGGCAGGAAGGACAGTGCCAGTATAAAGACTGCGAGGTAAAGCCGCATTTCCGGCAGCTGTAGCGCGGTTTGGTGCGGATTTGCTCGCCGACCATATCGCGCAAAACCAGAAGACTCTCTTTCGCCCTGCCGTCTTCCGCTTCGTTCAGATGGTAATCCATCAGGCGATGAAACACGCGCATCGTCGGGTGCCGCTGGAGCTGACGGTTGATATACACCTGGGCCGCTTCGGCGCCCTGCTGATGCTCGATAATGTCGGCCAGCATCAATTCCGCCGTGGCGCCTGAATTCTCCTCGACGCATCGCGTCAGAAATTCGGCCCACGCCTGAGGCTGCTGCAAATGCTGATAACACTCCTGCAGTATCGCCAGCGTTTCGCTGACCAGCTCTTTATCCTGTTCAAGCACCTGCTGCAGGGAGTCGACGGCGCGCGCGTACTGCTGCTGCGCCATATAGATGCGCCCCATCATGATCGATACGCGCGCGCACTGTTTATCCGCCGCTGCGCCCTTTTTCAGCAAGCCTAACGCCTTATCCAGATCGTCGCCGCCCATGGCGAGCAGCGCCTGTTCGCAGTAGAAATGGGCGATATCCGCCCGGATCTGATCTTCACCCATTTTAACCAGCGCTTCCGCTACATCGATGGCGTTTAGCCAGTCGCTGGTCGCCTGATAGATTTGCAAAAGCTGCTGCAGGGCGCCGCGCCGAAAATCCTCTTCGTCCACCAGCTGTTTGAGGATCTCTTCGGCGCGATCGTACAGCCCCGCGGCCGTGTAGTCCCGGCCAAGCTGCTGTAGCGCCAGCAGGCGTTGTTCAAACGACAGGGAGGTGCTTTCGGTCAAAGCCTGATGAATGCGGATGGCGCGATCGACCTCGCCGCGCGAGCGAAACAAATTGCCGAGGGTCAGATGCGCCTCAAAGGTGTTGCCGTCATCCTTGAGCATGTCGAGGAACAGCTCAACCGCTTTATCCTGCTGATTGGAGAGCAGGAAGTTTACCCCGGTGACATATTCGCGCGACAGACGGTTGGACTCCTGCTCTTTATCCTGCTGCGCACTTCTGCGCCCCATGTACCAGCCATAAGCGGCGGCCACGGGCAGCAACAAGAACAGCAGTTCTAGCATAGAGAATAATTCCTTAGTGGGTGGCGGGCTGCGCCGGCGCTACACTTTCTTCATTCGCCGCAGAAAGCTGTTGTTCAAGACGTTTGATTTTACGTTGAGCGCGGCCTAACGCAATACGCTGACGCAGATAAAACAGACCGCAAATCACCCAGCCCAGAACGAAGCCCGTGGCGAATAGCGTGGCCAGCAGCGTCGATATACGGTAATCCCCTTGCGCCAGCAGATAGTTAAACGTAATCGTCTGATCGTTGTGCGCGCCCAGTGTGACAGAAATGATGAATATCGCCAGCACGAGTAAAAAAATCAGCAAGTATTTCACGTTATATTTCCTGTGATATCTCATTAACCAAATGAATTATGCCAAATTTTGGCGATAAACCCCATAAAATTACCACCCGGACGCTTCGCGCCGCCGCCGCGCGGTGATTAGGCCGAAGAAAAAGATGGCCGCACGTCGGACGCAAACGCGACGTAAGCTCATCTCCGATCACGCTTTGTCCGCCGCGTCTTCCGCGGCTTGCTGTTCCAACTCTTCGCGCTGCAGCGAAAGCGGACCGCACCAGCGCTGGGCCAGCCAACAGGCGATCGCCACCAGCAGCCAGCTTATCAGCGTCGCAACAATCAGGTCGCGCGGCCAGTGCATCCCCAACACCAGACGACTGCCCATCACCGAGGTCGCCCACAGCATCAATAGCGCGACCGTTTTATAATGCCGGCGCGCCCACAGCAGCCCGACGCCCAACAGCGCCCAGGTAGCGGCGAACATGGTATGTCCCGACGGGAAGGCAAACCCGGTTTCCGCCTGCCAGTGGCGGCGCAGCCAGTGGGGGATCCCCGTCTCATCGCGCAGTTGCTCTTTTACCAGCCCGGCCCGCTCCTTGCGCGGCAGAGAATAAAAGTGGCTATCGTCAATCTGGTGATTTTTCTCCAGCCAGACGACATACGGACGCGGCTCCTGCACCCAGCCTTTGATCGCCGACTTCGTGCCCTGACCGATAATCACCGTAACGATCATGATGACAAACACGCCGATAGCCGGTTTCATCCGAAAACGCAGGCACCAGAGAAACCAGGCGCCCAGCACTATGCTGGTCAAGGTTCCCCACGGCGACGTCACCGTTTCGGTCGTCCAGAACAGCATACGCAGCCATAATCCGCTCTGTCCTGGCTGCCACTGCCACCCGCTAATCCAAACAATCGATGGCATGATCAGCAAAAGCACCGCGCCGATAGCGGTTCGTCTGACGATATCGAACATCTTTTCTTCCTATAATTCAGTGTGATACCCACAACAATATTGTCACAATTCTAGCAAAAAAAACGACATAAGAGGTTAGTATGGCGTAAAATAGCTCCCGGTTGAGTCAATGAACGGTCTTTTGCTGGTCAAGTCCCGCTTACCGCAGTAGGATGCGCGTCAGCATTTTTGTTTTTTGGAGAATAACATGCAGCTAAAACGGGTGGCGGAAGCCAAATTACCCACCCTCTGGGGCGATTTCCTGATGGTAGGATTTGAAGAACTGGCCACAGGACACGACCATCTCGCATTGGTTTATGGCGATATTTCCGGCTCGACTCCCGTTCTGGCGCGTGTTCACTCCGAATGTTTGACGGGGGACGCCCTATTTAGCCTGCGCTGCGACTGCGGATTTCAGCTTGAAGCCGCGCTGCGGCATATCGCCGAGGAAGGACGCGGCGTGCTGCTGTATCACCGGCAGGAGGGCCGCAATATCGGCCTGTTGAATAAAATTCGCGCCTATGCGCTGCAGGATCTGGGCGCGGATACCGTCGAAGCGAACCACCAGCTAGGCTTTGCCGCTGATGAGCGCGACTTCACGCTCTGCGCGGACATGTTCAAACTGCTGGGCGTTAATGAAGTCCGCCTGCTGACCAATAATCCGCAAAAAGTAAAAATTCTCAACGAAGCGGGCATCAATATCGTTGAGCGCGTGCCGCTGATCGTCGGCCGCAACCCTCAAAATGAACGCTATCTGGCGACCAAAGAGGCCAAGCTGGGGCATCTGCTGCATATAAAATGACGCGACAGGCGCCGTGGGCGCCAGGTCGTTCCTGGCGCTCATCCTCTCTTAGTGTTTGATGATGTAAATATCCTTGCTGTAGACATCCGCTTTCTGGTCGGGCTTGAACCCGCCGATATAGGGTTTCACCAGCCGCGCGCGCACATAGTAATAGAGGGGAATCAGCGGAGCCTGCTGCTGCAGAATTTTTTCCGCCTGGTGATAGTCGCTATTACGCGCCGCGGGCGTATCCGCATTGACCGAGCGATCCAACAGCGCGTCGTATTCGGCATGCGTGAATTTCCCCTGATTATTGCTGTTGCCGGTACGCAGAATATCGAAATAGGTGGAAGGCTCATTATAATCCGCCGCCCAGGACGCCCTGACCACTTCAAAGTCTCCGGTGCGCATAGTGTCCAGCATGGTCTTCCACTCCTGGTTTTTCAGCCGTGCCTCAACGCCCAGCGCCTGTTTCCACATCGAGCTGGCGGCAATCGCCACCCGCTGATGCGACTCGGAAGTGTTGTACAGCAGGTCGAATTTTAACGGCCGATCCGCGCCGAATCCCGCGGCGGCCAGCAGCTTTTTCGCCTCGACGTTTCTTTGCTGCTGGCTCCAGGCCGCCCATTCGGGCTGCTCGCTGCTATAGCCCGCCATACCGGGCGGCAGAATGCTGTAGGCGGGCCGTTGCCCCATGCCCAGCACCTTCTCGGCAATCACGGTTTTGTCCAGCGCCAGATCCAGCGCCCGCCTGACGCGCGGGTCGTTAAACGGCGGCTTTTGCGTATTGAATTTGTAATAGTAGGTGGATAATTGCGGATCCACTTTAACCTGATCGGGCAGATCTTTCTTAAGCGCGTTGAACAGGTGCGGCGGCAGCGTGAAGGTTATCTCCACCTCGCCGGCTTTGTAACGATTCACCTCCGCCGTATTGGATACGATCGGCAAGTAGGTCACCTTGTTCAGCACGGTGTGCGCATCATCCCAATAGTAGGGATTGCGTTTACCGACAATCCGCTCGTTGACCACCCATTCGTTAAGGGTAAAAGGGCCGCTGCCGACGAAATTGCCGGGCTGCGTCCATCTATCGCCATATTTTTCAATCGCCGCCTGCGGCAGCGTCACCACGGCGAAATGGTCGACCATCGCCAGAAAATAGGATAAAGGCCGATCCAGTTCAATGCGTACCGTTCGCTTATCCGGCGCCGTAATGCCCAGCGCGTCGGCGGGCATTTTCCCTGCCGCAATCTCCGCGGCGTTGCGCACGTGCATACTGGGAATATAGGATTGGTAGGGAGAGAGCGTTTGCGGATCGACCAAACGCCGCCAGCTGAAAACCACGTCGGCGGCGGTGAGCGGAGTGCCGTCGGACCACTTCAGGTCCGGGCGCAGATGGAACGTCCAGATCCGCTGATCCTGTTGCTCCCACTTTTCAGCCAGACCGCCGGAAATGGCGCCGTCATCATGCACCGAAATCAGCTTTTCAAAAAAATCGTGAATGATATTGGCTTCGACATCGCTCTCGACCTTATGCGGATCGAGCGAGGCGGGTTCAGAACCGTTGCCCCGCACCAGCTCCTGTTTGGCCGCCAGCTGAACGCCGGCGGGCGCCTGCGCCGCGCAAACGGCGGCCGAAACCATCGCTGAGCAGAGCGGGAGCAACAGAGCGTACAGGCGTTGCCTACCGCCGACGTTTAACGCGAAATTCATAGCCTCTCCTTATGTGCCGCACGGTTTACCCTCAGAATGAGTAATAGCGCGCAGAGGCCGTATCTGGCAAGGGGATCTCCGATTTTATCGCATAAATAAAACCTGGCGCGGGTATATCCGACGCCAGGTTTTAACCGGTTCTATCGGCACTCAGGCTTTTCCGCCGAGGGTAAAGCGATAGCGGAGATAAACCCGAAAATCATCGAAATTCTCCCCCTCTTCCGCATCAATGAAGGCGTAGCGCAGGCGCACGCTGAAACCGTCGAGCGCGCCGGAGAAGTCGTACTGAACGCTTAGGTCGGTCTCGTTTATGTCCTTCGCCTGCTGAGTCGAGAACTGAAGTCTGTCGGTATCGTAATAGGCATGAAACAGGTAGGCGTTCAGGCCCTTAATGCCGATTTGCGAGAAATCATAGGCGACTCTCAGCGCATAGGCCGTTTCATTGGCGCGGCCCGCGGCGTTGATCTGCTGGATGATGACCTTTTCATCGCCCCACGGAACATAGAGCTCATCATCGCCGGTTTTGGCGTAGAAAGCGGCGACATGGAAACCGTAGGCCTTAAAGCCGGTATTGAAGCCATACTGGTAAGTATCGAACTCCCTGCCGCCAAGCTCCGCGCCGATTGACTGCTGAAACAGCGCCGACGGCGCGAAAAACAGTTCATAATCGCCGATGCGCTTCGCCGCGTGCGCCTTGAAAAAGCCGGTGTCGAACACATCGTCCATATGGTAGATCCAGCCCTGCAGCTGGGTTTTCGCGAAATCGACGGGAAGCGTATATTTCATGCCGCCGGCGATAAGATCCCGGTTAACCTTAACGCCGTTCACCGAGACCAGAGAGGTAAACTCATCGTCCCACCAGCCTTCCATGTCCGTAATATAGTAAGCGGATAACTCCAGATTCTCGACGCCGCTGTTCACCACGGAAATCCCGCGGTAAGTTTTAGGCAAAAACCTTATATCATGCCCGCTCATAAAGGGCGTATTTATCTCCTGCGCGCCGAACTTTATTTTGCTATCGAACCAGTCGCCCTGAATATAATATTCCTGAAGACGCGAGAAACTCTGATGCTTATTTGTGCCGATTCCCTGAACCAGGCCATAGACCTGATGATTATCGTTATCACCGACGTCGTTGGCGCTGGCGAAGGCCGCGCCGGCGCTTAATCCGTTGACGGCGGCGGTGTTGAAGTAAAATAAGGTGCCGACGGCCAGATCGGCTCTTTTGGCGCTGTCGTCGAAATCCCTTTCGAAATAATAACCTCGCAGTTCGCCTTTCAGCGTTCCCTGTTCAAAGGCTTCGTTTAAATTGTTTGCGGCAAAGGCGCCAGAGGTAAATATGAATAATATCCAAGCCGGAAATAGGGCAAAATTTTTCATTTTGCTTCCTTCTAAAAAAGAGAAAATACCCGCCGAATAAATACGGCGGGATCATCGCGGATAATTATTTTATGTACTTAACCGCATTTTCAGCGGCTATCCGTCCTGAATTCAATGCGAAAGCGAAACTGGCGCCGCCCATTTCAAGGTCATAGCTATCGCCGTACATGCCTCCGGCATCGAGCCCGCCGGCGTAAAGCCCGGGAATGGCTTTTCCCTGCGCGGTCACCGCTTCCGCCTTTTCATTGATTCTGACGCCGCCGAACGTACCGAGCGCTCTCGGCCGCAGCTTCGTCACATAGAAAGGCCCTTTTTCCACCGGGCGCAGGAAATCGGCGTTTTTAAAAAACTCCTCGTCCTTATGCCTGACGGCGGCCTGATTATTGCGCGTGATCGTCGCCTTCAGCACGTTGGGGTCGGCGCCGATGTTGCGCGCGACCTCTTCAAGGGTGTCGCATTTGAAAACATTGCCGTTGTTTTTCGCCAACTCCTTATTGAACTCCTCCTCAAGTTTATCCAGCCTGGTGCCGTAGGTTACCCATTCGCCGATGGGCATCTGGATCCCCTGATTGAGAAACATCTGTTTTGTCTGTTCGTCGTAGATTGAGTAGGCGACGCCGCCGATTCGCTCCAGCGCGTTGCCGGAGAAGGGCCACTCGGCGATATTGTACTCGTCGGTATATCTTCGTCCGTTGGGATCGACGTAAAGGTAGGGCTGAACCGCCGCCGCGATAAGGTGCGACTTGGTGGAAAAATCGGGCAGTCCGGGCCGATAGGAGATCATAATTTCAGCCCCCTCCTCGCCGGCTCCGGCGTCCCAGGCCATCTGAATGCCTTCGCCATCTTTGCCTGACTGGCCGACCATGATCACATCGGGGAAACGGGAATATTTTTTCAGCATCTCTTTATTGTTGCCGTAACCGCCGGTGCCGACGATCACCGCCTTGGCATTGACGATCACTTTCTCGCCGTCTTTATTGACGCCCTCCACGCCCACCACTCGGTTGTCTTTTTTAATCAGCTTTTTGCCCGGCGTCTGCAACAGCACCTCGCCGCCCAGCGCGCGGAATTTTCTGTCGAGCGCCACCATCACCGCGTTGCCGTGGTTATAACGCTTACCGTCGACCTCAAGCTCGCCGACCACATGCCAGGTCAGCGGACCGCCGAAGCCGCCTACGCCGATAAACTCATAGTTCACGCCGAACTGCCGCAGCCATTCAAGCGTATCGGCGGATTTGAGAACAATCGCGCTGACCAGCGGCGCATTGGCCCGCCAGTGGCTGTATTCCATAATCGCCTGGAATGCGAATTTTCTGGATACATCGATGCCCTGCCTTTTCTGCATGGCGCTTTCCGCAGCAAAAATGCCTTCGGCGAAATTTGCCGAACCGCCCATAATGCCCTGTTTTTCAAGAATAATGACTTCGGCTCCGAGCATTTTTGCCTGCACCCCGGCGGCAAGCCCCGTCGCGCCGCCGCCTACCACCGCGATATCGGTGTTGTACACCTTGTCCGCATAGGCGGAGAGAGAAAACAGCGCGGTAATCAGCGCGGCGATCCCTGTCTTAGTAGACAAAAAATGTTTCATACGTCGACCTCTCTTTTTATCCATTTTTATTATTTAGCGTTCTATTACCGGCGCTGGCTCGCCGCCTTAGCCATACAAAAAGCATGGAAATAGCGCGGCGCGCCAGCTCGCGGCTTATAACCGCCGTTATTGCCGATGGTTGATTCAACAAAAGCGAGACTTATGCCTGACTGGCATCACAAGGACAAGGATGACTGAATACGGGAATACCCGATGATGTGGTACGCAGGTACGCTATCGTCCTAAGACTATCCGGCTGACATCAGAAAACCAGCGCGCCAAGATTATTAGCAACCCGCATGATTCATAAGCGGTTCTTGGCGAAAAACACCTTAGCGTAGCGCAAACGGCGGAACTGTGAATATCGTCACTAACGATGCGAAAGGCTCGCAGCCAAATTATTAGAATATGATCTAATACGTAATCTGCCCGCCGGCGCTTCGATAGCGGGCGCGGCCGCCATCGAAGTCCGGCTCAAGAGGTTAAAGCATATTGCGGATCACATAGTGCAGGATGCCATCGTGCTGATAATAGGTCAGCTCATTACGGGTATCGATGCGGCAGCGGGTATTAATCACCCGGCTTTCCCCTGCGCTATCCGTAATGGCGACGGCCACCGTCGCGCCGGGCGTCAGCTGCGCCAGCCCCGTAATGGAGATCTGTTCTTCACCGCTCAGCTTGAGCGTCTTGCGGGTTACGCCCTGCGGAAACTCAAGCGGCAGTATCCCCATGCCGATCAGATTGGAGCGGTGAATACGCTCGAAGGATTCGGCGATAACCACGCGCACGCCCAGCAAACGCGGGCCTTTCGCCGCCCAGTCGCGGCTGGATCCCGAACCGTACTCTTTTCCCGCCAGCAATGCCAGCGGCACCTGTTCATCCTGGTAGCGCATGGCGGCGTCATAGATGGTCATCTCATCTTGCGACGGAATATGCCGGGTATAGCCGCCCTCTTTGCCCGGCACCATCTCATTGCGGATACGAATATTGGCGAAGGTGCCGCGCATCATCACTTCATGATTGCCGCGCCGCGAGCCATATGAATTAAACGCCTGGGGTTCCACGCCATGCGCCAGCAGGTAGCTTCCCGCGGGGCTGTCGCGTTTGATATTCCCCGCCGGCGAGATATGGTCGGTGGTGACGGAGTCCCCCAGCATCGCCAGAATGCGGGCGTTATGAATATCCTCAACCGGTTTCGGCGTTTTGCCCATATCCAGGAAAAACGGCGTCTGCCGGATATAGGTTGACTCCGACGGCCATTGATAGGTGGGGTTATTATCCACCGCAATATCCCGCCACTCCTGCGTCCCGTCAAATACGCCGGCATACTGTTTATGAAACATATCCGCACTGACGTTCAGCACCGCCTCGGCGACCTCTTGCGCCGAAGGCCAGATATCGCGCAGATAAACCGGACGCCTCTGCCGATCTTCCCCCAGCGGTTCGCGGGTAAGATCGATATTCATATTCCCCGCCAGCGCATAGGCAACCACCAGCGGCGGCGAAGCCAGCCAGTTGGTTTTTACCAGCGGATGAATGCGTCCTTCAAAATTACGGTTGCCGGACAGCACCGCGCCGACCGTTAAGTCGCCGGCCTTAATCGCCGCCTCGATCGGTTCAGGCAGCGGCCCCGAATTGCCGATACAGGTGGTACAGCCGTATCCCACCAGGTCGAAACCCAGCTCATCGAGATAGGGCGTGAGCCCGGCTTTGGCGTAATAATCCGTGACCACGAGCGACCCCGGCGCCAGCGATGTTTTTACCCAGGGTTTGCTCTTCAGCCCGCGCGTCACCGCATTTTTCGCCAGCAGCCCGGCGGTCATCAGCACGCTGGGGTTTGAGGTATTGGTACAGGAGGTGATGGCGGCGATGACCACCGCGCCCTGGTACAGGCGATGCGTCTCTCCATTCAATGTAAACTCGGCATAATCCGTATTTTTTGCGATCTGCCATCCCTGGCTGTCACCCTGCGGGCCGTCGCTGCGCGACGTCAAAAACTTCTCCCGGAAGTTTTTTGCCGCCGTATTGACATCCAGCTCTAGGCTGGCGGAAAACGCCCGAGGCACGCCGGCCAGCGGCACCCGGTCCTGGGGACGCTTAGGACCGGCCAGACTGGTTTCGACGCTAGCCAAATCCAGCGTCAGCCGGCTGGTGAACACCGGTTCGTCGCCGCGATTGCGCCATAGCCCCTGCCGCCTGCCGTAAGCCTCCACCAGCGCAATCTGCTCATCGCTACGGTTAGTCAGGCGCATATAGTCCAGCGTGATTTGGTCAATGGGGAAAAAACCGCAGGTGGCGCCGTATTCCGGAGCCATATTGGCGATGGTGGCGCGATCGGCCAGGGGTAGATGATCCAGGCCGTCGCCGTAGAACTCGACGAATTTGCCGACCACGCCGTGCTTACGCAGCATCTGCGTCACGGTGAGCACCAGATCGGTGGCGGTGATCCCCTCGCGCATTTTCCCGGTCAGCTTAACGCCCACCACGTCAGGAATCAGCATCGAGATGGGCTGGCCCAGCATAGCGGCTTCGGCCTCAATGCCGCCGACGCCCCACCCCAGCACGCCTAGGCCATTAATCATCGTGGTGTGCGAATCTGTTCCCACCAGCGTATCGGGATAGGCCAGCAGCTTATCCTGCCGCTTTTCAAGCCATACCGCTTTCGCCAGGTACTCAAGATTAACCTGGTGGCATATCCCGGTTCCCGGCGGCACCACCCGAAAATGGCTAAACGCGTTCTGCCCCCAGCGCAAAAACTGGTAGCGCTCATGGTTGCGCGCCATTTCCAGCTGGGTATTCTCCACCAGCGCCTGTCCGTCGCCGAAGCGGTCGACCGTAACCGAATGGTCGATAACCAGGTCAACCGGCGAAAGCGGGTTCACTTTATTGACATCGCCGCCAAGCCGCGCCACCGCCGCGCGCATCGCGGCAAGATCGACGACGGCGGGGACGCCGGTAAAATCCTGCATCAGCACGCGCGCCGGACGGTAAGCGATCTCGCGCTCGACGTGCCCGGTTTTCAGCCAGGAAACCACCGCCTGCAAATCCTCCTGGCGGACGGTGTCGTCATCCAGATAACGCAGCAGGTTTTCCAGCAATACTTTTAACGACTTAGGTAAGTTATCAATCTCGCCAAGCTGACGCGCGGCCAGGGGCAAACTGTAATAATGATAGGTTTGTTGCCCTGTTTGCAGCGTATCCAGGCAGGTATCGCGAAGAAAATGAGATGACATGCTTCCTCCCAAAGTAATCCGGTTAATCGTTATTTTTGTCGATCCGCCATTCAATACCCAGCCTGAATATGCGGTCTTGTTTAAAGATAACACAAACAAAAAATAACGTTTTTGCAACAATCAAAAATGAACGCAACGATAGCCGCTGACTATCTACCTGCGAACCTTTGTCGATACCTGGGCGAAAGCGGCGTATTGTATAAGCCGTAGGTCAGTAGGCGCCGCGGCGCGGTTACCCAATGAGCGGCGGCATTACGCCAATAATGCCGGGAGCCGTCAGAAAAGTACGCCGATGGAAACGTTGCCTGATGAAAAGCGCATCCGGGCCGATCGGGTCGGCGCGAATACGCAGCACGTGATGTTTAATATCAGGACGCTCTGTTAATTAACAAAAGATACATACCGCATGATTAAATACCTCGCATCTTTTCTAGCCATCGTCGTTTTTGTTACCGTTTTTTTGCTCAACCAATTATCTGAATTTGAACTGTCCGGTTATGAGCTGCAGCGCAGCATCACGTTTGAGCATCGACAGGATATTCTGGAAGGCACGCTGATCCTGCCTCAAAAGGCCATATCGCCCCCGGTCGTACTGTTAGTGCACGGCGACGGCGCTCAGGATCGCTGGTCCAACGGCGGATATATTCCGCTGGTTAAATTTCTGGTTTCACAGGGAATGGCGGTTTTTTCATGGGACAAAGCCGGCGTCGGGGCGAGCAAAGGCAACTGGCTGGAGCAGACCATGTCAGATCGCGCCGATGAGGCCGCGTTCGCGCTCAACAAGCTGAAACAGCAGCCGGAACTTAAAAACAGCCCTATCGGTTTTCTCGGCTTTTCGCAGGCCGGCTGGACGGTGCCGCGAGCGAGCGAACTGACAAAGGCCGACTTCGCCGTGCTGGCCGGCGCCGCGGTAAACTGGCGGGATCAAGGGATATATTATATGGGGCAACGGCTTAAATTCGCGGGACGATCGGCCATTGAGATCACGCAGGCGCAAGAGCGCGAAGCGGCGGATTTCGACCGCCAGTTTACGGAGGAAAACGCCGCTCTTCCCTGCCTCTCGCGCTGTACCCGGCAGGATTTTGAACGTCGCAATTCACGCGCCGACGCCAAAAAAGATATCTCGGAGATGCATACGCCGGTGATGATCCTGATGGGAGAGGATGACCGTAATGCGGATCCTCATGAAACCGCATCCGTCTGGGCCAAAACATTACCCGCTAAAACGCCCCGCTGTATCAGGCTGTTCGCCGGAACGACCCACGGACTTTTACGCAGCGCATGGTTTGACTACCAGTTGCCCTCTCAGTGGCCCCTGTGGAAACAAGGCGCATTTCTGCTGTCCGGGCAACATTCTTACTCGCCGGGGGTTCTCAGCGCCATCGCTGACTGGATACTTAATCAGAAGTGCCCAAACTAAAGCGCATTCTAAATTTCATTCTTTGCGGGTTGATAATCAAGCTTGCTCATTATTAACGCGCGTATAGCGCCCCCCGAAATACCGTATGCAGCATAAAAATCGCTGAGCCGCGGATGAATAAAACCGTAGCCATGGCTTTTAATCGCAGTGAAGCCAGCAAGCCGGCCGGCAGAATGAACCGCGCAGATAGCCTGTTCCGGGACGATGCAGCGTTGCAGAAAAAGCAGCGCCTTCTCTTCAGCGCCAAGAGTAAAGCGCAGCTTTCGGGAGAAAGCCTTCCAGAAGAGACCGGGCGCCGAATTGCGTAGCTCGGGAGGGCTCCCCCCAACAACAGAAACGGAAATTTCATTATCCGATCGAAAATCACTTTTATCCGGCACGACGGCATCCCCAGCGGCTAAATTAAGTAAAGTCAGCATAGGTTTTGGCCGATAACGGTATAGGAAGCTAACCGTTAGCTTTTCGCGCTTTCTGCGCGATCGACGCTTAGCCGAACGCCTCATAACCTGATATTGCGGTATGCAGTGAACGTATTATTTAATAAACAACAGCCCGTTTTTGGGTGGATAAAATAATAATATCAAGGGGTTATATATGAAGCTGTTTTACAAGCCTGAAAGCAGTTCCCTTTTTTCTCATATTGTTCTGCTGGAGTCCAAGCTGGATTTCAAGCTGGAAAAGGTGGATCTGAAGACCAAGAAAACCGAACGCGGTACGGATTATCTGTCAATCAACCCCAAAGGGCTTGTACCGGCGCTGCAGCTTGACGATGGAAGCGTGCTTACCGAAGGCGTCGCCATTGCCTTATATGTGGCGGACAAGGTCCCGCACTGTAATCTTATCGCGCCGACAGGCAGTATGGCTCGTTACCATACCATTGAATGGCTGAACTACATCTCGGCCGAACTGCACAAAAGCTTCTCCCCGATATTCCGCCGCGGCACGCCGGAAACCTATAAAGAACTGATTATCGAGTACCTGCAGGTAAAATTCCGCTATATCAATCTGGTGCTGAGCGAACAGAAATATCTGGTGGCCAATCGTTTTAGTATTGCCGACGCCTATTTGTTCACCGTGATGCGCTGGGCGCAGTCGTTGAAGCTGGACATGTTCCGTTATCCCGCGCTCTCCGCCTATCTTGATCATATCGCGGAGCGGCCTTCGGTGGCGACGGCGCTGAAGGTTGAAAGGCTGAAAGGCTAAACGTCAAGAGCGCGGCGCCGCCGCGCCCTCTTCCGTTCGTATCGCCGCAGGGTAAATTATAGGCGTACAGCCTGGAAATGATGACGCGGATGCGCGATGCCGTCCTGAGCCGCCACCAGTTGCAGCTCGTATTCATCCATCTCTTTCGTCACCAGCATCACCTCATAAACCGCCGCGGTGGTGTGCTCCAGCGCTTTATCCAGCGCGACCCCTTTCAGTAAATTCACCAAGAGCAATCCGCTGGTCAAATCGCCAACGCCTACGGGCTGACGCGCAAACTCAATCAGCGGGCGGCTGATGTGCCAGGCGTCCGTCGGAGTAACCAGCAGCATTTCAAAACTGTCATCGCGATAGGCCGCGCGGCTAAGGTGCTTAACCAGAACGATCTTCGGCCCCTGCGCGCACAGGGCTCTCGCCGTTTCCACGGCCTGCGCCACATCATGCACCTCATGGCCGCTAAGGCGCTCCAGCTCGGGTAGATTAGGCGCAATAACGTCCGCCGCTTGCAATGACTGGCGGCAATGGAAATCCGAAACCCCCGGCGCGACGATGCAGCCTTTCTCCGGCGTCCCCATAACCGGATCGCAGAAATAGATCGCTTCCGGATTCGCCGCCTTAACCTGCCGCACGATGCCTAAAATATGTTCGCCCTGTTCAGGCGAGCCAATATAGCCGCTCAGCACCGCGTTACAACTTGGCAATTTACCGATATCCGCAATCCCCTGCGCAATTTCGGTCAAGTGAGCGGCCGGCATCACGCACCCCGTCCAGCGGCCGTACTGCGTATGGTTGGAAAACTGCACCGTATTTAACGGCCAAACGTTTGCGCCCATCCGCCGCATCGGGAACTCCGCCGCGCTATTCCCCGCGTGGCCGAAAACAACATGTGATTGTATAGAAAGTATATTTTTCATTTATCCGACTCGAATCCTTGCCGACGCCGCTGCGCCGCGAGAACCGCAAAGTGAAGTTGAAAGCCTGCGGCGGCGCAACGCGCCGACAAAACGCGCGGCGTCGCCATCAATATCAGGCAGCCTACGCCCGAATGCGGGTCACTTAAGCCGATTTTTAGAGGAAACACCGGGGGAGGTTCCCGTAGGGACGCCTCACTCCGGTGGTCGCCCCGGGCATCTCGATGCTTAAACGATCGGCATTAGCCTACGCCCCCTGATTATCTGCGATCATGCCTTCCAGCAAATCAGGCAGTAGTGTTTTTTACCCCGGCGCAGCAAAGTGTAACGATCGAACAGACGGTCGGACGCGTTAAACCGGTATTCCGGATCGCTCTGTTTTTCGCCGTTGACCGTCACCGCGTTGGAGGAAATCATGGTGCGCGCCTGGCCCCGCGACGGCACCAGTTGCGCGCCGACCAGCGCCTGCTGTAAGTCGGCGCTTTGCTCCAGTTCGACGATCGGCATGCCATCCTGAGCCAATTGGGCGAAATCTTCCTGCGTCATATCCTGCAGCGCCCCGGAGAACAGGCTCTGCGTAATACGCCGCGCCGCGGCCAATCCCGCTTCGCCGTGCACCATACGGGTGACCTCTTCCGCCAGCACATACTGGGCGCGCGGCGCCTTACCGCTGTTTTTATCCTCTTCTTCCAGCGCATCAATCTCTTCCAGACTCATAAACGTGAAGAATTTCAGGAAGCGGTAAACGTCGGCATCCGCCGTATTAATCCAGAATTGATAGAACTTGTAAGGGCTGGTTTTGCTGGCGTCCAGCCAGATCGCCCCGCCTTCGGTTTTACCGAATTTAGTCCCGTCGGCTTTGGTGATCAGCGGCACGGTCATGCCGTAAACCTGCTTCTGGTTCATTCTGCGGGTTAAATCAATGCCCGACGTAATATTGCCCCACTGATCGGAACCGCCGATCTGCAGTTCAACGTTATGCTGTTTATTCAGGCTGGTGAAGTCGTACCCCTGCAGCAGATTGTAGGAAAACTCGGTAAAGGAGATGCCCACATCGTCGCGGTTCAGACGCTGCTTAACCGCTTCTTTATTAATCATCTGGTTAACCGAGAAGTGTTTGCCGATGTCGCGCAGGAAAGTCAGCACGTTCATATCGCCGAACCAATCATAGTTATTGGCGGCGATGGCGCTGTTAGCGCCGCAGTCAAAGTCCAGGAACGGCGAAACCTGACGGCGGATCTTTTCCACCCACTCTTTGACGGTTTCGGCGGTATTCAGCTTACGCTCCGTTGCTTTAAAACTCGGGTCGCCGATCAGGCCGGTCGCTCCGCCCACCAACGCCACCGGCTTATGCCCCGCAAGTTGGAAACGCTTCAGGCAAAGCAGCGGAACCAGATGCCCCAAATGCAAGCTGTCGGCGGTGGGATCGAAACCGCAATACAGAGCGATCGGCCCTTGCGCCAGTCGCTCCGCTAGCGCTTCCTCATCCGTCACCTGGGCGATCAAGCCCCGCTCTTGCAATTGTTTAATCAGGTTACTACTCGCCATCGATAACTCCATTGGTATGCAAAATATCGTGTCATATGCAAGGCAAGCTAGCTTGCAGTTGCACCTTAAATTGGTTTATTCGCGCCATCTTTGTCGATTACCGCGCGCATGCCGGCAACGCTGATGGCGCGAAACGACATAGAATAAAGCGCTCACCGCGGGAGCGCCAGAGTTTAACAAGGATAATTCACCATTAAGGCGCTAAACGATCGACCTGCCAGCCATCGCCCTGCCGTTGGTAGAAGAAGCGGTCATGCAGGCGGTGTTCTCCCCCCTGCCAGAACTCCATGGAATCGATCGTGACGCGGAAGCCGCCCCAGAAGCTGGGCAGCGGCACTTCCCCGCTGTGAAATTTCTGCTTAAGCTCCAGGAACTTGCTTTCCAGAAGCCCCCGGGTCGAAATGCGGCTCGACTGTTTGGAAACCCATGCGCCGATCTGACTGTCTTTCGGCCGGCTGTGAAAATACTTCAGCACTTCCAGCGCGGGCAGTTTCTCGGCGCGTCCCAGCACCATCACCTGCCGATCCAGCATATGCCAGGGAAACAGCAGGCTGATTTGCGGATTATGCATCAGATGCTGCGCCTTGCGGCTGCCCATATTGGTGTAAAAAACCATGCCTTTTTCATCGTAGTGTTTTAACAACACAATGCGCTGATAGGGCTGCCCCCGCTCATCCACGGTGGCGATCGACATCGCCGTCGGGTCAGCCAGTTTCGCTTCGCAGGCCTGTTTAAGCCAGCGCTCAAACAGATCCAGCGGATTATCGGTCAGATCGCCGCGACGCAGTCCGCCGCGGGTGTATTCGCGGCGCAGATCGGCGATATCGGTTTCCTGCAAAGGAGGGGTCATAGTTGAAGGCGTGCTTTCCTGTGTCATAGTGTCATGATGTCCTGCGGTGGCGATAACGAGCCGGAAAAGAAGTGAATGTAATTATTCTGCTCCCCTCGCCGGAAAATCTCAATCGGCGGCGATATAAAGCAACACGGCGCCGATCAGCGACAATGCCGACAAAATAAAGAGAAAGCAGCGGCTGAAACCTGCGGCTCGCGCGCCGATGGCGCCGGGACGGCATTAGCGCAAAAGACAGTCATCCACGATCACCCTTTCGCCCCGCTGAACAAAGGCCTGGTTCCCTTTGCTCCAAAAGCTATAGGTTCCATCGCTGTATTTCGCCCCCGAGGCGGAAACCGCCTGCGGCAAAATATGGCGCTCCCCGTCAAGGAAAAAGCTGACCTGCGGGGGCGATTTATCGTCCTGCCGCATCGTCACCGTAAGCGGCATGGTTCCGCACTGGTAAGACAACGTTTTAACCGCCGGGGAATGACCGAAATAGCCGCATCCGCTTAATAAGATCAGCGCCGCCCCTGCCAGCAGTGGTTTCATTATTCTTCTCCCATCGTTCTGATTTCAGCGAAATTCGCTATCTTCAAATAGCATTAAATCCGCCGTGCGGCCCAGTTTAACAATGGGTCGGTCAATGAAACCTCAGCAAAATCCGATTAGTTTCTTATCACCGGATAGATAGCCCCCAGCACGGTCTCCTGGCTGGCGCCCGTTACCGACGGCAAATTTCCCGGCAAGCCGGATAGCGTACGCGCCGCCAGCCAGGCGAACGCCAACGCTTCCATATCGTCGCCGCTAACGCCGAACTCATCGGTAGCGTTGACCTCAATGCCCGGCAACAAAGCCGACAGCCGCGCCATGATAAGCGGATTACGCGCGCCGCCGCCGCACACCAGCAGACGCTCGCAGCCGCCGATCAGCAGCACCTGTTCGGCGATGCTCCGCGCCGTCAGCTCGACCAGGGTCGCCTGAACATCCTGCGGCGCGATCGACGGCAGACCGGCCAGCATTTTCTCCAGCCAGCCCAGGTTAAAATATTCGCGCCCGGTGCTTTTCGGCGCGGGCTGAGAGAAATAGGGATCGGCCATCATGCGCCGCAAAAGCGGCGCATTAACCTGCCCGGACATCGCCCATTCGGCGTCCCGGTCATAAGGCTGCGCGCGGTGGCGCCAAATCCAGGCGTCGGACAGCATGTTACCCGGCCCAGTATCGTAGCCGCGCGGCACGACGCCCGACACCAGCAGCGACAGGTTGGCGATGCCGCCGATATTGAGTACGATGCGCCGCTCGACCGGGTGCAGCAGTAAGGCGTGATGAAATGCCGGCACCAGAGGCGCGCCTTGCCCGCCATAGGCCAGATCGCGCCGGCGAAAATCCCCCACGGTAGTGATGCCGGTCATCGCCGCAATGCGGTTGTTGTCGCCAATCTGTAGCGTACAGGGAGCCTCGCCGTTCGGTTCATGCCAGACGGTCTGCCCGTGGCAGCCGATCGCCGTAATATCGCTCGCGCCCAGCCCCGTCTCCTTGAGCAGCGCCAGAACCGCCTCGGCGAACACGATTCCCAACTGCGTATCCAACCGCCCGAACGCCGACAGCGTTACCTGCTGTCCCTGGCACATAGCCAAAATAGCCTGTTTGATTTTCTGCGGCATCGGGTGGCTATAGCTGGCCTGCTGCGCAACCGTATATTCATCAATCGCCGCCATCACCACATCGATACCGTCAAGGCTGGTGCCTGACATGACCCCAATGTATCTGCCTGATCTCATTTCACGACCTTTTTCGCTGAGGGGATAAAAAACGTTCATCTGAAAAGATGGCTAAAACAAAAGTAGCATTTTAAGACGCTGAATTATTATATTTTGCGCGTTTTGTTATCTCGGTTGAGTTTTGGTTAAAACATGCCAAGCGATGATGGTTAAATAAATCCGCAGTCCCATTTACTCTCTCTGTAAGAACACTATTATATTCTGCAAAAAAGAGTAAAAAGAGTGGAATGGAACATAAAGCCAGACCATACTTCACGAGTATAAATTCGTCGGCCAAGGGTGAACCAGCCCGACATATCGCCATTACAGGAGTGTTAATTATGATGAAGCGTTTGCTTGTGGTCACGCTAGCAGGTGTCACACTGGCTGGCTGCGCCAATACCAGTACGCTTTCAGGAGATGTCTACAGTGCCTCCGAAGCCAAACAGGTTCAGACCGTTACCTACGGTACTATCGTATCGACGCGTCCGGTACAGATTCAGGCGGGTGAAGATTCCAATGTGATTGGCGCGCTCGGCGGCGCGGTTCTGGGCGGTTTTCTGGGCAATACCATCGGCGGAGGCAGCGGCCGAAGCCTGGCGACGGCCGCAGGCGCCGTTGCGGGCGGCGTAGCGGGTCAGAGCGCGACGGGCGCGCTAAACCGTACTCAGGGCGTTGAGTTGGAAATTCGCAGGGATGACGGCAGCACCATCATGGTCGTACAAAAACAAGGCAATACCAAATTCAGCGTCGGCCAACGCGTTGCGATGGCAAGCAACGGCCGCAGCATTACCGTTTCTCCCCGCTAAGCCGCAACGACAATCACCGCCGCTGGGTGGTGATTGCCATAAATAATCGGACGTCTATACCCTAAATAATTCGAGTCGCGGACAAAAACGCCAAACACGTTTTTGGACGGCGCTTGCGCTTACCCGAAGGGATCGCCGGGATCTAATAATCCTTTGCCGCGAAGCGGCAAGGTTGACATTTAAGGCTGGCTTTCCGCCTGGCTCTCATGCAATGCCAGTATATTTTGCTCCAGGCGGGAGATCAGCAACGCTAATTCGTCGACCTGCTCCGGTGTAATGCCAAATAGAATTTCGTTACGGGTGCGGCTAATTACATCATTGACCGCTTTTATTATCGGCTCTGCCGCTTCAGTCAGCATTATGCGCTTTGCGCGCCTGTCGTGCGAGCATACGTGTCGGGTAATCAATCCCTTTTCTTCCAGCTGATCTAAGGTGCGAACCAGCGACGGCTGCTCAATTCCTATCGCTTTAGCCAGTTGAATTTGCGACTGTCCCGGAGGGAGGTGATAAATGTTATGTAGCGTCACCCAGTGCGTTTGCGTCAATTCTAACGGTTTTAACCGATGATCAATCAAGGCACGCCAGACGCGCACTAAACGAGCTAAATCAGATCCTAACGGCAATTCCATAAACTCTCCTTATAATTAGCATGCTAAGTTATATCCCTGGATTGCAATCAATTCTGATTTATAACGGTAGAAAAAATATCTTTTATTCTTTTGAAGAAAAGATTCTACCAAATTAAATGTTTTTAAAAATGATCTTATACTTATTTTATTCAGTAAGCATTCAGCTGGCGTTAAAATAAATTCGCCTGTCGAGATTCCGCCGGTTGCGTTGTCTTCGCCACGCGTTGCTGGCGCTTCATTCTTTGTCCGCACAAACGCAGCACATCCTGTTTCTGCGCATCGCTCATCTGCCCCCAGGCAAAGCGCTCACTGCGGCTGCGAAAACACCCGCGGCAAAAACCGCGCTCGTCAGCCTGACACACGCCGCGACATGGATTAGGAACAGTAAAGAGTTCAAGTTGCTCGGGCACAATGCCTCCGTTTACCCCATTTATTGAAGCCTTGTTCGTCCTCGCTGGCAAGCCTTTGCTAAGGTTAACGACGAAAATATCAGGTAATCGCTATAATTTCAGATGATTCTCCTGCCTCATACCCCTATCTTCCCATAAAACTGTCTGTTTTTTAATCCCTCTCACGCCAAACCTGCTTACGCTTAAGCGCCATCGCCAGTAAAACATGGCGCTTCGGCCGGGCCGATAACCTGAACTGGTTATAATTGCGACGTTATGCCCTTTATACTTTAAGCCGCGGGTGCGTTGGCTTTGTTACTCGCGCCATCCATGGCGCTCGCCCCGGTGAGGCCGCCGCAGGCGCCGTTCAAAAACGCGTTCGGCGTTTTTGTCCTGCAACTCGCATTACTTTGGGTATATAATTCCGCGCTGCCGGCATCTTCTTTCACCCCGTTTGCGGTTAGCCGCAGTAGCCAATGAGGAATTGACATTATGCGCCTACTTCACACCATGCTGCGTGTTGGTAATTTACAACGCTCTATCGATTTTTATACCAACGTATTGGGTATGCGTCTGCTGCGTACCAGCGAAAATACCGAATATAAATATACTCTGGCTTTCGTCGGTTATACCGAAGAAAGCGAAGGAGCCGTCATAGAATTAACCTATAACTGGGGCGTCGAGAGCTACGATTTGGGCAATGCGTACGGCCATATCGCGCTGGCGGTCGAAGATGTCGCCGCCACCTGCGCCAGCATTCGCGCGGCGGGAGGGAAAGTAACCCGCGAGGCAGGGCCGGTAAAAGGCGGCACCACCGTCATCGCATTCATCGAAGATCCGGACGGTTATAAAATCGAGCTGATTGAAAAATCACAGTCCGGTCAGGGGCTGGGCCATTAACCCGCCCTTGGGTTGCCTGATTGCTATCGTTAACCCAATAATCAGAAGGAAGGCGGCGAGCGTCGGTTCATCAAACGCCGCGCTTTCTTCGCTTACTGCATCTCCCGTCAAAATTTGCCATAATGCGCGCTGCATTTTGCTTATAGATTAAGAGACTAATGGCTGATAAAAATGACCTGAACGCCCTGAGCGCTCGTTTCCGTGGGTTTTACCCGGTTGTGATAGACGTTGAAACCGCCGGGTTTAATGCTAAAACCGATGCTTTACTGGAGGTTGCGGCAATAACATTGAAAATGGACGCGGATGGTTGGTTGCAGCCGGATGAAACCTTGCATTTTCACATTGAACCGTTCGCAGGCGCCATACTGGAGCCCGCCGCGCTGGCGTTTAACGGCATTGATCCCGGCAATCCGCTACGCGGCGCGGTTAGCGAATATGAAGCGCTGCATGAAATTTTCAAAGTGGTGCGCAAAGGCCTGAAAGAACAAGGATGCAACCGGGCCATCATCGTGGCGCATAACGCAACCTTCGATCACAGCTTTATGATGGCCGCGGCCGAACGCTGCAGTCTAAAGCGCAATCCTTTCCATCCTTTCGCCACTTTTGATACCGCCGCCCTAAGCGGGCTAGTATTGGGCCAAACCGTCCTCGCCAAGGCCTGTATCACCGCCGGTATCGATTTCGACTCCGGTCAGGCGCACTCCGCGCTCTACGATACCAACCAGACGGCGCTGCTCTTTTGCGAGCTGGTTAACCGTTGGAAGCGGATGGGCGGCTGGCCCATCGCTTTGGATGAAAATCAATTAGAGAAAACATCCGCAGCAGACTGAACCGAAGCGCCCAACGCGCGCAATAACGCTTTTGCGTCGCGCCGCGGCGGTCCGCAGGGCGAGCGGTCAAAAAAAGGCGTTTGCTGACAAACCCGGCTGTCAGATCGAGATACACGGGGCGACCACGGGGGTGAAGCGTCGTAAGCGGGAACCTCCCCCCGTGTTTCCCCTAACATCTGACTTTGTCAACGGTCTGAGGGGGTGACTTTCGTCCCCCCTTTTTGCGCTATCCGCTGCGCGCCGAATTACTCCTGCCCTTCCTGCTGGGGTTTATATTTTTCCGCCGTTTCCTTAATCAATTGCTGCAGTTCGCCGCGCTGATACATTTCAATAACGATATCGCAGCCGCCGACCAGCTCGCCGTCGACCCACAGTTGGGGAAATGTCGGCCAGTTGGCGTATTTAGGCAGCTCGGCGCGAATATCCGGATTTTGCAGGATATCGACATAGGCAAAACGTTCGCCGCAAGCAGACAACGCCTGTACCGCCTGAGCGGAAAATCCGCAGCTCGGCAATTTAGGTGAGCCTTTCATATACAGCAGGATCGGGTTTTCAGCGATCTGACGCTGAATTTTTTCAATTGTCGTTGTCGTCATTCTCTTGCTTCCTTAAACCTTTAAGATGGCTAACGTCACGTGCATTAACCACGAGCATTTATCAGATGTGCCGCTACAGGGCCATCCACTCGGCGATATTGTACCGACGGCGGAGACCACAAAAAAACGCCATTTTTTGTGTGGGTATCCGTTTACCCCGCCGCCGCGCCGCCCGCCCAGCGGGGGTAAATGGTCATAAAAAAACCGCCATTAACTTTTTTTCACTATTCTGTATAAATAAAGAGGCCGCGCCCACTTTTTTATCATGCCGTTTTCGGGAATACTGTGCGGACTCAGTGAGTTAATAACGACGAACGACCACGGCTATCATGCGCTTGTTTATTACCTTTTTTATATTGTTTTTCAGTAACCTATTCCTGAATGTGGCGCAGGCGGCGCCTCATACGCCGAATTCGCCGCCGCGCAAAGCCAGCGTGAGCAGCGACGGCGAGCATAGAAAAAATAAGCAGGCGAAGAAAAACGGTCAGAAATCGCCCGCGCCGGTAAAAACAAAAAGCAAAGCGACGGATAGCGCCAAGGCCAACGGCGCGACGAATAATAAAATTAAAGTCATTCACCTCGCCGGGCATAAGCAGGAATCACCCCGTTCGAAAATGAAAAACGACACGCCGGCGCTGATTAAGAAAAACCTCAAGGCGTTACATTTAAAAAATGAAGCGCGTTACGCCTCCTCCTCGCGCGCCAAAGTAAAAAGCGGCCTAAAAGGCGCGGCGGAAAAAGAGCTAACCCTGAGCGAAGCGCATAAAAAACGCTATCAGCACGCCAAATTGACCGCGATGAATAAGCTGATGGGACAAGTGGGCAAACCCTATCATTGGGGCGGCTCATCGCCCTTCACCGGATTCGACTGCAGCGGACTGGTCTATTACGCATACAAAGACGTGGTGAAAATCCCCATCCCGCGCACGGCGAATGAGATGTACCATTTGCGCGACGCCGCGCCGATCAAAAAGAGCGAACTGGAAAGCGGCGATTTGGTTTTCTTCCGCATCAATAACCGCGGCGCCGCCGATCACGTTGGCGTCTATGTGGGTAACGGAAAGTTCATTCAGTCGCCGCGGACGGGCTCCGATATCCGCATCAGTAAATTGAACGAGGATTACTGGCAGGATCACTATGTCGGCGCGCGGCGCGTCGTCACGCCGCAGACCATTCGCTAAGCAGCGGGCCGCATCGCAAAATATTCGGGCGCGTTTTACCGTTTAAAACGCGCCCGAAGCATATAGCGAGAGTAAAACGCAAGGCGGCTCGATAGCGATTAATTCAATACCGCGACGAAGCTGAACGCAATAATAAGCACCAACGCACCAACGGTGGCCAGCAGAGAAATTTTCAGATCGGCATCCATCGGCATCTCCTTTGTTACAAAAATGAACAGAAAAAATATTAACCGACTTTAACGCCGGAACTTTATGGCGGGCGAAAGCAGGTCTTATATAACAATAGCAATTGTTTCATAGCCCGACTAAAAAAACTCGTACCGGCGTATCACTAATAGATAAATTACCGCTTTCACTTTCGTGTCAGATCGGACAAAATTCGCTGTTTGACGACACGCCGCGTATTGGTTGAAAAAGTCAGCCTTGCCCCTTCAGGTACAACATTCGGCATTCTCCCTGTGAAATTCTGTTTTTTTACATAGAAAGAGAACGTTAAACGCAGGCAAACGATTAACTATATACATACGACCATAACGAGTCGGTTAGGAGTCATTGTTACATGGCAACGATCAAAGATGTGGCGAAGCGCGCGGGCGTTTCGACCACAACCGTATCGCACGTGATAAATAAAACACGTTTCGTCGCCGAAGAAACCAAAGCGGCCGTCAGGGCCGCCATTAAAGAATTACACTACTCCCCCAGCGCCGTGGCGCGCAGCCTTAAGGTGAATAACACCAAGTCCATCGGCCTGCTGGCGACCTCCAGCGAAGCGCCCTACTTTGCGGAGATCATCGAAGCCGTGGAAAACGGCTGCTATGCCAAAGGCTACACGATGATTTTGTGCAATTCGCATAACGACATCGATAAGCAGCGCGCCTATCTCTCGATGCTGGCGCAAAAGCGCGTCGACGGCCTGCTGGTGATGTGCGCCGAATACCCGCCTAAATTACTCGCCATGCTGGAAGACTACCGCAGTATTCCGATGGTGGTGATGGATTGGGGCGAAGCCCACAGCGATTTTACCGATACCATTATTGATAACGCTTTTGAAGGCGGCTATATGGCGGGGCGTTATCTTATCGAACGCGGTCACCGGGAGATCGGCGCCATTCACGGTACCCTGGAGCGGAATACCGGCAGCGGACGCTATCTCGGCTTTTTAAAAGCGCTGAAAGACGCCGAGATTCAGATTCATGATGAATGGATCGTGCAAGGCGATTTCGAGCCCGAATCCGGCTATAAAGCGATGCAGCAAATTCTGGCGCAGAAACATCGCCCCACGGCCGTTTTCTGCGGCGGAGATATTATGGCGATGGGCGCAATCTGCGCGGCGGATGAGTTAGGGCTGCGCGTTCCTCAGGATATATCAGTCATCGGCTACGACAATGTGCGCCACGCCCGCTTTTTCACTCCGGCGCTGACCACTATTCACCAGCCGAAAGAACGCCTGGGACAGTCCGCCCTGTCGATGCTTTTAGACCGTATCACCAGCAAACGCGAAGAGGCACAGGTCATCGAGGTTCACCCTACGCTAATCGAGCGCCGTTCCGTCGCCGACGGCCCGTTCCGCGATTATCGCCGCTATTCCTGAGAACGCACGCGGTTTTATCCCCTGCCAAAGCCATATGCCCCTACTCTGCTTCAGCCAATTTATACTTGTACCCTGGCTGAAGCAGTCATAAACTAATTAGCGGTTCAACGACAACAAGCATTTTTATCTCTTTTATTCACTATCCTTGATACCCAACAGATGTCGAACGCAGGAAAGCGGCAGGGGTGCGCCCGATGAGCTTGTTCAGATAAACGACTCTTCATCAACGCGCCTGCGGCTCGAAGTATGAAGGGTATAGTGCGAGCGCATATCGGATGTGCGTATTTATTTTAAGGATGAGTGCCCCTACGTATTTGCGTACCGGCTTTTTCTCTTCATTTTCCTCTTGTTATTCAGAGGGTAGACGATGGGTGATACCCACCGATGCCGATATTGGGTAAAAAATTGTCTATGCTTTCCTTGCCGTTTTTCACCGTGAGCAGCAAGGTAGGGAGAAATTATGAGTTCATCGTGTGTAGAGGACGTAGAAGGAGTAGGAAGCCGTGGCGACTCCTGGTTTCAAATTGTTCGTGAAATGCTGGACACGGCCGATATCAAAATCAACGGCTCCCGCCCTTTTGATATTAAGGTAAAAAATCCCGATTTTTTTAAACGCGTATTGCGTGAAGGCTCTCTGGGATTGGGCGAAAGCTATATGGACGGATGGTGGGAATGCGACAGGCTGGATATATTCTTTCATCGCATACTGCGCGCCGGTCTGGATAAAAAGGTCCCCCACCATCTGAAAGACATTGTGCGCGTCATCGCCGCAAGGGCGATTAATCTGCAGTCGAAAAGACGCGCCTGGATCGTCGGCAAAGAGCATTATGATTTAGGCAACGACCTCTTTACGCTAATGCTGGACCCTTACATGCAATACTCTTGCGGCTACTGGAAACAGGCCGCCACGCTTGAACAGGCGCAGGAGGACAAGCTGCAAATGATCTGCGAAAAGCTCCAGCTGAAGCCGGGGATGAAGCTATTGGATATCGGCTGCGGCTGGGGGGGATTGTCCGAATTCGCCGCCCGTCGCTATGGCGTCTCCGTCGTAGGCGTAACCATCTCCAAAGAGCAGCAAAAATTGGCCCAGCAGCGCTGTCGGGATCTGGACGTTACGATTTTATTGCAGGACTACCGCGATTTGGATTTGCAGTTTGACCGGGTCGTTTCCGTCGGCATGTTTGAGCATGTCGGCCCCAAGAATTACGATACCTATTTTCGTATCGTCAATAAGAACCTTAAGCCCGACGGCCTGTTTTTACTGCACACCATCGGCGCCCAAAAAACCGACTCGGAAGTTGATCCCTGGATTAACAAATACATTTTCCCCAACGGCTGTATCCCCTCCGTTCAGCATGTCGCGCGCGCCAGCGAGCCCTATATGGTGATGGAAGACTGGCATAATTTCGGCGCCGACTATGATCGCACGCTGATGGCCTGGTTCGAACGCTTCCAGCAGCACTGGCCTGAGCTTTCCGAGCGTTATTCCGCACGCTTCCGCCGTATGTTCAGCTACTACCTCAACGCCTGCGCCGGCGCGTTCCGCGCCCGGAATATTCAGCTCTGGCAGGTGCTTTTCAGTAAGGACGGCGTTGAAGGCGGGATACGCGTTCCGCGCTAATCGCCTGCGCCATCGAACCGCCCAGGGAAAACGCATGGGCGGTTTTTTTTCGCCCCGCCTCCCCTGGCGGTCGCCGGGTTACTCTTCGCTGGCCGGATCGTTCACCTGCCGGCTGGCCAAGACCCGCTCTACCGTATCCACCACGGCCTGGGTTTGCGGATCGATTTCGATATTCACCCTTTGCCCCAGCCGCTTTTGTCCCAACGTGGTGCGGTTTAGCGTTTCGGGGATCAGATGAACGCAGAAGCGGCTGCGGGTCACTTCGCCGATGGTCAGGCTTATGCCGTCAATGCCGATAAAACCTTTATGCAACACATACTTCATCAGCGATTCATCCGCCAGGCGGAACCAAATTTGATGGTTGTTTTCTGAAACCAGAATTTTCGCCACCTCCGCCGTGCAGATGATATGACCGGACATAACGTGCCCGCCGATCTCATCGCCGAACTTTGCCGCACGCTCAAGGTTGACGCTGTCGCCTTCCACGATATCACCCAGGTTGGTCAGTCTGAGCGTCTCTTTCATCAGATCGAAACTCACGCGATCGCCATTTACCGACGTGACCGTCAGGCAGCAGCCGTTGTTGGCCACTGAAGCGCCGGGCACCAATCCCGGCAATAGCTCAGGCGGCAGTTGAAGAACATGGGTGCGAAAATTGACTTTTTCATCAATAGACACCACCGGCGCGGTGCCCTGAACAATACCGGTAAACATACGGCCTGCCTCTCAAAGAAAGATGTAAATGGAATGAGCGCGAAGCGATACGGGCAACTGTCTATTGCCGCTCGTCATCAATAACAATCCTGCAGTTTGCCCCATATTACGATGAAAACCAAACCTGACGGCCAATCATCGGTATATATTTAAACCTTTCTTGAACCTTTGATTAATTTATTTTCCGGTAAGCTGATTTACTTCCGCCAAGCCGTTACAATAATACGCTTATCGCTATTCGTGGTATCAGTGTGTCCATCCACATTTAATCATCTCGCTATACCCTAAATAATTCGAGTCGCAGGACAAAAACGCCAAAGCGTTTTTGAACAGCGCTTGCGCTGACCCCGAACGGGGCGAGCCCCGCGGATGGGGCGAGTAACAAAGCCAACGCTCATGCAGCTTGCAGTATGACGGGTATAAGTTCGTCAATTCAAGGTAGGTATTTGTGCAGAAGTATCTGTCGGAAGCGCGTAAATTATTAGCGCTCGCGATCCCTGTCATCATCGCGCAGGTGTCTCAAACATCCATGGGGGTAGTGGATACCATCATGGCCGGGGCGTACAGCGCCACCGATATGGCGGCCGTCGCCGTCGGCACCTCAATCTGGTTGCCGGCCATTCTTTTCGGGCACGGCCTGCTTATGGCGCTCATTCCCGTTGTGGCGCAGTTAAATGGTTCCGGCCGCCGCGACCGTATCGCGCATCAGATTAGACAAGCGTTTTTCCTGGCCTCGGTCGTTTCCCTGCTGACCATGCTGGCGCTCTATCAGGGAGAGCATATTATCCGCCTGATGAATGACGACTCCCCCGAACTGGTGGACAAGGCCGTCGGCTATCTGCAGGCGCTGCTTTGGGGCGTGCCGGGCTACCTTTTTTACCAGGTTTTACGCGGTCAAAACGAAGGGCTGTCGAAAACCATGCCCGGAATGATCATTGGTTTCATCGGGTTATTAATCAATATGCCGATCAACTATATCCTGATTCACGGCAAATTCGGCATGCCGGAGCTGGGGGGCGTGGGCTGCGGCGTCGCCACCGCCTCCGTTTACTGGATTATGTTCCTGCTGATGGCGCTCTACAGCAAACGCGCCGCCTGGCTGCGGGACATCAAGCTACAGCAGCCCGGTTTCAAACCCGACTGGCCGGCGCTAAAACGGCTATTCACCCTGGGACTGCCTATCGCGCTGGCGCTGCTGTTTGAAGTGACGCTATTCGCCGTGGTGGCGCTGCTGGTGCTGCCGCTTGGCGTGGTTGACGTCGCCGGACACCAGATTGCGCTCAACTTCAGTTCCCTGATGTTCGTGCTGCCGATGTCCGTCGGCATTGCGACCACCATTCGCGTCGGCCACCGGCTGGGAGAAGGATCGGTCGAGAACGCGCGCATCGCCTCTTCCACCGGTATCCTGTGCGGCGTGGCGCTGGCGTTCTGTACCGCCATGTTTAGCGGTATATTGCGCGAACCGATCGCCCGCCTGTACAACCAGGACCCGGCGGTGGTGGCGATGGCGTCGCAGCTAATGCTGCTGGCCGCCGTATACCAAATATCGGATGCCATACAGACTATCGGCAGCGGCGTACTGAGAGGTTATAAAGATACCCGCTCGATCTTCTATATTACCTTCGTCGCCTACTGGATATTGGGGCTCCCCAGCGGCTACCTGCTGGCGTTAACCGACTATATCGTTCCGCGCATGGGCCCCGCGGGCTTCTGGTGCGGATTCATCATCGGCCTGACCGCCTCCGCCGTTATGATGGTCGCGAGGATTCGTTTGCTCCAGCGCCAGCCGACCGCGCGAATACTGGCGCGCGCCGCACGCTGATTGCGCGATCGGTCGCCACGGATGGCGCCGAATGGCTGAAAAAACAGCGAGATGGATAGAAGCGCAGCAATCGCACCGTTCAATGACGCAAATTTGCATTTTCCCTCTTGCCAGCAGCAACCGCGCCCGTTAATATTCGTCCCCGCTGTCGGACAGCCAGTCGGTTTTACGGCACGTGACTTCTCTTATATGCGTTCTTAGCTCAGTTGGTTAGAGCACCACCTTGACATGGTGGGGGTCGATGGTTCGAGTCCATTAGAACGCACCATTTCTTGTTCCATAGACGTTTGCCGATATTTATATCCCATTGAAGCAGCTATGAAAATCATCCCTTCATGTTCCAACCGCTTGCGCTGAATTCTACCTTCTTCAGTGCGTTTGAGGGATGCCCAAACAGCGCGCCGCCGCCGTTTTTGGGTTAAGCCATATGCGTTAAAACAAGTCAGAACAAAACGATATAGTTATATGGATATCCATTGATGATAATAATCGCTCTCGTTTAAAAAATGATTACTCTCACTAGTATTAAGCGCGCGACAAAAATATTTCACAAAGACACAAATATAAGTAACCCATTGTTTACAATAATATTTATTTTATCGGCCGGACTCTTTTTATTCTTGGTCTAAGTATGACATGAGGGATGCGTCGCAATTTCCGCGCATTGGGATCTCTGCGAGGACGTTCATTCCAGAGCTTTAATATAATAACCGTCAACGCCATTACCGCCGTGATGCTATTTGCTATTAATAACGGGTAATCATTAAGCTTAAAACCATATGCCGACCAACAGGTGACGCCGAAGAAAAGCGCGGCCCACATGCCTATTGATAATCCGCTGGTATCCCGGTTCTTCAAAATATGAATCACCTGCAGGACAAAAGATCCCGTGGTTATCCATGCCGCCAGTGACCCGAGCGCCAATGGCCAACGGAAAAGAGAAAAAACGGAGATAACGCACAAAATAATTGTAGCGAAAACAACTACTATATTTTTCATCAGTTTTCCTTATCGAAGAGTATGCATGCATCATTATCCCATGTGGGTTGTCGATTGAAAAAATTTCAATTTATACAAATAGGGTATGAATCGGCGTGTTCAACAGATCGCCTCAAATTTTGCATAAAAGAAAAATCAATATGCAAAGCGGAGGCTGAGAAGCGGGCAGGCACGAAAACAGATCGGAAAAGCGAACTATTGAAAATAAATAGTACCAACCGTCATCATCAGCATGGTAATAAGATTGTTTTATCACTATCCCCTATCAACCTATATAATCACATTGCCATAGAATAGAACAGAAAACAAGTAAAATACATTTTTCTCATCGCGTCAATATTTCACCTTATTAAAAACAAGCGGCGAAAATATAAAACCACCCGCAGTCACCGCATAAAAACGGTTAGCGGTTTATAAATCACAGATTGAAAAGAGAGATATGTCATATCACCATATATCTCATGTGATTTTTGATGACACCTGCCCAGTAAAATATTATTATAACAGCACGTTTTTTGCTTCATGTGATAAAAGATCGCTTATTAAAAAACGTTATTTTTATAATAAATGCTCTTATCAATCACTTCCACTCATCTTACCGGCAGGAGGATTTATGTTCTTGGGAATTGATTGTGGTACACAGGGTACTAAGGTTTTACTGTGGAATGAAAAAACGCAAAAAGTTATGACCGCAAGTTATAATGTGCATAAACTCATTAGCCATCGCCACAGTCAAAAGGAACAAAATCCGCATGACTGGCTTGATGCGCTGCAAGCAGGTATAAAGGATGTCCTAGCTAGGGCTCATATTTCGCCCAAGGAAGTAAACGGCATCGGCGTTTCCGGACAACAGCACGGACTGGTGATTTTAGATAAAAACGATGTGGTCATTCGCCCCGCCAAATTATGGTGTGACACGGAATGCGAAAGTCAGCTACAGCACTATCTGCATAAATATGAAGAGACCTACCAGAAAAAGCTATCCGATGTGCTAGGGATACAAATTCCTGTCGCATTTACCCTGGGAAAACTCCTGTGGATTAAAGAAAACGAGCGTTTTAACTTCAATAAAATCGCAAAAATACTTTTACCTCACGAATACATAAATTTTTTCCTCACCGGTCAGTATTGCGCCGAGCCTGGGGACGCCTCTGGCACCGGATACTTTGATACGGTACAAAAAACATGGTGCAAATCCGCAGTTGACTTAATCGAACCCTCTTTATATCCAAAACTTCCCAGAATAATTCAATCACACCAGCCTCACGGATACTTATCAGAAAAGGCGGCTCGCTTGTTGGGTCTTAATAAAGGAATCGTTGTTTCCAGCGGCGGCGGAGACAATATGATGTCCGCGATTGGCACTGGCAATATAGCCGAAGGACAACTGACGATGAGTCTGGGGACCTCAGGCACATTATCCACCTGTCAGAAAAAACAGATCGACAGCAATAAACACAGGGACATTAATACATTTTGCTCATCTTCAGGCAGCTGGCTGCCCTTGGTAAGTACGATGAACGTAACTAACGCAATAAATTCGTTTCGTCAATTGATGGACATTTCATTTGTCGACTTTGAAAATTATCTCAAAGCAAGCGTCCCTGGCGCCGAAGGTTTATCCTCGTTCCCCTGGTTAAATGGCGCCCGCCTGCCCAATTTGCCGGGCATCACAGGGAGCCTGACCGGAATGACTATGGTCAATTTCACCAAACCCCATTTATTACGGGCGGTAGTTGAAGGCGTCACATTCAACCTTTGTCGTGGCATCGATATTTTTAACAAATGCAATTTGCGTTTCGATAGAATCAATTTAATCGGCGGCGGCTCTAACAGCCCTACCTGGTGCCAAATGATCGCTGATATTACGGGGATTAACGTAGCCAAACCATTAATTCCAGATGCCGCAGCCCTCGGCGCGGCAATTCAGGCCCATTGGTGCTTTTGTGTTTCTATCAACGATGAACCGAATGAGCTAGAATACTGCATCCCCGACTTTCTCAAAACGACGTCAACCTCAATAATCATAATTGAACCAAACAGCAGAGCAAATGATATATATAAAGATATTTATGATGCATATCATGCCGCGGTTGATAAAATTAAAATCGATTATTTAAATAGATAAAGCGCCACAGTACGGGAAATAAAAACGGCTTCCCTTTATTTACGTAATCCGGCTTAGCATAAAAAAGGCCACAACGATCGTCATGACCTTAAGACCATTAATACATTATACTTATGACCATGTGCAACACGGCATTCAAGATTAACGATTGTGAAAAATAGATATAGGAAAGTTTTATGCTCAGCCAGCTTTGTCGCTATTTTAAAATTCGAGCATGATTTTTCCGTTCATCGGCCTGCCGTCAAGCGCTTTCACCGCATCGATATACACTTCGGGGTTTCCCTGAACAGCAATCAACGCGGATAGATTAATCTTTCCTTCAGTAAATAAGCGAGTCGCAGTTTTCCATTCAACGCCAGGCCACTCCCCGGAATAGTTCATCCAACTGCCTAATATTCTCAGCTCCTTGCGCAAAATAAGGCCGAATGTTTTGTCGCTTAATGACAGTCCATTGTGTAACGTACCAATTAATCCAATCTGCGCCTGCGGACCGGCAATCTTGATTGCGAGTTCTACTGTTTGAGGCACCCCGGCCGTTTCAAGGATCAACTGATCGAACCGACGCGCTTTCTGCGCGTTACTGATATCGTCCGCGCTCATTTCCACGCTATTGTAGACATAATTCACGCCAAGACGCTTCGCGAGCGCCAAGCGTTCCGGATTGATATCAATGGCAGTAACCGATTTTGCACCTAAAGCCGCGGCGCTCTGCATTGCCAGTAACCCAATAGTGCCGGCGCCGATGATAATAACCTCTTTATCCTGACAGCCGCCGGCCAGCTCCATTGCGTGCAGGCTGACCGTCATGGGTTCGAAAAAAGCGCCTTCGGTAGGCGTCGTGCCCGGCGGCAGCAAAAACAGGTTGCTGCGCGGCACGACAATGTATTCGCTGTTTCCGCCGTCAATCCTTGAACCGATAAATTCATATTTACATTGCGACCATAGCTGCCTGCGCCCCTCGGGACTGTCGAACTCGGGTTTTAACGGGACGCAGGATACGAGATCGCCTTTATTAAGATCGTCGACGCCGCTGCCGGTTTCAACGACGACGCCGCTAAATTCATGGCCAAGAGTGATGGGATAAAAATGCGCGCCGTTATGGAAAATCCTGGGAATATCGGAACCACAAAGGCCAGAGCAACGCACTTTTACCAGAACGTCATCAGCTGATTGAATTTGAGGCATCGGTTTGTCTTCAACCGAAACGCTGCCACCAGCGTGTACTACGACAGATTTCATATTCACTCTCCTACTCCTAATAGAATGGGGAGGAAGCACCTCCCCGATATGATTTATGCATCCGGACGACTTTCTGATAGCGGCGTTTCAGCGCTGACTTCGGGGATATGCGCTCTTCGCCAGGTCAGGAAAATGCCGAGAGCATAGATGATGCCGATAACGCACAGCGCTAACACGTTCTGCCAGGTTAATAACTGAATCAGCAGATAAGTGATCGGCGAACCGCCCTGATCCATGGAGGCCACCGAACCGCCGGTTTTCAGCGCCCCGGCGTTCGCCGCCAGCTGCGTGTGCAGACCAATAGTTTGCGTGGCGATCCAGAGGGTTATGCTAATAATGATGATCCCGGAAATCAGCGTCCGGAATAAATTTCCCTGGTGTACGGCCACCGCCATCGCGACGAAAAAACCAATAGTCGCAAGATCCCCGAAGGGCAGCACTTTATTTCCGGGCAACAGTACGGCGATCAAAATAGACAGCGGAATGAAGATCAGGCTGGCGGATACCACCGATGTCTGCCCGAGCAACAGAGCCGGATCCAGGCCAATCAGGAAATCCTGTCCGCCAAATTTTGCCTGCAGCCTTTTTCTTGCCTGTTTGGCAATCGGAGAGAGCCCATCCATGATGGGTTTGATTACGCGCGGCATCAACAGCATGACAGCCGCCGTTTTAACCGCCAGTTGTAATACATCTTTCACATCATAGGCCGCAAGGAAACCAATGATGAGTCCCATGACAAAGCCTACGGTTACAGGCTCACCAAACGCGCCGAACCGCTTCTGAACGTCATCAGCGCTAAAGTGAATCCGCCGCAGACCGGGAATTTTATCAATAATAACATCCACTAGGACGGCGATCGGCCCCATATAGGCAGATGTGCCGTGCGGTATGGCGATACCATCAAGATTGAAGAAATTCCGCGTATCCTTTGAAAACCAATCGCCCAGCTTGTAAACAAACGCGGCGTGAACCACCACGCCAAGTATGCCCAACCAGTATGAACCGGTGGCAAGATGCACCATCGCACCGGTAAAGGTCATATGCCAGATATTCCAGATATCGACATTCACCACGCGCGTCATTTTAGTCACGAGCATGAAGATGTTAACGGCAATGGCGACGGGTATCGCTATCAGTGCGATCTGCGATGCCCATGTCATCGGCGCGGATCCCGGCCATCCCACATCGACGACGTCCAGACCAATCTGGAAATTTTCAGCCATCGCCTTAGCCGCAGGACCAATCGAGTCCAGCATAAGTCCGATGACCAGGCCGATGCCGACAAAACCGATACCGATGTGCAAACCTGATTTAAACGCGTCCCCGACCTTCATCCCCAGACAAACGGAGAAAATGATGATCACTATGGGCAACATAACCGTTGGCCCGAGATCGAGGATATAGCGCATGATGTCAGTAAACATGCTATCACCCCCGAAGAATGGTCAGGATTTTTTGTTTTAATTCATCAATGCCTACACCAGAAACAAAAGGCATACCATGTACAACGGGAATATCACCGAATTCACGGTCAACACGGGCGGTGGTGCAAATTAAATCGGCGCCATCCATATAGGTTTCAATTTCATTAACACGACATTGAACTAATTCCACCGCGATGCCATTTTCATCACAGAGATCTTTAATTTCATCGGCAGCCATTGTTGAAGTCGCGACCGCGCCGCCGCATGCCACAATAATTTTACGTTTCATCGCTTTTTCCTTTTATAGTAGGTACAGAATTTAAGATTAAACAGCAGGTGAGAAAATTTGACGCTTAAAATAATCGGCGATCTTATTTTCCGGAACAGACAGTAAGCCCTCTATAAATTTAGGCTGCTGAAGCTGTCCGAATAATGCTTTAAGGAGTTTTAGCTGCTCCTGGGGATGCGTGACAACCAGGGCAATGACCAATTGGGCCTGAATAAAACCGTCGTCATCGGCCTGCGCAAAAGGCACCGGCGTTGCGGGTCGAATCAGGTAAATCGCCGGCTCTATGGCATGAGAGGCTTCGCAATGCGGTATTGCCACCGCGTGATTCTCTAATGCTATTCCCGTAGGATAGGTGGCTTCACGCTCCAGCAGCGCTGCGGGATAGGTCGCCTTTACCACCCCTTCTTTCAGCATCCTGGCGCCGATATGTTTAAGTGCTTCGGTTGAATCCTGAAATTCAACACCGGTTGCCACAAAAAGACGATAATTAGACATGTTCACCTCGCTTACCTGCGGATATCCCAGGTTCACAACCAAATGCATAGTCGCGCAGGACATCCTGTATTTTGTCAATAATGAGTTCTTTGGGATCTATTGGTAACGTTCCCGCTAATACGCGTTCGAATTGTTTCGGCAAATATTGGCTAATCAACCCAATGGGGATATCGGTATTTTTTAGATTATTCATCATTTTTTCGATAGCGCTGGTGATTCTGCTATTTGGCCAGTAATAACGAATACGATCAGATAAGCTATAGTGAATATCCACCAGGGCCTGTGAATATTCGGAACGATAATATTTTTTCCAATATATGGGTTCGTCAAGCATCACCTGTTCGATAACCGGCAGAACCTGGCTTCTCTCCTCGGGAAATATCAACTCCTGTTCAATGCTTGCAAGAGCAAAAATCGCTTCCCGCAGGGCAAAGGTCAGAGCAGGCCCCACCTTGAGAATGGCGAAATGATCTTTTACCAACGCTCGGTAGGCCGTTCGTGTTTGGTAATCGGTAGAATGCGCCTCATAAACAATCGGGGTTGATTCAATAAAACGGCTCAGATTAACCGCCTTGGCCGGTTCGTAATGAACGATGCTGCTGTGATCGAATTCAACGCCGGGCTGGACAACGAGACCAATAATTCTGCCAATCGCTTCGCTTAGCCCGGCTTGGTTAAATGCGGCGTGATGCAGTTTAATGGTCCGCTCCGCATCTGACGGGCGCGTAATATGCACCTCTTTGATTGCGGAGGCTTCGCCGCCGGGGACGGGAACTTCAGTCCCGATAACATAAGTCAACCGCGCCTTTTGCGCCGGCGTCGCGACCTCCTCCGCAACGCGGCATAATTCCGCCGCGCGGTTCGCCGCGACTTCCGGTTGCAAAGGAACATGATCATCCGCGCAGGACATCGATGCATCCAAATGGATCTTGCTGAAGCCGGCCCTGACATACTCGGCAATTAAAGTCCTGGACTTTTCCATGGCACATTCGGCAGGCTCATTTTGCCAACAGTTTGGCCCCAGATGGTCTCCTCCCAGAATTAGCCTCTCTTGTGGAAAACCGACCGCATCGGCGATAGAAATCACGTACTGCCGAAAATCCGCCGGTTTCATCCCGGTATAGCCGCCGAACTGGTTAACCTGATTGGAAGTCGCTTCTATCAGCACCTTCCGGTTAGAACCCAGATCGAAACGTAATGCCGCTTCAATCACTAACGGGTGAGCAGAACAAACAGAACAAATTCCGATATCAAGACCTTTCTTATGCGCGTCAATAATCTGTTTCATGCCATCCTCCAGGTGTGTGTGCATACAATCGTAACTTTTCGATAATTACACAAATCCTTTCTTTTTGTTATGTGATGACGATCAAGAATATTTCTCATTACTTTCGAAATATTTCGATTAAAGATAACATATTGATTTTAATTGAAAACACACAAAGAGAGTGTTAATAAACATTTGATATGTTGAAAAAATAGCGTTAACTACGGCTTCATGGAAAAACCGGCAAACGGAAGCTTTGCGTTTGCGGAATCACAAGTTTCGCCGTTCATCTCATCTGAAAAGATGGGTCGGATAGAGAAACCGCCTACGCGATATATCGCGCCGTGAAAGAGCGGGGAAAATACATAACTTATTATAAATAAACATTATTTAACCGAACCTCATGTCATAAGGACAGGCTGCCGAGGATACCCCGCCGCCATTCGCGCGGCAAAAATGGTAAATATCGCTCGCCGTGACTTCATGATATAGCGCCCATTTGTCCTCCCACGCCCGATCAATTGTCTTCCTTTTCTATATCTTTCGATTTAAAATATTATTCTTTTACAGGAGACTATCCCGAATGAATACGTATGAAAGGCGAAATAAGATTGTCGAGATGGTTAACGCGAGCGGAAGCATGCTGGTCAGCGATTTCTCAACGCAATTTGGCGTTACGGAAGTCACAATACGTGCAGATTTGAGGCTCCTGGAGAAAAAAGGCCTACTGATACGTTTTCACGGGGGCGCGGCGAAATCGGCTTCAGAAGTACCGGTCGCCCTGTTATCAGATGAAAATGATGAAGTTAGTTTGAACGATCGTTACATGCTCGCCGCAGACCCTAAAAGGCGCATCGCCATAGAAGCGGCAAAGATGGTCCATGAAGGCGATACGGTTCTCCTTGACAGCGGCAGCACGACAAAATCTCTTGCCGAAGAGCTTGTCAAGATGAAAAACATCACGATCATAACCAATAATCTTCCCGCAGCTTTACTTTTATCGGACAACCGGGATATCACATTAATCGTCTGTGGCGGAATGCTCAGGCATAAAACGGTTTCCCTGCATGGCCGCGTCGCGGAATATGCGATCGGAGAAGTTTCAGCCAATATCATGTTTGTCGGCGCTGACGGACTGGACTGTGAAAATGGCATAACCACGTTTAATGAGGGATATTCCATCAGTGGCATTATGGCATCGGTGTCTCAAAAAGTGGTGGTCGTGACGGACTCATCTAAGTTTGGGAAGAAAGGATTAAACAACGTATTACCCATTTCTAAAATAGATACCATAATCACAGATACAATGGCGCCAGAAGAGTATGTAAACACCCTGATTAACTTAGGGAAAGAAGTTAAGCTAACATGATATTGAAAATTTTTATCGCCCTGGGTTAATCGTCGCTAAATTCGGCGGCGTTAACGCCTGCGGCACACCTTGCCAACTGTATTCGTCTATAATTTATTCATGTAAATCAATTGGTTTTATATTTTCCCTCCCCTAATTCATTGAAGCCTTTATCCGGTTTAGCTTATTCAGTCTTACTCCGCCAAGATACTCTAAACGATGCCGTTCCCCGTTAATAAAACATACAGGCCGGCTTAACTTTGCCAGCCGATTATGCTCCGCCTGATTGCCAAATTCTAAGCCATGACCTTACTCCTCGCCCACCTTGCGCAAAAACCTTCGATAGCTTCTTTAAACTTGTGATCAAGCTCAAAAAAAGAAAAAACAAACAACACAAATCGAAAGATATCGACAATATTTAATTGGTTTCGAATTGTGTTTTATTGCTTCGCTAGTATGATGAAACACAGCGAATCTGTTTATAAGGTGGGCAAAATGATACTGACAGTGACTTTAAACCCCTCGGTGGACATCTCTTATCCCTTAAAACAACTGGACATCGATTCAGTAAATCGAGTGGCCGACGTCAGAAAAGAGGCTGGCGGCAAAGGCCTCAATGTTACAAGAGTGATAAAACTGGCTAATCAGGATGTGCTGGCCACAGGTTTTTTGGGGGGAATACTGGGGAGCTACATCGCCAAACGTTTGGACGATGTCAACATCAAACATGATTTTTACCCAGTAGCCGAAGAATCCAGAAACTGTATCGCCATATTACACGGCGGACTTCAGACGGAAATCCTGGAATCCGGCCCGGTTATTTCCCTTTCGGAACAAGAAAATTTCGTTAACCATTTTTCAGAACTACAGAAGTTAGCGAGAATAATTACCATTTCGGGCAGTTTACCCTCTGGCGTTCCAAAGGATTTTTACCAAAAGCTGATAGAACTGGCGAATAGAGAGAATAAAAAGGTATTACTCGACTGCTCCGGACAATGCCTGAAAAAAGCGATCGAAGGCTCCGTGCTGCCCTATTTAATCAAACCCAATAAAGAAGAACTGGAGCAACTTACGGGAAAATCTCTTGATTTAAATTCCATTCAATCTTTTGTTGATATTGTAAAAAGCCATAATGCGTTACAAGAAATACCGTGGATTGTTGTCTCTCTGGGAAAAAATGGCGCTTTTGCAAAAGTCAAAGATAAATATTTTTCGGTTAAAGTCCCCAGGATAAAAGTAATCAATGCGGTAGGCTCGGGAGATTCAACCATCGCCGGCCTTGCAATTGGCATAAACAATAATGAATCGTTCGAAGATATTTTAAAAAAAGCCATGGCGTTTGGTGTCCTTAATGCGCTTGAAGAGCAAACCGGCTGTATAAACATGTGCTTATATAAAAACATTTTTGACCAAATCACCGTCAATCCATATTGACGGCGCCGTTAGACCTACGCAATTAAAACATTTACTAAAAGGTAAATTAAATATGACCAAAATGACCGAACAGAAAAAACAGGCCATGCTCAGGTTATCAAATGAATCTGGAGTAATTGCCGCTTTGGCAATTGATCAGCGTGGCGCATTAAAGAAAATGATCTCGGCCCATAAACCTCAGGGCGCTGAAGATAAAGATATTATCGACTTCAAAACATTGGTTTCAAAAGAGCTGACGCCTTACGCATCCGCCATTCTGTTAGATCCCGAATATGGTCTGCCAGCCGCCAAAACCAGAAGCAGTAATGCCGGGTTGTTACTGGCTTATGAAAAAACGGGGTACGACGCCACTAAAAAGGGACGGCTTCCCGACCTGCTGAATGTCTGGTCGGCCAAACGGCTGAAAGAAGCCGGAGCGGATGCTGCGAAGTTCCTGCTTTATTATGACATCGATGAAAGCGCCGACATCAACGATAAAAAGCACGCGTTTATCGAACGCCTCGGCTCCGAGTGCGCGGCAGAAGATATTCCGTTCTACCTTGAGCTGGTTTCCTATGACGCCAACAATGCCGATACCGGCGGCAAAGAGTATGCGAAAGTAAAACCGCATAAAGTTAACGCGATGATGAAGGAGTTTTCCAAACCCCGCTACGCGGTCGATGTACTGAAAGTGGAAGTTCCGGTCAACATGAAATATGTGGAAGGCTATGCTTCGGGAAATGATTATGTTTATACCAGGGAGCAAGCCGCCCAGTACTTCAGAGAACAATCCGAAGCCTCGCCGCTGCCATTCATTTTCTTAAGCGCGGGCGTCAGCGCCGAACTGTTTCAGGAAACACTCCGGTTTGCCAAAACAGCCGGTTCAACGTTCAACGGCGTTTTGTGCGGACGCGCCACTTGGGCAAATGGCGTGGAGCCCTTTATTAAAGAAGGTGAAGATGCGGCCAAAAATTGGTTGCAAACCCAGGGTAAGAGAAATATTAACGATCTCAACGAAGTGCTGAAAGATACGGCATCGTCTTGGTTTGATAAAATTTAATACTGCTTTTTCATAGGGATACCATAATAGCCCTAAATACTTTTGGGCTATTATGCTCGTACGACAGAATTTTAAATATGATGAAAATAAGTTTAATTTTCGATCAACAATAAATAGCGCAGGCATGACCATGAATGATATGATTTTTAAACTTCCTATTGATAAAGTATTTTCTCCGACTATCAGTCAACGTCAGCTGGATCAGCTCCCCGTCATTGTTATTGAACATCCACAGGCGAGCGCCGCGATAACGTTGCAAGGAGCCCATCTTATAGATTGGCGACCGGCGAATGAAGAGCCGGTTTTTTGGTTGAGTAATAATACGAATTTTACTGAAAATATCGCTATCCGCGGCGGCATACCAATATGTTTCCCATGGTTTGGTTCATGTGCAAAACCTAATCATGGATTTGCCAGAATATTAACGTGGGAATTTACATCTCATAGCGAGGATGAAAATGGCGTAATGTTAACATTCACATTACGCGATACGCCGCAAACGCGTAAATATTGGGATCGCGAATTTACGCTTATCGCTAACTTTAAAATTGGAAAACAGTGCCGCGTTGAATTAGCGTGTTACGGCGAATACCATATAACCAGCGCACTGCACTCTTATTTCCTAATTGGCGATATTGATAAAATCAGCGTTAAAGGATTAGGTGATAAATATATCGATAGAGTCAATCAAAACAAAATATCTTCTATGCAAGGAGATCTGGTTTTTACCGATATCGCGGATCGTATTTACACACAATCTTCCGATGTTAACATCATAAATGACCCCGTTCTTAACCGTTCGATTGAAATCACACACACCAATCAGAGCGACATCGTCGTATGGAATGCCGGCTCGGAGCTATCACGCACCATAAGTGATATGCCTGATAACGGATATAAAAATTTTGTTTGCGTCGAGACGGCCCGAATTAATTCCCCCCTGACCGTGACTAAAACATCGCCGGCCAGGTATGCCATGCGCGTACAGGTTAAGAAATTATAATCGCCATACGGTGTAAAAAAACGCCGATGGCACCATAACTCCACGGATGGGGTTCACAAAAACAGACCTAAGATTAAGCGCGCAGAGCGGCCGCCACGTTGCAATAATGTTGCAGTAATATAGTGCAGACGCACCGCAATAAACACGATAAACGCCGGACGATTCGCCTGCCGTACGTCTCCATACACGCCAAATTTATATATCTTATTGTTTTTTAATTTATTTTCACCCACCTCCATACGCAAACCAGTTGGTATAGTTATTGCATTCATATGCGATGTGAAAACGTACGCTGATAGCGGTGTAACACGCCATTTCCCTAAAAAGTGCTGTGGAGGCCAATATTATGTCCATCGTGTATTCAACTGAGAATATTGCCGACGGGCAGCGTTTTGAATACTGGACAGAGGTAGTTTGTCGCCATTGTCTACAGGCATCAAATCGACCGGTAACCGAGAGCGGCTTTGTGGCATCAATGCAATTCCGAGCGATCAACGCCCTTTCGCTCAGCACGCTCAATGCGCCGCCGCATCGCTGGAAACGTGGGGCGCAGGATCTGCGCAGCGGCCCCAACGACGATCTCTGGCTGGGGCTGGTGCAGCAGGGACAGGCCCGTTTTGAGCAAAGCGGCCGCCAGGCGGTGCTGCCGACCGGCAGCATGGTGCTGTACGATTCGGCCAAAGAGTTTAATTTCGAGATCGACTCACGGGCGCTGCATATCCTGCGTATCCCGCGCCAGCTGTTGATACGGCGTCTCCCTAACGTAGAGAAATTTACCGCCATCGCGCTGGATGCCGGCCAGCCCGGCATGACGCCGCTGCGCGAGATGCTGCTGCAGGCCAGCTCGAACGCCATGTTGCTGACCCATGATGACGTGGCGATCAGGTATTTCGACATGATGCTGGATATGCTGGTCTTTAGTCTGCAAGTGGCGGATAACGATAACGCCGGCGATCGTTATGACAACCTGTACGAGAAAATCATGCGCTATATTCGCGCCCATTTGCAGGATGAGGATCTGTCGTTGGAAATGATCGCGAAAGCGCACTACGTCTCGCCGCGCACCGTGGTCCGGGCATTCTCCGCCCGGCAAAAAACGCCGATGGCCATGGTGTGGCAAGAGCGGCTGTTAGCCTGCCGCCATGCGCTGCAGGATAAACGCGCGCGCAGCGTGTCTCAGGTCGCGATGGAGTTCGGCTTTAAGGATCTGTCCCATTTCAGCCGCGCGTTTCGCCAGGCCTTCGGCTACGCGCCCAGTTCATTGTTAAAACAGGAAAGCGCCTTGTCCTGAATCCTCCGGGCTGACGGCTGAGCGACAGCGTCCTACAGGGCGCGGTCGCTTTTTTATCTCCTGCCGACGCCGGCTGCAACGCAGCACGCGATCGTTTTCTCTCCCCCGCGCAAACTGTCTTTTTGAGTACATCCGTTGTCCATTTGAGCCATGCGGCGCCATAGCTATCGGGTTAAAAGTGTCAATCAGGAGCGGGATATATCCCGGCTCTGCAATCGATTGCGTCCGCGTTGTGACCCACAGCGCGCGAGGCGCAGTCAATAAGGCCTGAAATACATGACAGGCCGTAATGATTAGCCCGTATTAAAAGTGAGGGGATGTCATGGAGTCGGTAATTGATAATCATCTGCAATGCCCAAAGCGCCGCCCTGAACAGATTAAAGACGATAATGTTTCTCCATCGGCAATAAAAGGTTGGCGTATGAGAGATTTTATGCATCGCACTATCTGGCGTCGGCGCCGGTTTATTCCTCTGGCGGCGCTGCTATTTTTTCAATCCGCTCAGGCGGTAGATTTGGATTCGCTGGATTTAGTCCCCGCGCCGGCGGGAACCGACGCCTTTATATCCTATTTTACCTACGCCAGCCGCGACAGTTATAAACCCGTTGGCGGCGATTATATAAAAGATGCTACCCGGCTGAATTCGCTGGTTGGTATTTTCCGCTACGTTCATTATATGGACGTCGCCGGTTTCACCGTGGCGCCACAGGTATTATTACCCTATGGGCGGCTCTATGACGGCAGACTGGCCGGCGCGCGGCTGAGTTCGGCATCAGGGCTGGGCGATCCGATCGTCACCGCGCCGGTTTGGCTGGTGAATAACCCGACTGCGGGAACAACCTTTGCCATTGTGCCCTATATCTACCTTCCTATGGGCAATTATGACGCCGGGGAAACGCTGAACATCGGCGAAAACCGCTGGAAGTTTGATTTACAGGTAGGGGGAACGCAGCGGCTTGGCGATAATTTTATCGCGCAGGCGTCGTTCGATACCACCTGGTATGGCGACAATGACGACGCCCTCGGCCGCGGCCAGGGCACGCTTTCACAGGACAACAGCTACCAGGCGCAACTATGGCTGACCTATACGCCTCCGCAGGACAAAACCTGGACCTTCGCCGCCGGCTATGCCAAAAACTGGGGCGGCGTTCAATATCTGAACGGCGCGGCGAACGGCGCCGCCACGCGTTCACAGCAGGTGCGTTTGCAAATGGCGAAATTCGTGCAGCCCGATCTGCAGGTGCAGTGGCTGGTGCAGCGTGACGCCAGCGCCGACGGCGGATTCAAAACCGATTTCAGCACCACGGTGCGCATCTTGAAGCTGTTCTGACGCCAACCGGGTCGGCAGACCCGGCGCGTTCAAACGGCGTCCGTCACCGCCCCGTGCGATGGCGGGCGCAAACCGCGCCGGCGCCCCGCGGCATCCGCATCCGGCGGGAAAGTATTGAGCGCCGTCGGCCCAGCCCGCGAAGATAACCGCTTCATCCCCAGGCATTTCCCCTTCGCCGTCAGCGCGCGATTTACCCTGCGCGCCTCAAGAAGAAAACCGCCCAAACCGGCATAACGCCCCCGTGCGGCGAATCGGCAAGCCGGTTGTCCTTCTCAGCAAAACAGCTGTCCCGGTGAAGCAAGCATCCGGAACCTTCCCCCTACATAGTATTAACCAGGCCAGGGATAGCCCGCTGTATCCGGGCCATCACTATAAGCCTATTCGGCAGGCTTCATCTTGAACATAAACCAGGAGCGCCCATGGAATCCGCCATCGACAAACACTTGAAATGTCCCCGAACGCTGTCCCGTCGCGTTCACGATGACTACCAGCCGCCCTTTCCGATGTTCGCGAGCCGCGCCGATGACAGCCTCGAACAGGTAGTCATGGCCTATCTTGGCGTACAGTTCCGCGAACGGCAGCGTGACGCCGCGCTGCGGGCCATGCGGCGCATTGTCTCAAGTTTTAGTCTCGCCGACGGTCCGGGGAACCACGATATAACTTATCACCTCGACGGCCAGGGCTACGGCAACTTTATCGTCGCCGGCTACTGGCGCGATCCGGGCGCGTACTGCCGCTGGCTGCGTTCGCCGTCGGTCGCCGGCTGGTGGGAGGATGGGGCGCGGTTGAACGAGGGGCTGGGCTATTTTCGCGAGATTGTCGCGCCGCGCGCCGAGCAGTTCGAAACCCTGTACGCGTTTACAGAAGATCTGCCGGGCGTCGGCGCCATTATGGATAACATCAGCGGCGAAGTGCAGGAGCATGGTTACTGGGGCTCGGTACGCGACCGTTTCCCCATCTCCCAAACCGACTGGATGCAACCCTCCGGCGAGCTGCGCATTCTCTGCGGCGATCCCGCTAAAGGCGGGCGCGTGGTGGTACAGGGCCATGACAATATCGCGCTGATCCGTTCGGGGCAGGACTGGGCGGACGCCGGGGAAGAAGAGCGCGAGCTGTACCTTAAGCAGATGTTGCCGCCCCTGCAGGACGGCATGGATTTTCTGCGCGACGAGGGCCAGGCGCTGGGTTGCTACAGCAACCGTTTCGTCCGCAACATCGATCTGGACGGCAATCTGTTGGATATCGCCTACGACATCGGCCACTGGCGCTCGCTCGATAGGCTGGAGCGCTGGGCGGAATCCCACCCCACCCACCTGCGCATATTCACTACGTTTTTCCGCGTGGTCACCGGCCTGCAAAAACTGCGGCTTTATCACGAAGTTTCGGTCTCCGATGCGCGCCACCAGATGTTCGAATACATCAACTGTCATGCGCAAACCGGGATGATGCGCGATGCGCAATCCGGGCGCTGATTATTCCGTTTTTCAATCTACCCATCCGGCGTATTCAACGAAGTATCGATAAAGCGCCGCATTAACAGAGGAAATCATATGGCTATTGAACGCCCAAGCGCTGAACAACTGCAAGAGATCGCCAGCCGCTTACATATCCCGCTTACGCCGGAACTGGCGCGTGAATACCTGGCGCTGATGCAGGCGAATTTCGACGCCTACGATCTGGTTGACGAACTGCCCGACGAGCTCCCCGCGGTGCGCTACCCGCGCGAGGCCGGCTATCGCCCCGAAGGGGCGGAAAACCCGCTTAACGCCTGGTACTACAAGACCGAAGTGAAAGGCGCCGAAACAGGCAAACTGTCCGGCCGTACCGTCGCGCTCAAGGATAATATCTCTCTGGCCGGCGTGCCGATGATGAATGGCGCATCGACGCTGGAGGGCTTCGTTCCCGCTTATGATGCGACCATCGTCACGCGTCTGCTGGATGCCGGCGCCACGATCATCGGCAAAGCCACCTGCGAACACTTTTGTCTGTCCGGCGGCAGCCATACCTCCGACCCGGCGCCGGTGCATAATCCCAACCGCCACGGCTATGCCGCCGGCGGCTCCTCATCCGGCAGCGCCGCTCTGGTGGCCGCCGGCGCGGTCGATATGGCCATTGGCTGCGATCAGGGCGGTTCCATACGCATCCCTTCGGCATTCTGCGGCACCTATGGCATGAAGCCGACCCACGGTCTGGTGCCTTATACCGGCATCATGCCGATCGAAGCCACCGTGGATCACGCCGGCCCGATTACCGCCAATGTGCGCGACAACGCCCTGATGCTTGAAGCGATCGCCGGCGCCGACGGGCTGGATCCGCGTCAGTATGCGCCGCCGGTGCAGGCCTACAGTGAGTTTCTGGACCGCGGCGTTGACGACCTGAAGATCGGCATCGTGACCGAGGGGTTCCAGCTCGCCAATCAGGACCCGCGCGTCGCCGACAAAGTCCGCGAGGCCATTGCCCGCCTTGAGCGTCTGGGGGCAACCGTAGGCGAAATATCGCTCCCCGAACATCAACTGGCGGGCGCACTCTGGACGCCGATCGGCTGCGAAGGGCTGACCATGCAGATGATGCACGGCAACGGCATGGGGTTTAACTGGGAAGGCCAATATGACGTGGCGCTGCTGGATAAGCACGCGCAGTGGCGATCCCAGGCCGACGCGCTGTCCGCTTCGCTGAAAATCTGTATGTTCGTCGGCCAATACGGGCTGGAGCGCTACCACGGCCGCTACTATGCCAAGGCCCAGAACATCGCGCGCCGCGCCCGCGCCGGCTATGACCGTGAGCTGGCGAACTATGACCTGTTGATCATGCCGACGGTTCCCATCGTCGCGCAGCCCCTGCCTGAACCAGGATGCTCCGTCACCCAATATATTTCGCGGGCGTTTGAAATGATCGGCAATACGGCGCCGCTGGATATTACCGGCCACCCCGCCATGTCGATCCCCTGCGGCCTGGTCGAGGGGTTGCCGGTGGGGATGATGCTGGTCGGGCGTCACTATGCCGAAGGCGCGATCTACCAGGCCGCCGCCGCGTTCGAAGCGTCCGGCGACTGGCGCGCCTGCTAAAAAACCGCGAGATAAACGGCTAATGTTGTTCACTTAAGCCCATTTTTAGGGGAAACGCAGGGGGAGGTTTCCGTAGGAACGCCTCACCCCTGTGGTCGCCCCGTGTATCTCAATACTTAAACGATCGGCATTAGAGATAAACGGCGGGATTTATCCCGATCCTGCCGTATACGCCGCGTCTACAGCGCGCCGCCCGGCCGGGCGGCGGATGGACCCACAAATTGCCTTGCCGGCGGCGGCGTAAACGCGCCGGCGCTATGGAGATAATATGCCGCACAACCACGCGTTTTTTTTCAACGCCCCGCCGTTCAATCCCCCCCATTTTCCCGGTCGGCACAAGATCCGCCGCCGCAATCCGTGGCCGCTGCTGATGCTGCTGGCCGGAGCCGGTTTCTTTTCCGGCGCCCAGGCTACGGCCACGCATTATCCGCTGACGATAGACAACTGCGGCAGTACGCTGACGTTTCAGCACGCGCCGACCAAAGCGGTGACTATCGGTCAGACAGGCAGCGAGATGCTCTACGCCCTGGGGCTGGGGGACAAAATGGCGGGAACGTCGCTCTGGTTCAATAACGTGTTGCCGCAATACCAGGCGCAGAACGATAAAGTCGAACGCCTGGCCGATAACGCGCCGGGGTTTGAGACGGTAACGAGCAAACGCCCGCAATTGGTGGTCGTACAGTTTGAATGGATGGTCGGCCCGCAGGGCGCGGTGGGTACCCGACAGCAATTCCATGAATTAAACATTCCCACCTACCTTATGCCCTCCGACTGCGAAGGCAAAAACAACCTGATCGGCGCCGACGGCACGCGCCAGGAAACTTTCCGTATTGAGAGTATTTATAAAAGCATCAGCCAGCTAGCGGCGATTTTCGATGTTCAGCCGCGCGGCGAACAGCTGAATGAGGAGTTGCAGACCCGCCTGGCCAAAGCCCGGGCGCTGTTGCAGCACCAGGATTTCACCGGCGCCAGCGCGCTCTTCTGGTTCTCCAGCAGCGATCTAAAAAGCGATCCTTTCGTCGCCGGGCGCAAAGGCATCCCTGATTTTATGCTGAACACGCTGGGAGTGCGCAATATCGTCGAGTCTGACGAAGAGTGGCCGACCGTCGGCTGGGAGACCATCGCCAAAGCCAACCCGACGTTTATTATCATTGCCCGCATGGATCGGCGGCGTTTCCCTGCCGATGACTACCAGAAGAAGCTGGAGTTTCTGCAACACGACCCGGTCACCCGCAACATGGCCGCGGTCAAGAATAAGCGCATTATTATCCTGGACGCCGAAGCGATGCATGCCGGTCTGAGAATGTTTTACGGTCTGGAAACCCTTGCCTCCGCCTTCATCGATCGGGCGGATTTGTCCAAATGACCCGCGCATGGCTGGCAAGCTTTATCGCCTGCCTGATACTGTTTGCCGCGGTATTGATGGGGATCGCCATCGGCGAAACATCGATTAAACCCGCCGTGGTTATCCAGGTGATAATCAATAAACTGTGCTCGGCGGGCTACGCGCTGGACCCGATCGACGAGGGGATTATCTGGAACTACCGGCTGCCCCGCGCCCTGGTCGCCGGCGCCTGCGGCGCGGGCCTGGCGACATGCGGCGTGATACTGCAATCGCTGCTGCGCAACCCGCTGGCCGACCCCTATCTGCTCGGCATCTCCGCCGGCGCGTCCACCGGCGTGGTGCTGGTGGCGCTGTTCGGCCTGGGGGCCGGCGTCCTCACGCTCTCCGGCGGGGCTTTTGCGGGTGCCATCTGCGCCTTTATCCTCGTCACGCTGTTGGCCAGGGCGGGCGGCGCCTCCGCTCCGGCAACGCAGATCATTCTGGCGGGCATTGCCGGTTCGCAGTTGTTCAATGCGCTTACCGCCTTTTTAATCACCAAGTCGGCCAGTTCCGAACAGGCGCGCGGCATTATGTTCTGGATGCTGGGAAGCCTTAGCGGCGTCCGCTGGTCCGCGGTATGGCTGGCGGTCCCGATGGCATTGCTGGGATTGCTGGTTTGTTTGTGGCATCGCAGAGCGTTGGACGCCTTCTCCTTCGGCGTCGACTCTGCCGCGGGGCTTGGCATTCCCGTCCGCCGGATACAACTGCTGTTGATAAGCTGCGCGGCGCTGGTGACCGCCATTATGGTGTCGATCGTCGGTTCTATCGGTTTTGTCGGGCTGGTGATTCCCCACGCGGTACGCCTGCTGGCGGGCACTCGGCATGCCCGGCTATTGCCGTTTAGCGCATTATGCGGCGCGCTGTTCCTGATCGCGGCCGATATTCTTTCCCGCACTCTGATCGCCGGCCAGGTGATCCCCGTCGGGGTGATCACCGCCCTGGTCGGCGCCCCGGTATTCGCCCTGATCTTGCTGGACAGAAGGAGAACGCGATGACCGCCGTCCCGCCCTTGTCGGAACCTGCCGTACTTAGCTGTGCAAATTTAAGTTTCAAGCACGGCGGTTCTCTGCTGCTACAGGATGTCGCGCTGTCGGTGGGCCATAAAGAAACCCTCGGTATCGTCGGCCCCAACGGTTCGGGAAAATCCACCTTGCTCAAGTTACTGGGCGGGCTGCGAAAGCCCGACGGCGGCGCCGTCCTGCTCGGGGGAAAAGACCTGCGGCGCTGGCCGCGCCGGAGCAGAGCGCGCGCGATCGCCATCGTCGAGCAACAGGCCGACACCGAAGACGTTATCAGCGTATTCGACGTCGTCGCGCTGGGCCGCACGCCGTGGCTGTCGGCATTAAGCCCCTGGTCGGCGCAAGAGGAGGCCATCGTGCGGCAGGCTTTGCATGACGTCGGCGCCGCGCATCTCAGCGCCCGGCGCTGGCACAGCCTGTCGGGAGGCGAACGCCAACGGGTGCATATCGCCAGGGCGCTGGCCCAACGCCCGCAAATTCTGCTGCTGGATGAGCCGGGCAATCATCTGGATATTCAGCATCAGTTGGCCATTCTGACGCTGGTTCGCCGCTTACCGGTAACCACGCTGGTCGCCCTGCACGACCTCAACCACGCCCTGCACTGCGATCGTCTGGCGGTGCTGGATCGGGGAAGGCTGATCGCGCTGGGGCCGCCGCTCGAAGTGCTGACGCCGCAACTGCTGCTCGATACTTTCGGCGTGCGCGTCCGCTATTTGACCGATCCGCTCGACGGCGCCACCCTGTTGCGCTTTAAGCAAAAGAGAGTCTCATGACCACTATCAGCAACACGGATAACGGCGAGCTGGCCGCGGCGTTAAGCCACCGCGAGGGGCAGGCGCCATTCAATAAACCCTGGAAGCTGCGCGTTTTTGCCGTCGCCGCGGCGCCCTGCGAGGCCGGAGAAGAGTGGCGCTATTACGAACATTTCGTCACCGCGCTGATTTAATCCTCGGACGGCGTCCCCCCGTTTACCCATCGGCGCATATCCGCATCAGGCGCGCCCAGGCGGACGGGCCAAGTTGCCACGCCTGACAAGGCGCAGAGAATTGTCAGGCGTTTTTTTCATGCGGCGATATCGCTAAACAACGCCCGGCTTACAGCGCAGTGCGCGCGGTCTCTTTCCCTAAAATCACGATCGCCAGCACCGCCAGCAGGATCGCTATGCTGAATAGCGAGAAGATGCCGCCGATGGATACGCCGGCCGAAACCAGATATCCCACCATCAAGGGTCCGAGGATCCCGCCGACGCGTCCGATAGCGGCGGCGACGCCGGCCCCGGTGGTTCTGATCCGCGTGGCGTACTGTTCCGGCGTATAGGCATACAGCGCGCCCCAGGCGCCCAGGTTAAAGAAAGAGAGCAGCGAACCGTAACACAGCAACTGCGCGCCGGAATCGGCATTGCCGAAGAAATAGGCGCTGACCAGCGTGCCCAGCAGATAAACGGCCAGCACCCACCGCCGCCCTACTCGTTCAATCAGCCAGGCGACTGAAAAATAGCCCGGCAGCTGGGCGACGGTCATCGCCAGGACATAGCCGAAACTTTTCACCAGATCGAACCCCTTCATCATCATGACGCTGGGCAGCCACAGGAACATGCCGTAATAAGAAAAAACCACGCAGAACCACACAATCCACAGCATCAGGCTGCGGCGGCGGTACTCGCCGGCCCACAGCGCCGCGATCTTGCTAAGGAACGATGATTCTTTATCTTGCCGGCTCAGATGAAGATAGTACGGCGAATCCGGCAAGCTGAAACGCAGATAGAACGCGTAAAACGCCGGCAGCGCGCACAGCAGCATCGCGCCGCGCCAGCCGACGCCGGGCAATGGAATAAGGAAATAGGCGATCAGCGCCGCCAGCAGCCAGCCCACGGCCCAGAAGCTTTCCAGCAGCACCACCACGCGTCCGCGCACCTCGGGCGCGACGCTCTCGCTGACCAGCGTCGACGCCACCGGCAGTTCGCCGCCCAGCCCCATGCCGATGAAAAAACGCAGCGCCAGCAGACTGCCCAGCCCCCAGGCGAAGGCGCTTAGCCCGCTGGCGACGCTGAACATCAACAGCGTCAGCATAAAGGCCGACCTGCGCCCCTTTCTGTCGGCATAGAGGCCGAAAACAAAGGCGCCGACCGCCATACCGATGGAATTTACGCTGCCGATCAGCCCCATCTGCGCGGCCGTCAGCCCCCAATCCTGTTTCAAGGCGGCTAAAATGAAGGATAATAACCCTACGTCCATCGCGTCGAACAGCCACCCGGTTCCGCATATCAACAACAGTTTATTATGCGAGAAAGCGCCCTGCCGAACCTGAGACAACATCATGATGGTCTTTATCATATCAAGGTGAAGGTTCGGGCATTATATCGCATCATCGCGGATTGTAATGCCGCTTTGCGTTCTTTAGCGCAGAACGCGGCGACCTCTAATGCCGTTCGCCGGGCGCAAGCGGGGTTAGCGAACCTCAACGTCAAGACCGCCGCGCCGGCGACTCCGCTTCTGATGTTAACGCCCGATGTTCCGGCAGCGTCTCGCCGTTATCCAACTCCTCGTCTTCCTGCGCCGTTTCAGGATAGCGCTCCGGATAGAGATGCCGCTCGGCCTGAACGGCATCGAACGTTCCGGACCACTTGGCGACCACTAGGGTAGCCACGCCGTTGCCGACGGTGTTGCAGGTGGCGATCGCCATGGACATAAAACGATAGACGCCGAATATCAGCGCCAGCCCTTCGACGGGCAGGATGCCGGTCGACGTCACGGTGGCGGCGAATACCACGAACGAACCGCCGGAAACCGTCGCCGCCCCTTTCGAGGTCAACAGCATCAGCAGCAAAATGCCGATCTGCGTTTCCAGCGACAGCGGAACGCCGTAGGCATGGGAGATAAACATGACGCCCATGGACATAAATATGGATGTGCCGTCGAGATTAAAGGCGTAACCGGTCGGCAGCACCAGCCCCACGGTCTGCTTGGCGCAGCCCAGGCGTTCCAGCTTGATCAACAGACGGGGCAACACGCTCTCGGAGGAGGCGGTGCCGAGGACGATGATAAGCTCATCTTTTATATAACGCAGAAAGCGCCATATGCTGAACCCGGCCAGCCGCGCGATCAGCCCCATTCCGAGGATAACGAAGAGCGCAATCACCACGTAAAAAACCAGCACCAATTCCGCCAGCGCAAGCAGTACCGTCGAACCGTTGCTTCCCACCGAGTATGCGACCGCGCCGAAAGTGCCCAGCGGCGCGAGCTTCATCACTAGGTTGATAAACGCAAACAGTATTTCGGAAATCATATCCAGGCTATTGTTAACCAGTTTGCGCCGCTCGACTGGGATGGCGAGGATGCCGATACCCACCATAACCGCCAGAACCACAACCTGCAGCAGTTCGCCTTTGGCAAAAGCGCCAATGAAATTGTCAGGCACGATGTGGATCAGAAACTCCGCGAAACCCGGCGTAGCGGCGGGGTGGATATCCAGAGCGGGAGCGCCGCTTACCTGGGGCGACATACCGCTGCCGATTTTGATGACATTGCCCGCCATTAATCCCAAAATCAGCGCGAAGGTCGACACCACTTCGAAATAGACAAAGGCGCGCCAACCCACGCGTCCGGCGCTGCGGGCGTCCCCCGCGGAGGCGATGCCGTGAACGATGGTCAGAAAAACCAGCGGCGCGACGCCTGCCTTGATCAGGTTGAGGAACATGTCGCCCAGCAGTTTGAATTGCGTGGCGAATAACGGAAAAATGAGGCCGGTTACGATCCCCAAAATGAGCGAGATGAAAACCTGGGTTCCCAGACGCCGATACCACGGCGTCCGTTTGGTTGCGCTTGGAGTGACTGGTGAAATATTCATTGCGTTAGCCTCCGCCACGAACGATCGCTGATGGACTTCGTATAAATGATGACCCCGGTGGTTTGCCGAGGAAACGCGCCAATCCCGGCATCGGCTGGCGCGCCTTCGCTATCGATATCATTAAGGCTGCGTGCGGCACTGAACAAGGACCATCAAATACAGAACAGACAGAGGCCCTCACGGCATATGCCCGAACTTATTTGCGATAATATGTTCGGACATTTTAAAAATAATGAGTTTTTCTGTTACGGAACAGTAGCCATCATCGCGTTCTGTGACGGATCGCGTGTTAGTCTAATTTTATAATTATTTTAAGTAAGTTAATGGTGATAGAGATGCGCAAGCTCAACTACATCGAACTGGTGCGCCAGTTAATGGACGGCATCACGCAGGGATTCTTCCCGCTGGGGTCGCTGCTGCCTACCGAAATGCAGTTGTGTCAACTTTACGGCACCAGCCGCCACACGGTGCGGGCCGCCCTGAATGAGCTGCAGTTGCTCGGTCTGGTGACGCGGCGGAAAAATGTCGGCACGCGCATTACCGCCACGCAGGCGCGCAACGATTTTCAGCCGGCGCCGGCATCGCTGGACGATTTGGTGCAGTCCGGCAAGGAGCATATCCGCGTCGTACGGAACGTCGGCCCCGTTCAGGTCGCCGGCTCGCTGGCCAAAACGCTTGCCTGTACCCCGGATACGCTGTGGCTACGCATTTCAAGCCTGTGTTTGCAGGAAGGCGAACCTCTGCCGATAGGCTGGAGCGACATCTATATCGCGCCGGACTATGCGGAAATCGTCGCGGATGTGCATCGACAGCCGAACACGCCGATCTGTGCCATGATAGAAAACCGTTTCGGCCGGCGCGTAGCGGGGATCCGCCAGGAGATCGGCGTCTGTAGCGTAACGGATGGCGCGATGGCGAAAGCGCGCCGGCTGAAAACCGGTGCGGCCGCGTTGAAAGTGGTGCGGCACTATCTGGATGCGGCGGGCCGGGCGTTTGAGATATCGGTAACGGTGCACCCGGAGGCGCGTTTTTCCGTGGTGCTACAGCTCAATCGCGCAACTTCGGCGCCCGGCGCCGCGGAAAACGATTAGCGCATGCAAGAGATGCGTCCTATTTCGCGATTCGTCCGGCGTCAACGATAGGCGCGGAACCATAGCCGCGATGTGCCAGCGAATGCCAGGTTGCGCGGTCGTGGTCAACAATCGCAGGATTTGATATTTATGCGGCGCGAGCAGGTCCCCCCTGGTCATGGAGGCTTTTTCAACCGCGGCGGCGAAGCGCCTCGCCATGCCGCGCCGGGCGGGTTTCAAACCACGCCGCCCTTCTCCAAGTTATTCTTGCGCATAAAGAATAACAACCAACGAAAAGCGTTAACTGTGTTAAAGATCGGCTGACAATTTCCGATAGTTATTTATTATCTGCGGAAATATCACTGAGCCCCAGCATGCGAAAAAATTTGCCCGTCACCCAGAATCTCTATATTTTTCCAGGAGATCAAACGCTTATCTCGATAACCGATCTACAAGGCAATATTACCTACTGCAACTCGAATTTCATCAATGTCAGCGGCTTCACCAGCGAGGAGCTGTTGGGCCAGCCGCACAATATCGTGCGCCACCCCGATATGCCGCAGGAAACATTTCGCGATATGTGGGCCACCATTAAATCGGGCCTGCCCTGGACGGCGCTGGTAAAAAACCGGCGCAAGAACGGCGACTATTACTGGGTGCGCGCCAATGTCACCCCGGTGCGCGACGGCGACAACACCGTCGGTTTCCTGTCGGTGCGCTCGCGCGCTCCCGATGAAGAGATAGCCGCCGCCGAACGGCTATACGCGACGATGCGCCAGGAGGCGGAACGGGGACGCCGGCGCCATACCCTGCACCGCGGGCAATTGGTGCGCCGTACGCTGACGGGCAGGATTACGCGCTGGCTCAACCCCGGGCTGCGCGGCAGTATCGTTCTTATCAGCATACTGGCGGCGGGCGGACCGCTGCTGGCGCAGCTCGGCGGCGCGCCGCTGTGGGGAGCCGCGGCGACGGCGGCGGGCTGCGCGCTGCTTGCCGCCTGGCTGCTGATGCGTCAAACCGTCGCGCCGCTGCGCCAGGTCATCGGGGTCGCCAACCTGATGGCGGGCGGCGACCTCACCCGCTTCGTGCCGGTCACCGGACGCGGCGAAATCGCCCAAATCCAGCTGGCGCTGGCCCAGCTCAATGTTTCGGTGCGCACCGTGGTGCGCGACGTACGCCACGAAGTGGCTAATCTGCTGGGCGGCACCCAGGAGATCGCCAACGGCAACAAAGATATGGCGACCCGCACCGAGGCGCAGGCCGGCAGCCTGGAGCAGACCGCCTCCACCATGGAGCAGATCTACCGCACCATTCAGCAAACCACCCATCTGGCCAACGGCGGCGCGCAACACGCACGGCATACCGCCGAGGCGGTACTGCGCAGCGACGACGCGGTGCAAAGCGTGGTGAGCACCATGCGGGCCATCGAAGAGTCGTCGCAGCGCATTCAGGACATCATTCAGGTCATCGAAGGGGTCGCGTTTCAAACCAGCATCCTGGCGCTGAATGCCGCCGTGGAAGCCGCGCGCGCCGGTGAAAAAGGCAAAGGGTTCGCGGTGGTGGCGACGGAAATCCAGGCGCTGGCGCAGCGCACCTCCGGCGCCGCCAAAGAGGTGCGCGCGCTGATTGAGGAGTCGGGCGCGCGCGTGGATGAAGGCAGCCAGCGCGCCGCCGAAGCCCTGAGCAGGATGCAGGAAGTGACCGACGCCGTGGGCCAGGTCAGCGCCATGCTGGAACAGATCGACACCGCCGCGCGCGAGCAAACAACCGGCGTCGGCCAGGTGAATGACGAGATTTCCGGCCTCGACACCATCACGCAGCAGAACGCCACGATGGTGGACGACCTGGCCTCGGCGGCCAACGCCCTCAATCGGCAGGTCGCGCTGGTGCATAACACCATCCGGGTATTCCGTCTTACCGATCGCGACACCACGCTGGCGGAGGTGGATTCCGGCGAGCTGCGCCTGGCGCAAAAAGGCGATGCCGTCGGCAAAGACGGATGCATCGACTTCGCGCAGGCTATCGCCAGCCACCGGCAGTGGCGCGTCACGCTGCGCAACGCCATCAACCGCAAGCTGGCGCTGGATCCGAAAGCCGGCCGCGACGATAGCTGCGCCCTGGGCGCCTGGCTGAACGGCCCGGGCAAGGCGCAGCGAGGCGGCACGCCGGAGTATGAGGCGCTGGTCGATGCGCACCGGGCGTTCCATGCCGAGGTGGGCGCGGTGGTCGATTTGATTAACCGGAAAAAGATGAGCGAAGCGGAGCAAAAACTGGCCAGCGGCCAGCCGCTGTATGACGGCGGGCAGCGTCTGGTACGGACAATCCGCGCGCTGTCGGGCGGCGAATAATGGCGTTGCGGGTACTGGTGGTGGATGACGATACGCTGAATCTGCGCATCGCCGCCCGCTTGCTGCGCGACCTGGGGCACTCCGGCGCGCTGGCGGCGGACGGCGAAAAAGCGCTGCGGCTGGCGCGACAGCAGCCGTTCGATCTGATGTTGCTGGATATCAATATGCCGAAATTAAGCGGCGAAGATACGTTGCGCGCGCTGCGCGCGGGAGGATCGCGGCTTCCGGTGCTGATGGTCTCCGGACACAACGGCGAGCAGACGCGGCGCCACTTCCTTGAGCTCGGCGCCAGCGGTTTTCTGGAAAAACCGCTGGCGCTGCCGGCGCTGCGAACAGCGCTGGCGCGGCTGGGAGGAGGCTGAAGCCGCATGGCGGAATTCTGGTGGGGAGCGGCGGCGTCGGCGGCGGTAACGCTCCTGCTGGCGCTGCTTTATCGCTATGGCTTGCGCCGCGGCGATCTGAGCGATATGGGGCAGATGGCCGGCATGATGCGGCTGAGCAGCGACGCCGCCTGTCTGCTGCGACCGGACGGCCGGGTAGTATGGGTCAACCGCGCCTACGACGAGATCACCGGCTTTGGCGGCGAAGCGCTGGCCGATCGCCATTGGCCCGGCTTTCTGACGCAGCGGGTGGCGGACCCTACGCCGCTGGCCGCCGTCGAAAGCGCGCTGGCCGAACGGCGCGAACTGCGAATCGACCTGATGTTCCGGCGGGCCAACGGCGAAGAGCGTTGCATGATCGTGGAATTGCACCCGCTGCGTAAGCTGGCGAACCGCGTTATTCCACGCCTGTCGCGGCGAACGTTCATCGGTTATCTGGTGGTACAGGTGGATATCGATCGCCAGCGCCGCGAACGCAAGATGACGCAGCTCGCGCTGCGCGACCGCCAGGCGGTGCTGGATATTCTCGACCGCTACGCCATCGTCACCGAAACCGATTTGCAAGGGCGCATCATCAAGGTCAACGACCGCTTTTTGGAAATTAGCGGCTACCGCGCCGATGAGGTGATCGGACACCACCACAGCATATTCAAATCGGGCGTTCACGACCGGGCGTTCTGGCGCGATCTGTGGGGCACCATCGCCCGCGGCGATATCTGGCACGGAGAGATCTGCAATCACGCCAGAGACGGCTCCCTCTACTGGCTGGACAGCGTTATCGCGCCGATGCTGGGAGAAAATGGCCGGCCGGTGAAATACATGTCGATCCGCACCGATATCACGCCGCTGAAACTCAGCCTCGATATGCTGGAACGCACCGGTAAAATCGCCGGCGTCGGCGGCTGGTACTACACGCCGGAGAGCAGGACGCTCTATCTCACCAAAGGCGCGCGCGACCTGCTGGGGCTGTCCGACGGCGTCATCAGCCTGGACAGGCTGCATCCGCTGATGAAGCGCATCATGCGGCGCCGCTGGCCGGCCTACCGCGATCTGATACGCCATACCATGAAGAGCGGCGAACCTTTCACCCAGGCGCTGCAGCTTACCCTGATGGACGGCCGCACGCCCTGGATCAACCTGAGCGGAGAGATGGAATATCTGCACGGCAGACCCTACCGCCTGGTGGGCGCGCTACAGGATGTCAGCGCCCAGGTGGAGGCGCGGCTGCGCGTCGAATCCAGCGAACGGCTGCTGCGTTCGGCCATCGACGCGCTGGACGAGGCGTTTGCGCTGTATGACGCCAACGATCGGCTGGTATTCTGCAACGACCGCTACCAGGATATGTTCGGCGACCAAAACCATCAGATACATCCCGGCGCCAGCGCCGAGGAAATATTGCAGCGTTCGATAAATATCGGCATCGATCGGCATACCGACGATATTGAAGCCAGGCGACGCGACGAGCAGTGGCAGCGGCATATCTATCACCAGCAGTTGAGGCTGAATGACGGGCGCTGGATCAAACGCGTCGGCGTCACCACCGTAGACGGCATGCGGGTACTGTTCTGGATCGACGTCACCGATCTGCATCAGGCGCTGGAAGACGCCGCCGCCGCCTCGCGCAGCAAGAGCCACTTCCTGGCCAATATGAGCCACGAGATCCGTACGCCGATGAACGCCATCATGGGCATGATGCAGTTAATCGAACATACCGCCATCAACGCCGAACAGCGCGATCTGTTGCATAACATGGAGCGCGCGGCGCGCTCGCTGCTGGATATTCTCAACGACATCCTCGACTTTTCCAAAGTGGAGGCCGGCATGATGCCGCTGGATATCGAGCCGTTCAGTCTGGCGGACCTGCTGACGGACGTCTCTACCATTTTATCCGGCACGCTGGGCGGCAAGCGGCTGGAGCTGATATATGAACTCGACCCCGGCGTTCCACCGCTGCTGCTGGGGGATGCGCTGCGGCTTAAACAGATTCTGATCAACCTGGGCGGCAACGCGGTGAAATTCACCGCCAGGGGCGAAGTGCGGCTACAGCTGCGTCTGCTGCGGCGCGGCGAACAGGGCGTGCTGCTGGAGTTCGCGGTACAGGATACCGGCATCGGCATCGGCGCGGACGCCATAGAACACATCTTCACCGGCTTCAGCCAGGCGGAAGCCTCTATTTCACGCCGCTACGGCGGCACCGGGTTGGGATTGGCCATCAGCCACCGGCTGGCGGCGCTGATGGGCGGTCAACTGCAGGTGCGAAGCGAAGTCAGTCGCGGCAGCCGTTTCTGGTTCCAAATCTGGCTGCGGCCGGTGGAAAAGGTCGACGCGACGGCCAGCGGTAACCCGGCGCCGGAAAACGGAGCGGCGCTGCTGCTGGAGGCGCATCCGCTATCTCGCCCGGCCATCGGTAACCTATTGGCGAACGGCGGCTGGCGGGTAACGGCCTGCGATAGCGCGGCCGGCGCGCTGGAACGGCTGGACGACGGACTACAACCGGCGCTGGCGCTGCTGAGCGTGGATGCGCCGGATTACCGCCAACTGCTGACGCGGTTACGCAGCGGAGCGGGACAGCCGGCGCTTCTGCTGCTGTCGTCGACCCCCTGCCCGCCGCGCGACGGCCTGCCGATGCTGTGCAAACCGCTCACCTTCTCGATGATCTGGAACGCCCTGCAGGGCAAACGTCGCCAGGCGCTCTCCGATGCGCCGACGCAGCGGCGCCGGCTGGCCGGCCTCAGGCTGCTGCTGGTGGAGGATAACGAAATTAATCAGGATGTGGCGATCCGGCTGCTGGCGCGCGAAGGCGCCCAGGTCAGTGTGGCAAGCAACGGTTTGCAGGGTATTCAGGCGCTGGATGTCGCGCCGGACGCCTACGACCTGGTGCTGATGGATATGCAGATGCCGGTAATGGACGGTTTGCAAGCCACGCAGGCTATCCGCAGCGAACCGCATTTCGACCGCTTGCCGATCGTCGCCATGACCGCCAATGCCATGCAGTCGGATCGGGAAGCCTGCCTGGCGGCGGGGATGAACGGCCATATCGGCAAACCCTTCCATATGGCGGAGTTGGTGGAGACGATTCTGCGCCATATTGGGCGCGAGGCCGCCGCGGCGGAGCCGGAAACGGGCGAGACGCCGCCGCCCGACGCGGACGCGGCGGACGATCTGGCCGCCGAAGACGCCCTAAGTCGGCTGGGGCAGGATCGCGCGTTCTATATTCGGCTACTGCATGATTTTGCTCCCGGAGCCCAGCGCCTGACGCAACGCATCATGCAGGCGCTGGCGGAAGAGAGGCCGGCAGAAGCGCGCGAGGCCGCGCATCAGCTCAAAAGCACCGCCGCCGCGACCGGCGCCCAACGGCTGGCGGCAGGCTGCGCCGCTATCGAACTGGCGGTAAAAAACGGCGAGAGCCGCCCGGCGCTGGACCGGCGGGCGGCGGCGTTGCCCGACATACTGACCCGCGCGCTGGCGGCGCAGCAGGCGTGGCTGCGGCAGCACGGCGGCGAGGACCAAGCGCGGCGTGCCGTTGGCCCCGCGCCCGCGGATAGCGAGGCGTTGGCGACGGATCTGGCCGAGCTGGCCGCGGCGCTGCAGACCAGCGATATGGCCGCGTTGGACCTGTTCGACGCGCTGCTGGAGCGCCATCGCGAACGGCTCGGCCCGCGGGCTCAGCCGCTGTGCGAAGCCATGGACGCTTTCGATAGCGAAGGCGCCCTAGCCATTATTCGCGAACTGCAAATGGAGTAAGCGAGTTTACAGACAACCCCGTCAGCCAGATCGAGATACACGGGGCGAGCTTCCCCTGAATCGCAAGTAAAGAAGCCATCGCTCACGATGGCCTCTTTCGTTTCCCCCCTCTCGCCGGCGACGACATCGCCGTTTAAACCCAGGATCGAAACATTTTATTGACAACTTATTATTGGCGGAATAAAACTATACCGTACAGTTATGAGGTTAGATATGGCCGCTACGCTTTGTATGGCCAGCGATTCAGGGAATCAGGCGCGACTCCCCGCTGCCCATCGCAACGTTGAAAGCCGGCAGTAATTGTTTAATCAGTCCATCAACCATTACAGGATATTTCAAATGATGACATTGCCCCGGGCCCTATGTCCCGCCCTGCTAGGTCTTGCCGTTTTGACCACCGGCTGCGCCGATAATCGACCCGTCCGTTATGCCGGCATCGACTCCACGTCGCAACTCACGCCCAATACCGGCGATGAATCCGACCGCATTCCCTACCGCTACAGCACGCAAGTGGACTGGAAAAAGTATCACAGCATCATTATCGATCCGGTGACCCTCTATCAGGGCGCGGATCACCAGTTCGGCGATATGGCGCAGTCCGACCGCCAAAAGCTTGCCGCCTATATGCAGAAACAGTTTGCCGAAGCGCTGCGTCCGCGTTTCAGTGAAGTCGCCTCCCCCGCGCCGGACGCGCTGCGTCTGAAGCTAACGCTCACCGGCGCCGACACCACCACCCAGGTCGCGGGCACCGTTACCAAATTCGACCTGGCCGGCGGCCCCTACAATATCGTCCAGTCGATCCGCGGAAAACAGGGAATGCTGAGCGGCTCCGTGAACTATGCCGTCGAGATTTACGACGCCGCATCCAACCGCCTGCTGCATGCCTATGTGGCCAAACAGTACCCGAACGCCATGAATATTTCCGCCAGCATCGGCTCGCTTAGCGCCGCGGAGGTGGGGATCGACAAGGCCGCGGAAGAGCTGGCGGAAATGCTGCAATGATCCCCCGGCGGGAAGCGTGACTATCGTTATTTGAGCGTAAAGGGATACCACGATGAAAAATTTTTCCGTCCGCAAATACCGTGCGCTATTACTGCTGCCGTTAATTTGCTCCGCGCCTGTTCTGGCGGGTGACTGGTCTCTGGGCCTGTCCGCCGGAGCAAGCAGCAGCCCCTACCGTGAAACGGATCCCACGGTGCTGCCGTTTCCTCTGATCGGCTATGAAGGCGATTATGCGTTTTTTCATGGCCTGAAAGGCGGCTTGCATCTGTGGAAGGATAATATCAATCAGTTTGATATCTTCGCGGCTTACGATCCGCGGCAGTTCCGGCCGAAGGATAGCGACGATCCCAGAATGAAACGACTGAACAGGCGTGATTCGACCGCGCTGGCCGGGGTGGAATACACCCTGCGTACGGATTTCGGCCATTTCAACGCCTCTGTCGCCAAAGATGTGTTGGATAACAGCGACGGTATTATCGCCGATGCCTCGTACCTGTATCCAATTAAGCTGAACGACTGGGAGATTTTGCCCAAAGTCGGCGTTCGCTGGGACAACAAGGATCAGAATAAATATTACTTTGGCGTCACTCAGAGCGAGTCTCGCCGCAGCGGGCTTAGCGCCTATGATCCGCAAGACAGCTTCACGCCTTATGCGGAACTGGCGCTGCGCTATCATTTCACCCCGGCCTGGACCACCTTCGTCTCCGCGCGTTATGAAGCTCTGCCCGACGAGGTGAAAAACAGCCCTATGGTGGACAAAAATGGCGTGGGCGCTATTTCCGCCGGCGTCAGCTACACCTTCTGAATCCCCTTCATACTTCAGGTCGCAGGTGTATCGTCTTTCCTGCAGCTCGAATATTTGGGGTATAGATCCCCATTAATTCGAGCTGCGGGACAGCAACGCCAAAAGCGTTTTTGAACGGCGCGGGCCTCTGCGGGGGCCGGCGCCGTAAGTGAGGCGAATCACAAAGCCAACGCGCCGGCCGCTTGAGATACGGCGAATCATCACCCGATTACGGCGGCATCGTCTTCAAACGTCGCCGCCGCTGCTATTAACGCGATATCTCAACCCTGCTGGAAGCCCGCCGACGATGGCGGGTTACCGTCATGGGTTACTCTCTTTCTTCTGCGACGTCGCGCCGTGGAGAAACAGCTGGACGCCGTTTCTGACCATCTGCTGAATTTGCGCGCGCGTAAAACGCGGCAGTTCGCGCTGATAGAGCAGCGCATCGGCTTCCGCCTTCACCAGGGCGGTGAACTGCTTGACACGGAGTTCCGGGTCGCCTGCTATCAGTTCCCCTTTTTGCGCGGCGTCCGCCATCGCCTGGGCAAGCGTTTCCAGACTTTGCCGAATCCCGGACTCGTGAAATAGCGTCCCGATATCCGAATGCCCGGATTCTCCCACGACGACGCGATAAATTTGCAGCGCCTGATTTTCGCCGGCAAGCACCTGGAGCATACGTTCGCCGAACAGGGTCAGTTTCTGTTCAATGGAGAGGTTTTCACTGCCGGGCTTCGTCAATTCCGCGGCGGCGTCCGTCATAAAATTGGCGCTGTAGGTACGCACCACCGTTTCAAATAGCTCCTCTTTCGAGGAGAAATAGTTGTAAAGCGTCGCCTTGGAGCCGCCGACCCGCTTCGCGACTTCGTTCATCGACGCGCGTTCATACCCTATTTCCTGGAAAAGCTGCGCGGCTGCGGTAATGATCGCCTGCCGCCGTTCTTCGGTTAATGTTCGCATGCCGCTCCTTTTTATTGGCTGGACTCCCGTATACCAGAAAGTGGAATATCCATAACTAAACAGTATAGTTTATCGGGACAGTATGCCACATTTACCCCGTCAAGGCTAAGGCGGCATTCACACTATGATGTCGCCGATCGGCTTAAAACCGCGATAGCCTTCCCGCACCGAAAAAACATTATCGATTCGTTCTGATTCTGCGCGAACGTTTTAATATTTATTTTATTTGCCATCGGATTTTTAATAAGCGTTAAAAACATCGATCAACAATTAATGCATTAATTATGGTGCAGACGCCCCAATTTTGGGCACAAATATAATGCAATGCGTTAGAAAAATACCGTCTAACATGGTGCAATCTTTATAGAAATAGCGCCTGTCATATTAATTTCCTATTTAAAAACAAGTAAAAAACAAAATTATCCAGCAAAATAAAAAGCTAATTCATTGAGATATTTGATTTTTTATTAAGATGTTAATTTTATTGAAAAACAATCAAAAGAAAATATGATTACTGATTTTTTAAAAATGAGAATAAATTCTCAATAGAGAAATAATTCTCTTTTTGAATCTAAGATAGGGGGTGAGTTATATGGCTCTTGAAGATGCAGACGTTCGTATCGCTCCGCGCTGGGATAGACCGTCAAAAGAATGGCTCGACGCCTTCTCGCTATTTCCCGTAGCCAATATCGGCGATGCGATGGAACGTTTAAATATGTGCGATGCCGGTATTAAACCCATGACCGCGGCCAAACATTTGGTCGGTTTCGCCTTACCGGTACAGGTGCCGGCGGGCGATAACGCCGCCGTAATTATGGCACTGGATTATATCGAACCCGGCGATGTGGTGGTGGTTAACGGTATGGGACATACCGACCGCGCGCTGGTCGGCGAACAGCTCACTCAGCGTTTTCAACATGCCGGCGCCGTCGGACAGATCATCGACGGCGCGGTCCGCGACCTGCGGGTCGTCGCGGCCACCGGTTTCGCCACCTATGCCCGCGGCGTCAGCCCGGCCGGCCCGTACAAAAACGGTCCGGGGAGCATCGGCGAACCGGTGGCGATTGGCGGCGTGGTGTGTACAGCCGGCGATATCGTGGTCGCCGATGAAGACGGCGCAATCGTCATCCCGTTCCGGCGCGCCCCGGAGGTGTTGGAAAGAGTACGAGAAGTGGCAAGACGCGAGGCTGAAATGACCGCCGAGGTCACCCGGGAATACCGCTGATTTTAAGAGGGAAAAGCGCCGCCACGGGTTGAGCGGAAAACTTCCACTATATTGCAGGGTAATAAAATGAACAAATCACAGACTATTCCAATGAGTTACGCGTTGCCCGTGAAGAAAAAGGAAAACGCGCAGAATAACGTGGTAAGACGCGCTTCTCTGGCTGGAGGAGTGGGTTCATTTGTCGAGTGGTATGACTACGGCATCTATGGACTGATGGTCAGTACGCTGGTGCTGGTATTCGCTTCCAGCGAGATGAGCTCCACCGACGCCGGCCTGATGCTCACCTATCTGGGTTTTACCGTCAGTTTTATTGTACGACCGTTCGGCGGGATAATCTGCGGCTATCTTGGCGATCGCATCGGCCGTCAGAAACTGCTGGCGATATTACTATTGATGATTTCGCTGGCCACCGCGGCCATCGGGCTGCTGCCCAGTTACGCCAGCATCGGCTGGGCGGCGCCGGCGCTGCTTATTCTGCTGCGCATCGTGCAGGGCTTCTCCGCCGGGGGAGAGGTTTCCGGCGCCGGCTCCTTTGTGGCCGAATATGCCGAAGATCACCGCCGGGCGGTGGTTATGTCGCCGCTGGTAATAGGCTCCTTCATCGCTTTGCTGTTCGGCAGCCTGCTGGTAAGCGCGCTGCTCAATACCTGGGGTGAGGAGGCGATGAGGGAGTGGCTATGGCGGGTGCCCTTCCTGCTGGCGATCCCGATGGCCATCATCGGCGTCTATATCCGCACTCGCATTCAGGACACGCCGCACTTCCTCCTGATCAAACAGCGTAAACAGGTGGCCTGCAACCCGCTGCGCGCGGCGCTGTCGTCGAAACGCCATCTGAAAGCCATCGGGCTGGCGATCACTCTGCCGGCGGTCAACGGACCAGGTTATTACATTTTGTTTGTCTACATGCCGACCTATTTACACAAGGTGATGCATTTTACCCAGGTGGAAAGTTTGATCGTCACCGCCTGCGGTCTGCTGACCATTATCGGCGCCATTCCGATGATGGCCTGGCTATCGGACCGTCTGGGGCGCAAACCGCTGCTGATCGCCTCCGCCGTGGCGATGGCGCTGCTGGCCTGGCCCTGTTTCTGGCTGCTTACGCTGGGCATGATGCCGCTGGCCTGCATGGCCGCCATTCTGTTGGCCTTCGCCTTTGCCGGCCATGCCGGGGTGATTCAGGCGACGTTGGCGGAGATGTTCCCGACAAATGTGCGCTACAGCGCCTATAGCATCGGCTTCAACCTGTCCACGGTGATTTTCGGCGGTTCGGCGCCATTGCTGATGACCTGGCTTATCGGCCTGACCGGCATCGCCAGCATCCCCAGCTACATGGTGATGTTGACAGCTCTTCTCACCATTGTCAGCGCGTTGTATCTGAAAGAAACGGCAGGCAAACCGCTCAATGCCGAGTGATGCCCGACCGGGAAGTTATCTGAATAATAGCGAACATCAGAGGTAATTATGAAACAAGCGTCCCCATGGCGAATTGGATTTGATATTGGCGGTACATTTACCGATCTGGTGCTGCTGAACGACACCACCGGCTATGCTTTACGCCACAAAACGCTGACCACGCCGCATGACCCGTCGGAAGGGGCCTATATCGGCCTGACGCAACTGGTGGAAATGGCGGGGCTGCAGGCCGGCGACATTCACACCATTACCCACGGCACCACGCTGGCCATTAACGCCTTGCTGGAGCGGCGCGGCGCCAAAACCGCGTTCGTGGTCACCAAAGGTTTCCGCGACGTGCTGGTGCTGGGACGTGAATACCGTTACGACATTTACGATCTGAACGGCGCGCCGGCGGCGCCGCTGTTGCCGCGCTCGCAGACATATGAAATCGACGAACGGGTGACCAGCCGGGGCGAAGTTGTTACGCCGCTGGACGAACGGCAGGTGATCGGACTGGCCGGCGAATTGAAAGCGCAAGGCTATGAGGCGGTAGCGGTGCTGTGCATGCACGCCTACGCCTGGCCGGAGCACGAGAACCGCATTGAAGCGATTCTGACGCAGGCGTTGCCGGGAGTCGCCATCTCTATCTCGCACAAGGTATCGCGCGAGATCCGCGAATACGACCGCGGCGTGCTGACGGCGATGAACGCCTTTGTCCAGCCGAAAGCGCGCAACTATATGGCGCAGTTGGAAAACAAACTGCGTGACGGCGGTTTTGTCTGCGACTGGCTGGTGATGGGATCCAACGGCGGACTGATGGCGCCTCGAGTCGCGGCGGACTATCCGACGCGCATTATCGAATCCGGCCCGGCGGGCGGGATCGTCGCCACCGCCGCCTTTGCGAGAAATGGCGGGCTGGAACAGGTGCTGGCCTTCGATATGGGCGGCACGACGGCCAAAGCCTGCGTGGTGCGCGGCGGCGAGCCGGCCATCACCACCGATTATGAAGTCGGCCGCGCCGACCGCTTGCTCAAAGGGAGCGGTCTGCCGGTCAAACTGCCGGTGGTGGATATGATTGAGATCGGCGCCGGCGGCGGCAGTATTGCCCGCGTGGACGCCCTCGGTCTGTTGGAAATCGGGCCGGAAAGCGCCAGCGCCTACCCCGGCCCGGCCTGCTACGCGCGCGGCGGCGAACTGCCCACCGTCACCGATGCCAACCTGGTGCTGGGCCTGCTCGATCCGGAGGCTTTCCTCGGCGGCCGCATGGCGCTGGATACGCAAGCCGCCCGCCGGGCGATACGCCGGGTGGCCGAACCGTTGGGACTGAGCGTGGAAGACGCCGCCTGGGGCATTCATGAAGTGGCGAACCATAAGATGGCGGAAGCGCTGCGCACCCATGCGGTGGAAAAAAACGTCAATCCTGCGCAGATGACCATGCTGGCGTTCGGCGGAGCCGGTCCCAGCCATGCCTGGTCGCTGGCCAAACTGTTGGACGTAAAAAGCGTGTATTTCCCCAACGGCGCCGGCGTCTACTCCGCTTTCGGCCTGCTCACCGCGCCGCCCAGCGCCGATTTCGTCCGCGCCGATCGCTGTCGTTTGCAACCGGGCATCGACTTACAAGCGATTAGCGCGCTATTCGCGGAAGGGTTCGACGAAGCCTTCAGCACGTTGGCGGCGGCGAACGCCGATCCGTCGAGCGCCGCAACGCAACGGCTGGCCGATGTGCGCTATGTCGGCCAGGGTTCCGAACTGACTATCGCCCTCACGGAAACCTTCTTCTCCCAGGGAGACGTCCAGTCGCTGAGCGACGCCTTCGAGACGGCGCATATGGCGCGTTTCGGCCGTATTCTGCCGGGGCTGGGGGTGGAAGTAGTGAACTGGCGCGGCCGCGTGCAGACCCCGCCGCCGCATTTGAACACCTCGGACAAACAGGCGCCGGACCCCGACGCGCGCGAAAAAAGGCTGCAAGTCTATCTGGGGCGCGAACAGGGGTTCGCCGAGTGCCGGGTGGTGCCGCGCAGCCTGCTGGAGACGGGACGAAACATCGAAGGGCCCGCGCTACTGCAGGAAAAAGAGTGCGCGATTTATGTCGGTCCGGGCGCGTCCGCCCATCTTGATGAACAAGGCAATATTCTGATGGAGTTAAACTGATGACCAACCCGACGCAAGATAATCTGAATTTTCTCAACGATCCCATCAGCCTGCGCATCACCTGGGACAGACTGGTAAGTATTTCGGAAGAGGCGGCCGCTACGCTGGTCAACATGGCTTTCTCCAGCATTATCCGCGAAGTAGGCGATTATTCCTGTCTGCTGATGGATGCGAAAGGCAATTCGCTGGCGCAGCCGAAGACCAGCGTGCCGGTATTTATCGGCACCCTGCCGGCCACCGTACGTCATCTGCTGGCGAAATACCCGGCTGAAACGCTCAAGCCGGGCGACAGCCTGATCACCAACGACCCCTGGCTCGGCACCGGTCATCTGAACGACGTCACCGTCGTCACGCCGGTGTTCCGCGACGGCCGGCTGGTGGCGTTCACCGGTTCGGCGGCGCATATGTCGGATATCGGCGGTTCGCTGAACATGGGGTCCTCACGCGATATGTACGAGGAGGGTTTTATTATTCCCCCCAGCAAACTGATGATCGGCGGTCAGGTGAACCGGCAATTGGTCGATCTGCTACTGGCGAACGTACGAGCGCCGGACCAGGTGGAAGGCGATCTACACGCCATGCTGGCCGCCAACCAGATCGGCGCCGCCGGGCTGCTGGGACTGATGGACGATCTGCGCCTCGACTCGGTGGAGCCGCTGGCGGAAAAAATCCACGAATTGACCGACAGCGCGATGCGCAAGGCCATCAAAGCGGTGCCGGACGGCCGTTATGAAGCCGACGTCGATATCGGCGACTACGAGGGCGATATCCACCTGCATGTCGCAGTTATCGTCAACGACAGCGATATCGTGATCGACTACAGCGGCTCATCCGCCGAATCGATGTTCGGCAGCAACTGCCCGATGTCGTTTACCTACGCCTACAGCGTCTATCCGCTGAAATGCCTGCTGGAACCGCATCTGCCGAATAACGAGGGCTGTTTCAAAGCGATAACGGTCACCGCGCCGGAGGGCTCCATCGCCAACGCCCGGCCGCCGCGCGCGGTGGAAATGCGCAACCGCGTAGGCCATATGGCCCATGCCGCCATCTTCAGCGCGCTGGCGGAGATTATGCCGGAACGGGTGATGGGCCACTCCGGCAGCGCCCCTGTGACCTGCGACGTGTTCGCCGGGCAGTTCGACGATGGCCGCCGTTTCGTCGAAAGCCTGTGCGTCAACGGCGGAACCGGCGCCCGCCCCGCCGCGGACGGCATCGTCACCGGGTTTCCCGGCAACATGTCCTCCACGCCGATTGAGCTGATCGAATCCGCCACCCCGCTGCTGTTTCTGGAAAAAGCGATAGTGCCGGACTCCGGCGGCGCGGGACGCTACCGCGGCGGCGTGGCGCAGCGCATGGTGATCCGCAACACCAGCGCGCATCCGCTGTCGCACAGCATGTTCTATTCCCGCCAGAAACACCCGGCGCAGGGCGTGCTGGGCGGCGAAGCGGGCGCGCCGAACTATATCGCGCTTAATGGCGAACCGTTGGCAAAGCCGGTGGGCCGCCACGATATGATGCCCGGAGATGAAGTCACCATTCAGATGCCGGGCGGCGGCGGCAAGATGCCGCCGGCCGGGCGCGCCAAGGCGGACATTCTGTTCGACCTACGCGAAGGCTATATCACTAAAGAAGGGGCGCTGCGCGATTACGGCGTCAACGCGGACGAGTTATTAAGGGGATAAAGATGGAATCATTACAGGGAAAAATAGCGATTGTTACCGGCGCCGGCACCGGGATCGGCCAAAGCTCGGCTCGATTACTGGCCGCGCGCGGCGCCCGCGTGGTGCTGGTGGGACGCCGTCAGGCGGTATTGGATAAGGCGGTCGACGAGATCCGTCGGCAGGATGGGCAGGCGTGGGCTTACGCCGCCCATATCGAAAACAAAACGGAAGTTGCGGCGCTGGTCGCCTGGATCAAACGCGAACTGGGGGCAGTCGATATTCTGGTGAACAACGCCGGCAGCGCCAGCAAGACCCTGAATGCGCGCTGGATCCCGGAAGAGGAGTGGGAACAGGTGCAAAACGTCAACCTGAAGGCGGTATTTCTGCTGACGCAGGCGGTGCTGCCGGACATGCTGGCGCGCAACGGCGGCTCCATCATCACCATATCGTCGCTGGCCGCGCTCCGCCCTAACCTGCTGGGCGGCGCGGCTTACGGCGCGGCGAAAGCCGGCGTGCGCAATTTTATGACCTATCTGCACAACACCTTCCGCAATAACGGCATCCGCGCCACCTGTATCCTGCCCGGCGAGGTGAACACGCCGATCATGGACAGTCGCGCCGATCCGCCGTCGCAAAAGATACGCGACGGCATGGTGCAGCCAGAGGACGTGGCCGAAGCGGTATTGCTGTGCGCCGCGCTGCCGCCCCGCACGGTGATTGAAGAACTGATCGTCGCGCCGACGTATCAACGCGATATCTCCGGCGACCTGGAAGTCAGCCGTTGGAAGAACGCGCCGCATGAATGCCGTGACGAACGGGAAAAACGCTTCTGAACCCTGGGCTTTGATTAACGAAAAAGGTGAACCATGCTTTCCTCTGTCTCTCAATTTAAAGCGGCGGAAGCCGTTTTGCGTATCGAGCGCACCTCTTTGCGCGTACAGCAGCCCGCTTCCAGCGGCGATATGATCTCGCTGGCGATGGGCGAACCCGACTTTGATACGCCGCCGCGCATCGTGCAAGCCGCCGCAGACGCGCTGCGCAACGGCTTTACCCACTACGCGCCGCTGCTGGGCGATAAGCAGCTATGTCAGGCCCTGGCTGACCATATTTCCGCCCAGTCCGGCTATGCGGTAAAAAGCGGCGAAGTGCTGGTGACGCACGGCGGCACCGCAGGACTGGCGGCGGCGATCCTATCAATAGTGAACCCCGGCGACCGGGTGGTGATCCCCGACCCCACCTACTCGCTGTATGCGGATCTGGTGAATATGGCGGGCGGCGTCTGCATACCCATGCCCTGCAAAGGCGACCTTCACTGGGATCTGGCGCGCCTGAACAACGTTTTGGAAGAGGCCAAACTGTTTATCTTCTGCAACCCCGGCAACCCCACCGGCATCGTGCATACCCATGAAGAAATTGAGACGCTGGGCCGCCTGGTCGGCAAACATAACACGCTGGTCATCGCCGACGAGGCGTATAGCGATCTGGTGTTCAACGGCAAAGCCTTCACCTCGGTTCTGCAACTGCCGGCGTTTCGCGGACGCACCCTGTACTGTCAGACCTTCTCGAAAAGCTATGCCATGACCGGCTGGCGCGTAGGCTACTTGTCCGGTTCGGCCGAGATGATCGCCGCCGCCGCCAGGGTGCATAATACCGTCAATGGCTCGGTGAACAGTGCGGTACAGCGCGCGGCGCTGGTGGCGCTCAAAGAGTGTCAGGATGACGTCAAACGCATGTATGATATTTACCGTGAACGCCGCATATTGATGATGGCGGGGTTAAGAGACATTCCCGGCCTGACGCTCAACGAACCGGAAGGCGCATTCTATTGCTTCCCGTCTTACGAAATGCCGATCCCATCCATCGATATGGTCGCCCTGTTACGCGAACAAGGCATCGCCGTACGGCCGGGCAGCGAATTCGGCGCGGCGGGCGAAAGACATCTGCGTCTTTCTTACGCGGCCAGCAAAGAGGCTATCGTTGAAGGCATCAAACGCCTGAAGCATGGGTTGGCGATGCTGCGGTAAATCCGCCTGACGACAATAACCAATGGATAAGGATCATAATGAGGAAACCCCTACGCAGTGACACCGAAAGAAACCGTAAGAACCTGATTCAGGCGGCGGCCAGGCTATTCGAAGTGGCGGAAGGGCCGATCAGCATGACCGAAATCGCCAATGAAGCCGGCGTTTCGGTGGCGACGGCGTATCGCCAGTTCGCCTCGGTTGAGGAGGTGCTCAACACCTACCGGCATGACGTCGGCGCGCTGCTGCTGGAATTCAGCCGGAAACAGGCCGGCAATGGCCTGGAACGACTGGACAGCATCAGCCGCTACTGGATCAGACTGGTGCGTCAGCGCGGCGCGGCGATGGTGCCGATGCGCAACCGTCGCGGCTATCTGGAACGCCTGTGGGAAGGTTCGGAATATCTGTTGGTACAAGCCGACGCCGTACGTCCCGCGCTGCGCGACGCCATGGCGGAGATGGGGCTGCCGGATATCGGCGACAAGGCGATATTCCTGTGGAACATCTTGTTCGACCCGCGTGAAATTTTCGATCTGATCGACACCGTGGGCCTGACGGAAAAACAAGTGGGTACGCAGCTGATGTCGGTGCTGGTCGGCGGTTTGCGCGGTTTCGCCACGGCCAATTCATTTTCGCTCGACGACTGTCGAGTTAAATAACGCCTCCGCCGCCTGCGGGCGGCGCGCTCTCTTTCACTTGATATCGTCGCCGGGCGAGGTGCCGTTTCGCGCCTGCGTCAGGAAAAGCGCAACCGAGCGACGAACTTATTGCCTATGACGAGGAAGAAATATGTCGGCACTTTCCTATATTTCAGATGACGCGCATTCCGCCTGGGCCACTTATCTCTCTCAGGTGGAACGCGTTCTGCCCTACCTGGGAGAGCTAACCCGCTGGGCCGATACCCTACGCCGCCCCAAACGAACGCTGATCGTCGATATCCCGCTGGAGATGGACGACGGCACGATACGCCATTTCGAAGGGTATCGCGTACAGCACAACCTATCGCGCGGACCGGGCAAAGGCGGCGTACGCTTTCACCCCGACGTCTCGCTGGAGGAGGTGATGGCGCTGTCGGCCTGGATGACCATTAAATGCGCCGCGCTGAACCTGCCGTTCGGCGGCGCCAAAGGCGGCATCCGCGTCGATCCCCGCGAACTGTCGCCAGCCGAACTGGAACGGCTGACTCGGCGCTATACCAGCGAAATCGGCTCCATTATCGGCCCCCAGCAGGATATCCCGGCACCGGACGTCGGCACCAACGCCCAGGTGATGGCGTGGATGATGGATACCTACTCCATGAACATCGGCGCCACCGCCACCGGCGTCGTAACCGGCAAACCGGTTCATCTTGGCGGATCGCTGGGGCGCGTCAAGGCCACCGGCCGCGGGGTGTTCGTCACCGGCGTCGCGGCCGCGCAACGCATCGGCCTGCCGGTGGCGAACAGCCGGGTGGCGGTTCAGGGGTTCGGCAACGTGGGCGGCATCGCTGCGGCGCTGTTTCATCACGCGGGCGCCTGCGTGGCGGCGGTGCAAGATTACAGCGCGACCTTAATCAACCCCACGGGGATCGATATTCCGGCACTACTGGAGTGGCAACAAAAACACGGCGGCATCGCCGGGTTCCCGCACGCGCGCGACTGTCGCCGCGACGACTTCTGGACGGCGGAATGCGACATCTTCATCCCCGCCGCGCTGGAAGGAGAGATCACCGCGCAGCGCGCACGCGCCCTGACCTGCCGTCTGGTGCTGGAGGGCGCGAACGGACCGACGCTGCCGGAGGCGGACGACATCCTGCGCGAGCGCGGCATCATTGTCGTGCCCGACGTGATCTGCAACGCCGGCGGCGTCACCGTCAGCTATTTCGAATGGGTGCAGGACTTCTCCAGCTTCTTCTGGAGCGAGGATGAAATCAACCAACGTCTCGACCGCATCATGCAGGACGCGCTGGACGCGGTGTGGCGGCAAGCCTCCCAGTTGGACATTACCCTGCGCACCGCCGCCTACGCCATGGCCTGCGAACGGATCCTGCTGGCGCGCAAGGATCGCGGCCTGTATCCCTAGGCTTATTGCGTATCGCCCGCCGTCGGCGGGCCTATTCCCTTTTATGAGTGATTATCGTGCCGTTAAAACATCTGCTGCTGATTATATTCATCGTCGCCTCCTGGGGATTCAATGCCGTCGCGATCAAAATAGGCGTGAGCGAAATCCCGCCGCTGTTTCTGACGCTGTTGCGCTTTATCGTCGTCGCCGCGCTCGTCGCGCCCTTCACCCGCATCCGCCGGTCAGATCTGCCCGTGCTGTGCCGTCTGGCGTTCACCTTCGGCTTTATGCATTTTTCATTGCTGTTTATCGGCATAACCTACGCCGATGCCGGTACGGCGGCGATTATCGTTCAGTTAGGAACGCCTTTCGCCATGATCCTGGCGGCCATCTGCCACCAGGAAAAACTCGGCGTAATGCAAACAGGCGGAATTCTGCTCTCGCTGGCCGGGATGGGGGTTCTTTGCGGCAGCCCGACGCTCGGAAACTGGCTGGGCGGCGTTCTCCTGCTGGTCAGCGCCATGGGCTGGGCGATCACCAATATTACCGTACGGCGGGTCTCATCCATCCACCCCGTGACGATGGCGGGCTGGACGTCGCTATTGGCGATCCCGATGGTCGCAATCACATCATGGCTGTTCGAATCGCATCAGGCGGCCGCCATAGCCCACGCCAGCTGGCGCGGTTGGTTTGCCGTGCTGTATAGCGCCATCGTATGTTCCATCGTCTCTTACTCGCTGTGGTATGGCTTACTGCGGCAATACCCGGTCAACCAGATTATTCCCTGGTCATTGCTAAGCCCGGTATTTGCCTTGCTGATGGGCGTAACGGTTTTGGGCGACAGCCTAAACCCATGGAAAGTATCGGGCGCGGCAATCATTGTCGGAGGAACCTTTATCGCACTCTATAGCAAGCATCCGCCCGCGACGGCGCGGCGATTAAATAAACCGCGCGCGTGAGTGCGCATCATACCCATGCGGCTTTTCAATACCCTGCTTCCGATACGGGCTTAGCGGGGTAGCCGCAGCGGCATTGGACGCAGGCCTGGCAAACGGGCCGATAGCGTCTATACTGAACGCTAATGATGTCTATTTGTCAGGTTGTGCTTATCGTTACAGAACGTGTTGTCAAAGGCTTTACGTTGTTCCCTACCGACTTGTTCGCTGCATGCGCATGTTATTCCGGCCGCTGCACGTTCTTCACCCACTAAGACATCAGACCTCTCCTTGTGAGATGGCGATCGGAAAACGCAACCCGACGCGTCCGCAATCGTACTGAAATACATCCATACCATGCGAACACGATGCACTATGCAGACAGGAGCGCCCATTTGACCACCATTGCACCGGACAACGCGACAGATAGCCCCCCTATCCCTATGCTCGACGGCGGACGATACGCCTTCTTTTTCGACGTCGACGGCACGCTGGCGGACATTCAGCCGCAGCCGGACGCCGTCGTTATCCCTTCCGCCGTGCGCGCCAATTTGCAAACGCTATCGGCGGCGTGCCGCGGCGCGCTAGCGCTGGTATCGGGCCGCCCTATCGAACAGCTCGACAGGCTGACCGCGCCGCTTACGCTGCCGCTGGCGGGAGTACATGGCGCGGAACGGCGCGACGGCAGGGGCATCCTGCACCGCGTCGAGCTGCCGGCGGACGTCGCGGCTTCCCTGCGGCAAACCCTTGAGCGAGGAATGGCCGCTATGCCGGGCGCGCTGCTGGAAGTCAAAGGCGCGGCCTTCGCGCTGCACTATCGCCAGGCGATGCCCTATCGACAGCAGATAGCGGAGCTGGCGGCATCCGCCGCGGCGCGCTTTCCCCAGCTTACGCTGCAACACGGCAAGTGCGTGGTGGAGATAAAACCGCGCGCGGCGGATAAGGGCGCGGCGATTCACGCCTTTATGCGGGAAACGCCTTTCTGCGGGCGCACGCCGGTTTTCGTCGGCGACGATCTGACGGATGAATCAGGGTTTCTGGCGGTGAACGCCGTGCGGGGGATTTCCATTAAGGTCGGAGAGGGTTCAAGCCACGCCCGCTACCGCCTCAGGCGGGTGGCGGATGTTCACCGCTGGCTTGAACAATTACTATTACAGCAAGAGAACATCGGTAAGGAGTGAAGGTTATGAGCCGTCTGGTTGTCGTATCTAACCGTATCGCAATGCCCGATAAGTCGAAGTCCAGCGCCGGCGGACTGGCGGTGGGGATTCTCGGTGCGCTGAAAACCACCGGGGGACTGTGGTTCGGCTGGAGCGGAGAGATCGGTGAAATATCCGGCGAGGATAAGGACGATCTACATTTGCTGGAGGAGGACGGCATCACTTACGCCTCGGTTCCGCTCAATCAAAACGATTACGATCTCTATTATTGCCAGTTTTCCAATGCCGTCATCTGGCCCGCATTGCATTATCGTATCGATCTGGTGCAATTCCAGCGCGAAGCCTGGGAGGGCTATCGCCGGGTCAATGAACTGCTGGCGAAGCGATTGCAGCCGCTGATTAAGCCGGAGGATACGCTATGGATTCATGACTATCATTTACTGCCGTTTGCCGCTGCGCTGCGCAAGTTAGGCGTGCATAACCGTATCGGCTTCTTTCTGCATATCCCCTTCCCCACACCGGAAATCTTTACCGCCCTGCCCACCCATGAAGAGCTGCTGAAAATGCTGTGCGCATACGATCTGCTCGGATTCCAGACGGAAAACGACCGGATGGCGTTTCTCGACAACCTCGGGCAGTTGACGGCGCTGCAGCCGATCGGCGCGAAGACCCACCGCGCTTTCGGCCATACCTTTATGACGGAGGTTTACCCGATAGGCATCGCGCCGGAGAGCATTCAGGAGATGGCGCAAGGCGCGCTACCGCCCAAAATGGCTGCCATGAAGCGCGAGCTGGGGGATGCGCGCAATATTATTTCCTGCGAACGGCTGGATTACACCAAAGGGCTGCCGGAACGCTTCCTGGCCTATGAAGCCTTGCTAGAGCACTACCCGCAGCACCGCGGCAAGGTTCGCTATTCGCAAATCGCCCCGACCTCGCGCGGGGATGTGCAGGCCTATCAGGATCTCCGCCACCAGTTGGAGATGGAAGTGGGAAGAATCAACGGCAAATACGGTACCTTGAACAGCACGCCGCTCTACTACCTCAATCAGCATTTCGACCGCCGGCTGCTGATGAAAATATTCCGGCTGGCGGACGTCGGACTGGTTACGCCGCTGCGCGACGGTATGAACCTGGTGGCGAAAGAGTACGTGGCGGCGCAGGATCCCGACGCCCCCGGCGTGCTGGTGCTGTCGCGCTTCGCCGGCGCGGCCAATGAGCTGACCGCCGCGCTCATCGTCAACCCCTACGATCGGGACGAGGTGGCGGCGGCGCTGCATCAGGCGCTAACCATGCCGCGGGCCGAGCGGCGCGCCCGCTACGACGACATGATGGCGGTACTGCGCAAAAACGACATCGCCAACTGGTGTGAAAGTTACCTGAAAGATCTGCGGGCGATCCCGCCGCAGCGCGCCGAAACGGTTTCAGACGGCGCCATAGACAATCCCTACTGAGGCTGACAGCGTATGTTCGATTCCAAACCACAGACCGGCGAAGCGCGCGAGGCGGACGGCGACAGAAAATATGATCCATACGAACTTGAACCCGTTGAATTAACGCTGGATAGCCAGCTCGAAGCGGAGCCGGAACCGGAAATGATCGAAGGGTTGCCCCCTTCCGACGCGCTAACGCCCGCCGATCGCTATCTGGAGCTGTTCGCGCGCGTCCAGTCGGCGCGTATTTTCGACGACGGTAAAACCTTTCCCGACTGCGCGCCGAAAATCGATCCGCTGGATATTCTTATGCGCTACCGCCGGATGAAAAACCGCCCCGGTTTCGACCTGAAACAGTTCGTCGACGCCCATTTCTGGCCGCCGGAGCGCGCGGAGAGCGATTACATCTCCGATCCGCGGAGTTCGCTCAAGGAGCATATCGATAATCTGTGGAGCGTGCTGACGCGCGAACCCCAGGACCACATTCCGTGGTCGTCGCTGCTGCCGCTGCCGCAGGCCTATATTGTGCCGGGCGGACGCTTCCGCGAGACCTACTATTGGGACTCCTACTTCACCATGTTGGGGCTGGCGGAGAGTGGACGTGACGATCTGCTGCGCTGCATGGCGGATAATTTCGCCTGGCTGATTGAGACCTACGGCCATATTCCCAACGGCAACCGCACCTATTACCTCAGCCGCTCGCAGCCGCCGGTGTTCGCGCTGATGGTGGAGCTGTTTGAAGAGGACGGCGTGCGCGGCGCCCGCCGCTATCTGGCGCATCTGGTGCAGGAGTATGCTTTCTGGATGGACGGCGCCGACTCGCTGGCGCTAAACCAGGCTTACCGCCACGTGGTGCGGATGCCGGACGGTTCGCTGCTGAACCGCTATTGGGATGACCGGGACACCCCGCGCGACGAATCCTGGCTGGAAGATGTGGAAACCGCGAAACTCTCCGGCCGCCCGGCCAACGAGGTGTACCGCGATCTGCGGGCGGGCGCCGCCTCGGGCTGGGACTACTCCTCGCGCTGGCTGCGCGATGCGCATCGTCTCGCCAGCATCCGCACCACGCAGTTTATCCCGGTGGATCTCAACGGGTTCCTGTATAAGCTGGAGAGCGTTATCGCCAATATCTCCGCGTTGCAAGGCGATAGGGAGACGGAAGCGCTATTTCGCCGCAGGGCGGAGGCGCGGCGGGCGGCCGTCACCCGCTATCTGTGGGATGAGCAAGAGGGCTGTTTTCGCGACTACGACTGGCATCGTCAGCGAATGGCGCTCTTTTCCGCCGCCGGCGCCGTACCGCTCTATGTGGGGCTCGCCACCCACCGACAGGCCGAGGGGATGGCGCAAGCGGTGCGCGCGCGCCTGCTCACGCCGGGGGGAGTGATGACCACCGAGAATGAAAGCGGCGAACAGTGGGACAACCCCAACGGCTGGGCGCCGCTGCAGTGGATAGCCATCCAGGGTTTTAAAACCTACGGCCACGATGCGCTTGCCGATGAAATCGCCCGTAACTGGCTGAAAACGGTGAATGTTTTCTACCAGCGGCACCATAAGCTGATTGAAAAATACCATATCGCCGGCGGTACGCCGCGCGCCGGCGGCGGCGGCGAATACCCGCTTCAGGACGGTTTCGGCTGGACCAACGGCGTGGTGCGCCGGCTCATCGGCCTCTACGGGGAGAAGTTCGAATGATGTCGCGCCAAACCGCGAACGTCCCTATTCCCCCTGCGCGCCTTGATTAAAACGCCGAGATGATCCATCATTGCCGCAAGGTGATGGCGTTCCACCTTTCCCAACCGCCCCAATCCAAGGGGCTGATGACGCCTGATACGACCCTTTGTGACCGGGGGCGTGTCGGGCTGGTCAAAACTTCTCTTCCGGCTCGGCATAGCTCCCTGTACCCATAGACGCACGGAATAATCCCGGCATCCGGCCGGTTTTGACGTAAAAATCGTAATGAGGGAGATATGGTAAAATCGCTTTTCGCCGTTATTATCGGCGGTTCCGCAGGGTGCGTAATCCGCTGGCTACTGTCCGTCCGCTTAAACAGCCTGTTCCCCAACCTGCCGCCGGGAACCTTGCTGGTCAACCTGCTGGGCGGTTTTATCATCGGCGCCGCGCTGGCCTATTTTCTGCGCCAGCCGCAGCTCGATCCCGCCTGGAAGCTGCTTATCACCACCGGGCTGTGCGGCGGTATGACCACCTTCTCCACCTTCTCCGCCGAAATATTTTCCCTGCTGCAGTCCGGCAACTATGTGTGGGCCGTGACCTCGGTTCTGGCGCATGTGCTGGGCTCGCTGCTGATGACCGCCGTCGGATTTTTTCTCGTCACGCTGCTTTAGCGCCGGCGCTGGCGCCGCAGCGCGCCGATCTGGCGCAGCGCGCCGCATAGGGTGATGGTGCGAAAAATATCGCGCATCATTAAAACATCGGCGCGCAGGCCCCGCAGCCAGCCCATTTTCGTCGCTTTATATGGGCTGATGACCTGGGGCCACCTAACCACCTTAAGCCGAACCTGATTGTCGATCCAGATGGCGTTGAGCCACACCTCAAGCCCGAAATGCGGCAGCTCCCGCAGCGCCTGCAGCCGCGTATCGACCAGCGCGCGGGCGAAAACGCGCTCGCCGGAAATATAGTCCAGTCCGATCGCGCGCCACACCAGCGGGCTATTGCGCCGCAGGCTGAGGGCTGCGTCGGCCTGATGAAATTTAACCGGCGATATCAGCGCGGCGACGTCATCGGCCGTCAGTCCTATCAGGTCGGCGTCGAGCAGCAGCAAATGGCTGCCGGAAGCGGCCGCGATACCTTCCGCCACGGCCCAGCTTTTGCCCCGGTTGCGCGCCAGGCGAATAACTGTTACACCGTCACGCTGCGCGACGTCGGCGGTATCGTCGCTGGATCGATCGTCGACAACGATAATTTCGTCCAGCAGCGGATGGCCGCTAACCGCATCCAGCACGGCGCCGATGCGCCGGGCTTCATTATAGGCGGGAATAATGCAGCTGAAGGTGGGCGTTATTTGCCCCATTTCAGCCATACCGCCCCCCCGATAAGCAACAGCAACAGCAGCGCCAAAGAAGTCCAGGCGATCCAGCCGTCCACCAGCGCGGCGAAGTGGCCGAACGCATAGCCGACGGCGACAAAGAACAGGCTTTTCGGAATGGTGGCCAGCGTGTTGTAAAACAGAAACGGCCTCAGGCGCATGCGCGCCATACCTGCCGCCAGCAGCACGGCGGCGCCGGCGGAATGGGTCAGTTTGCCGAAGGCCAGAATTTTTCCGCCGCGGTCTTCGAAATGATTAACCATGCTCTGCAGCCGGGCATGGCTGAGGCCGAAGCGGGCTAGCCAGCGCGGCGGTTCGCCGTTCGCTTTGACGACCCAGCGCCCCAGGGAGTAGAAACCGATATCCCCGACCAGATCGGCCAAAATAACGACGATACACACCGCGCTCAGGCTAAAATAGTTAAGCCGCGCCAGATAAGCGGCGATCACGGTAACGATAGGCCCTTCCACCACCGCCAGCGGGGTAAGCAGCAGCAGGCCATGTTGTTCTATCAATCGTTCGATAGTTTGCAGCTCAAACATCAGATCGTCGTCTCTTTACTCATTACGCTGTTGATCCTCGCTCAGCGATGGTTCAGCGCTGACCACATTGCCTCTCCAGACGATGCGGCGCCCAAACCAACACCATACCCATAACGCGGGCAAAAGCATATCGCGAATCAACATCGCCAGCACATCGCGCGCGCGGTGCGGCCAGCCCAGCGCGCGCGCCATGCCCCACTCCGCGCCGTACCACGCCGCGAACAGAACGGCGGGCCAAACCCAGGATATTACGTCCTCCGCCGCCAGCCAGGCGGCGGCGCCTAGCGCCGGCAGAGAGCCCAGTACGATTTCCGGAATAAACAACCCCAAAAAGCCGAAGCGGCGGATGCGCGCCCAGCGCAGCTGCCGGCCCCAGACCGCGGCAAAGCTGCGACGGCCGATCGGCTGCGGATAAGGCCGGGGCGGCAGGCGCAGCTTCAGCCCCGCGCGGCGCACCAGTTTGGTCGACGCCACGTCCTCCGCCAGTTCACCCCCCAGCGCGGCCAGGCCGCCGCCGTTTTCCAGCACGTCGCGCCGCCAGAACAACGTCTTACCCTGGGCGAAGCCCCTGCCGGCGATATCGGCCAGAAACTGCCAGCGCGCCTGGTGCGTATTCAGCATCGCCGCCTCAACCGCCCCCCACAGATTTTCAGGCCGGATGCCGCAAGCGGGCGAGCTAACGAGCCCGGTCCGCTCGTCGGCGGAGGAGATAAGGGAGCGTAGATAATCGGCGGGCAGCAGCAGATTGCTGTCCGACATCGCCACCCAATCGGCGCGGCTGGACTGCCAGGCCTTGTACAGATTGTTAATCTTGGGATTGCCGGTCACTTTGTCATCGCCGATCAGCAGGCGCGCCGAGCGTTCGGGATACTCCGCGATCAGCCGTTCCACCAGCGGAATCACCGGATCTTGCCGGGAGGCGACGCAAAAGAGGATTTCGTACTGCGGGTAGTCTTGCAGAAAACAGGAACGCAGCGTCTCTTCTTCAAACCGATCCAGCCCGCAAAGAGGACGGGCCAGGGTGATAAACGGGCAGGCGCGGGCGGATGCGCGCGCCGGGCGCCGCAATCGCCACAGGGCCAGACAGAGGGAAGCGAACTGAATGGCCGTCAGAATGGAACAAATTGCGACAATAGTAGGCGTTATCAATGTCATGCAGCTCCGTCCCTGCTCAGGGTCGTAGTGAAAGGCCGGCAGCCGGGGGTAATGCCGATCGTTTAAGCATCAAGATACCCGGGGCGACCACCGGGGTGAGGCGTCCCTACGGGAACCTCCCCCGGTGTTTCCCCTAAAAACCGGCTTAAATGAACGGCATTAGGCAGCCGGGGGCGCCTATCAGGCATATTGGCCGATTTTCGTATCTCTTTAATCTTAGTCGCTATATGGCCTTTATACCCGTCGTCTTACAAATCTACGCTTCTATTGACGGCGGCTCACCGCTATCCGCCGCCGATCTATCCCGGCGGTTTTATTAACAGAATCATAAAAGCGGCCATTTTGCGAGTTTGCTGACAACGTCCGGCGTGCGGTGATAGGTTTGTTAACAGCCTGATTCTACTTTCCCAATATGACGATTCCCGTACAGGCTTTTCGCGCCCGTCGCCGGGCGCAAATTAATGCGTTAGCGTCTCACGCCATCGGCGCCGGGCTTTCTTCCAGCGGCGGAGCCGGCGGCAACGGCAGAATAAGGGTAAAACAGGCGCCGCCTTCCGGGCGGTTCGCCGCCGTAATCTCCCCATGATGCATGGCAACGATCGCGCGGCAGATGGCCAGCCCCATGCCGACGCCGGGAACGGCCGACTCTTCGCGCCCGCGGGTGAATTTCTCGAAAATTTGTTGCTCCCGGCCGGGGGGCAGACCCGGCCCGTCGTCCCACACGTCAATCCTGACGTGATGCGGCAGCGTTTCGGCCCGGATGCCGATCGTCCCCTCTTTCCCGGCGTATTTCAGCGCATTCTCCAGCAGGTTGACGAAAACGCGCTCCAGCAGTGGTCCGTCGGCCTGGAGCAGCACCATCCCCGGCGGTAAATCCAATTGGACTTCATCGGCCGGCAAGATGTTCTCCAGCGCCTTCAGGCTGCTGCCGATCACCTCTTCCAGCGCCACCCAATCCGTTTTCGGCCGAAAGCCGACCGCCTCGATGCGCGCCATATCCAGCATATTATTCACCAGCCGGATGGTGCTCAGCGTTTGCAAGCGGATATCGCTCGCCTGATGCGCATGTTTTGACCCCTCCGCCGACAGATCGAGCGTCAGGATCTCCGTCATGCCGAACAGCGCCGTCAGCGGAGTGCGCAGATCGTGAGACAGCGCGGCCAGCAGCGAATTTCTCAGCTCTTCGCGCTCCGCCGCCAGCCGCGACTGCTGTTCGCGCCGGGTGAGTTCTAGACGCTCCAGCGCGCCGGCGATCAGCATGATGAAGGTGTCCAGCAGGCGATTTTGCTCCGGTATCATCAGATGACGCAGGTTGCTGGGTTCGATAATCAGCAAACCCAGCGTCCGTTCGGAAGAGGAGATCGGCAGGATCTTGTAAGGCACGCCGGGCAGCGTATCGGTACCGGCGCCGGCGACCTGCCCTTTATCAAAACTCCACTTGATAATCGCCGCATCGGGAACCTTGTGCAGCCGGCGCTCCGGCGGCGGCGCCAGTACGCCCTGCCTGTCGGGAAGCCAGACTTCACAGCGGGCGAGCAGCGCCGCGCCGACCACCCGCTGGCAAATCTGCGCGATCTCCCCTTTTTTGCGCGCCCGGCTTAATCCGTCCGCCATCTCGTAAAGATAGCGGACGCGCTGCTCCCGGTGCCTGGCGACCCTGGCCTGGTAACGGACGCCGGCCGTCAGATTGCCGGTAATCACGCCGACGGCCAGCATCACGGAAAACGTCACCAGGTACTGGGCGTCGATAACCGCGAAAGTGCCTTCAGGCGCGACGAAAAACAGATCGAACGCCACGATGTTAAGCAGCGCCGCCGCCACGGACGGAAGACGCCCGAAGCCAATCGCAATCAGCACCACCCCCAGCAGGTAAATCATCACCAGATTGATGGGGGAAAAACCGGGCAATAGCCATTTGCTTAATAGAGTAATCAGCGCGCATAGCGCCGTCGCCGCCAGGCAGCCGCGCAGCTGCTGGCCCCATTTATCCGCCGCGGCGCGGGTATCGGCGACGCGGCCGGCGCCGATATCGGGGATATCGTCCAGCGCGATAACGATCAAATCCAAGTCCGGTCCGAGACGGCTCAGGCGGCGGGCGAAGCGGTTCGACAAGCGCCACCGGCGCCGCGGCGGCCGGCCCACAATGATCTTGCCCAGATTATGCTCGCGCGCGTAACGCAGCGCGGCTTTGACCTCATCGGCGTCCGACAGGGTGGCGGTGACCGCCCCCATCTTCTGCGCCAGTTGCAGAGTGCGCAGAATGTGGCGGCGCCGCGTTTCGCTCTGACGATGCAGCGTCGGGGTTTCCACGGTCACGGCGTGCCACTCGCTGCCCAGCTTGGCCGCCAGCCTTGCGGCGATGCGCACCAGCTTTTCGCTGCCGGTGCCGGCGCCGATGCACAGCAGAATCGCATCGCGGGTATGCCACACCTTCTCTTCGCGCCCGCGGGCATCGCGCCAGGCGCGCATCTGATCGTCGACGCGATCCGCCGTTCGCCTTAGGGCCAACTCGCGCAGGGCGAACAGGTTGCCCTTGCGGAAAAAGTTTTCGATCGCCCGCTCAGCGCGATCGCCGACGTAAACTTTGCCCTCTTTCAGCCGCCGGCGCAGATCGTCCGGCGGCAAATCGACCAGCACCACCTCGGCGGCGGCATCAAAAAACGGATCCGGCACGGTTTCCCGCACCCAGACGCCGGTAATGCCGCTCACCACGTCATTGAGGCTTTCCAGGTGCTGGACATTCACCGTCGTCAGTACGTCAATACCCGCATCCAGCAGCTCGTCGATATCCTGCCAACGTTTGGGATGCCGCGATCCGCGCGCGTTGGAGTGCGCCAGTTCATCCATTAAAATCACGGCGGGACGCCGCGCCAGCGCCGCATCCAGATCGAACTCCTGATGGCGGTAGCGTCCGGACGAGCGCCGGGGCAGAATCTCCAGCCCCTCCAGCAGCGCCGCGGTTTCCTGACGGCCGTGCGTCTCCACCACGCCGACGAGCACGTCCAGTCCCTGCGCCCGCAGCCGGCGCGCCTCCTGAAGCATGGCCCAGGTTTTGCCTACCCCGGCGCAGGCGCCGAAATAAATTTTCAGTTTGCCCCGGCCGTCGGTATCGGTCCGGGCCAGCAACGCATCCGGGTCCGGGCGCTGGGGTTCTTCCGTCATCATGACTCCTTAAGGTTGGCGCGACGCGTCCAACGCCATGTTCAGCGTCAGCACATTCACCACCGGCTCGCCGATAAAGTACAGCGGCGGACGTATCGTATTCGCCGCCACCAGGCGACGAACCGCATCTGCGGACAGACCGCGCGCCAGCGCCACGCGCGGCACCTGCCATTCGGCGGCGACCGGAGAAATGTGCGGGTCCAGGCCGCTGGCGGAAGCGGTGACCAGTTCGCTCGGCACCGCCCCGCCGGCCTGCGGATTCGCCTTGCGCAGATCGACTATACGCTGTTTTATCGCATCGTCCTGCGCCGGATTGCTGACGGCCAGATTGCTGCCCGAAGACGCCAGCGGATTATAGGGCGTTTCCGCCGTGGCGGAAGGGCGCCCCTGGAAATATCCCGGCCGGGTGAAATACTGGCCGATCAGCGCGGAGCCGCGCACCTGGCCATCATGCTCGACCAAGGAGCCATTCGCCGCGGCGGGGAACCACCACTGGGCAAGCCCGGTGGTCAATAAAGGATAGGCCGCGCCGACAATCAGCGTCAGTAGGATAAAAAGCGAAACAGCGGGACGTAACAGATTCATGGACGGCCTCCTTAGACCAGGCCGGACGCGGCCAGAATGATATCGATCAGCTTGATGCCGATAAACGGAACCACTAGCCCGCCGACGCCATATAGCCAAATGTTACGGCGTAACAACGAAGCCGCCGACATCGGACGGTAGCCGACGCCTTTCAGCGCCAGCGGAATCAGCAGCACGATAATCAGCGCGTTGAAAATCACCGCCGACAGAATGGCAGAGGCGGGAGAGTGCAAACCCATGATGTTCAGCATATTGAGCTGCGGATACGTCGCCGCGAACGCCGCCGGGATAATGGCGAAATATTTGGCCACATCGTTGGCGATACTGAACGTGGTCAGCGAGCCGCGGGTCATCAGCATCTGTTTGCCGATATGCACCACCTCCAGCAGTTTGGTGGGATTGGAGTCCAAATCCACCATGTTGCCGGCCTCTTTGGCCGCCTGGGTCCCCGAATTCATCGCCACCGCCACGTCAGCCTGAGCCAGCGCCGGGGCGTCGTTAGTCCCATCGCCGGTCATGGCCACCATGCGCCCTTCCGCCTGATATTGCCGGATCAGCGCCAGCTTGGCTTCCGGCGTGGCTTCCGACAGAAAATCGTCCACGCCGGCCTCGGCGGCGATGGCCGCCGCCGTCAGCGGGTTATCGCCGGTGACCATCACCGTTTTGATACCCATTTTGCGCAGTTCGGCGAAACGCTCCTTAATGCCCCCCTTTACGATATCTTTCAGCGCCACCACGCCCATCACCGCGTTATCCTCGGCGACGACCAGCGGCGTGCCGCCTTTGCGCGCGACGGACGCCACCAGTTCCTCCACCTCCGCGGGGAAGCGTCCGCCGTTGCTCTCCACGTGGCGGCGAATCGCGTCGGCGGCCCCCTTGCGCAGCATTTTCCGGCCGATGTTCACGCCGCTCATCCGCGTTTGGGCGGAGAAAGGAATAAAGGTCGCGTCCAGGCTCTGCAAATCGCGCTCGCGCAGATTGAACTTCTGCTTCGCCAGTACGACGATGCTGCGTCCTTCCGGCGTTTCATCCGCCAGCGATGCGAGCTGCGCGGCGTTCGCCAGCGCATCCTCCTTAACGCCTTTGGCGGGCAGGAACTGGCTGGCCTGACGGTTACCCAGCGTAATGGTGCCGGTCTTATCCATCAGCAAGACATCCACGTCGCCGGCGGCCTCCACCGCGCGCCCGCTGGTGGCGATCACGTTGGCGCCCAGCATTCGGCTCATGCCGGCGATGCCGATGGCGGACAGCAGCGCGCCGATGGTCGTCGGGATCAGGCACACCAGCAGCGCCACCAGCACCGTCACGCCGACCGGCTTGCCGCCCCAGGCGGAGAAGGGATAGAGCGTCGCGGTAGCCAGCAGAAACACGATGGTCAGCGATATCAGCAGAATGGTCAGCGCCACTTCATTGGGCGTTTTGCGCCGCTGGGCGCCCTCCACCATGGCGATCATCCTATCCAGAAAGGTTTCCCCCGGATTGACGCCGCAGCGTACAACCAGCCAGTCGGATAAAATGCGCGTTCCCCCGGTTACCGAGGCGAAATCGCCCCCGGCCTCGCGGATAACGGGCGCCGACTCGCCGGTGATGGCGCTCTCGTCGACCGAGGCGCCGCCGGCCAGCACTTCCCCGTCGCAAGGAATAATATCGCCGGCCTCGACCAGCACCACATCCCCCTTGCGCAGGCTCTCCGCCGCGACTTTGCTCTGCGGCGCGTCCGGAGCGGCCGCGGCCAGCTTTTTCGCCCAACTGGTGCGTTTGATGCCTTTGAGGCTCTCCGCCTGCGCCTTGCTGCGTCCTTCCGCCAGCGCCTCCGCGAAGTTGGCGAACAGTACGGTAAACCACAGCCACAGGCTGATGGCGGCGGTAAAGCCGAACTGACCGCGGGAATCGCCCGCCGCCATGTCGAACGCCAGCAAAGTGGTCAATATGCTGCCCAGATACACCACGAACATCACCGGATTACGATATTGCACCCGGGGATCGAGCTTCCTGAAGGACGCGACGAACGCGCCCCGCCACGCGGCGCCTTGGCGCCGTAAGGGAGTTTGATGTTCCATATAAGAATTCTCCGGCGATTAACGCGCCAGTAACTGCAAATGTTCGATAACGGGCCCGAGGGCCAGCGACGGAATAAAGGTCAGCGCCCCCACCAGCAATACCGTCCCGATGATAAGAGAGACGAACAGCGCGCCCTGCGTCGGCAGCGTTCCCGCGCCGGCGGGCTGGATTTTCCTCGCGGCCAGCGAACCGGCGATCGCCATCAGCGGGATAAAGGGCGCGAAACGCCCCAGCAGCATGGCCGCGCCCAGCAACAGGTTATAGAAAGGCGTGTTGGCGGACAGGCCGGCGAAAGCGCTGCCGTTATTGTTGGCCGCCGAGGAGAGCGCATACAGCACCTCGCTGAAGCCGTGCGCCCCTGGATTGAGCATGCCGGCCCGGCCCGCGTCGGTCATCATCGCCAGCGCCGTCCCGAGCAGCACCAGTGAAGGCGTAATCAGGATATAAATCGCCGCCATTTTCATCTCCGGCACGCCGATTTTCTTCCCCAGATACTCGGGCGTCCGGCCGATCATCAGCCCGGCGATAAACACCGCCAGCAGCACATTCATCAGCATGCCGTACAGCCCGGAGCCCACCCCGCCGAACACCACTTCGCCGAGCTGGATCAGCCACAGCGGGATCATCCCGCCCAGCGCGGTAAACGAGTCGTGCATCGCGTTGACCGCGCCGCACGACGCCGCCGTGGTGATGACCGCGAACAGCGCCGAATTCAGGATGCCGAAGCGGCTCTCCTTCCCTTCCCAGTTCATGGCGCTATCCGCGCCGAACGCCGTCAGATGCGGATTTCCGCCAACCTCCGCCGCCATCGCCAGCGCGGCGGCGACCGCAAACATCAGCGCCATCGCCCATAGAATGGTTCTTCCCTGGGCGCGATCGCGCACCGTCTCGCCAAAGGTGAAACAGAGCGCGGCCGGAATGAGAAATATCGCCAGCATCTGGACGAAATTCGTCAGCGAGGTCGGGTTTTCAAACGGATGGGCCGAGTTGGCGTTAAACAGGCCGCCGCCGTTGGTGCCCAGCATTTTTATCGCCTCCTGGGAAGCGACCGGCCCCATAGGCAGCGTCTGCCGGGCGCCTTCCAGCGTGGTCAGCGTCAGATAAGGGCTGAAATTCTGTATCGTCCCCTGGCTGACCAGAAATAGCGCCATAACAAGCGACAGCGGCAATAGCAGAAATAACGTAACGCGCGTCAGATCGCGCCAGGCGTTGCCGAGGCGATCCGTGCTATGCCCGACAAAACCGCGCAGCAAGGCGAACAGCAGCGCGATGCCGGTGGCCGCCGACAAAAAGTTCTGTACGGCGAGGCCGGCCATCTGGCTGAAGTAGCTCATGGTGGATTCGCCGGCGTAAGACTGCCAGTTGGTGTTGCTGACGAAACTGATCGCCGTATTCAGCGCCAGATGCCAGGAGAGCCCCGGCAGCCTCTGCGGATTAAGCGGCAGAACCCCCTGCGCGATCAGCACGAAAAACAGAAAGATCAGGCCAAGCAGGTTAAACAGCAAAATAGCGCCCAGATATTGGCGCCAGTTCATCTCCGTTGCCGATACGCCGCACAGGCGCCACAGGCCGCGCTCCAGCGCGGCCGTTCCCGGCAAGGGGCGATCGAGCGCCATGCCGGTCATAAAGCGCCCCAGCGGCTGCGCCAGCAAAAGCAGCGCCGCCAGGAAGCTGGCCAGCAATAAAAATCCTTCTGCCGCCATCAGAATGCCTCCGCTCTGAACAGGGCATAAAACAGATAGCCCAGTAATAAAAACACCAGCGCAATGCCGGCGATTAATTCGATGCTCAAGATTCCTCTCCCCGCATTCCTGTGAAAACGGGTCCAGTCTAGGTAAATGGAAATAAAAATTTCGTTAATATCGGCGGGCGGCGTATAAAAAAAATATAAAAATGCGGCGGGGAATGGATCTTAACGACAGGGGAAAATGGAAAAGCGGAGTGAATCGCCGGCCCGTCCCTGAGTCTCGCCGACCGGCGGTATGGCCGCCGATCGGGGATAAATCACTTTAAGCTGAGATTATGCGCCTTCGCCCATTTTCTTAATCTTCCGCAGGCATTGGCGTAGGGCGATGAGGTATTAAACGAGATCATTCTGCCCATCGTCCACTTGCCGTACCAGGATACGCCGTAGAGCGCTTCATCGCTGCGCGCCTCGATAAGCTTAACGATGTTATTTTTTTCAGCCGCGAGGCTGGCGAAAAGCTCATCGTAAGTCGATGTTTTGAAGTCCGAATAGAATTTTTGCGCCAGAAGGCCTAGCTGATTCCACTTATAGCCCGTTTCCGGAAAATCGACGGGCAGTCCCTTTTCATCGCGGGTAATCCACTTGACCACCAGGGCATTCCACCCCAATAAATAGGCGACCAGATCGCAAACGCTCATCATCGTATCTTTAGCGTGCCCCTCCATAGACTTCTCCGCGGCGAGCTCCGGTGGAATCGCATTGAGATAGCCGGTTAATTTTTTGAAATTTTTATCAATTTCCGCAAGCAGCTCGGGCTTGGTCTGCGGTACGCCCATAAGAATTTACGCTCCGTTTTTTAGCAAAAAGGGGAGCCGGATGACGCCTCAAGGCGAGCGGGCAGATCCCGGCCGCGCGTGATCTATCCGATACGCTCGTCATACGGCTGCTTTTAGATTAAGAGATTGTTAATTTTAAATATTATTTAGAGTATATAACCCGATTCTCCTACAATTTCGTAAATATCGCCCGATTTACCTGCGGTGATTTTTTTCATCCAGCGTTGAGGCGCAATTTTCCATATAGGCGAACTGATCTCCCGCCCGATCGAAGAAGCGGCGCACATAGGGTCTTATTTGCGCGGCCAAGCGCGCATCGGGACTATATATGTAAAAATAGCCGGGCGCTTCCCCCTCGCCCGCCGTCGGCCGTGATTGTTTATGTCCGGACACCATAACGTAGCGAAAAATGTTATTAGCATGCCCCGCATCGCGATGTTATTACTCGGAAATAGGAGATTATCCCCACTAAATAATAGGAACGGAAATAGCATGTCACAAGCATATGACGGCGCCATTGGCCTGCCCGCGCTCGAAGCCCGACTAAAACAGGATCTGGAATGGCTGGCGCTGCCGGCGAAACGCTGGCTGCCGGTTACGGAACACGCGGGAGCGCCGGTAAAAGATGTGGTGATTATCGGCGCCGGAATGGCGGGACTGGCCGCGGCGTTCGCACTGCGTCTGCAGGGCGTTGATGCGGTACTGTACGACAAGGCGCCCAAAGACGACGAAGGGCCGTGGGCGACCACCGCGCGCATGGAGACGCTCCGCTCGCCCAAGCATTTGACCGGACCGGCGCTGGACCTGCCCTCCCTGACGTTTCGCGCCTGGTACGAAGCGCAGTTCGGCCCAAGCGCCTGGGAACGGCTGGACAAAATTCCCCGTCTGCAATGGGCGGAATACCTGCGCTGGTATCGACGCGTGCTGGCGCTGGACGTCCGCAACGAGCAGACGCTGACGAACCTGAATCTGCGCGACGCGCGCTTCGTCGAACTTTCATTCCGACATCGCGGCCGGGAGGAGACGATCGTCGCGCGCAAAGTCATTCTGGCCACCGGTATGGACGCATTCGGCGGCCCCGCTATCCCTGAGTTTGTCGCCGAACTGCCCAAGCGCTTTTGGGCGCACGCCGAAGAGTCCATCGATTTCGCCGCGCTGGCCGGGCGGCGGATCGCGGTCGTCGGCGGCAGCGCGACGGCCATGGATGTGTCCGCCACCGCGCTGGAGGCGGGCGCGGCGGGCGTGGAGCTATTGATTCGCCGTGCCGATTTTCCGCGCTACAACCGTTCGAAGGCGCTGGGCAATCCCGGTATGGAGAACGGATACTTCAACCTGCCGGATGTCTGGAAGTGGCGCGTGGCGCACCATATCGCCAGCGAACAGATCGCGCCGCCGCACGGCAGCACGCTGCGCGTTTCGCGCCATAACAACGCCTGGTTCAATTTCAATTCGCCGGTGCAGCGCGTCGAGCCGCGGGGCGACGGCATCGCGATCCACACGCCGCAGGGCGAGATCCCGGCGGATTTTCTCATTCTGGCGACGGGCTATCGACTGGATTGGGGCGCACGCGCCGAATTCCGGTCGCTAGCCGGCCAGGTTAAAACCTGGGGCGATGCCTGGCGGCCGCCGGCCGACCTGCGGAATGCCCAGCTGGCCGACTATCCTTATTTAAGCGCGGACTTTTCGTTTCAGCCTAAGCACGCCGATGCGCCGCCGGCCCTGACGCGGCTTCACTGCTTCAGCTACCCCGCGCACTTAAGCAACGGACACGTGGTCGGGCTGATCCCCGGCATCAGCCACGGCGCGCGGACATTGGCGCAGGCCATCGCCGGCCAGCTCTGCGTTGAAGATAGCGAATACCACTACCGGAACATTCTCCAGTACGATGATCCCGAGCTGCAGGGAGACGAATGGCGGCCCGCCGCGCCCTATGCCTGGCGCCAACGCTGACGGCATCGACTATGTGAGAAGAACAGTCGCGCCGGCCGCCGCCGGCGCGACGGCCCCCTGTTTTCCAACAAGATTTCGCATAACCAATATCACTATTGTTCTTTGCTGTTTAGGCCGCGCTGTGAAAGTATCACCCGTAGGATTTAGACGGCTAGCCGTCTGTATGATCGTGCTTTTCATCCGCTGAGCGCACGATGCGCGCACCATAACGACAGGAAGATACTGATGCTGATCTCTTATCCCGTACAGAAAATCCTCCCGCTGGCCGCACTGGCGCTACTGGGGCTCGGCGGCGGCGCGTTCGCCGCGGACGCGGCGCCGAAAACCGGCGGTACCCTGATTTATCTCGAACAGCAGGCTCATACCAACCTCTACCCGCCCGCCGGGGGCTTCTACCCCAACGGCGGGATCCTGAATCAGATCACCGACAAGCTGACGTGGCAGAATCCCGAGACGCTGCAAATAGAGCCCTGGATTGCGCAATCCTGGACCGTCAACGACGACAACACCGAATACACCTTCAAAATTCGCCCCGGCGTCACCTTCTCCGACGGTACGCCATTGGACGCCGCGGCGGTGGCGAAAAATTTCGATACCTACGGACTCGGCAACAAAACGCTGAATCTGCCGGTATCGGAGGTGATCAATAACTACCTGAAAAGCGAGGTTATCGACCCGCTGACGGTGAAATTTTACTTCAGCAGGCCGTCGCCCGGTTTCCTGCAAGGCACTTCCGCCATCGGTTCCGGCCTGGTGTCGATCGCCACGTTGGAGCGTAACTTCAACCAGTTGGGCAACGGGCGCAGTATCATCGGCTCCGGCCCGTTCGTGGTGACCGGCGACCGGCCGGGGCGTGAAGTCAAACTGACGGCGCGTAAAGACTACAACTGGGCGCCGGCGAGCTTCGCCCATCAGGGGCGGCCCTATCTAGACGGCATTACCATCCTGGTGACGCCGGAAGACGGCGTGCGCATCGGCGCCCTGCTTTCAGGCCAGGCCGACGCGATTCGTCAAATCCAGGCTTACGATGAAAAACGCGTGCGGGATCGCGGTTTTTCCGTCTACGCCTCCGCCACGCGCGGCGTCAACAACAGCCTCAACTTCCGCCCGGATAATCCGCTGGTCGCCGATCTGCGGGTGCGTCAGGCGCTGCTGCACGCCACCAACAGCAAAGAGATCGTACAAACGCTGTTCTCGGAACACTACCCGCAGGCCACCTCCATCCTGGCGAAAACGGCGGCCGGCTACGTGGACCTGTCCGACAGGCTGGCCTTCGACCCGGAAAAATCGGCGCGACTCCTGGATGACGCCGGCTGGAAAACCGGCGCCCAGGGCGTACGGCAAAAAGACGGACAAACATTAACGCTGACCGCCTATGAGTCGCCGCCGCAGCCGCAGAATAAGGAGACCCTGCAGTTGGTGGCGCAACAGTGGGCGAAAATCGGGGTGCAACTGAACATTCTGGCCGGCGATGCCGGCAGCAAAACCGTGGATAACCTCGATCCGGCCAAAACCGCCCTTTATCCCTCGATGGTGGGGCGCGCCGACCCCGATGTGCTGAAAAGCCAGTACTACCCGACGGTTCGCAACGTATTGCTGCAAAAAGGCGGCGCCAGCGATAAGGTGAACGATTTTGAAGACGCCCGCCTGAATACCCTGCTGGACGATATCGCCGCCGAAACCCAGCGTGAAAAACGCCTGGCGCTGGTCGGCGAGGTGCAGCGCTACCTTATCGATCGCGCCTACATCATTCCCATTTTCGAAGAACCGCAGGTCTATGCCAGCGCGCCGACGACCAAGGGAATCGGCTTCGAGGCGGTCGGCCGCCCCAGCTTCTATAACGCCTGGTTGGATAAATAGCCAAATAAATCATCGCCTTTCCTTGCCGCTCGCCGGCAGGGAATGAGCAAGGAGGAACCATCATGGGCAGATATCTGACGGTGCGTTTCGCGCAGGCGCTGATTGTACTCTGGGCCGCGTTTACGCTCGCCTTCATTCTGTTGCAGGCGCTGCCGGGCGATGCCGTGCTGATTAAATTCCAGAATCCGGAGCTGGGGCTGAGCGCGGATCAGATCGCCCAGCTGCGGCTGGCCTACGGCAGCGACGTTCCGCTGCTGACGCAATACTTTCACGCCATCGGCAGCCTGCTGCACGGTAACTTCGGCATTTCTCTGCAGTCCGGCCTGCCGGTGGCCGAATTATTGGCGGAAAACGTGCCGCCGACGCTGCTGCTGGCCGCGTTGGGGCTGGTTACGTCGGTTATCTTGGCGTTTCTGATTGCCGGGTTCGCTTTTATGAGCCCGTTCCAACGCCTGCGCGCGGCGCTGCACTCCCTGCCGTCGCTGTTTATTTCCATCCCCACCTTCTGGCTCGGCATCGTACTGATTCAGATCTTCTCCTTCCAACTGGGGCTGATTCCAGTGATCAACCCCGGCGAATGGGAAGGATTGATTCTGCCGACGCTGACGCTGGCCCTGCCGATTTCCGCGCCGCTGGCGCAAATTCTGATGCGCAGCATCGAACAGGTGCAGACGCAGCCGTTTGTCGCCGTGGCGCGCGCCAAGGGCGCCAGCCGTCTCGGCGTGCTGTGGCGGCACGTTATCGGCAACGCCCTGCCGCCGACCGTCACGGTGGCGGGCCTGCTGCTCGGCGAACTGCTGGCCGGCGCGCTGGTCACGGAAACCGTATTCGGCCGCAGCGGACTAGGACAGCTTACCCAGGAGGCGGTGAATACCCAAGACAGCAGCGTGCTACAGGCGATTGTGGTGATCTCTGCGGCCGCGTTCGTCGTCATTAACCTGCTTATCGATCTGCTCTACCCCCTGCTCGATCCCCGACTGAAAAACACCACAGGAGTCGCGTCATGACGATCGCTCATCAGGGAAAAATCGCTTTCCCGCTACGGCGAAAGGGGGCGGATCGCGCCCGGCGCGCCGTGCAGCCGGGGCTGATCGCCGCCTGGCTGGTGCTGCTCGCCGTGGCGCTGTGGGCGCTGTTTCCCGGCTGGTTTACCGCCTATAGTCCGATAGAGGGCGTCGCCGGCGCGCAGCGCCTGCCTCCGGGCGCGGGCTACGCGCTGGGCACCGATCAACTGGGGCGGGATCTCTATACCCGCATCGTGTATGGTTCCGTGCATACCCTGTCCGGCGCCGCGCTCGCCGTCGGGCTCGGTCTGGCGCTGGGCACGCTGTTCGGCCTGCTGGCCGGCGCGGTCGGCGGCCGGCTGGATAGCCTGATCATGCGCTTTATCGATATTCTGCTCGCCATCCCCAGCCTGCTGCTGGCGCTGAGCGTCATCATTCTGTTGGGATTCGGCACCGTCAACGCCGCCGTCGCCGTCGGCATCACCTCCCTCGCCGGCTTTACCCGTCTGGTCAGGGCCGAAGCCCTGCGCGTGCGGCGCAGCGACTATGTGGAAGCGGCTTACGGCAGCGGCGGCTCGTTCTTTAGCGTGTTATGGCGTCATATTTTGCCCAATACCCTAAGCACCGTGCTCGCCTTCGCCGCCCTGCAGTTCGGCAGCGCCATTCTGGCGATCTCCACCCTCAGTTTTCTCGGCTACGGCGCGCCGCCGCCGACCCCGGAGTGGGGCCTGCTGATCGCCGAAGGGCGTAATTATCTCTCAACCGCCTGGTGGTTAACCGCCTTCCCCGGTTTGGTCGTGCTCCTAGTGGTGCTGTCCGCCAACCGTATCAGCCAATCACTGCGGAGGGAAAGAGAGTGAGTCTGCAAATCAGCCGGCGGCGGGCCGGCGCCGCGCCTCCGGTGCTGGAACTGGAGGACGTCGCCATCGGCTACCGCGTCCGGGGCGCCGAACGGACGGTGGTGGAAGGCGTGTCGTTTCACATCGACGCCGGCGAAGTGGTCGCGCTGGTCGGCGAATCAGGTTCGGGGAAAACCACCACCGCGCAGGCGGCTATCGGCCTTCTCCCCGAGAACGGCCGCCTGATGCGCGGCGCCATCCGCCTTAACGGCGTCGACATCGGGCGCTGGCCGCAAAAGCGTCTGGACGGCATCCGCGGCGCGCGCATCAGCCTGATCCCGCAGGATCCGGTCAGTTCGCTCAACCCCGTCAAAACCATCGGCGCGCAGGTGGATGAAATTCTGCATCTGCACCAGCGCGCCTCGAAACGCGACATCCGGGAAAAAACGCTCAGCCTGCTGGCGCGCGTGGGGCTGACTCGGCCGGAACTGCGGGTAAAACAGTATCCGCACGAACTCTCCGGCGGTATGAAGCAGCGGGTGCTCATCGCCATCGCCATCGCCCTGAAACCGGCGCTGATTATCGCCGACGAGCCGACCAGCGCGCTGGACGTCACGGTACAGAAACGCGTACTCGATCTGCTGGACGAACTGCGGCGGGAAAACGGCACGGCGCTGCTGTTCGTCACCCATGACCTGGGCGTCGCGGCGGAACGCGCCGATCGTCTGCTGGTTTTTCAGCGGGGTTATATTCAGGAACAGGGGCCGACGCGTGAAATCCTCACGGCTCCGCGCAGCCAATACGCTCGGGCGCTGCTGGCCGATGTGCCGTCGCTCAACGCGCCGCGGCGCCCTTCCCGTTCGGGAAGCGGCGAAATAGCGATCGGCGTGGAGAATCTGGTGCAGGAGTACCGGCCGGCGGGAGCGAAGAGCGCGCCTTTGCGCGCCGTTGACGACCTGTCGTTCACCGTGGAGCGCGGCACCACGCACGCCATCGTCGGCGAATCGGGATCGGGAAAAACTACTACCGCGCGCAGCCTGCTCGGCTTTCAGCGGCCAACCTCCGGGCGCATTCTGATCGGCGATACCGACATCGCCCGACTGAAGGGCGAAGCGCTGCGCCAGCTGCGGCAAAAAATTCAGCTGGTTTATCAAAATCCCTACAGCTCGCTCGATCCTGCGCAGAGCCTGTTCTCCATCGTCGAAGAGCCGCTGCGCAATTTTAACCGCTATAGCCGGGCGCAGCGCGTCGACAAGGTGCATGAGATTTTTGCCCGGGTGGCGCTGCCGGAGGCGCTGCTGAACAGAAAACCGCACGAGCTATCCGGCGGACAGCGGCAGCGGGTGGCCATTGCGCGCGCGCTGGTGCTGGAACCGCAGGTGTTGGTGCTGGACGAAGCCGTCTCGGCGCTGGACGTCAGCGTGCAGGCGCAGATTTTGCGGCTGCTGGGGGAGCTTCAGCGCGCGCTCGGGCTGACCTACGTCTTTATTTCTCACGATCTGGCCGTGGTGCGCCAGATCGCCGATACCGTAACCGTTCTGCATCACGGCAAACAGGTGGAGTCCGGGCCGGTGGAACGTATCTTCACGCATGCCGCCCACCGCTATACGCGCGAGCTGATCGCCGCCATTCCCGGCCGGCCGGCGTCGCCGGCATTGAGCATACAGGAGAGACTATGACCTGGTACGACCATGATATTTTAAACGACTTGGCGGAGATCGCCCCGGACGGCGAACTGGCGCGGGCGCGTCAAACGCGCGGCGCGGCGACGCAGCACGCCGAAGGCAGCTATCGGGCGTTATTCGACGTTGACGAAAGCGCTACGCCGCCGCTCTCGTTACGGCTGTGGCTGGCGGAAAACATCAGTGACTGGCATCAGGATAGCCGGCTACGGCAATTTTACGCCGACCGGCGAAAAACCTTGCCCACGCCGCCGTCAAACCCCGCCGTCGGCGCCGCGTTAAGACACGCCGAGCGCCTGACGCGCGACCCGGCCGGCGCCGAACCCGCCCACCTTCAGGCGCTGATCGCCGCGGGCTGGACGCTTGACGCCATAGTTACGTTGTCACAAATAGCGGCGTTCGTCAGTTTTCAAAGCCGGCTGCTGCGCGGTTTGCGTCTACTGGCGGAGCGCCGCGTCGATACGCCGCCGGAAAAAAAAGCCGTGGCCGGCCGCTGGCGCACCGAACCGCACACCCAGAGCGGCCAGCGCGCGCCGCAGGCGTTCACTCAGGAAGAGCTCGGCTGGGAGCCCTGGGTGGAAGCCAAGGCGCTAGACGCATTCAACGCCGGTGAGCAGGCGCTCCTCGCCCGCTTCGGCCATACCGATTCCGATTATTTCCGCCTGCTGGGACGCAACCTGCCGGTGCTGGAACAGCGTACGCTGACGGATAAGGGGATTTTTTACACCCCGGGCGGCCTGCCGCGCGCGGAGCGCGAACTGGCGGCGGCGGTCGCCAGCAAAGTCAACGGCTGCATTTACTGCGCCTCGGTTCATGCGCGCAAGGCCGGCCAGCTGTCTAAACAGCCCGCGGCGCTGCAGCGCCTGCTGGATACGCCGCCGGGCGGCGACCTCGCCCAGGATCAGCCCGCGCGCTGGCAGGCGATCGTCGCCTTCGCCGCCAGGCTTTCCGCCACGCCGGCGCAGGCCGACGCGCAGGATCTGAAAAGCCTGCGCGAACACGGGCTGAATACGCTGGAAATCCTCGATTTGACGCAGTCCGCGGCCTTCTTCGCCTGGGCCAACCGGCTGATGCTGACGCTGGGAGAACCGTTCCGGCCTACGCGCTAAACGAGGGAAGCGCTATCGCCCGCCGGACGAAGGGTGCGCCATCTCCGGCGGGGCGCTTCCCCTATCGGCTGAAAACGCGTTGCAAACGGCCGATCGCCTCAGCCAGCCGCGCGCGCGGCAGGGCGAAATTCAAACGCATAAAACCGGCTCCCGACGCCCCGAAGCGCAGGCCGCTTTCCAGCAGTAATCCCGCATCGTCAAACAGCCGCCGCTCCAGCGCCTGCTGCGCCAGCCCGGTTTTTCTGAAATCGAGCCAGGCGAGATGACCGCCCTGCGTCTCGAACGCCTCGATATCGGCAATCCGCCCAATGCCCTCGCGCAACAGCGCGGCGTTGCTCCTTAAGTAATCGCACAGGGCATCCAGCCAATCCGCCCCGTGGCGGTATGCCGCGTCCGCCGCGTAAAGCGCGAACAGGTTGGGTTGATGGATATTGAGCCGGCGGAAAACGCGGCTGATTTTCTCCCTGAGCGCCTCATTGCCGATAATCAGGTTGGCGATTTGCGCGCCTTCGATATTGAAAGTTTTGCCCGGCGACGTGAAGGTAACGGTGAAATCGGCGAATGACGCGTCAAGAGCGGCCAGCGGCGTATAGGGAACATCGCCGATGATCAGATCGTGATGCACGTCATCCGACAGCAGCAGCAAATTATGTTGCCGGCAGAAACGGCCGATCTCCCGCAGTTCATCCGCGCGCCAGACTTTACCGATAGGGTTATGCGGGTTGCACAAAATCATCAGGCGGGTTCTGCCGCTAAGCCGGCGCTCAAGCCGGGCGATATTCAGCGTATAACCGCCGTCGCCTTCATCTAAAATCACCTCGATGGTATTGCGCCCGGTCTGTTCGATAACGCGAGCGAAAGCGCCGAAGCCGGGCGAGAGGATGATGATATCGTCCTGCGGTTCGGTCAGCGTTTGAATGACCACGTCCATCGCGGTCTCCACCGAGTTGACGAGCGTCACCCACCGCGCCGGAATCCGCCAGCCGTGCCGCGCCGCCAGCCAGGCGCGCAGCGGTTCGATCACCAGACCGGCGCAGTCGGTATAGCCGAAAACGCCGTGCGCGGCCGCATCGTACAGTGCCTGCGTCACCGCCGGCGGCGCGGCGAAATCCATATCGGCGATCCATAGCGGGATCGCCGGCTCGCCGAGCGCGTTGACGCGGTTCGCCACCGCCAGCCATTTGGTGGAATTTCTGCCGCGTCGGTCAATAATACGATCGAAGTCATAATGCACGATTCATCCCTCCCAATCATGGATTCAGCGGCGCGCGGTCGGGGATTTCTCAGGCTCCGCGTAGTTTATAACGTATCCCGGCGCCCCATAGGCAATCGATTGTGACGACAACCGGTTAAAAAACAGCGAAAACGGCAAATTTTTTAACGATTCCGGCATAAAACTCGGAACAAATCGCGTTCCTCCGCCCAAAACTCATTTTTTCTCATTAAATAACAATAAATTATATATTCGACTCGCTATAGCCTCCATTTCCTCCACCGGACGGAAGCGCGCTTGCCTTTCATGACTTGAGTTGTATGATACAACCCAAGTCAATTATCAATACAGGTAGTGCGATGAAAGATTTATATCTCTTCGAACTCAATGCCATAACCGAACCCCCCTGCGGGATCGACGCAGGCCATTGCCGCGACCGCCGTTTAGATGCTTATTTATTAACCGGCGTGGCGCAATTTATTGATACATTGGATAGCGATAGCTGGAAAGTGATAATTCCTCATGGCAAAGACGAAAGCGACGCCTATTGGCTAAAAGACGAAAATTCGGCATCCGGTAAAAACTTCATATATTGCAACACATATACTGAGCTGATTGATTTTATCAAAAAGCATAAAGAATACGCGGCGACACTCTTTATAAATGATTATCTAGACGCCATTGACCCGCTGGTCAAATTAAATTGCAAGGTCATTCTTATCGACAAAAACGACGACCTGCTGCCGCCCCATAATTGTCTGTATGCAAATAACTACCTAAACATACAAAAAATCATTAATCCATAACTCAGGCATTAATATATACTCTAAATAATTCGAGTTGCAGGACAAAAACGCTAAAGCGTTTTTGAACAGCGCTTGCGCTGACCCCGAAGGGGTGAGGTCATCAGGCCGAATAACGCGGCATTGCTGCGACAAATTCGTCAGGAACGAATTTGACCAGCCAAAGGCTAACCTGCGGTGAGAGACAGGATGTCTCTCATTAATCCTCAGGAGCTTACTGAAGTCAAGCGACTGGGGTGAGCGACAAATCTGCCGGGAGCAGATTTGAACGCCGCTTGCGGCGGCCCCAACGGGGCGAGTAACAAAGCCAACGCATTCGCAGCTTGAAGTATGACGAGTATAGCGTCATTTAACAACATCCCCCACAATAGCAATACGGATGTCACCATGAGCGATACAATAATAGAAAAATTTCAAAACGATTTTATATTAAACTTCACCAGCGACATTCCATTGTATAAACAAATCGAAAATTTCATTATCTCGCATATCCGTTTGGGCCTTTTTAAAGACGGAGAGAAAATGATTTCTGAAAACCAGCTGTGCGACCTGCTGAAAATCAGCCGCACCACCGCGCGTCAGGCAATGAACAGCCTATATGATCAGGGTTTCATCACGCGGATACGCGGGAAAGGCTCGTTTGTGCAAACCGGTAAGATTCAGCGGAATATCAATAACCTCTATAATTTTACCGAAAGTATTATGTCCGTCGGGCTCGAACCCTCATCGACAGTGATAGAACAAGGCGTCGTTAAGGCCGACGCCGCGATCGCCAAAAAATTAAAATTGCCCGCAGACGCCGACGATGTTTTTAAAATAGTCAGGGTAAGAAATGCCGATGAATCGCCAATCTTATTGGAGACCACCTATATACCTTACTATTTATGCCAGGGCATCGAGCAGATAAAATTCGAGCACCGCTCACTCTATAACGTATTGCAAAAAATTTATTCACTACCCTTTGACTATGCCGAAGAAACGATAGAATCCATCCTGATAGAGAACGCCGCCGTCCGCGCGTTGTTAAAATGCGACAACAGCATGCCGGGATTCTTTATTAATCGGCTATCTTATTTAAATGACGGCAGCGTATTAGAGTATACGCACTCTATTACCAGGGCGGATAAGTGCGCATTTAAAATAATCCTCTTTAACGGCAAAAAAGAGAAGCTCACCTTCGCCAAAAACTTTACCCGTTAATCGCGCCGTTGCCGACGTTCCCCGATTAACGGCCCGTCGATCCCCGCTAGAGAGAGAAAGCGCGGCGCGCCTGCCGGCGCGTAGCCAGCAACGCCGCCGCCAGGTGCGCCTCATCGACGGCGAAAGGGAGACGCGCCCTCGCCTCCGGCTTGATGTTAACCCCGGCGGCGATATGTTTGAGCAGCGCCGCATTGTCTCCGATGCCCAAATCCTCCGGCGTAAGCGGGATCGCCAGCCGCTCCAGCCAGCCCAGCAACGGCCGGCGCTCAACGGCGGCCTCGTACTGCAGTATCGCCTGTACGCCAAGCGCATAACCGACCTTTTCGCCGTGCAGCCAGGCATCGAACTCCGGGTGTTGGGTCATGCTGTTGTGGATGGCATGGGCCACGCCGATGCGTTGGCTGTCGTCGCGTACGCTATTGGCCAACCCGGCTAGCGCGATCGCGGCGTCAATGACGCGGGCAAGCGCGGGAGTGACGGCGGCGCGCCGGTTATCCTCCAACGCCTGCTCGGCATCGCGTTCGAAGATTTCCAGCGCCATTTTCGCCGCCTGAATTTGCAGGGATAGCCCCAGATCCGTCTCCCCCTGCCGCAAATAGGGCGTGAACTCAAACCATTTGGCCAGCGCGTCGACAATGCCCGCCTTCAGGAAGCGCACCGGCGCCGCAGCGATCATCTCGGTATCGACCAGAATCCACAGCGGGTAGCGCTGTAGCGGCAAAGTGCCGCAATGAGCGCCCCGTGAATCATATAGCACGCTAAACGGCGACCAGGCGGCACAGGTTGCGGCCACGGTCGGAAGCTGAATCACCGGCAAACGCCCGGCGACTTCACCGACGCCCTTGGCGGTATCCATCGCCACGCCGCCGCCAATGCCGATAATCGCCTGCGCCTTTAGCGTCGCGGCCTGACGCGCCAGCCGCTGGATAGTCTCCAGCGTGCATTTGCCCTGCTGATACGCCACCTCAAAAACAATGTTATGAGAATGGAGGCTTTGCGCGACCGCCGCTCCCGTTTTGTCCCATGCGGTGTGGCCGCTAATCAGCAAAACGCGGCGCGCCGACGGCGCGACGTATTCGCCCAACTGTCGTACCACGCCGGCCTGTTGTAAATAATTCGCCGGGGTTTTAATCGATATCGCCAACGCTGCGCTCCACTAAAGATGATTCAGCACATGAGAAATCATTTATCGAGATAACGATTTTCATCCGCCATGAAAAAGTTTTTTTCGAGTGTAAACAGCGCCGGCAGCCTGTCAAAAGTCAATTTTACCTTTGCTTAGCCAATAAGGTTATTAAGCTCTAGCATAGCAATTTATTGAATATAAAAAGTTAATTTATGTCGTTAGATAAAAAAAACGCCGGCGTTATAGTTTTGGGCTTGAAATTATCCTTACTGGTTCGGAGAAAAGGGAATGCCGGTATTTAGCCATACCTATTTGCGCGGTTATCTGCGCCAACGCCTGACGGCCGTGGGCGTGGACGAGTCCGTGGCGGGCGAAGTGGCCGATAACCTGGTCGAATCATCGCTAAAGGGGCACGACTCGCACGGCGTGACCCTGCTGCCGCGCTACGTGCAGGCCATCTCCGCCGGCGATCTCAACCCGCGCGCCGAACTAAAGCTGGTGCGCGATGCGGGCGCAATGCTGTCGTTTCATGGCGGCCAAGGATTCGGTCAGGTCATCGGCCGGCAGGCGATGGAGCAGGCTATCGATCGGGCGCGGCAATTCGGCGTCGCGGTCATGGGACTGGCGCACAGCCACCATTTAGGACGCATCGGCGCCTGGGCCGAGCAGGCCGCGGCCGCCGGGCTGGTATCGCTGAGTTTCGCCAACGTAGGCTCGCGCTCCAACGTGATGCCGTTCCAGGGGCAGCGCCCCCGTTTCGGCACCAACCCATTTTGCGTCGGCATTCCGGTGGCCGGAAAACCGCCGCTGGTGCTGGATTTCGCCACCAGTATGATCGCCGGCAACAAGGCGCGTATCGCCTGGAACGAAGGGCGAGAGCTGCCGCCGGGCTGCGCCGTGGATAACCAGGGGCAGCCCACCATCGATCCGCGCTGGCTGATGGAGGCGCCGTTCGGCGCGCTGCTGGCGTTCGGCGGACATAAAGGCTCCGGGCTGGCGCTGGTATGCAGCCTGCTGGGCGCGGCGTTGACCGGCGGCGATACCGAAAGCGCGCCGCCGCCGACCGGCCCCGGCATCATCAACAATATGTTATCGGTGGTGTTCGACCCCGCCCGTTTGGGAGCGGGCGACGATTACGCGCAGGCGGTGACGGAGATGCTGGACTGGACCCGCGCCTCCCGCGACGATCACGAACTTCTGCTGCCCGGCGACGCCGAGCTGCGTCACTATCAGACACGACTGCGAGAGGGCATCGCGATTGACGACGTTAGCTGGCGTCAGTTTCAGGCGCTGGAGAAAGCCCCCCTGTCCGCCCCCCTATTGACCTAAAGAGGCATTTGTTATGCATTTATCCCGTTTTCCCCGATTACACTTCGGCCATTTCCCTACGCCGCTGGAACCGCTGGATAATCTGAGCCGCCATCTGGGCGGCCCGCGCCTGTGGATCAAGCGCGACGACTGCACCGGGCTGGCCACCGGCGGCAATAAAACGCGTAAGCTGGAATTCCTGCTGGCCGACGCGCAGCGCCAAAACGCGGACGTCATCATTACCCAGGGCGCGACCCAATCGAATCATGTGCGTCAGACCATCGCCGCGGCGGCCAAAATCGGGCTGCCGACGCGGGCGTTTCTTGAACGCCGCGTAACCGACTTCGGCGAAGAGTATCAGCGCTCCGGCAACATCTTGCTGGACGATCTGCTGGGGGGCGAGATTGAGGATCATCTGCCGGCCGGCGCCGACATGCAGGCGGCGATGGAGCAACTGGCCGAACGCCTGCGCGCCGAAGGGCGCACGCCCTATGTGATCCCGGGCGGCGGTTCAAATGAGATAGGCGCGCTCGGCTATGCGGCCTGCGCCGAAGAGTTGTTATGGCAATCCAGCCAGCAGCGGCTGCGTATCGACCTGGTGGTTCACGCCACCGGCAGCACCGGCACGCAGGCCGGTTTGCTGGCGGGACTGAATGCCACCAACAGCGGCATTCCGGTGCTCGGCATCAGCGTCCGCGCGCCGCGGGAACGCCAGATAGAGAACGTTTATCAGTTGGCGAATCGTACCTGGCGACTGCTTGAGGCAAACGGCGAGCTGCCGCGCGACAAAGTGCAGGTCAATAGCGATTATGTCGGCGACGGCTACGGTCTGCCCACCGCCGGCACGCTGGAGGCGCTGCGCCTGCTGGCGCGTCTGGAGGGCATCCTGCTGGATCCGGTCTATTCCGGCAAAGGCATGGCCGGGCTGATCGATTTGATCCGCCAGGGCCGCTTCGCCCCCGATCAGAATATCGTGTTTATCCATACCGGCGGCGCGGCCGGGCTGTTCGGCTATCGCCAGTGGCTGGAGCAGAGCGTTGAGTGAGTCGTGGCGTTTAGGCATTCTGGGCGGCATGGGGCCGCTGGCGACGCTGGATCTACAGCAAAAAATCCTGTCCGCCACCCCGGCCCAAAGCGATCAGGATCATGTGCCCACGGTGGTATGGAATGTGCCGCAAATCGCCGATCGCCAGCGGGCGCTGGCGGGCGACGGCCCTTCGCCGCTGCCGCAGCTGTTAAACGCGCTGGCCGGACTGAACCGGGCCGGCGTCAACCATATCGCCATCCCTTGCAATACCGCCCACCACTGGTATGACGCCCTGGCGGCCGCCAGCCAGGCGCCGCTGCTGCATATCGCCGATATCACCGCGCAGGCGGTGGCCGAACTGCCGTCACGCCCGGCGACGGTAGGGCTGATCGCCACGCGCGGCACGCTGGACGCGGGCTGGTTTCAGGCTCGCTTCGCCGCGCTCGGCATTGAAACCGTGACGCCGACCGCGGACGAACTGCAAAAGTGGTTCGTACCGGGTTGCTATGCGGTCAAACGCGGCGCATTGCCGGAGGGCGGCGCGCTGTTGCAGCAGTTGGCCGAACGGTTGACGGTACGCGGCGCGGAGCGGCTGGTATTGGCCTGCACCGAAGTGCCGCCGGCGCTGGCCGCGGCGGCGTCGCCGCATCTATCCATCGCCATCGACCCGACCGACGCGCTAGCCCAGGCCTGCGTTCGGCTATGGCGTCAGGCGCGCGCCTGACGCGTGCGGGCCGATAACGCCTACCGGGATAGGCTCTTAACCTATTCCATATATTAACTTATCCAAAATAAGCCTTTGACCACAAATAGCGCGATTGTTAATTTGATCCTTCCGTTATATTAATAAGTAGTTGATATATGACCGATATTCTGGCTGATAAACTCATCGCCTGGCGCCGGGAACTGCACCAATACCCGGAGCTTTCCAATCATGAATTCCGCACTACGGAAAAAATTACCGCCTGGCTGCGCGCCGCCGGGATCGATATTCTGCCGCTGGCGTTGAAAACCGGCGTCGTGGCGCAAATCGGCCGCCGTGCCGGCCCCACCATCGCGCTGCGGGCGGATATCGACGCCTTACCGATAGACGAACAGACGACGCAGCCGTTTATTTCGCGCCATAAAGGCGTCATGCACGCCTGCGGGCACGATACCCATACTTCCATTATGCTGGGCGCCGCGCTGCTGCTTAAAGCGCGCGAAGCGCAGTTGGCGGGCAACGTGCGTATCCTATTTCAGCCGGCGGAAGAGACCTTCAATGGCGCGAATCACCTGATTGACGCCGGCGCGCTGCGGGATGTCAGCGTGATATTCGGCGCGCATAACGCCCCCGCCCTGCCGGTGGGCGTTTTCTCCACCCGCTCCGGCCCCATGCACGCCAATGTCGATCGTTTCGAAATTTTCGTACGCGGCAAAGGGGCGCACGCCGCTTATCCGGAACAGGGCGCGGACAGCATCGTCGCGGCGGCGCATATCATTACCGCGCTGCAAACCCTGCCGAGTCGCAGTTTTAGCGCGCTGGATTCGGTGCTGCTAAGCGTTACGCGCATCGGCGGCGGCAACACCTGGAACGTTCTGCCCGAGCGGGTGGAATTGGAAGGCACCGTGCGTACCCACAGCGCGGAAATCAGGGAGGCCGTACCGCAAAAGCTGCGCGCGTTGATCGAAAACGTCGCCGCCGGATTTGGCGCGCGGGCGGAGCTGCGCTGGTATGCCGGCCCGCCGACGCTGATTAATAGCGGCGAGTGGGCGGAGTTCAGCAAAGCGGTGGCGCGCGAGGCAGGCTATCGGGTGCAGGATCAAGCGCAGCAGATGGGCGGCGAGGATTTCGCGTTTTACCTGCATCACGTCCCCGGCGCTTTCGTCAATATCGGCTCCGCCAGCGAATTCGGCCTGCATCATCCGCGCTTCAATCCCGACGAAGCGGCCATCCTGCCGGCGGCGCGCTATTTCGACCTGCTGGCCGGCAAAACATTGCAAAAGCTGGCCGAACGCTAATCCCGCCGCGCGGGATTAGCCGCGCGTCTTGGCTTTGCCCTGCGCTCAATCCGCGCTGAAGAGCAGCGCGATGTTGAAGGCCTCCGAGGCCGCGACCAAAAAGCGCGCGTCGGAACGCGCCTGAAGCGCAATGCCCTGCTGTTGCAGGTAACGGGCGCTATCGGCCGGCGAAGAAACGGCGAATTCCAGAGCCACCATGCGTTCGGTTCCCTGTTCGCCTACGGCGACCTCGCCATACAGCGCGCGAGCGCGCTGCGGCGTAATAAAGGTTACCGTGGTTCTCCCCGCCGGCAGCCGATAGCCGCCTTCGCCGTCCGGCTGAATAAGCGCGGGATCGAATAACGTGCCGTACAGGTCGGCGACGGCGCGCGGATCCTCAGCGGCAATCACAAAACCGATAATATCGGTCACGCCGTTAGGGTGGATTTGCCACTCCGGCCGCCAAACCAGCTCCGGCGTTTCATGTTGGCAAAAGAAACTGATGCCGTTTTTTACCCGCTCGGCAGCCAGACGAACGGTACGAAAACGGGCTTCGGGCCGGCTGCTGTCGGCCAACTCGACCGGACGGTAAAACGAGGCGGGCGGATCACCGGCCAGTCCGGTCGCCGCCAGATGTTGATAAACCGCGTCGCTATCCTGGGTTTTCCATACCAGTCCGGCGAGGCCCAACGGCGTATCCTGCAGCATCTGGCGCTTATCGGCATTGCGCGCCTCATAGCCTAGGAGTTCGAGGTAGTTCTGGTTAAAAATCGCCAAATGATTGCTGGACCCCATGGAGTGGTGTCCCCGCGGAGTTAACTGAAACCCCAACCGTTGAAACTGGGCGTGCGCTTCGTCAAGGTGCTGCGCAACATTGATCACGACATGATCGACTACGGGTTTTAAGCTCATGGCATTATCTCTTATTTATCGCTTCGGCATCGTTCTGTAATAGGTAAATAGTCAACCTAACGGACATTCTACGCAATCCCAAACGATAATTAATCAATAGCCTGTGCGTTCATTGGCTATCCCGCGGGTAAATTGGCGGGGAAAAGCGCCGCCCCGGCCTCTCAGCGCAGGCACAACGGCGCTAACCGGCGCCCCCCGCTATTGCGCATGGCCGAGCGTATGCATTAGGCGATTCGCCCAGCCGAAAATCGCCGCCGAATGCAGCAAATCGACAATCTCCGCCTTGCCGAACCCCTGCGCCAGCAGCGCCTGAATATGATGCGTCTCAACGGCGATCGGCGTTTGCGACAGCGCCCGGCAAAAATCGACGATCGCCTGCGTGCGCTCGTCAAACTTAACGTTCACGCCCTGCGTGTAGATCGTGCTGACCACATCATTGCGCTCGGAAAGCGCCTCATAACGCCGGGCATGCACCGAGCCGCAGTAGGCGCAGCCGTTGACCGCCGACGCCACCAGCGCGCCCAGTTCCCGCTCCGCGCGACCCAGCCCGCCGCGGCTGTACATAATGGCGTTAAACAGCGTGGTGCGGGCGACGTAAGAGTCGGGATCGTGCGCCAGCGTCCTCACATAGGGGGAGATTTTGCCGCTGGAAGGCGTCACCCGCATGGCCGTCAGCTGCGCCGGCGTGGCCGCATCGAGCTCGACCGGCGCCAGATACGGCGACCAGGTCAACGCCCGGACCTTGACTTTCACCCGAACGCGGCTCATGGCAAGGCTTCCAGCAACGTCAACCCGGCCGCCACCCGCGCTTCAAAATTGACAAAGGCGATCAGCTCGGAGAACGCCACAATCTGCGGCGTGGTCAATCCGGCGGCCAGCAGGCGTTCAATGTCCTGGCGTCGGCTTTGCGCCGGCGAACATGTGACCCTGTCACAATGATCGACCACGGCCTGAATCCAGCCCGCCGCGCCAACCGGCGCGTTCCCCGCCGCGATATCCCACAGCCAGGATCCGGGGTCATAGCTCGCCAGCCGCTGCTGATAATGCGTTTGCAGGGACAGCGCGCCCGACGCGCGCGCCATTCTGACCGCCAGCGCCGTTCTGAGCGCGGCGGGAAGCCGCCGCTCATCATGCGGCGTCAACACGCTGTCGCGGCACTGTTCAATGCCGGCGACATACTCAGGCCGCTCGCGGCGTATGGCGAAGAGCTCGCCCCGCTCATCCAGCCCGGCCACCCGGTCCAACGTATCCATCGCACTCGCGTTCATAACAAGTTTCCTTCAATATCTGACTGTTGCTGACAACGGCGTAACGCCACCAGGCAGGAGTTCGGCGCCGCCGCCTGGGAAAATGAAGAGGTCGGCAGGATGGCGGTCAGCGTATTCGGATTGCCGCCCACGTCGCACCCCTGACTATCAAGCCGAAAACCGGCTCCCGTCGGCAATAGCGCCACGCCGGCCAGCAGTCGGCGATCGATGCGCGCGCAGACCCGCACGCGCCCGCGGGTGTTATACAGTTCGACGATATCCCCGTCGGCTACGCCCTCCCGCGCGGCGTCCGCCGGGGAGAGGCTGACCACCTCATAGCCGCGGCGCTTGCCCTGCGCGCTTTCTCCCACCGCGTCCAGTTGGCCGTGCAGACGGGTCGCCGGCTGGGGCGAAAGCAAATGCAGCGGATAGCGCGCCGCCAACGGCGCCAGCAGCCACTCTTCCGGCGCGCGCCAGTGCGGGAAGGATCCCAGATCGTCATGGCCGAACGCCTGTAGCCGCCGGGAACTAATCTCGATTTTCCCGGACGGCGTACTTAACGGATGCGCCTGCGGATCGGCGGCGAAACGCCTAAAATGGTCGGCCGGATGCGGCGCCTCGTCCCCCTCGTCCAGCGCCGCGAAACCGCGCCGGCGGAAGGTTTGCCAGTCGGGCAATTCGGGGAAACGCTGCCGATAGCCCTGATACAGCCGTTCCAGCCACTGCGCTTCGCTTAATCCCTCGGTGAATGCCTCCGCCACGCCCAGGTGCCGCGCGACGCGGGTTAACGCCTGATGGTCCGTCAGTACCTGCGGCGGCGGCGCGCACACTTTACGGCTGTAGATCAGCCAGTTATCCCGTGACGACGCCGCCACGTCGTCGCGCTCGAACGGCAAGGCGGCGGGCAGCACAATATCGGCCATGCGGGCGGTCGCCGTCCACGTCTGTTCCGAGACGATGAGGGTTTCCGGTCGTCGGAACGCCTGAGCCAGCCGGTGCAAATCCTGATGGTGATGGAAAGGGTTGCCCCCCGCCCACCAAATCAGGCGGATATCGGGCAACGGCAGCGTCGTGCCGTTATAACGCAGCGTGCCGCCGGGGTTTTCCAGCATTTCGGTAATGCGCGCCACGGGGATAAAACGTTTCACCGGATTTTCGCCCTGCGCCAGCGCCGGCGCGCGCAAGCGGCGTACCGGCTGGCCGACGGAATTCACCGCGCCAAGGCCAAAGGCGAAACCGCAGCCGGGACGTCCGACGCCGCCGGTCATACAGGCCAGCGCGATCGCGGCCCAGTAGGGCTGCTCGCCGAAACGCGCCCGTTGCAGCGACCAGGCCACGTTAATCAAACTGGGTTGTGCGGTCAGCTCATGGGCCAGACGATGCAATCTGGCGCGCGGGATGCCGGAAATGGCTTCGCCCCAGGCGAGATCTTTCACGATGCCGTCGCGCCGCCCGTCAAGATAGGCTTCGAACTCGGCGAACCCTTCGCAGCAGCGGGCGACGAATGCGCGATCGACCCGTTCTTCCGCCAACAGCGTATGCGCCAGCGCCAGCATAACGGCGGTATCGGTATTCGGCCGCACGGCGATGTGTTCCACGTTGCGGCCCGCGGGCGCGTCGCGCCCGGATGGACTCAGGATCGCCAGCCGCATGCCGTTCGCCTGGGCGCGCTCAAGCCATTGCTCAACCCGATGAGCGCCGGTGCCGCCCGCCTCGACCTGCGCATTGCTCAGGCGCAGTCCGCCGAAACTCACCAGCAGACGGCAATGGCCGGAGATGTCGTTCCATGAGGGCGCGGTGTCGCAGGCGTCCTGATATTCCTTGCCCAGAACGTGAGGCAGCAGCACCGCGGCGGCGCCGTAGGAATAGGTATTGACCGATGAGGTAAAGCCGCCGGCCAGATTCAGCAAGCGCTTAAGCTGGCTTTGCGCATGGTGGAAACGGCCGGCGCTGGCCCAGCCGTAAGATCCGCCGAAAATGGCTTCATTGCCGTAGCGCTCCCTGACGCGGATGATCTCATCGGCGATACGTCGGCTGATCGTTTGCCAGTCGACCGCGACGAACGCCTCCTTGCCGCGCTGCGACCGGTCGGACGCCAGCGCGCCCTGCTCCAGCCAACTGCGCCGCGCCATCGGCGCCGTGATGCGCGCCTTGCTGCGCGCCAGCGCCAGATAATGCAACCCCACGGGCGATGGCCGCGGATCGTGACGAAACGGCCGTAAAACCGGCTGGCCCTGCGCGTCCCGTTCAACCTCATAGGTGCCGAAATGGCTGGCGAAAAGATGCATCGCGCGCCCTTATTCCGCCGTCGGCGTCATGTCAAAAGCGCGTACCCAGTCATCGCCGCGCGGCTGCCAGCGTACCGACTTGGCGACGCCGTAGGTGGCCGGCTGGGTATACAGGAAAATAGCCGGCGCCTCGTCGCACATAATCTGCGTCGCCTTACGGTATGCCGCCAGCCGAACCGCCGGGTCGACGCTGGCGCGCCCTTCCGTCAGCGCCTGTCCGAACGCCGGGTTATTCCAGTAAGCGTAATTGTTGCCGGGGGCGAACAGGGTCAACAGTCCGTCCGCATCCAGCGTCGGCCAGGCCTGCGCCAACAGCGACGTCTGCGCCAGGTCGCGGGTTTTGAGATACTTGTTCATATAGTTGCTGAACTCCATCTCATTAATCGACACCTTCAACCCCACCTCGGACAGTTGGGCCGCCACCACCTGCGCCACCTCGTTGCCTTGCAGATAGGTGCCGGTCGGCACATCCAGCGCGATCGATTTGCTCAGATCGGCGCCGGAGCTTTTCAACAGTTGCCGCGCTTTTTCAGCATCATAGGCATACCCTTTCAGCTCAGGGTTATAGCCAAAATAGGACGGCGTCAGCACCTGGCACTGCGAGACCGCCGCCTGACCGTTGAACAGCGCCTGTGAAATGCCTTCTTTATCAATGGCGTAATTGAGCGCCTGTCGCACGGCCTTATTATCCAGCGGCGCTTTTTCGGTATTGAATTTAATCATCACGCTGCGCATCGAGGGTACCGAACCGGCTTCGGCTTTACCGCTCTTGTTCACCCGCGCCAGTTCGGAAGGCGGTATCGAGGTAATCAGCGATGCCTCGCCGGCCAACAGCGCGGCGATCCGGCTGGCGGACTCCGGAATAATGCGGAACACCACGGTGTCAAAGGCCGGTTTGCGGCCGAAATAAGCGGGATTTTCCTGTAGCGTGATATGATCGCCCGGCACATTTTCCTTCAGGATATAGCGTCCGCCGGACAGGGTTTCCGTGGCGGGATTGTGACTGGCGGCCCACTTGGGCGGCAACAGCAGAAACATCGATATCTGATCGACCAGGCTGGGGTAAGGCGACGAGGTGATTATCTCCAGCTCGGTGGGCGAAATCACCTTCACCTCGGCAATCTGGGCAAACCAGGCTTTGATGCGCGCGTTCACTTTAGGGTCCCGCACCCGATCCAGATTCCACTTCACCGCTTCGGCGTCCAGCGGCTCGCCGTTGCTAAAGGCGGCGCCCGACACCAGTTTGAAGCGCCAGGTGTTTTCGTCGACCGCCTGCCAGGAGGTCGCCAGTTCGGGGTGCAGTTTCAGGTCGGGGCCGCGCAGCACCAGCGCAGGATAGATATGGCTGAGTACGCTGAGATCGCTGCCGACGGAAGCGGACATATGCGGATCGAAAGTGTTTACCGTGGTGTTTAACACGATATTGGCGGTCGCCGCATAGCTCAACCCCGGCGCGGCCAACGCGGCGCTGACCACGGAGGCCAGCAGTAAGCGAGTCAATTTTTTAGTCATAATTACTCCACAACGTGGTTTTCATGATTGGCCCAGAACGAAATGTTGCGGACCGACGGCCTGTAATACCGCCTGCTCCGACGGTAAATGGCTATTTACATCAAATGTCAGCGGACGACGGTGCCGTTCAATGCGCGGATCCGGCACCGGGATCGCCGCCAGCAGCGCCTGGGTATAAGGGTGGCGGGGATGATTGAAAATCGCTTCCGTCGGGCCGATCTCCACAATACGGCCGCGCAGCATCACCGCCACGCGATGACACAGATAGCGCACCATCGACAGGTCGTGGGCGATGAACAGATAAGTCAGCCCCAGCTGTTGCTGCAAATCCTGAAACAGGTTGACGATTTGCGCCTGAATAGACACATCCAGCGCGGTAATGGGTTCATCCGCCACGATAAAGCGCGGGTTGAGCGCCAGCGCGCGGGCGATACTCACCCGCTGGCGCTGCCCGCCGGAAAACTGGTGCGGAAAACGCCGCATCATGGCCGGATCGAGCCCCACCAGACGAAACAACTCCGCCACCCGCGCTGCGCGCTCTCCTTTGGCCGTCAGCAACCGGTGCACAATCAACGGCTCTGCGACAAAATCGCCGACCGTCATGCGCGGGTTAAGCGAAGAATAGGGATCCTGAAAAATAATCTGCATCTCGCGCCGGTAGGGTTTGAGCCGGCGCGGCGACAGGCCGGCAAGGTTGACGCCCTGAAAAAAGATATCGCCGCGCGTCGGCGACTCCAGTTGCAACAGCGTGCGCCCGGTGGTGCTTTTCCCCGACCCCGATTCGCCCACCAGCCCCAGCGTCTCGCCTTCATCAATGGCGAAACTGACGTTATTGACCGCCTTCAGCGGTACGCCGCCGCGCCCCGGCAGCCGGCGTTCGTCGCCGTAGGTTTTGCATAAGTTGTCGACCTGAATCAGCGGGATTTTGTCTACGACGGCGCTCATACCCTATCCTCCCGCCGCGCCAACAGCGCGGGCAAATCATACCAGGCGGCCACCTGATGGCCGGGCGCGCTATCCGCCACCGCGCGCAGCGGCGGCGCCTGCTCGAAACAGCGCGGCGTGGCGAAGGGATTACGCGGCGCAAAAGGGTCGCCGACCGGCGGCGCGATGGGATCGGGCGGGTTACCGGGAATTTGATACAGGCGTCCGGCGCCCTGCCGCGCATGGGTCGGCAGCGATTTAAGCAGTCCCCAGGTGTAGGCGCTGCGCGGCGAGCTGAAAATCGCTTCCACCGGGCCGCGCTCCATAATGCGGCCGCCGTACATCACCTGCACGCTATCCGCCAGCCCGGCGACCACGCCCATATCATGGGTGATCCAGATAACGGTGGTGCCGATCTGTTTTTTCAGGTTGCGCACCATATCCAGGATTTGCGCCTGAATGGTCACATCCAGCGCGGTGGTCGCCTCATCGGCGATCAACAGTTTGGGATTACAGGCGACGCCGATGGCGATCATCACGCGCTGGCGCATACCGCCGGAGAATTCGTGCGGATAATGGTCAAGGCGCTTGTGCGGCTCGACGATGCCAACCAAATCCAGCAGTTCGACCACCCGGTTGCGCGCCTGCCTTGCCGACAAGCCTAAGTGACGCCGTAACGGCTCGGCGATCTGCCGTTCAACGGTCAGTACCGGATTCAGCGACGTCATCGGATCCTGAAACACAAAGCCGATTTCCTTGCCGCGCAAATCCAGCATTTGCCGCTGCGACAGCGTCAGCAGGTTGCGGCCTTCAAACCACACCTCGCCGCTCACCACCCGTCCGGGAGGCGAGGCGATAAGGCCGGTCATCGCCAGCGCATGCACGCTTTTGCCTGAACCGGACTCGCCGACGATGCCCAGCGTTTCGCCGGCTTGCAGCGCGTAGGACACCCCATTCACCGCGTGTACCGGCCCGGCGGGGGTATCGAACACCACGGTCAGGTTTTTCACTTCCAGTAGCGTCGCCACGGTTTACACCTCGATATAGCCGCCGGTGGATTGCGTCAGGTACTCGCGCCCGGTGTCGGTGATCAGAATAGTGTCGGAGATCTGGGTGCCGCCCACGCCGGGGATACGCAGATTGGGTTCAAACGTAAAAATCATCCCCGGCTCCAGCGTCAGCGGCGAACGGGCATCCAGCGACGAATGCTCGTGCGCCCCCAGGCCGATGCCGTGACCGATGCGGCCGGGAATGTATTTTCCATAACCGCGCGCTTCAAGTTTGGCCTTCACCTGATTGAACAACTCGGCGTAAGGCGTGCCGGGGCGGAGCAGCGCGTCCACTTCCTCGCGGATAGCCAGAATGGCGTCGAGGGCGCGCCGGCGCTCGGCGGACAGCGGCCCGTAGGCGATGGTGCGCTCATTCTCCGCATGAATGCCGTTGGCGATGCTCCAGATAAATACCGCCACCGTTTCCCCGCGCAGCGGCTTGCGCGCCGTCGGGTTATCGCAGTTATAAAACAGGCGTTCGCCCGCCAGCGCCCAGGTCCAGAGGCCGTTCTGCACGCCCCCTTCCAGCGAACCGAAATCGCACACTTCCACCTGCGGATAGCGCTGCGCCCAGAACTGGTTCATCGCCGCCATCGAGGCGATGCTGATCTCGCGTTCGCTGCCGCCGCCGGCAATCGCGTCAATCGCGGCCTCCATTCCCCGATCGGCGATACGCGCGGCGATGCGCGCGTGCGCGATTTCATCGGCGTCTTTAATCAGCCGCGCCCGCTCAAGCAGCGCCGAAACGTCGGTAAACGCGGCCTGCGGCAACGCCTTTTGCAACTGGGCGAAACGCCGCAACGGCAGGAAATCCTCTTCGATGCCGACGCGGCCCGCCGCCACGCCCAGTTCCCGCAATATCGACGCCAGCGCCACCAGCCAGTCCGGCCCCATGGTGACTTTGCTCGACCAGGCGCCGTACAGGCGGATATCCGTCACCCAGGCGCTGGCCCGGCCGTGATCGTCGCGCAGCGCATGCACCAGCATGATGGGATCCCGTCCGGCGGACACAATGCTGATAACCGGATGCGAATAGATAATCGGATTGAATCCGCTGAGATAAAAACTGTTTTCCGGTTTAAAACACACCGCCACGTCAATCTGTCGCTCCGCCAGCATGCGTTTGACGCGGCTCAGCCGGGCGGGCGGCGCGGAAGATGTTCCTGAAGGGTTAAGCGCTGAACTCATCGTTGCGTCCTCAATTTCGGGTCAAAATAGTCACGCAGCCAGTCTCCCAGGAGATTGACGCTCAAGACGGTAAACAGAATGGCCAGCCCGGGAAAGGTGACGATCCACCAAGCGGAAGAGATATACACCCGCCCGTCGGCCAACATGCGCCCCCAGCTCGGATTGGGGGGTTGAACGCCCAGCCCCAGAAACGACAGCGCCGCGTCCATGATAATCAGGCGCGCCAGTTCCAGCGTCGCCACCACCAGCGCCGGCGTCAGCACGTTGGGTAAAATATGCCGCCACATGATGCGCCAGCCGCTGGCGCCGATGGCGTGGGCGGACAGAATAAATTCCTGCTCGCGCAGCGATAGCACCTGACCGCGAATAATGCGCGCATAGCGGATCCAACTGGTCAGCGCCAGCACCAGAATCAGGTTCTGGATCGAGGGGCCGAACGCGGCGACGATCAGTAACGCCAGCAGCATCAGCGGCAGCGCCAGCTGGATATCGACCACCCGCATCAGCAGCCGGTCCACTATGCCGCCGCGATAGCCCGCCACAATGCCGAACAGCACGCCCACCATGCCCCCCAGCACCACGGCGATAAAGGCGATCGTCAGGGTGATGCGGCTGCCATAGATAATGCGCGACAGCACGTCGCGCCCCAGTTCGTCGGTGCCGAACGGATGAGGGCCGGGAGAAAACAGCCCGCTCCAGGTCGGCGGCTGCATCCGCATCAGCAAATTGGATTTGGTCGGCGGCATCAGGCCGAGCCAGGGGCCGAACAGCGCCAGCAGCAGCAGGACAACCAGCAGAATAAAACCCGCCATCCCGCTACGGTTTCGGATCAGCGCGCAGAAAAAAGATCGCATCACAAGGTTTCCTTAGCGTCGCCGGGAAATACGGGGATCGAGCACGCCGTAGAGCAAATCCACGATGAAATTGATCGCCACAAAAATGACCGCCACCAGCACCACGCCGGCCTGAATCACCGGAAAATCGTGTACCTGTATGGCCTGCACAATCAGCCGCCCCACGCCCGGCCAGGCAAAGACCGTCTCCGTCACCACCGAGCCGCCCAGCAGTTCGCCGGCGATAATGCCGATCATCGTCACCACCGGGATCAACGCATTGCGCGCGACATGCCAGATGAACACCGTATGGGGCAACAGCCCTTTGGCGCGCGCCGTGCGCACATAGTCTTCGCGCAGGATGTCCAGTAAGGAAGAGCGCAGCAGACGCGCAATCGACGCGGTGACGAACACCGCCAGCGTCGCGCCCGGCAGCACCAGATGCGCCAGTCCGCCGGACCCGCCGGTGGGAAACCAGCCGAGATTGACGGCGAAAAACAGAATAAGCATGATGCCGAGCCAGAATACCGGCGTCGCCTGCCCCAGCAGCGCGGCGACCATCACGATGAATTCCGCCAGCGTGCCGCGCATCAGCGCGGCGATCGCGCCGGCGACGGCGCCGAACGCCACGCCGAAAAACAGCGCCGTTCCCGCCAATGTCATGGTGGCGGGCATATGCCGCCACACCACCGACAGCGCGGGCTGCATATATTGAAAAGAGGTGCCGAAATCGCCGTGCAGCATCGCCCAGAGCGTATGGAAGTACTGTTCCAGCAACGGACGGTCCAGTCCCAGACTGTGGCGCATGGCGTCCAGTTCAGCCTGACCGGCGCCCACCGGCAGCAATAGCACGGTAGGATCGCCCAGTACGCGCGTGACAAAGAAAACCAGGGTGACCACGCCCCAAATCGCCACCAGCGCCTCCGTCAGCCGGGCCAGAATATAGCGCGACATCAATCAGCGCCTCCCGCGAGGAACGCCCTGATTTCCGCCAGCACCCGCTGATTGGCTTCAATGTGTACCGGATGATTGGCGCCGGCGATCTCCAGGTAGCGCGCCGCCGGAATGGCGTCGGCAATCAGACGCGACTGCGACGGCGGGCAAATCCAGTCATTGCCGCCGACGATAACCAGCGTCGGCGTCTTGATATCCGCCAGCCGCGCGCGCAGGTCGTAAGCCTTGTCGGCAAACAGCGCATTGTGGGTCTGCGCATGCAACGCCAGGGTGCGCGTGCGCTCCAGCGCCGCGTCGGCGTCGAACCGTTCGTAATAGAGCGGTTGCAGCGCCAGCCAAATCAGCCGCAGTTCCGTGTCGTCCACCACCCGATCGGAAAACAGCTTGTCGATCATCCCCAGCGATGCGCAAGGGGCTTTATGCAGGCGCGCCTTGAAATTGGCGATGGCTTGCGCCTCGTGATGATGGCTGGGCGCGGTGCCGCGCAGAATCAGATGATTCAGGCCGTGCGGGTATTTCACCGCATAGCTCAGGGCGATCATGCCGCCAAAAGAGCCGCCGATCAGCGTGATTTTGCCGCCGCCGGCCAGACGCTGCCGGAAGGCTTCAAGATCGTCGACCAACCGATCGAAGGTGAACGGCGGCGTCAGGCTGGATTGCCCGCAGCCGCGCTGATCGTAAGCCAACAGGCGATAACGGTCCGCCAGCGGCAGGAAAGCATTAAAATCGCCGCGATGATCGCCGATGCCGCGGCCGCCGTGCAGCACCACCACCGTTTCCTGATGTTCATCGCCCGCCAGCGCGTAAGTGAAGGCGGCGCCGTTGAGCGTAATACGCCGTGTCGCGTGGTTAGTCATGATCCCGTTCTTCCGCGTTGCGCCATTCATCGCCCTGCAACTCCGGCGTATCGAACGCCAGCAGGTCGTCGTAATGTTTCTGCCGATCTTCGACAAACAGGCTGCGGGCGATGCCCTGCGCCAGCCGCCGTCCGCCCTCGCTGACCGCCGGGATATCGCCGGACAACTTGCCGTGCGTCAGGGTCGAGGGATAGTTAAAACTGTGGATGCGCGCCAGCCATGGACAGCGACCGGGGGTTTTCGACTGGAATTCGAACGCCGGCCCCAGATAGGGCGACGTCGCCAGTTCGCCATTCTCCTCGCCGGATTCAGGCGTAAAACGGTCCTGCCAGAAGGCGATCTGGTCGGCGAAAAGACGCAGCTCGGGCCGATGGGATAAATCGACGCGAAATCCGGTGGCGAAAATAATGAAATCCAGTTGGCAACGGCCTGCCGGCGTGGTCAGCGCTATGCGCTCTCCTTGTTCCCGCAGCGCCGTGACCGGGCTGTTGAGATGAAAGAAGGCATTGGCATGGCGCGACACGCGCAGCGTGGAGTCGCGCGGCGGCGGGGTCTGCGCCGCCAGCGTGGTGGCGAGAAACTTCCATTTCCACGCATCGCTCAGGCCAAGAAATCCCTGCACCACGCCCTGACTGGCGATGCCGGTGAACTTGTTGATGCGCGGCAGATCCTGACGGCGAATGAACAAGTCGACCTGACCCGCTCCGTGTTCGAGCGCGGTGGCGGCGTTATCCATCGCCGAGGCGCCCGCGCCGATCACGCCCACCCGCTTGCCCGCCAGCGCGGCGAAGTCGATATCGTCGGCCGAGTGCGCCCAATATTTTCTCGCCAGCGCCTGCGCGAAATCCGGCACGTAGGGGCCGCCCAGACCGTCGCGGCCGCTGGCCAGCACCACGCGGCGAGCCAGATAACGCCGCGTTTCCTGCGTAACCCGATTATAGGTTTCCACCTCGATCAGATCGTCTTCCGCCGGTTGCAACAGCGTCACTTCCGTCTCGTTTAACACCGGAATATTCAGCGCCTGACGATACCAGACCAGATAATCCATCCACTGGGTACGCGGGATCTTATCCAGCGCCGCCCACGCCTCTGCGCCGAACTGCGCCTGATACCAGGCCTGGAAGGTCAGCGCCGGCAACCCCAGCGCCGGCCCCGCCAATTGTTTGGGGGAGCGCAGGGTTTCCATGCGGGCGAAGGTTTTCCACGGCCCTTCGCGTCCGGCGGGCGCCTTGTCGAAACACAGCACATTATCGATACCGAGCAGCTTGAGCGAGGCCGCCGCCACCAGTCCGCACATGCCCGCGCCTAAAATAGCGACGTCAACGACATACCGTCCTGCCGTATTGCGCGCATGAACCCAGGGCTTGGCCGGCAGTTCCAGCAGTTGCAAGTCTTCGCGCAGACGCGCTTCCAGATACGCTAATCCTTTCCCATCCAACGTGGTCATGTGTACAGCTCTCCCCTAACCATTATCCCCGCCATGTCCCTCTACGGGGGTAGCGATAAGACAAACCGATGATGCTTAAAACGCATTATTAACCGCTCTGCATGTCAATTATTAATAATAAATTTGTCTGTGCTTATGCGTAAAATTGCGTGTACAAGTCAAAAAAGTTTCCGCATGCTTTAAAAAAATGGTCGACGGGTGAACGCGGCGTCAGTCGCGGCAACGTCGGCGCGATGGACAAGAGAAAAGGAATGGACGGCATGTCGAAAACGGCGATTTTAGAAGATTTGGATTTACGTCAGCTTGAGGCGTTCTCAGCGGTGATTTCTTCCGGCAGCATCACCGCCGCGGCGAAAAACCTCCGCCGCTCGCAGCCCGCGGTCAGCCGGCTGATTCAGGAGTTCGAAAATAAAATCGGCTACCCGCTGTTTTTGCGCAACGGCCCGCGCATCACCGCCACCGAGCAGGCTTACCAGTTGCATGAGTCCGTCGAGCACGCCTTGATTTCGCTGCGGCAGGTTCAGCTACGGGCGAAGGAAATCGCCGGAGAAGAAGAAAAACCGCTGATCATCGCCGCCACGCCCGCGATGGCGGCGGGCTTATTGCCGACGGCCCTGTCCAAAGTGGAACTTAGCGCGCCGTTGCAAATTCTGAGTTATTCGGCGGAGCAAACGCTGCACGCGACGATCGACGGACGCGCCGATCTCGCCATCAGCAGCCTGCCGCTGGATCATAAAAACGTTCATCGGCACTGGATTGGACAATCAAGGTGCGTGGTGGTGCTCAGTGAAGACGATGAGCTGGCGCGGCAGAGTGAAATTCGTTTGCAGGATCTGGTGTCCCGCAAAATTATTACCCTCTACAACCCCTATCGCCTGCGCCACCGTTTTGAAGACGCGATGAAAAAAGCCCGCATCCAGCCGCGCTACGTGATAGAGACCAACTCGTCGGCCAATGTGCTGGCCTGCGTGCGAGCCGGATTGGGCGTGGCCATCACCGAGCCGGTGACCGCCTACGGCCTGCCGCTGCAAGGCATGACGATCCGCGAGCTGGATATCGATATTCCGTACCATTTCGGCGTAATTACCCCGCAGGCGAAAACGCCGCGAACCGTGGTATTGCAGATTGTCGACGCGCTGGAGAATACGGCCAGAGAATTATTGCCGAATTTCGCGCTATTTCATTCCGACGATCACCATAAAATTATGCTTTCGTTAAGTCACTAAAATGAAGGAAAAGCCCGGTGTAGGACAGCGATACATTCGCCGGCGGAAACCCGGCCCGCTCATCGGTTCGCTGTCCCCATGATCAGACGCGAACGGTCGCCGTAACGGATCATATTCAATCTCCGTTTCTGCGATTTTAAAATAAACGACAGAAATAAATTTTATTTTTATTCCAACCGGAAGGCCTCCGCACGTCGTAATAACGCCGTAGCGGGCGGAGGACTTTCATTCAATAACCGCAGCACCATTAAAATAAAGATATTTATTGCGAGGGTAATAATGAAAATAGAACATCAATACCTTAATAAAGCCGTAATTGGACTGGTTGTATCCGGCGCATTATTTTCCGGCGGCGCGCTGGCCGAATATCCGGAGAAACCGATACAAATGCTGGTGGCCTTTGCGCCCGGCGGCGGTACGGATATCGCCGCCCGCTCGGTCGCCCACTATCTCGAAAAGCATCTGGCGAAAAACGCCAGCGTCGCGGTGATTAATAAACCCGGCGCCGGCGGGGAAATCGGCTGGACGGCGCTGGCGCGCGCCAAACCGGACGGCTACACCATCGGCATGATCAATCCCCCGGCAACCAATGCGCTGGTGGTGGAAGGCAAGGCGAAATACACCATGGATGACTTTCAGCCTATCGCCAATCTGGTTTATGACCCCGGCATTCTGGTCGTCAACCGTGAAAGCCCTTATCAAACCCTGGCGCAATTGATTGATGCGGCTCGACAGACGCCGGATAAGCTGGTTATCGGCACCTCCGGCGCGGCGGGTTCGTCGGAACATGTCGCCATTCTTAATCTCAACCGGCAGGCCGGCATACGGTTTAAAACCGCGTTCTTCGGCAGCACCGCGCCCGTGCGACAGGCGGTGCTGGGCAACCACGTTCCGGCGGCGACCATGAATCTCAGCGAAGCTCTGCCGCTGGTCAGGGAAGGCCAAATACGCATTCTGGGCGTGATGGCCGAGCAGCGCTCGCCGTGGTTAAAAGACGCGCCGACCTTCCGCGAACAGCATATCGATCTGGTGGCCGGCGCGTCGCGCGGCATCGCCGCGCCCAAAGGCACGCCGCCGGAAATCGTCGCTCGGCTGGAAAAAGCCCTGCACGACGTCATCAACGATCCTGAGTATCTGGCCGCCGCGCAGAAAGCCGAAATCCCGTTGAATTATCTGGACGCGCAGGGCTACGGCAAACTGATTCAGCGTGTTAACGGCGATTTGGCCGAAACCTGGAAAATCACGCCATGGCGCTGAAATTGAACCCATCCCGCTGGCATACCGAGTTTTTTTTCGCCCTGCTGTGGATAGCGATCGCCGCGGGCATCTACGTCGGCGCGGCGGCATACAGCCCGAGCAGCGCGATCTTCCCGCGCGCGCTGGCGATGCTGCTGGCGCTCGGCGGTCTGGCTCAGGCGATCCGGCTCTATCGACGACGGACGCATGAAAACGGCGCGCCGCGACGACTGCTGGACGCGCCGCTCAGGGTGGCGATCGGCTTCCTGATGGTCGCCGCCTATATTCTGCTGATGAATGCGATCGGTTATATCGCCGCCAGCCTGCTGTTTGGCGTCACGCTGCCGCTACTGGCGGGGTATCGGCGTCTGTGGCCGATTTGCGCCAGCGTAACGGGCTCCCTGCTGTTGATTGTGGCGGTGTTTCGCATCCTGCTGGACCGGCCGCTGCCGCCGGGTATTGTCGAATCCCTGCTGGAGCGCGCGTTATGATCGAGGCCCTGCTCAGCGCCCTGCCGCATGTGCTGGCGCCGTCCAATCTGCTGGCGGTTCTGCTGGGAACCGTCTCGGGACTGATGGTCGGCGCGCTGCCCGGTCTGACCGTCACCACCGGGATCGCCGTTCTCATTCCCCTGACGTTCGGCGTCGATCCCCTCTTCGCGCTGGGCATGATGGCCGGTATGTATAACGGCGGCAGCTACGGAGGCGCCATTCCGGCGATTCTGCTGCGTATTCCGGGAACACCCGCGTCGGTCGCCACCGTACTGGACGGCTATGCCATGACGCGTCAGGGCAAGGCCGCCTATGCATTACAGGTGGCGGTTATTTCCGGCGTGATCGGCAGCGTGCTGTCCGCCATCGCCCTGATCCTGTTTGCGCCGGGACTGGCGAAGATCGGTCTGTTTTTCTCGCCGGCGGACTACTTCTGGGTCTCTCTGCTCGGTCTGGCCACCGTCACCTCGCTGCTGGGCGATGACTTTCTCAAGGGCGCGATCGCCGCCCTGCTGGGACTGGCGATCGGCACCATCGGGCAGGATATCTCCACCGGCGACGAACGCTTTACCTTCGGCCTGCTGGAGTTGGCCGAAGGGCTGGATCTGGTGGTATTGCTGACCGCGCTGTTCGCCTTCCCGCCGGTCATCCATATGTTTGAACACGCCTCCGCCGCCGGTCTCTCCGGCCATCTGTTAAAGCTGAAGCGTCAGGGCTCCGTGCTGGCGCAGTGGCGACAGTTTATGCCGATCTGGCTGCGCAGTTCGTTTATCGGCATTGTGATCGGCATCCTGCCCGGCGCGGGCGGCAGCATGTCCTGCTACCTCGCCTATAACGACGCCAAACGGCGCGACGACGATCCCGACAGCTTCGGGAAAGGGAATCCGAAAGGGGTGGCGGCCTCGGAAGCGGGAAACGGCGCGGATAACGCTTCATCGCTGATTCCCGCCTTAACGCTGGGCATTCCCGGTTCCGGCGTCGCGGCGGTCATTCTGGGCGGCTTGCTGGTGCAGGGCTTACGCCCCGGCCCGCAGCTATTTCAGGAACATCCGGACGTGGTTTACGGCTTTATGCTGCAAATGCTGCTGTCCGCCCTGTTGCTGGCCGTGGTCGGCGGGTTGACCGCCACGCGGATTTTTGGTCAGGCGCTGCGGCTGCCGGCGATTCTGCTGGCGCCGGTTATCATGCTGTTTATTACCGTCGGCATTTATGCGATCAACAACGCCCAATTCGATCTTTACCTGTTTTTCGGCATCGGCATCGTCGCTTACTTCATGGAAAAGCTCGACTACCCGAGCGCGCCGATCATTCTCGGCGTGATGCTGGGGCCGATAGCGGAAACCCAGCTCAATCTGGCGTTAACGCTGGGCAACGGCAATCCGGCGACGCTGGCCGACTCCCCCTTGTCCCTGCTGTTGATCCTGCTAACGGCGTTCATCCTGTTCACGCCCTTCTGGCGCTACCGTCGAAAAAAATAACGCTGCCGGCCGGTTAACGCCGCCGGCAGAAAAAACAAAGGAATCATCATGAATGTAGCCATTCTGGGTGGCGGCAATATCGGCTTTGCCACCACCGCCTGGATATCCGACGCCGGGCATCGGCCGATTCTCTGGTCGCCCGTCGCGCAAGATCTTGCCCCATTGCAGGCCAACGATAACCGACTCTCTTTTACCGGCGTCATCAGCGGCGAGTGTCGGCCGGACGTCACGACGGATATCGCCTATGCGGTGAACCACGCGGACGTCATTTTCATCTGCGTGCCGGGATACGCGCACAAAACGGTGATTGACGCCCTGACGCCCCATATGCGCGACGAACTGCCGATTATCATCAACAGCGCCTGTTCGCTGAGCGCGCTGTACCTGTCCAGGCGGCTGGCCGCGCGCTATATTGCTGCGCCGATTATCACCTGGGGCACCACCGCGCTCACCGCGCGCCGTCAGGCGAACGGCTGTGAAGTCGCCATCATGGCGGCAAGAAAATTCGTCCATGTCGCCACGCTGCCGATGCAGGACAATGCGCGCGCCATCGCCCTGTGTACGACGCTGTTCGGCCGCCGCTTTCTGGTTCAGCGCAACACATTGGCGACATCGCTGATCAATATCAATCCCATCGCCCATCTGGGGCTGGCGCTGTGCAACATCACGCGCATTGAAAGAGAGGAAAGCTGGCCGCAATATCATTATCTGACGCCGGGAGTCGCCAATTTGATTTCCTCGCTGGAGCAGGAACGTCAGACGCTGGCGCGCAGGTTCGGCCTACAGTTGCACAGTATCGAAGAACATTTTCAGCAGTCGTTCAATGTTCCGCAACGCGAACTGGCGGATATTGCGACCGAACTGCACCGCCGTCGCGGCGGCCCGGCCGGGCCGATCAGCATGGATACGCGTTTTATTCTGGAAGATACGCCCTATGGACTGGCGTTTGCCGAAGCGATAGCGCAGAAAGCGGGAATCAATCTGACCCTGCACTCCTCGGTGATTAACGTGGCGGCGGCAATATGGAAAAGAGATTTACGTCATGAGAATAATATTCTGCCGGAGCTGGGATTGGAGGCGATGTCGCTGAACGAGTTTGATCAGGTTATTTGTTCCGGCTATCGGTGAAGAATCAGCTATCCGGACAGCACCGTACCCGGTGGGTAGGCGTTAACCAGTAATACTGATCCGGATGGCGATTGCAGGTTTTACCGTCGCGGAACGCGCATCCCGACGGGCGCGGGGTACACGGCAATTCGCGCGCCTGGTTTTTCAGCCGCGGATGCGCCGGCGGGATCGACCGCAGCAGGTAGCGGGTATAGGGGTGCTGAGGTTGGGCGAACAACTCGGGGACGGTGGCCTCCTCGACGAGCGTCCCGCGCGACATCACGCCCACGCGGTCGGCGATATGGCGCACCACGCTGAGATCGTGGGCGATAAACAGATAGGCCAGCCCCTGCTCGCGCTGCAGCCGCATCAGCAAATTCAGAATCTGCGATTGGATGGAGACATCGAGCGCCGAAACCGGTTCATCGCAGATAATCAGCTTCGGTTCAAGGATTAACGCGCGGGCGATGCCGATACGCTGACGCTGGCCACCGGAAAACTCATGAGGATAGCGTTTGGCATCCTCCGGGCTGAATCCGACGCGGGCGAGTATCTGCCCGACCCGCTCCCTGCGCCGGCGGACGTCGCGCACGCCGTGAATAATCAGCGGCTCTTCGATGCTGTAGCCGACGGAGCGTTTCGGGTCGAGCGACGACAGCGGATCCTGAAAAATCATCTGGATATCCTTACGCACCTCGCGCCATCGCCGGTTATCGAACGTCAGCAAAGATTGACCGGCGAAGAGCACTTCGCCGCCGGATGCGGCGGTCAGGCCGAGCAGGCTGCGTCCGGTGGTGCTTTTGCCGCTGCCCGACTCGCCCACCAGCGCATAGGTCTCGCCGGACGAAATATGGAAACTGACATCTTTGACGGCGGCGCAGCGCTCGCCGCGCCACCCCTTCGCCTGAAAAGTTTTGCTCAGATGGCTTACCCTCAGCAATGGCGTATTCATCTCTGGTCACCTATCTCTTCCGCACGCCAGCAGCGCACTCGATGGGGTTGCCGCGCCAGGGCGCGCAATTCTGGACGCCGCTCGCGGCAACGCGCCTGCGCATAAGGACAACGATCGGCGAAACCGCAGCCGGCGATGGAGACGGACAGAGCCGGCACCGTACCGCGGATCTCCGGCAGATCAACCTTGCGTTCGCCGTCCAGTCCGGGGACCGCCTGCAACAGCGCGCGGGTATAAGGATGCAGCGGGTTATCGAACAGGCTGACGACGTCCGTCTCTTCCACCACCTCGCCGAGATACATCACCAGCACGCGCTGGCACAGTTGCGCCACCACCGACAGATCGTGGGTAATCAGGATGATGCCCATCCCGTTCTCCGCTTTTACTTTTTCCAACAGCGTCAGGATTTGCGCCTGAATGGTGACATCCAGCGCGGTGGTCGGCTCATCGGCAATCAACAGCGCGGGGCGGCTGGCGATCGCCATCGCAATCATCACGCGCTGGCGCATACCGCCGGAGATTTCATGCGGATAGGCGGCCGCACAGCGGCGGGCGTCGTCGATGCCGACCTGGCGCAACAGCGCCAGCACCTCTTCCCGGCGCTGCCCGCGCGTCAAAGCGCCGTGCAGGATCAAGCTCTCTTCAATCTGAAAACCCACGGTAAACACCGGATTCAGGCTGGAAAGCGGATCCTGAAAAATCATCGCCAACCGGCTGCCGCGCCAGCGCCGCAGCGCGCCGGGCGACAGATCGCGCAGCGTTTCGCCGTTAAAAGTCATCTCGCCGGCAACGCGGCTGTAGCGCGGCGGCAGCAGCCCCATCAGCGCCTGGGCCGTTACGCTTTTGCCGCAGCCCGACTCGCCGATAATCCCCAGGGTCTCGTGACGGCCTACCTCGAACGAGACGCCGCGCACCGGCGACACCACGCCCTGCCCGGCGGCGAATTTTACCCGTAGCCCGTTAACGCTAAGCAGCGTTTCCGCTTGTTCGTTTCGCTTCATCTCTCCGGCGTCTCATTATTCAGTTGGCGCGACAGCTGGCGCGTTAAGGGCTGACGTCCCCGGTCGGCGCCGTCGCGCAGCGCGTCGCCGACGATATTCAGCGCCAGAATCAATAGCACGATGGCGATGCCGGGAAAAAAGGTCATCCACCAGGCGGTGAAAATCACTTTTTTTCCTTCCAGCAGCAGGTTGCCCAAACTGGGCATCGGCGCCGGAATACCGGAGCCGAGAAAACTCAACGCCGCTTCGGTAAGAATGGCGACCGAGAAAATCCAGCTCACCTGCACGATCAACGGCGAAAACACATTCGGCAACAGGTGCAGCCAGATAATGCGCGCGCCGCTCGCCCCCTGCGCGCGCAAGGCCTCGATATAATTCTTCTCTTTGATCACCAGCGCCGCGGAGCGGATAACGCGCGCCACGGAAGGGACGTACACCAGCGACAGCGCCAGCACTACGTTCGCCATATTCGGTCCCAGAATGCCGACGATGGCGATGGCCAGCAGCAGCGACGGAAAAGCGAACAGCCCGTCGCAGATGCGCATCAGCACCAGATCCAGCCAGCGATACCAGGCGCACAGCAACCCTATCGCCATGCCGATGACGCCCGCCGCCAGCGCCGTCGCCACGCCGACGGAGAGCGAAATACGCACCGCCAGCGCCACGCGGACGAACAGATCGCGGCCGAAGTTATCGGTGCCGAACCAGTGAACCGCGCCGGGCGGCTTAAGCCGGCTCAACGGGCTGATGGCATAGGGGTCGAACGGAGCGGCGGCGCTGCCGCACAGCGAGAACAGCACGATAATCAGCAGCAGCGCGCAGCCGACGACCAACTGCCGCTGGCCGAACAATTTTTTCATGACGGTTTCCCGGTGACGGAAAGGCGGGGATCGAGCAGATAACCAAGGATATCGACCGCCAGATTAATCAACACATAGCTGACGGTAATAAGCAGCACCGCGCCCTGGATAACGGTGAAATCGCGCCGCTCGATGGAGTCGACCACCAGCGAGCCCACACCCGGAATGCCGAACACGCTCTCAATTACAATGGCGCCGGTGACCAGCGAGCCAAACGATTCGCCGCAGATGGTCAGCACCGGCAGCAGGCCGTTTTTCAACGTATGGCGCAGCAGCACCGTCCGTTCCGACACCCCCTTAGCGCGGGCGGTTTTAATAAAACCTTCCTGCAAGACATCCAGCATCACCGCGCGCGTCATGCGCGCAATCAGCGCCGCGATGCGAAACCCCAGGGCCAGCGCCGGCAGGGTTAAATACCACAGATTGAGCAGCGCGTCGCCGCGGGTGGAGTTGTACCCCACCACCGGAAACCAGCGCAGCCGCACGGCGAAAAAGAAAATCATAAACAGGCCGAGCAGAAAACCGGGGATCGACATCCCCAGCGTCGCCAGCCCCATGATCAGACGGTCCGCCAGCCGGTCATGCCGCCAGGCGCTGATAACGCCGCCGCCCAGGCCGAGCAGCAGTGCGATGCCCTGCGCGTAAACCGCCAGCGCCAGCGTCGGCTGCAGGTGCTGGAGAAACAGCGACAGCACGCTGGCGTTCATCAACAGGGAGTGGCCGAGATCGCCGCTCAACACCGCGCCGAACCAGATAAAAAACTGCGCCAACAGCGGCTTATCCAGCCCCATTTGCCGGCGCAGCGCGGCGATATCGTCCGGGTTGGCGTCATCGCCCAGAATCACCAGCACCGGGTCGCCCGGCGCCAGATGCACCAGGCAGAACACCACCACCGAGACCACAAACAGCACCGGCAGCAGCGCCAGTAAGCGATGGAAAATATACCAGCCCATGCGTTGCTCCGCTTACTTCGTGACGCCGACGTTCCATAGCACCGGCCCGATCAGGTCGTAATAGCCGTGGACGTTGCGTTTTATCGCCACCGCGTCCGGCGTGGTGCGTCCCAGCACGATAACCGGCAGGTAGGTCCAGGTCTGTAAGTGCAGCTTATCCACCAGCGGCCGGGCCGCTTTCAGCGACGGCGCCTGTTTAATGGCGTCCAGCGTGTCATCAATTTCCGGGCTATTGCTCAGGCCGGGAAATTTGGCGCGCGAGTCGAGAAACGGATACTGGTGCAGCACCTGACGCATGGAGAATTCCAGCGCGCACAGATCGAAATTGTTCGGATCCTGACGCCGCTGCAGCACCGTGGCCCAATCATAGACGTCGAGCCGGGATTTCACGCCGATCTGTTTCAGCACCTGCTGCGCCACAATCGCCAGGTTATAGAGCTCGGCGTACTCTTTAGTGGCGATAATCACCACCTCCTCGCCGTTATAACCGGACGCCTTCACCAGCCGGCGCGCCTCGTCCAGCTTATGCTGGTTCCAGTAAGGCTTGCCGGCTTCGCTGTACCAGTCCACCTGCTCGGGAAAACCGAGAGAGGAATCCTCTTTGAAAAAGCGCGTATCGCTGTAGCCGGCCAGCAGCGTCTGATGCACATCCAGCGCCAGATTGAACGCCTGGCGCAGCTTCACCTCGGCGAACGGTCCGCGGTTCTTATTGAACAGATAGGTGATCAGCGAACCGCCCGCCGCAGGCCGGTACAGTTCGACATCGCGCGCATGTTCAAGCGCGTCGATATTATCTTTCGGCAGGTCGAAAACGACGTCATATTCGCCGGTCAACGCCCCGGCCAGCCGCGTGGACTCATCGGTGATATAGCGGAACCAGATATCCTTGACGTCCGCTCTCTTCTGTCCCGACAGGCCGTTTGCCGGTTCGCTGCGGGAAACATAGCCGTCATAGCGGGTGAGGTGCAGATACTCGCCCTGTTTGAACTCCGCCAGTTTATAGGGGCCGGTGCCGATCAGCTGGCTGACCGGCTTTTTGCTGGCGTTCGCCTCCTCGATCAGCCGCTTGGGCATAATGGCGGCCAGGTTTTTCAAATCGGCCAGCACATTCAGCGTAATCAGCGACGGCGTTTGCACCGTTAACCGCACGGTGCCGTCGTCGACCTTGCTGAACTGCGCGCCGGGCAGATTGGCCTTGCCCTGCGTCGATACCGCCAGCCAGCGATTCATCGACGCCACCACGTCATCCGCCGTCAGCGGCTGACCATCGTGGAAACGGATCCCGTCACGCAGGGTAAAGGTGTAGGTTTTACGGTCATCGCTGAGCGTATAGCTTTTCACCAGTTCCGGTACCGGTTCAAACCGGTCGTTAATGGTGAACAGCTGTTCAAAAATATGGCGCACCACGTCGGTGGTGGCGCTGTTGGTGGTCAGGTAAGGATCGAGGGTGCCCGGCCGTTTGCCGTAAGCGATATTCAGAGCGGCCTCGCGATCGACGGTAGCGGCCTGCGTGATTCCCCAGGGTAAACTGGCCGCCAGCAGCAACGCCGCGGCCGGAAAAGTCAACAACTTCATTGATGGGAGACTCCCTTATTGTTGTAACGACAAACGGATTCAGGCGGCGTTAGTGACAGCGTCACGACTAGCGAATTCTTCTTTGACTTCCTGCAACAGGCGGGCATCCGTCAGCAGGCGCAGCCCGCTGCGCGCCAGCACCTTCGCCCCGGTAAGCAGCGCCGTATAGCCAAGCGGAGAGTTGGCCGCCTCACGAAACGGTACCGTGTGGCCGATAAGATCGTCCGGGCCGATCTTGATGGTGGGATGCGCGGTGGGAACCGCATGGCTGATATCGCCGGCGTCCGTGGAACCGATACCTTGCCGGTCCGTGCGATCGACGCTTTCCCCCGCCGCGGCGAACTCCTCCAGCAGCAGCGCATTCAGCCGATGATTAATATTAAAATCGCGCGGCCCGACCTGATGCTCAATCTTCACCGTCGCGCCGGTCGCCAACGCCGCCCCTTCGGCGATAGCGCGAATACGCGGCTCCAGCGCTACCACCTCTTCGCGGGTTTTGGCGCGAATGTAGTAATGCGCCGAGGCGTATTCGGGGATGACGTTCGGCGCCTGACCGCCGTTGGTGATGATGCCGTGTACCCGCACGCCGTCGGGCAGTTGCTGGCGCAAGACGCTAATGCCGTTATACAGCAGCACCAGCGCATCCAGCGCATTCACCCCTTTATGGGGTGAACTGCCGGCGTGGGAAGGCTTGCCGTAAAAGTGGAAATAGAGATGGTTATTCGCCAGCGAAGGCCCGGTCAGCCGCGTTTTTCCGGACGGATGAACCATCAGCGCGACATCCACGTCCTTGAGGAAACCGTGCTCGACGAAACGCGCTTTCACGTTGCCATTCGGCCCGCCTTTGCCGCGCAGCCCGCCCTCTTCGGCCGGCGTGCCCAACACCACCACCCGTCCGCCGGTGACGCTAATGACTTCCGCCAGCGCTATCGCCGCCGCCACGCTGGTGACGCCGATAATATTGTGGCCGCAGGCATGGCCGATATCGATCAGCGCATCGTACTCCGCCAGAAAAGCGATGGTCGGGCCGGGCTTGCCGCTCTCTTTCAACGCATAAAAGGCGGTTTCATGCCCCGCCACGTTCGACGTGACCTGAAACTGATTTTTCGTCAGCAGCGAGGTAAGCAACTTATTGGCATAATACTCATTATTCCCCGTCTCCGGGTGGGCGTGAATATCCCTGGAAACCGCGATATATTCCTCGCTGTGTTTTTCGATGCTCTCTTCCAATTGCGAAAATAACGCCGCTACGCTCATATTGATGTCACCAGGTTGTTATAAAACAGAAACACCTAGTTAACGCGGCGCGCTTAATAATTAAAAGAATCGATTTTTGCTTTCTATATGCATTTTTTGATTAAGACTGCGGCCGTTTTCCGGCGCGCAGATACACTCGAAATCATTCGCTTTTTTGCACGGCGCTTGCCGACCGCGCGGTGACATCGGTTTCCGGCCGCGAGCGTCGGTTTCGCCGCAGCGGTATAGCGAGCGGACTACGGCCTATACCTTTGATTTATCCAACGGATCCGAATAACGGTTATACCCTTCATACTTCAAGCTGCAGGTGCGTTGGCTTGCCTGCAACTCGAATTATTTTGAGTATATAAGTATGAGTAAAAGTATTTATTCAAAATACTATTTTCCATTTTTTATTAAAAATAAAAACGCATATTGTGATTGCCACGAACCGATGAAGAACACTTTAGAGAACGCAATAGATAAAAAATTTAAACGCATCTGAAGGTTAAGCCCATGAGGCGAATAATAAAGCCAACGAATATCCAACTTGACGTTGGACGAATACAACGATTTTTTATAAAAAAACGCGGTATTTTTGTATTTATAATGTAGACCTTCGCTCAAAAACATCATCTTAACACCATAAATCAGGTTGATTATTATGAGACCAAAAATTAATGTAGTCGGCGCTGGATTATTAGGCAGCGCATTAATTAAAAGATTACTTAATCAAGGCTATTCCGTTTCGGTATTCAACCGGACAAAAAGCAAAATTGATCATTTAATTAACGACGGCGCGACGCCCGCTTACGAAATAGAAGATATTTTCAAAGATAGTTGCGATATTTCCATTGCCTGTCTGAAAGACGCCGACAGTATTATTTCAACATTTACGCCGCTACTCGGCCGCCACGGCGCCGGCGCCGGGAAAAAACTGGTGATCAACACCAGTACATTGGGACCGGAAGAATCCGAGCGGGTTGAGGCATTGATGCGAAAAATCCCGGTGGAATATACGGAACTCCCGGTTTCCGGCGGTCCGGAGGGCGCGTTGCAAGGGCGGCTGATCGCTTACATCGGCCAGGTGGCGGATTGTTTTCGTCCGATGGTTTTGGATATTGCGTCGGCGCTCTGTCGCCGTTATTCGTTGATGGATAGCAATTATCAGGCCCAGGCAATGAAAGTGATTAATAACTATTGTGAAGCGACGAATATGGCGGTCGCTGCCGAAGCGATCCATCTGGCTGAAAGGATAGGATTAAAAAAAGAAAAAATTTGTGAAACCTTACCCATGGGCAGAGGCCGCTCCGTCTATATGGATGTTCTATTAGATAAATATAAATTCGACGATCGCTCAATTTCTTTCCCTTTGGACCTGCGAGTTAAAGACCTTCTGCTGATCGCTCCGATTTTCGAACAGAGCGATATCCGCAGTTTTTTCTATCCGCAATTGGTGAATGCTTATAAACAAGCATTATCTGATAACAGGTTACGCGTTGATCAAAGCGCCTATTTAGAATTTTTCAAAAGCCGTAATAAAAGATGATTTCCCGCTGAAATAAAGCAATAGGAGAGAACCATGAAAAACGAAAACCACATTACCAGCATCACGCCCGATAAACGCCGTCACGCTTTGCAATCGGCGCTGGAAAAGAAACAAAGCATTCGAGTTATGGAAACGCATAGCCCGCTGGCCGCATTGCTGGTGGAACAGGCGGTTTATCACCAGAGCGGACGCCCCATCGAATTCGACGCATTTTGGTCAAGCTCGTTGACGGATTCAACCGTACGCGGCAAACCCGATATTGAATTATTGCCGCTGGATAGCCGTTTCAACGGCATTGCGGAAATTTTCGATGTTACCACCAAACCGCTAATTCTCGATGGCGATACGGGGGGACAAATAGCGCATTTGCCTTATCATATTAATGCCGCGGAGAAAATGGGCATCTCCTCCATTATTATTGAGGACAAAACAGGTTTAAAGAAAAATTCCCTGTTCGGCACCGACGTCAAGCAAACGCAGGATGAGCCCGCGCATTTCGCTGAGAAAATCGCGGCTGCCAAAAAAGCGCAGCTTACCGATGATTTTATGGTCATCGCCCGGGTCGAGAGTTTAATCCTGGAAAAAGGAATGACCGATGCGATTGACCGCGCGCTCACCTATGTCGAGGCCGGCGCGGATGGGATTATGATCCATAGCCGCAAAAAAGATCCAAAGGAAATCACTGATTTCTCAAGGATATTCAAAAAATCCGCCCCTAACATACCGTTAGTCTGCGTCCCGACCAGCTTTAACAATATCACTTTCGATGAACTGACCGATTATGGTTTTAATATCGTTATTTACGCTAATCATTTATTAAGAGCCTCCTATCCGGCGATGCGAAGTATTCTTAATGATATTTTAAAAAACGGCCGGACGCTGGAAATAGAAGACCAGTGCATACCGATAAAAGAAATTCTTGAATTGATTCCCGGAACAAAATAATAACCTCGCGCCGAATTTATTTTTCCCGTTTCCTAAAAATTCAAGAGAAATATTATGATTGTTGCAAACGATTTTATCGAGTTATTGCATAAGCACAAAGTGGAATTTTATACCGGCGTTCCAGATTCACTATTGAAGGAGTTATGTCGGGCGATTTCCGCCGCCGGTGAGCACATATCCCATATTACGGCTTGCAATGAGGGCGCCGCTATGGGAATAGCCATTGGCCACCATCTGTCCACCGGCCGCATCCCGGCTATTTACCTGCAAAACTCGGGGCTGGGAAATTTAATCAACCCTTTCTGTTCGCTGTCCGATACGCGCGTGTACGCCATCCCCGCGTTGCTGATTATCGGCTGGCGGGGCGAACTGACGAGCAGCGGAGAGCAGTTGCATGACGAACCGCAGCACGTCAAGCAGGGCCAAGTCACGCTGTCATTGCTGGAAACGCTGGATATTCCTTACCAGGTCGTTGACGGTAAGCAGGATGACTGGCCGGAGAAGGTGGTTTCTCTGCTTAAACGGGCCGAACAGGAACAGCGCGTCGTGGCGCTGGTGTGCCGGAAGAATTCCTTTGCACCCACGCAGTCCGAACGCTATGTCGCCAATCCCGCAGCGGAACAAGGCGTGATGACCCGAGAAGAGATCCTGTCCTGCTGCCTTGACATGCTGCCGCCCGCCCTCCCCATCGTCGGCACCACCGGCATGCTATCGCGAGAGTTGTACGAACTGCGTGAGCGGCGACGGTGCGGCCACGAAAAAGACTTTCTTACCGTAGGCGGCATGGGGCACGCCTCTCAGATCGCGTTGGGCATTGCGTTAGCCAATCCTCAGCGGCGGGTCGTTTGCCTGGATGGCGATGGCGCGATGCTGATGCACCTCGGCGGATTAACCAATACCGCCCGGGTAAACAATATCCTGCATATCGTCATCAATAACGGCGCGCACGCCTCGGTGGGCGGTCAGCCGACCATGGCCGCGCATCTGCGGCTGGCGGATATCGCCAAGGCCAGCGGTTATAGCCACGCGCAAACCGTAACCGCACCGCAGGAGCTATCGCGCGCCCTCGCCCATGCCCTCTCCAGACGACAGAACGCCTTTATTGAAGTGTTATGCCGCGCCGGACACCGCGCCGACCTCGGACGCCCGAAACGAACGCCCGGCGAAAACAAAACCGATTTTATGCGGTTCCTGCAAGCATAACCGACGCATAGGCGACCACCACTGATGATCTCAGAATAGGACTTATGCCGATAGTCGCCCCGCATCTCCCCGGGCGGAAGTGCGGAGCGCTGAAAATCATCAACATTGACAGGACAGGCTAATGATTAATACATCCCTTCGCCAGCACTGGATGTCCGTGCTGGCCCACAGTCCGGCAACAGAATTGATGAAGCAGTGGCAATCTCTCGGCCTCTCTCCCGAATATCGCCTAATCCGCGGCCCCGAGGTCGGCCTGTTGCAGGTTCAAGGACGGATGGGAGGCGAAGGACGCCGTTTCTTCATGGGAGATGTCACCGTCACCCGCGCGGTGATCCAACTTGCCGATGCGGATAACGACAGCTATGGCTACAGCTATGTTATCGGGCGCGATCGCGCACATGCCGAACTGAGCGCGCTGGCGGACGCGCTGTTGCAGCAACCCGCGCATCATGCGTTGCTGCAACAGCGTCTGATCGCGCCTCTGCATGCCGGGCTAACGGCAAAACGCCAACGGCGGGCGCGGGAAGTCGCGGCCAGTCAGGTCGACTTTTTCACTCTGGTGAGGGGGGAAGACTAATGCAAATCCTGCACGGATTTCCCGATCCGATCGCCGACGCCCAGCGCGCCTTTCGGTTGCTGCTGCAAGCAATGAGCGAACCCGGCCTAACGATTTCGCTCGCCGGCGCGCCGGACTGGCGGCCGTTATGCCCGGCTACCTGCGCCGCGTTGCTTACTCTGGCGGATAACGATACCCCGCTTTATCTTTCCGCGCCATTGCGCGACGAACTCATTATCCACAACCTGCGTTTCCATACCGGCGCGCCGATCGCCGAACGGCCGGAGCAGGCGACGTTCGCCGTCCTGGACGAGGGCGCGTTTTCCGCCACGCCGTTGGATCGGTTTGCCTGCGGCAGCGGCGAGTCGCCGCATCGCGGCGCCACGTTGATCGTCGAAGTCCCGTCGCTCGACGGCGCATCGCCGCTACGCCTGAGCGGCCCAGGCATTCAACACCGGCGCGAGATCGGCCCACGGCTCCCGGAAAGCGTCCGCCGCTATCTGCGCCGACGCCCCGTGCCTTTTCCCCTCGGGCTGGATTTCATTTTCACCTGCGGCCGGCAATTACTGGCCATTCCACGCACCACCAAAGTGGAGGAGAAATAATGTACGTTGCAGTGAAAGGCGGCGAAAAAGCGATCGCCGCCGCGCACGATTTACAATATCGCCTGCGCAGAGGCGGCGAAACAGATAATGAACTCGACTGCCGGCAGATAGAACGGCAGTTGGAGCTGGGCGTACAGCGGGTCATGAACGAAGGGGGCATCTATGACCCGCAATTAGCGGCGCTCGCCGTTAAACAGGCCGGCGGCGATCTGGTGGAGGCGATATTCCTGCTCCGGGCCTACCATACCACCCTGCCTCGTTTTATGGCCTGCACGCCGCTCGATATGGCCGGCATCCGGCTGGAGAGACGCATTTCCGCCATTTATAAAGATCTTCCCGGCGGCCAGATTCTGGGCCCGACCTACGATTACACTCACCGCCTGCTCGATTTCACACTGCTGCGGGAGAACAATCCCCCGCCGCGGCCTCAAATCAATACGGCGGAGCCGCTCCCGGCGGCGGCCTGTCCGCGCATCTTCTCCATGATGACCAGAGAAGGCCTGATCGCCGACGAACGCGACGATGGCAGCGAACCGGATGATATCACGCGCAATCCCATCAGTTATCCGTGTAGCCGCTCGGCCCGACTGCAACAGTTGGTCAGAACCGATGAGGGATTTTTACTGGCGCTGGGTTACTCCATCCAACGCGGCTATGGCCGTAATCATCCTTTCGTCGGCGAAATCCGTACCGGCTATGTGAGTCTGAGCTGTATCCCGGAAGAGTTGGGGTTCGCGATCGAGATCGGCGAAATTCTGCTCACCGAGTGCGAGATGGTCAACAATATCAAATCCGCCGACGCCGGCCGTCCCTGTTTTACCCGCGGCTATGGTTTGGTCTTTGGCAGGGCGGAGCGCAAAGCGATGTCGATGGCATTGGTCGATCGGGCATTGCGGGCGGACGAATACGGCGAGGCGATCGCCAGTCCGGCGCAGGATGAAGAATTTGTGCTTTCCCACGCCGACAGCGTAGACGCATCCGGTTTTATCTCGCACTTGAAACTTCCCCACTATGTCGATTTTCAGTCTGAGTTGGATCTGCTTAGACAGTTGCTCCGCGACGATGAGGAGACGCGTCATGAATGATGATGAATTAACCGGCTACAACATGGGTTATCTGGATGAACAAAGTAAACGCATGATCCGCCGGGCAATACTCAAAGCCGTGGCCATCCCCGGTTTTCAGGTTCCTTTCGCCGGACGCGAAATGCCGATGCCTTATGGCTGGGGGACCGGCGGCATCCAACTGACCGCCAGCCTAATCGGCAGCGAAGACACGCTGAAGGTGATCGACCAAGGCTCCGACGATACCACCAACGCGGTTTCCATCCGCCATTTTTTCCAACGCGTGGCCCATATCGACACCACGACGCGGGTTAGCGAAGCCACGCTGATTCAAACCCGGCATAGAATCCCCGAAACCCCGTTGCGCGCGGGTCAGATCATCGTTTATCAGGTGCCGATCCCCGAACCGCTGCGTTTTATCGAACCGCGCGAGACGGAAACCCGCAAAATGCACGCACTGGAGGAGTATGGCGTCATGTACGTAAAACTATACGAGGACATCGCTCACCACGGACATATCGCCACGACGTACGCCTATCCGGTATTAGTCAATGGCCGCTACGTCATGGATCCCTCCCCGATCCCCAAATTCGACAACCCGAAAATGAATATGATGCCCGCGCTGCAACTATTCGGCGCCGGAAGAGAAAAACGCATCTATGCGCTCCCGCCCTTTACGCCGGTAAAAAGCCTGGATTTCGAAGATTACCCCTTTTCAGTACAGCAGTGGGAAGAACCCTGCGCATTATGCGGTTCCAGGGAGAGCTTTCTGGATGAAGTCGTGCTTGATGACCAGGGAAACCGGATGTTCGTCTGTTCAGATACGGATTATTGCCAACAACGGCGGGAGGAACATGGACTATGAAACCCTTTCCAATACAACAACGTCCGCTATTGCAGGTTCATGAATTGACCCACCTGTATGCGCCGGGTAAAGGATTCAGCGACGTCGATTTTCAGCTTTATCCCGGTGAAGTGCTGGGTATCGTCGGCGAGTCCGGCTCGGGGAAAAGCACCCTGCTCAATGCGCTTTCCGGCCGGCTGCCGCCGCAACGAGGACAGGTTATCTACGCCGATCGGGACAATAGCGAACTGGATGTCTACGCCATTAGCGAAAACCGCCGCCGCCAGCTGTTGCGCCGCGACTGGGGCGTCGTTCATCAGCACGCGCTTGACGGGTTGCGCCCGCGGGTTTCCGCCGGCGGCAATATCGGCGAACGCCTGATGGCCATCGGCCAGCGCCATTACGGCCGTATCCGCCAACAGGCGGAAAACTGGCTCGAAAGCGTCGAAATTCCAACGGAACGGCTGGACGATTTGCCGATCGCCTTTTCCGGCGGCATGCAGCAACGTCTGCAAATCGCCTGCAATCTGGTGACTTCTCCGCGCCTGATCTTTATGGATGAGCCCACGAGCGGACTCGACGTGTCGGTGCAGGCGCGCTTATTGGATCTACTGCGCAACTTGGTTATGGATATGGGGCTCGCGGTCATCATCGTCACCCATGACCTGGGGGTAGCAAGGCTGCTGACGCACCGGTTAATGGTCATGCAACGGGGCCGTATCGTGGAAAGCGGGCTAACCGACCGGGTGCTTGACGACCCGCTCCATCCTTATACCCAACTGCTAACGTCATCCGTATTGATGTAGCCGATCGCCGAGCGCGCATTGCCGGCGACAGACAATCAGGGAGAAACACGATGTGTCATTCAACATCCGAAATACAGATTACCGTACAACATCTGTCCAAAACCTTTGTGTTGCATAACCAGTACGGCGTCCGCCTGCCGGTGCTATCCGACATCAATCTGCAGGTCGCAAAAGGCCGCTGCATGGCGCTGCACGGTCATTCAGGCTGTGGGAAATCCACGCTACTGCGCTCGCTTTACGCCAATTATCAAGCCGATGCGGGACATATCTGGATCGCTCACCGACAGCGGCCGGTAGACATCGTCACGGCCGACGCGCGCGTTATTTTCGCCATCCGCCGCGAAACGCTGGGGTGGGTAAGCCAGTTCCTGCGCGTCATTCCGCGCATAAGTACGCTGGATATCGTGATGCAGCCGTTGCTGGAACAAGGCGTAGAAAAAAAAGAGTGCGCGGAAAAGGCCAAAGCGTTGCTGTCGCGATTGGGCATTTCACCGCGCCTATGGTCCCTTGCGCCATCGACATTTTCCGGCGGCGAGCAGCAACGCATCAACATCGCGCGCGGCTTTATCGCCGACTATCCCATCCTGTTGCTGGACGAACCCACCGCATCGCTCGACGACAAGAATCGCCGTTCCGTCGTCGGGCTTATTGAGGAAGCGAAACAGCGGGGCTGCGCCATTATTGGCATCTTCCATGACAAAGCGATCCGCGAACAGGTGGCGGACGATCTTTTTATTATGCCCGCCACCGCGTCAGACAAGAGGAAAGACCATGATTATCAATAATGTAAATATCGTTACGCAACGTGAAACGCTGTTCGGTTCGATCGAAATAGATCATGGGATCATTCGCCATTACTCAGATTCCGTTAGTCGATTGCCGCACGCGCTGGATGGCGAGGGAGGATGGTTACTGCCGGGACTGGTCGAACTGCATACCGATAATCTGGAGAGGTACTTTACCCCGCGTCCCGGCGTACGGTGGCCCGCCGCTTCGGCGATGAAAAATCACGATGCCGGCATCATCGGCAGCGGCATCACCACCGTATTGGATGCGGTGGCGATCGGCGATGTGCGGGCGGGCGGCGATCGCATGGAGAATGTAGAAAAGATGATCGGCGCGATCCGTTACAGTCAAGAGCACGCGCTGAACAGGGCCGAACACTATCTTCATCTGCGCTGCGAGTTACCCCATGAAACGACGCTGCCGCTCTTCAATCAGTTGAAAAATACGCCGCAGTTATTGTTGGTTTCATTAATGGATCACTCGCCAGGGCAGCGACAGTTTGTCTCGCCGGAAAAGTACCGCACCTACTACCAGGGAAAATATCATCTCAGCGACAGCCAGATGGATGAGTTTACCCGGCAACAAATAGCGTTCGCCAAGCGCTGGTCGCAGCCCAACCGCGAAGCCATTGCTTTGCAATGCCGTCAGAAAGCGCTGACATTATCCAGCCACGACGACGCTACGGCCGAACATATCGAAGCCTCATCCCGGCAAGGCGTTGCCATCGCTGAATTTCCCACCACCCTGGAAGCCGCGCAGGCGGCGTATAAAAAAGGCATGCAGGTAATGATGGGCGCCCCCAATGTGATCCGCGGAAAATCGCACTCCGGGAACGTATCCGCGCATCAATTGGCCCATGCGGGGGTACTTACCATTCTCTCATCCGACTATTACCCAGGCAGCCTGCTGGATGCGGTCTTCGCGCTGGCATGTGATGAATCCCTGCCCTATACCTTGCCGCAGGCGGCCGCCATGGCTTCATTAACGCCGGCCGAAGCGCTGGGGCTTTACGATCGCGGTTCAATTGCCGAAGGGAAACGCGCGGATCTGGTTCTCGTGAAAAAATTCAATGGCGAACCGCATATTCAGAGCGTCTGGCGTCAGGGACGGAGGGTATTTTAATGGCCAGACTGATTTATCTGATCGGCGCTTCCGGTTGCGGCAAAGACAGCCTGCTGGACGCCCTGCGCACATCGGATACGGGAAACGCGTTAATCGCCCATCGCTATATCACCCGCCCGGCCTCGTCGGGCGATGAAAATCATATCGCCTTAAGCGAACGGGAGTTCTGGTTTCGTCGCCGTCACGGGTTATTTTGCCTCGCCTGGCAAGCCCATCAACTGCATTATGGCGTCGGTATTGAAGTCGACGTCTGGCTGGCAAAAAACATTGATGTGGTCGTTAACGGATCGCGCGCCTATTTGCCGGAAGCAAGCAAACGCTATGGCGCGCGCCTGTTTCCGATCTGCCTGACCGTTCCGCAAAACATATTGAAACAGCGACTAAGAAAGCGCGGACGAGAGAATGACCAGCAGATTGAGGAGCGCCTGCGGCGCACGGAAAACTACCAGTCGGCGGTGCCGGCAGACTGCCCGCGCCTGCCCAATACCGACGCATTGGAGCAGACCGCCGCCGCCTTCTGGCGATTGATAAATAATCGGGCCGCGAACGCCAGCCCGGCAGGAGGAGCATCCTATGAGTAACTCGCCGACGTTCTCATTAACATTTACCGGTACCGGGGGCGTTCACGCCGCGCCCCTCTTTGGCTGTCAATGCCCCGCCTGCCGGCGGGCGCGCACAGCGAAAAAATATCGCCGCGGCCCCTGCAGCGCCTTGATCGCATGCGAAGGCGAACTCACCTTGCTCGATGCCGGGCTGAGCGATCTATCGCAACGCTTTCAGCCTGACGAGCTACGGCGAATTCTGCTCACGCACTACCACATGGACCATGTCCACGGACTCTTCCCCTTACGCTGGGGAAAAGGGGAAGCCATCCAGGTATTTTCGCCGCCCGACCCGATGGGCTGCGACGATTTGTACAAACATCCGGGCATACTGGATTTCCGCTTTCTGGAACAGCCGTTCAAAGCGTACCGGATGGGGCGGATGGAGGTGACGCCCGTTGAGCTTAACCATTCCCGACTCACTTACGGTTATCTTATCGCCTGGCGGGACATCAGGGTGGCCTACCTTACCGACACCAAGGGGCTGCCGGAAAATACCTGTCATTATTTATGCGGTCAAAAGATCAACTGCCTGATTATCGATTGCACCTATCCGCCCGGCGCAGGGAAAAATCATAACCATATAAACGAGGTAATCGAATTATACCGCTCCCTGCATCCGCAAAGAATGTTGCTAACCCATATCGATCACACGCTTGATGAATGGTTAATGCTGAATAAGCTGCCGGAAAGCATAGAGGTCGCGCAAGATAATCAGGTGATTTATTTTATCTAACCCTCCTAAAACAGGACCATTAAAGGAGAGTGGGATTATTCATCCGATATATTTCACCCCCTCAGCTTGCCACTCAATAAGTGATTTTTTTATGTAATCATTCAGTAAAGAGATGCTTCTATTATTTGCGCTTTTTTCAGGCCAAACAAAATAATAAGCATACCCTGTTCTGACGACGACATTGAAGGGAAAAACCAGAGTGCCATTTTCGATTTCCCTTCTCACCATATTGATATCGACGGTAGCGATCCCAAACCCCTGAACAGCAGCGCTAATGGCAGATTCTATTGTATAGAATTCATATCTATTAACAATTTTTACTCTTTCTTCTCTATGAGCCTTTTCACACCAATTAAACCAGTTATTTTCTTGGAAGATAGAATATAACAGATCGACGCCGGTATTTTTTATATCCTTTTTCGATAAAAAATCAGGTGAGCAAACCGGGATAAGCCACTCGTCAAGCAACCGGGTGGCTCCCGAGACCCCAGGAAAATCCCCTTTGCCGAACTGAATGGCGCCGTCATAACTATCTATATTAAAATCAACAACATTAGAATTAATACTGTTATTATCTATTTTTACACGGGGATGTTTTTTTTCGCTGTGAAATTTATTTAGTATCGCAATAAGCCAGCGCAACGAAAAGGTTATCGGCGCTTTGATATGCAACTTATCGCTTTCGCTGGAAAAATTTTTGCATGCAACGCATAGCGATGTAAAAATCGGTTGAATTTCTTTGGCAAAACATTCCCCCTCATGGGTTAATATAACTTTAGGCCCCATACGTTTAAATAATCTGCGGCCAAAAAAGCTTTCAAGCGTATGAATATGCTTACTAATAGCGCTTTGCGTAATCGACAACTCATTCGCCGCCTGCGTAAATGATAAGTGCCGGGAGGCGGCTTCAAAAGCTTTTAATGCATATAGCGGTGGCATTCTCAATCGTTCCATAAAAAAACATCGTCCTAATAAATTCATTATCCCATGCCAAACTAATATCTACAATTAATGAAAAACTCAAATAAGAACACTCTTAAAAAAATAAAATCGGCATACCGAAAATATAATTATTAACAAACTAACCTTTTAGTAAATGAATTCCACAGGCATCAACATATCTTAAAAAATAAATAAAGAAAATACCTATCGATTAAGAAACTATCGAACGTTTCTCAGGCTGAGCTAATATAACGGCTTCCAGCATAGAAAACCCTTTTTCTCTGTCGCGCCCCAATAATCTGCTCGGTTTTTCCCGCATGGCCGTCCGCCCGGCGATATGGTCGTCAGGATGGCGATGTGTATGGCCTGCTTGCGTAAAGACGGCGCCGACCGGGGACGCTGAACGCTATCCCGAAGATGACCGGCGGGTTACGGCGCTTCGCCGCTTTTCACATCAACTCCCGCCGGCGATCGTCGGTTTCGCCGTAACGATGCAGCGTCGGCGGCTTCAGCCCCTGATATAATGCGTCAATGCCGGCATTGATGATTCGATTATGCTGTTCAAACAGGGAGTTGCCATGCAGATCGCTTTCGACGATAAACGGGCCGAAGCGCGCCGTTTCAAATAGCCACATCGCCTGAGCGATGCCCAGATCCTCCAGCCAGTGAACATCGATAACGCGCCGGATGCCCCTTCCCAGCAGCGCGCCGGTGCCGTAGCCCACCGTGGTCAGGTAGATCGCCCCCGCAGGAACCAGCGCCTGCCGGTACTGCTCCGCCGGCATGCCGCCCTTGCCGAGCACGATATTGCTGCCGGTCAGCGACAGCCAGCTTGCCATCCAGCGGGCAAAGCGGAAACTGGCGGTCGCGGTAACGGCGCCCACCTGGTAACCGCCGACGCCGTCCGGCGCTGCGGCCGGCGAGCAGTGGAAATTCACCAGGCTGAGCGCGCGTAAATCTACCGGCAACGGCCGCCCTTCGTCCAACACCATGCGATAGACGCCTTCGCGGGCGGTGTAAATATTGCCGCTAAGATACACCACCGTACCGATTTCCAGCCTAGCCAGGTTCCGGGCGGATACCGGCAGCGTCAGCTCAACCACTTTCAATTCGTCAAATTTTCCGGCCATTCCACACTCTCCCGGCGCAGATAAGGGGTGAACCAAACAGGGTCGGTACGATAGCTGACCGAACCGTCGGCATGGATGCGCGCCGTGGCGCGGCGGGAAGCGAGGCAAAAGGTGTGCAGGCTGACCGGCATGCCGCCGGTATGGGTGTAGCCCACTTCGATATGGCAATCCGCCACCATCGAACGCCCTTCCAGCCCCATGGCGCCGATGCCGAGCGCATTGCCCAGCGCCATAATTTCCAGCTCCAGCGCCGCGATGCGCGCGTCGGGATGGCGATCGCCCACCACCCGCAGGCAGGCGGCCTGCTTGCCGAGCTGCATGCAGGTATCCTTCGAACCGCCGATGCCGATGCCGACGATAGCCGGCTGACAGGCCAGTCCGCGCTTGCCGAACGCAATCAGCGTATCCAGCGCGAAGCGTTTAATGCCGTCAAGGCCGTCACCGGGAAACAGCATGCGGTAATCAGTGCCGAACAGCCCGCCCTTGTGCACGGTGGTAATATCCAGCCAATCGGCACCCGGCTCAAACGACCAGTCGATTTCCGGCGCATTGATGCCGACGTTGTTGTTGAACTCGGTACGCCACAGCGGATGCACGCGATTGGGGCGCAGGGGAATATCCCGGGTCGCGCGCGCGGTGGCGCGGCGCAGCGCGCGCTCCACGCCGACGAAACCGGCGTCGACGGCGGCATTATTACCCCACTTAATGTAATAGCGCGGCAGCCCGGTGTCGGCGCACATCGGCCGGCGGTCTTCTCCGGCGGCGCGCCAGTTTTCCATCATCGTATCCAGCACGAAACGCGACAGCGCGCCGCTCGTCCCAGGCCACCGCGTCGCAGGCGGCATAGCAAATGCCGCAGTTGATGCACTCGATCGCCTCGCTGGCGAGGCGGCGGCGGGCGTCCAGCGGATCGATGCGCGCCGGCTCCCGCTGCCTGCCGCGACCGGCGCTGAATTCGCCGCCCGCCTGCCGCCATTTGATAAAAAACTCGCGCATATCCACCACCAGATCCTTGACGGGCGGCAGATTGCGCAACGGCTCAAGCACCAGCTCGCCTTTATCATCGGCCACGCGTCCGACGTGCGTGCGGCAGGCCCAGCGCGGTCTGCCGTTGACCATCAGCGCGCAAGAGCCGCACACGCCGACCCGGCATGAAAAACGGTAAGAGAGCGTGGGATCCTGCCGCTGCTGGATTTCCGTAACCACATCGAGCACCGTTTGATTATCCCGCCGGGGGACCGAATAAACGGCATACTTAATCCCCGGCTCGCCGCGCGCGATTTTTACCCGCAATATTCTTTCTTCGCTAACCATTTTTTGTTAACCATTTATTTTTAATTCAATATTGCCGCCGCGTTAAATCAGGCGATGGTTTTTAATATAAAATGTCAAACGGCCACCGCCGGCGGCGATCATCCTCGCCCAATTATCGGCGCGAACAACATTAATAATAATTCTCCGGCGATAAATAAAATTCGCCAAACTTACAAGAATGGAGAGATAAAAGACATTGGCAATACCACTATAATTATCATGGCTACTGAGCCAAACAATCAATTATGGATAAGCAAAACCAAAATTCGCAAAAGATAAAAAGCAGATCGCCCGCGCCGCGCCATCTGCCGGCGAATCGCATCATCAGCGACGCCCGGCGGCAATCCGCTGCGCGCAATGAAATAACAATTATACATAGCTTATTACAAAATGCGCTTTATCAAAAAAAACGATGCGCTTATGCTGCGGCTTACATTCCGCCGATGCGGAATATATTAAATTAATGTAATCAATAATATTTAATTAATCAAATCACTAAATCTAAATGGGGAAACTTAGGTTATTTATCGAAATATTTATCCGTTTTATTTTCATTAAACGATAGCAATTCGATGCGGGATATTTTACGCGGCGTTACTCCGTCTGGTTTTAAATCGAACGTTACCGATTGGCCATATTGAATTTCACACATTTTAATGGACTCTATGTATGCAAAAAACAAGTAAGAATGCGCTAAACCCGACCCGTTTTCTTTCCCGCAGGCTGATTGCGCTAACCTCGGCGGCAGGCCTGCTGGCATCGGCGCTGGCGCTGCCGATGCAGGCCTATGCGCAAGAGAAACTGCGTATCGCGCAGCAGTTCGGTATCGTCTATCTGCTGCTTAACGTGGCGCAGGATAAGCAGCTGATTGAAAAACACGCAAAAGCCGAGGGATTGGATCTCAAAGTGGAGTATATCCAGCTCGCCGGCGGCGCGGCGGCTAACGATGCGCTGCTCTCCGGATCGGTGGATATCGCCGGCGCGGGCATCGGCCCGCTGTTCACGCTCTGGGATCGCACCAAAGACCGGCAGAACGTGCGCGCCGTGCTCGCCACCGGCAGCTTCCCTTACTATTTGATCAGCACCAATCCCAATGTAAAAACCATCGCCGACTTCACCGATAAAGATCGCATCGCCGTGCCGGCGGTCGGGGTGTCCGTCCAGTCCCGCTATCTGCAGCAGGCTTCGGCCAAGCTGTGGGGAGACAAGGAGTACAACCGGCTCGATAAGCTCCAGGTGGCGGTGCCTCACCCCGACGCCACGGCGGCCATTATCAGCGCGGGCACGGAAATCACCGCCCACTTCGGCAATGCGCCCTTCCAGGAACAGGAGCTGGCGGGCAATCCTAACGCCCATATCGTGTTGAACTCTTATGACGTTCAGGGCGGCCCCACTTCGCCGGTGGTGCTCTACACCACGGAGAAGTTCCGCAAGGAGAATCCCCGCACCTACCGCGTGTTCGTCAATGCGCTGGCCGAAGCGGCGGACATTAGCGCCAATGATCCCGAAGCGGCGGCCGATGCGTTTATCCGCATCACTAAGTCCAAAATCGACCGCAAGCTGCTGCTGGAGATTCTCAAAAGCCCCGAGTCGAAATTCAGCATCACCCCGCAAAACACCCTGCAGCTGGGGCAATTCCTGCACCGCGTGGGAGCGATTAAACACAAGCCCGAATCGGTTAAGGACTACTTCTTTGACGATCCGCACGTCGCATCGGGAAGCTGATGCATGACGCCGCGGCAACGCCAGGCCGGCAATCGCTGCCGGCTGCGCCGTCGCCTGAACGCGGCTTTTCGATTACAACGAGAGGGGAAAATCATGTCTTTTCAGCCATTACACTCCGCCGACGTCCAGCCGCCCTTGCCCTTGCTGCAGGTGCAGGGGGTCAGCCTGGAATACGCCACTCGCGAACGCCGGGTGCGCGCCACCGACGACGTGAGTTTTGATATTTTTCCCGCCGAACGCTTTATTCTGCTCGGCCCCTCCGGCTGCGGCAAATCCAGCCTGCTGAAGGCCGTGGGCGGTTTTCTGCCGCCGGTCGGCGGACGTATTCTGCTGGAAGGGAAAGCGATCGCCAAACCCGGCCCGGAACGGATGATGGTGTTTCAGGAGTTCGACCAGCTCCCGCCGTGGAAAACCGTGCTGGAAAATACCCAATTCCCGCTGCGGGTCACCGGCAGGCTCTCCGCCGGCGAAGCGCGGGATCAGGCGATGTACTATCTGGAAAAGGTCGGTTTGGCGGATTTCGCCCACGCCTGGCCGCACACGCTGTCCGGCGGAATGAAGCAGCGGGTGGCCATCGCCCGCGCGCTGGCGATGAAGCCCAAGGTCCTGCTGATGGATGAACCCTTCGCCGCGCTGGATGCGCTGACCCGGCGCAAAATGCAGCAAGAGCTGCTGGAACTGTGGGAAGAGGTCCGCTTTACCCTGCTGTTCGTTACCCACTCCATCGAGGAGGCGCTGGTGGTCGGCAACCGGATTTTGCTGCTTTCGCCGCACCCGGGGCGAGTGCGCGCCGAGCTCAATAGCCATCAATTCGCCCATAACGATGAAGGCGGCGTCGAATTTCAGGCCGCGGCGCGGCGTATTCACGACCTGCTGTTTCCAACGGGCCATCCGGTGGAGACGCAGCCGGCCGCACCCGGCCCGGCTCCCGTGCCGCACCGTTCCCTGGCGGGTCAACATACCGGTTGATCCCTTCGCTTTGTCATACGGAAAAAGGTTTTATCATGAGTCAACTTCCCCCCGTTCGACCGGAGTATCTAAGAGATCTGGCGCCGCTGAGCGACGCCAGAGTCGCCCAACCGCTGCCGCTGCTCAACCGCCTGTGGAACATCGGCGCGATACGCAAAACCGTGCTGCTGGCGGTGCTGGCGCTGCTATGGGAAGCGGCGGCGCGCTGGCAAAACAACGATTTGCTGCTGCCTTCCTTCACCCAGGCGGCGGCCGCCTTTATCGACGATATGCGCAACGGCGAACTGCCCGCCAAAATCGCCATCTCCATCGGCACGCTGATTAAAGGCTATGTTATCGGCACCGCCCTGGCGCTGGCGCTCAGCGCGCTGGCCGTCTCCACCCGGCTGGGGCGCGATCTGCTCTCCACCCTGACCTCAATGCTGAATCCGCTGCCGGCCATCGCCCTGCTGCCGCTGGCGCTGCTCTGGTTCGGGCTGGGAACCAATAGCCTGATCTTCGTGCTTATCCATTCCGTGCTGTGGCCGATGGCGCTCAACACCTATTCCGGCTTCCTGGGGGTGTCCGATACGCTGCGCATGACCGGGCGCAACTACGGGTTGAGCGGGCTGCGCTACGTGTGGCATATCCTGATACCGGCCGCGCTGCCGTCGATCCTTTCCGGGCTGAAGATCGGCTGGGCCTTTGCCTGGCGCACCCTGATCGCCGCCGAGCTGGTGTTCGGCGCGTCAAGCGGTCAAGGGGGCTTGGGCTGGTATATTTTCCAAAACCGCAACGAGCTGTATACCGACCGGGTTTTCGCCGGTCTGGCGTCGGTCATCATTATCGGCCTGCTGGTGGAGACGCTGATTTTCGCCACGATTGAGCGCGTCACCATCAGACGCTGGGGAATGCAGCGCTGAAGCGGGGATGACAGAGCGGTCGGCGGGAACGCCCGGCGTTGACGCTCGCCGGGCGCAGTTCGCGCTATCAGCGGTTTCTCAGCCGGCGCGCATAGCGGTCGCCGGTCAGTTGCACCACGGTAACCATCGCGATCAGCACGGCGATGACGATGGCCATCACCTGGGTGTCAAACCGCTGATAGCCATAGCGGATCGCCAGATCTCCCAGACCGCCCGCCCCCACGGCGCCCGCCATCGCCGACGAACTAATCAGCGCCACCAGCGTGATGGTAAAACCGCCGACGATGCCCGGCAGCGCTTCGGACAAATAGACATGCCACACAATATCCCACTTCTTGCAGCCCATCGCCTGCGCGGCTTCGATCAGTCCCGGATCGACCTCGCGCAGATTGACTTCGACGATACGCGCGAAAAATGGCGTCGCGCCGATCGCCATCGGCACGATGGCCGCCCAAACGCCGATGGTGGTGCCCGTCACCCAGCGGGTAAACGGAATCAGCGCCACCAGCAGCACGATAAACGGCGTGGCGCGAAATCCATTGATAACGCCGCCGACAATGCGGTTGAAGCGGGGAGACGCCAGAAAACCGCCCGGGGCGGTGACGATCAGCATCACCGCCAGCGGAACGCCGGCCAAAAAGGCGATAAGCCCGGATACGCCGACCATGGTCAGCGTATCGATCAACGCCTGCGTATAACGGTCAAACGGAATAGTCAGCGATAGGGACATAGCCGATCACCTCAATCTGATGCGCAACGGCCTGCGGCCCGTGCGTAAGAGAAATTAAATCGGGCAGCCGCACATCGGCGCGCACCGCCAGCAGCAGCCGGCCGTGCGCATGGCCCTGAATGCGGTCCATGCCGCCGTGTATCAGGCGAACCGGGGCCTGCAACGCCTGGGCGATGCGCGAACAGTCCGGCTCCAGCCCGCCCTCGCCGGTGTATGACAGCTGCAAAATCCGTTCGCAGGCCGCGGCGTTCGCCGATGGCCGGGGTTGCAGGCGGTTTTGCAAATCATCCGGCAAACCGTACTGCAGCGGCGCCAGCAGCGCCCGCGTCGCTTCATGCCGCGGCGAACCGAAAACTCGCCAAACCTCCCCCGTCTCCGCGATGCGTCCCTGTTCCAGAACCAGCACCCGATCGGCGATGGCGCGGATAACGCGCATTTCGTGGGTGATCAGGATAATGGTGATGCCCAGACGCCGATTGATATCGCGCAGCAGCTGCAGGATGGATTGCGTCGTTTCCGGATCCAGCGCCGAGGTGGCCTCGTCGCACAGTAAAATCTGCGGCGAGGTGGCCAGCGCCCTGGCGATGCCCACGCGCTGTTTCTGCCCGCCGGAGAGCCGGCTTGGGTAGCTGTCGCGCTTGTCCTGTAGCCCCACCAGCGCCAAAAGCTCGGCGACGCGCCGCTCGACTTTCTCCTTCGGCGCGCCCGACACCTTCAGCGGCAGCGCGATATTCTCCCACACCGTTTTGGCCGACAGTAGATTGAAGTGCTGAAAGATCATGCCGATGCGCCGGCGCAAATCGACCAGCTCGGACTCGCCCAGACCGCCGATATCCACGCCGTCCACCAGCACTCTGCCGCCGGTGGGCCGCTCCAGCCGATTGATGGTGCGCAACAGGGTGGATTTACCCGCCCCGCTGCGCCCGATGATGCCGAAAATAGCGCCTGACGGAATCGTCAGGCTGATCTCCTGCAACGCGTGAACCGAGGCATGCGCCGAGCGGTAAACCCTGGAGATATTCTCGAACGTCACCGAACCGGCGCCGCGGCCGCGTCTCTGCGCCGCGAATAACGCCGCGTCGGCGGGCTGTTCGTCCGCGGCCCGCAGGAAGGCCGGCAGCGCTTTCAGCGCCGATGCCGTCTGCCTCATCGCTGCTGTCCTTCCTTCAGCCAGGGAAACGCATACAGATTGGGATCGTGATTGAAACGTTTGGCTATCGTCTCGCGCACGGCGGGAGAGTTTTGATAGATCGCCACGAATTTTTTCAACAGCGGATCGGCGGCGCGATCGCTGCGCGCCGTGAAGCTCATCGCGTAGTAGCTATCGCTTACCCCGGAGTACAGCAGCCCCTCGCTCGCTTTCTGCGGCGTGCCGGCATTAAAGAAATAGGAGGGCCAAACCACGGAGAGATCCAGATCCTGCAACGAGCGAATCAACTGCGGTCCTTCGATCTCGAAAAATTGCAGCTTTTTCGGATTCTCGCTGATATCGTTCAGCGTCGCGTCGGTAGCGTTGCCGTTGCGCAGCTTAATCAGCCCGGCTTTCTGCAACAGCAGCAGTCCCCGCCCCTGATTCACCGGGTCGCTGGGCACGCCGACTTTCGCCCGCTCCGGCACATCGTTCAGGCTGGTTATCTTGTTCGAATAGATACCGATATTCTGCAGCAGCCCGAAGCCGATATTCCGCAGCTTGTAACCCCGCTCTTTGATGGCGTTTTGCAGGAACGGCTCATGCTGGAAAAAATTCAGATCGATATCGCCGTTATTCAGCGCTTCGTTCGGCAGCGTCCAGTCGGTAAATTCCACCAGCCGCACATCGATGCCCTGCGCCTTCGCCTCATCGACGACCGCCAGCACGGCATCGGATGTCGCGCCGACCGTGGAGCCTATTTTCACCACATCGGCCGCCTGCGCCGTCAACGCGAATGCCAGCAGCGCCGCCGCGCATCCCTTGCCGAATAGTTTTGTATTGATGCTTTTCATATATTTCCTTATTGGCGCAATATCTCTTTGCTCATTATCCTTAATTAATACCGACAGGATTTGCAGGCGAGTATTGCGCGAGAATATTTAATGTTTATCAGCAGTGAAAAATGGTGAAGACGGTAATTGATTGCAACAACGATTCATAACGTGGCTGACCGTTTGGTTATTTTCGCAAGTAGATGAGATCAATTATCTTAGCGTGACATTGCCCGCTTACGCATTACACGGGCACAGTTCATTCCAGTAACTCTGGCGAATCAAGCGACGATAATGGTTATTTCGTCCGCGTTGATACCAGATAGACATGGCCGGTTTCGATACCATAGATATATCCCATAGAGAGAATGACCACCGATATTCCGGAGTCGTCCGTTACCGATACGTTAAGCGGCATCGCCGCTAATTTATTTATCCGACGGCGTAATGAGCCCGATATTCTTGCAAGCCAGTGAGTCGCCATCTTTTTCTTCTCCCTATTTCGCTCGCCGATGTGATTTATTTCCTCTCAGTTAAGCGCATAGCCAAAAAAAACGAAGTAAAATTTTATGCTTTGATTATGCGCGAGACGGATAACGTTTATTACTCAGCGCAGGGCGGAAGCCGGCGCGTCGGCCAGGCGCGCGATTTTCTCCGCCAGGAAATCGATCTCCTGCGGGGTGTTGTAAAACGCGATGGAGGGCCGCACCGTACCTTCATAGCCGAGATGGCGCAAAATGGGCTGCGCGCAGTGGTGCCCGGCGCGCACCGCGATCCCCGACTGGCTGAGATAACGGCCGACAGCCTCATTGGCGTGCCCCTCCAGCACGAAAGAGAGCACGCTGGTCTTGTGCGGCGCGGTGCCGATCAGGCGTAGACCGGGAATTTGCGCCAGTTTCTCAATCCCGTACTCCAGCAGCGCGTGCTCATATTGGGCGATATTCTCAATCCCTAACGCCGTCACATAATCCAGCGCCGCCCCCAGCCCGACCGCGTCGGCGATGTTGCCGGTGCCCGCTTCAAACTTGTGCGGCGCCTTCTGGTATTGCGTCAGCTCGAAGGTGACGTCCGCAATCATATTGCCGCCGCCCTGATAGGGCCGCGCCCGCTCCAGCGCCTCCTGTTTGCCGTACACCACGCCGATGCCGGTCGGCGCGAACACTTTGTGGCCGGAAAAGACGAAGAAGTCCGCATCCAGCGCGCTCACGTTGAGCGGAATATGCGAAATGGACTGGGCGCCGTCGATGGCGATCGGCACGCCGAAACCGTGCGCGATGCTCACCAGCTCCTGCACCGGCGTAATGGTCCCCAGCGCGTTGGAAACGTGCGTCGCCGAAACGAAACGGGTTTTGCGGTTAAACAGCCTGGCGTATTCGGCGAGGATCAACTGCCCCTGATCATCCACCGGCGCTACGCGGATAACCGCTCCGGTCTCCTGGGCAATCAGCTGCCACGGCACGATATTCGCGTGGTGCTCCAGCAGGGTAAGGATTATCTCGTCGCCAGGCTGCAGTAGCGGTTTTACGTAGCTGTGCGCGATAAGATTCAGCCCCTCGGTGGCTCCGCGCACAAACACAATATTGTCCGGGCCGGGCGCGCCGATAAAACGCGCCACCTTATCGCGCGCGGCCTCGTAGGCGTCGGTCGAGCGCGCGGCCAGCGTATGCGCCGCGCGATGGATATTCGAGTTCTCATGCTCGTAGTAGTAGCTGATACGTTCGATAACCTGCTGCGGCCGGTGGGTGGTGGCGGCATTGTCCAGCCAGACCAGCGGATGCCCGTCCACCCGCTCGGAGAGAATGGGAAAGTCGGCGCGGATCCGCTCCACGGGAACCGACCCGACCCGCGACAGCGGCGAGAAATCCGCCGCCTGCGGCCGGGGCGGGAGATAGCCGTTGACCGGCGGCGCGGCCTGGTCCGGCTGGCCCAGCGGCACGACTCTGGGCGCGTAGGGCGACGCCTGGCTCGGCGCCGCGTCGGGGAAACGGCCGGATAGCAGCGCATGCAGATCGCGCTCGTCCGGCAAACCATAGTCATGCGCCGACGGACCGTCGGGCAGATGGCCCGCAAACGGCGCAGAAGCCGGCTCGAACGGGCGCTGCGTTTTATTCGTAGTCATAATACTCACCCACTTCAACATCTTCTAATACCGCGATGGCATCATCGGCCAGAATGGCGGCCGAGCAATAGAGTGAAAGCAGATAAGAGGCGACGCCATTGTCATCAATGCCGCGAAAACGCACCGATAATCCCCGCGATTGCTCATTGGGCAGGCCGGACTGATACAGGCTCAGCACCCCGCGCTTCGCTTCGCCGGAGCGAATCAGCAGAATATTGGTTTTCCCGCTCTGGCCTTTGGGATTTTTTAACCCGTCGACGAACAGTTTATCGCTCGGGATCAGCGGAATGCCGCGCCACAGAATAAACACGCCGCCGTTAATCGTCGCCGTTACCGGCGGTACGCCGCGGCGCGTCGCTTCGCGTTGGAAGGCGGCGATGGCGCGCGGATGCGCCAGGAAGAACGACGGCTCCTTCCACACTTTGCTCAGCAGCTCATCGAGATCGTCCGGCGTCGGGCGCCCTTTGCGCGTCTGAATGCGTTGAGAATCCGCGACGTTCTTCAGCAGACCGTAATCGTCATTATTGATCAGCTGGCTTTCCTGGCGCTCCCGCAGGCTCTCAATCGCCAGCGCGATCTGCTCGCTGGCCTGATCGAAGGGAGAGCTGTAAACATCGGCGACCCGGGTATCGACGTTTACGATGGTGGAGATGGAGTCGAGCTGATACTCGCGCGGCCGGGTTTCATACTCGATATAACCCTGGGGGATATCAATCTGCGAGGGATCCTGACTGCACAGCACATCCAGCGGGGTATCCCCTTCGACGACTTTATTAACCCGGTATATCCCGGCTTCCAGCCCTTTGGATTCCAGAAAGCGGGTGATCCAACGCGGCGTAATCGCGCCGAACTGCGGCGCCGTTTTGGTTACGTTGGCCAACTGATAGGCCGCGTCACGCCCGAGCGCATTAATTACTGGTTTTTTATCTGCCATGATCATTCCTTAAATTATCCAGAACACATTTTGATTGGTACACGAATAAAGCGCTTTCAATATTGCGGCAGACTGGTATCCACCTCCCGGGCCCAGGCGTTGACGCCATCTTTCAGGTTAAGCAGCCGTCCCGTATAGCCCGCCTGCTGCAACGCCCGAATGGCGAAAATACTGCGCTGCCCTATTTTGCAGAGAAACACCGCATCGATAGCCGGATCGAACTCCTCAATCCTGCGGGCGATCTGGCCTAACGGCACCACCTTCGCGCCGGGGAACTTGACGATGGCGCGCTCATGGGGCTCGCGGATATCAATGAGCTGCAGCGGCTCGCCGGCGTCCAGCCGCGCCTTCAACTCCGGCGCGCTGATGCTCTCCACCGGAATCGCGTCCGACGAGGGTTTAAGCCCGCAGAACTCTTCGTAGTCAATTAATTGCGTAATCTGCGGATGGCGGCCGCAGATCGGGCAGCCGGGATCTTTTTCCAGCTTTAATTCGCGCTGGGACATCTGCCAAGCGTCGAACAGCAACAGACGTCCGACCAGGCTATCCGCGCCGCCGACGATCAGCTTGATGACCTCCGCCGCCTGGATGGTGCCGATAATGCCGGGCAGCACGCCGATCACGCCGCCCTCGGCGCAGGAAGGCACCAGCCCGGGCGGCGGCGGCGCCGGATACAGGCAGCGGTAGCACGGGCCCTGTTCGGCGTAAAAAACGCTCGCCTGGCCTTCGAACTGAAATATCGAGCCATAGACGCTGGGCTTGCCCAATAGCACGCAGGCATCGTTGATCAAATAGCGCGTGGGGTAGTTATCGGTGCCGTCCGCCACCACGTCGTATTCGCGGATGATATCCAGCGCGTTTTTGCTGTTTAGCTGCGTGTTGTAGGTCACCACCTGGCAATCCGGATTAATGGATTTGATCCGATCCTTGGCCGACGCCACTTTGGGGCGGTCAATATCTTTAGTACCGTGAATAATCTGGCGCTGTAAATTCGACACTTCGACAAAATCGAAGTCCACCAGACCGATGGTGCCGACCCCGGCGGCGGCCAGGTATAACGCCAGCGGCGCGCCCAGGCCGCCCGTTCCCACCAACAGCACGCGGGCGCTTTTGATGCGCCGCTGCCCCTCAACGCCGATTTCCGGCAATAACAGATGGCGGCTGTAACGGGCGATTTCCGCATTGGATAACGCCGTCAGACGCTCATCGGGGATAATGCTTGCGAGTTGCATGCCGTTCAGTCCTGTGTTCCGCCGGCGATGGCCGGCACCAAAATAACCTCGTTGCCCGCGCTCACCGGCGTATCCAGACCGCCGGTGTTTTTGATATTGCTGTCGTTGACGTACAGATTGATAAACGAACGCAATCCTCCCTCCTCCTCATACAGATGCTGGCGGATATCGGGATAGCGCTGCGCCAGCGCCTCGATTAACTGGCCGACGGTATTCCCTTCCAGCTGGATTTTCGACTGGCCGTCGGTAAAAGCGCGCAGCGCGGTGGGGATCAGTAAAGTAACGGACATAGGTACGCTCCTTAAATAGATGGTATTACGGTCAAATAATGTCGACGTCTTCCTGAGAGAACTGTTTGCTGTCGGCGGAGAGCCGCCAACTGGTAAACGCCCCCGCAACACGCTCGGAGACCGCAACGATGATGTAGGAATAAAACGGCAGGGCGTGCGTGCGGTCGTACTCCGACGGCACCGCGGGATGATCCGGATGCGAATGGTAAAAACCGACCACATCCAGCGCATGCCGCCGGGCGATACCCTCCGCCCGCAAAAAATCGTCCGCGGTGATGACGAAACGGTGATACTGCTCCTCCTCCTCGCGGGCGTTATCTATCGGCAGAATCCGCGCCACGGCGGTCACGCCCTGCGCGTCGCCGGCGCCCAGCAGCACGCCGCAGCACTCGTTGGGATAGGTTCTTTCACCCTCTTTGCGTATTGCCTGTTCGATATCCTTGGTTAGCCTTATCATGATTTCTCGTCCCAAAAGGTGTCGGATACATAGCGCGAGCCAGTATCGCAAAGCAATGTGACAATTACCGACCCCGCCGGCAGCGTGGCGGCGAGCCGCTGCGCGGCCGCCACATTCGCCCCGGACGAGATGCCGACGAACACGCCCTCGCGCCGGGCCAGCAGTCGGGACACGGCGTAGGCTTCTTCGGTGGTCACGGTAATCACGCCGTCCTGCAGGCTTTCATCCAAAATTCCCGGCTTGATGCTGCTCGCCATATGTTTGGTGCCCTCGATACCGTGAAACGGCGAGGCGGGCTGCACCATCAGGGTTTTAATCGCGGCGTTTTCCTGCTTGAGCCGTCGGGCGCAGCCGACAAAGCTGCCGGAGGTGCCCACGCTGGAAACGAAGTGGGTTATGCGCCGGTCGCTCTGGCGCCAGATCTCCTCGCCGGTGGTGGCGTAATGGATCTGCGGATTCAGGTCGTTGTTGTATTGATCCGGATAGAAGTACGCGTCCTCGTCGGACGCCGCCAGCGCCTTCGCGGCCAGGTAGGCGCCGTCGGATCCCTCCAGCGCGTCGGTCTCCACGATTTCGGCGCCATAGCTGCGGATAATCCGTTTTCGCTCGGCGCTGGTATTCTGCGGCATAAAGAGTTTGACCTTATAATTCAGCGCCGCGCCCAGCATGGCGTAGGCAATGCCGGTATTCCCGCTGGTGGCGTCGACCAGGGTTTTTTCTCTGGTCAGTTTGCCGCGGGCGATGCCATCCAACACCATCGCTTTCGCCGCCCGATCTTTTACCGAACCGCTGGGGTTCATAAATTCCGCCTTGCCCAAAATAGCCACGTCTGAGGTGGCTGCGGATAAATAATTAAGCGCAAGCAACGGGGTATTTCCCACCAGATCAAGAATATTCATCTCGATTACTTCCGTTATTTCATTATTATTAGCCGGGCCGTCGCTGTTATTTCCATCTTCGTTAAAAAGACGTATTGAAATATATTAAAAATAATTCGAGTTACAGAAAAACCAACGCGCCCGCGCCTTGAATCATAAAAAATAGGGAATTAAATCCCATCGCCATCCTGATAGCGGGTTTGCAATAACGTGGCCTGGCGAATATTACTGCCGGGCGGCACGTCGCTGGTCAGCCAGACATTGCCGCCTATCGACGATCCCGCGCCGACGGTAATACGTCCCAGCAGGGTGGCGCCGGCGTAGATAACCACATCATCCTCAATAATGGGATGGCGGGGATAGCTCTTTTGCAACACGCCGCTCTCATCAACCAGGAAGCGCTTCGCTCCCAGCGTCACCGCCTGATAAATGCGCACCCGTTTACCGATAATCGCGGTTTCGCCGATCACCACGCCGGTGCCGTGGTCGATAAAAATGCCGACGTCAATCTGCGCGCCGGGATGGATATCGATTCCGCTCTCGCCGTGGGCTTTTTCACTCACAATTCTTGCCAGCAGCGGCAGGCCGAGAAGGTAGAGCTGATGGGCGATGCGGTAATGAATCACCGCGTAGACCCCGGGATAGCAGAGCAGCACTTCGTCGACGCTTTTCGCCGAGGGGTCGCCCTGCCAGGCGGCCAGAATATCGATATCCAGTTGGCGGCGAATGGACGGCAGCTGCGACGAGAACTGTCGGATAAGATGAATCGCCCTGGCTTCGTCGCTCTCCTCATGCTGCGGCGATACGCCCGACCGGCGCGCCAGATTGACGCCGTGGCGTAATTCGAGCTGCGCCTCTTCCGTTAAACGGTCTAGCGTCTCACTCAATAAATACCCGACATAATAATCTTCGCTCTCTTTTCTTATCGAGCTGACGCCCAAACGCATGGGATATAATATTTTTAAAAGATTATTAACCACTACGGAAATATTTTCTTTGGAAGGCAACAGACGCTTATCCTGATAGTGCCCCACCGAATGATTATCACGCCATTCATTTCTGGCCTGACTGAGTTCCGCTACGATACTATCCAAACCCCAACGGCTATTATCCTGTTGAATAAAAATAGACTCGCTGACTTCTACATTATTCATAACCGATTACCTATTAAAGCCAGAGATTTATATCTAAAAGTTATTTACATAAATATGCTTATTACCTTCTTAAAGCAAATGTTTTTATTTAATTTCAATTGCTGAAATATGGATAATGAAAGAGTCGAATTAGCGCTGCCGTCTGGCGGTCGTCCGCCGATATCGGCGGGAGCCGGCCGTCTGCGCGCCGGATGTCGAGGCGCGGTAGCGCTTTCCCCCGCCGGTGATAACGGCTAATCTTAGCAGCCGACGACAGTAATGATGGAAACCTCTACCGTAATGGATACTTCACCCGCAGGCTCCACAAACAACAACAGTAAGGAAAGCGCCGGCGACGGACGCGTGCAGGTTATCGATCGCGCGATCGCGCTGCTTCGGACCCTCTCCGGGCTCAGATACGGCGCCAGCGCGTTGGAATTGGCGCGGCTTACCGGGCTCGATCGCACCACCATTCACCGCTTGCTTAAAACCCTGAGGCACTGGAATCTGGTCGAGTCGCAGAGCGGCAGCTACCGCATCGGCCCCGAGAGTCTGATCTATTCGTCGGCCTATCTTAATCGATTGAATCTAAGGAAGATCGCGCTGCCTTACATCATTGAGCTGCAACGCACGATAGGCGATCGCCAGGCTATCGTCTCCTTATCGGTTCCCGTAGCGGACCAGGTGGTGTTGATCGAGCGCATGTGGACCCCGACCACCCCGCTCAACGCCATCGTCGATCTGGCCGACCAATTCCCCATCGACGGCAGCCCCAGCGGACGGGCGGTGCTGGCTACCTACGACGCGGCGGCGGCGGCGGATATTCTCGGCGCAGAACGTTACGCCGAGGCGCAGCCGCTTCTGGAACAGATCCGCCGCCAGCAGCATTTCTCCTTCGGCCGCAGCGAGTTTAAGCCCGGACTGTCGGCGGCGGCTTTTCCCATCCGGGCCGAATCCGGCATCGCCGTGGGGGCGGTGGTGGTGGCCGGCCTGGACATGGAAGAGGAGATCAGCCCGACGTCGCCCCTGGCCGGACATCTGCGGCGGGCCTGCGAAGGCATCGCGGGGCAGCTCGGCGGCCGCTAGCTTTGCGGCGCCAGGCCGAGAGCCGCCAGCAGGAGGCTCTTCTGCACCTTGCCGTAGTGGGAGCGCGGCAATTGTTCGACAAAGAAAATCTGGCGCGGCACCTTATGACGCGAGAGCCGCGCGCGACAATGTTCCATCAGGCGCCGCGCCGTCAACGCCGGCCGGCCGTCCGTTACCACGGCGGCGCACACCTGTTCCCCCCACTCGATGTCCGGCAGACCGAATACGTGCGCATCCAGCACTCCGGGATAACGCAATAAACTTTGCGCCACCTCGCCGGGCTGTACCGACTTGCCGCCGCTGCGGATGATCTCCTTGCGGCGACCCAGAACCAGCAGCTGCCCGTCGGGGCGTATCCGTCCCAGATCGCCGCTGCGCAACCAACCGTTATCAAGCACGCCGGCGCTCAGTTCCGCACGCCGCCAATAGCCCGCCATCAGCTGCGGGCCGGCGATCAAAATCTCGCCGACGCCATCAGCGCCGGCCCGATCGATACGTACCGCGGCGGAAAACAGCGGACGCCCCACCAACCCCTCGATGCTTGCGCCGTCGCGCCGCGCCGCCGCCATCTGCGAGGCGGAGAGATAACAGCTCCAGGGCGCTTCGGTCATACCGTAGAGTACGCCGATCCGCTCGCCGAACAGCGCGCAGGCGCCCTCCCGCACCTCCTCCGCCAGCGCGGCGGCGCCGATATCGATGCTTTTCAGGTATGTCAGCGGCGCCGGCGACGCGCCCGTTTCGCGCAGCAGCCGCAGCAGTTGGGTCGGCACCAGAGAGCTGAAAGCGGCCCGATACGCCGCCAGTTGGGCAATAAAGGTTGCGGCATCGAAGCGCCCGCCCAGCACCACCCGCCCGCCGCTCAACAGGTGGGCCAACACCGCCACCGCGGCGATCGGCCACAGCGGACGGACATTGAGCAGAATATCGCCGACCGCGGCGCCACGGGCCATCACAATATTCTGCAATACGGCGCACAGGCTGACGTGCCGGTGCATAACCGCCTTCGGCGCGCCGGTGGTTCCTCCGGTATAGTTCAACGAAGCCAGCGCCTGGGCGGGCTGCGCCGGTCTGGGCGCGGACGCCGCCGGCGACGACTCGATGACCGAACTCAGAGGCTGGCATTCGATGCCCGCCGACCGCATCGCATCGGCCAGCGCCGCGTACTGCGCGGAAAACAGCAGCAATGCGGCGCCGGCATCGCGCAGCTGAGCGAGCAATTCATGCTCGGACAGCGCCGGGTCCAGCGGCACCCGCACCCGTCCGCAGGCCATGCAGCCGTAATCGGCGATCAGGTAATCGATGCCGGCGTCGGCCAGTATGGCAACCCGCTCCCCCGGCGCGATAGACAGCCGATCCAACGCCCGCCCCACCGCGCTGAGGGCCAGATCGAGTTCGAAGAAGGTCAGCGTTCGCGCGCTGGACGGTTCGCACAGCGCGATTTCATGCGGCCACTTGCGGGCGGCCTGCCCGAGCAAGGTACTGATATCCATGCCTACCACCCGCTCAACAAAATACGCCCGCTGACCTGCCGCGTCTCCAGCAGCGCGTGGGCCAGAGCGGCCTGATGAAACGGCAGCACCCGATCGACCAGCGGCTTTACCCGGCCGGCGCCGATCAGCGCCAGGGCGGTGCGCAGCTCTTCGAGCGTCGCGCTGCCGGAGCCCTGCACCCGGAGCCGCCGACCAATCAACAGGCCGGGCGTGACGGCTACGCTGCCGGGAAGCACATTGCCCAACACCACGACGCGCCCGCCCAGCGCCATAGCGCGCAGCGTCTCCTCAAGCGTATAGCCGAGATTGTCGATCGCCACATCAACGCCGCGTTTGGCCGTGCGTTTCCAGACCTCCGCGCTATACCCGCCGCTGCCGACGATCACTTCGTCGGCCCCCTGCTCCCGGATAAAGGCGCTTTTTTCCGCGCTGCCGGTAACGGCAATCACCCGCGCGCCAAGCGCGCGCGCCAGTTGGATCTGGTGCGCGCCCAGACCGCCGCCGGCGCCGTTGATCAACACGCTTTCGCCCGGCCTGAGCGCCGCTTCGCCATACAGCGCCCGCACGCTGGTGGCTATCGGGCAGGATGCCAGCGCGGCCTGGGTATAGTCGAGACCGGCCGGCAGTTCCACGACGGAAACCGCCGGAACGCGCAAATATTCCGCATAGGCGCCCTCGGTATCCACCGACGGCAGACCCAGCGCCCGGCACAGATCCTGGCGTCCGCGCAGGCAATCGCGGCACTGGCCGCAAAAACGGCGCTGGTAAACCACCACCCGCGCGCCCGCCGCCACTTGCCGCACGCCGGCGCCGACCTCGACCACCTCGCCGGCGGCTTCATGGCCGAGCACCACGCCGCTGCGGGCTCCCGGCAGCTTGCCCGCCCGATGCAGCAGGTCATGGTGGCAAACGCCCGCCGCATGAACCCTGACCACCACCTCGCCGTAGCCCGCGCCGGGAGTGGGCACCTCTTGCGCTTGTAACCGATCCGGCGCGCCGAATGCTGTCAGTACGATTGCCTTCATGTTTTATAACCTTTTTCGACCCGACGATAACATGTTCATATAATAAACATATTGTACACAATACACACATGGATTAAGTTTTTCCTACTTTGCCGCAGAGTTCAAGCGGCAAAACGTCTTTTTTTTCACCTTCAGCAAAGGCGCAACTATGACCGTCGAATATCAAAATATTGGCGAGGGATTGCTGGTCGTCACGCTCAATCGCACCGAGCGTCTGAACGCGCTGGACAGCGCGGCAAAACGCGAATTGGCCGAGGTTTGGGAACGGGCGCAGCGGGATCGCAAGGTGCGCGCCATCGTGCTGCGCGGCGCCGGAGAACGGGCTTTTTGCGCCGGTTCCGACCTTAAAGAGATCGCTGCGACCGGCAAAACGGTTGACAGCGGCCTGCTGGCGCGCGCGCTGCCCGGCGTCGGCAACGATCTGAGTAAACCGGTGGTCGCGGCGCTGCACGGCTACACGCTCGGTCTGGGCATCAGTCTGGCTATTCACTGCGATTTCCGCATCGCCCGGCGCGATACCCGGTTCAGCTTTCCCGAGGTACAGCACGGCATGCTCTCCGGTTTTAGCGCCATCACCCTGCCGGGTCTGGTCGGCGAGGCGCGGGCGCTGGATATCATGCTTAGCGCGCGCGCTTTCGACGCCGAGGAGGCGTTGGCCATCGGGCTGGTCAATCAGGTGGCGCCGGACGCCTACGCAACGTCGCTGGAGACGGCCGCCAGGCTGGCGTCTCACTCCAGTAAAGCCGTGGAGTGGACTAAGCGCCTGCTGCTGGCCGAACGCAAACGGCGTTTGCAGCGCCATATGGCGCTGGTCGATCGGGCGCGTCAGTCCGTAGGAGCCCGCAATGACTGATGCCGCGCACGCCCTGGCGATTATGCGTTTTTGATCCAAGCATAGCTAAATTTAAACGTTTGTTTTAAATAACCGTTCCAATACGATGACGGCAGTGATGGCAAGACACGGCATATGGGTGTCCAGGTGACTACAGGATGGAAAGATGAATAGAAAAAGCGTTCTCCCTTTATTGGCTTTAATCGGTTCGCTCGCTATCGCCGGCGTCCGGGCGGCCGAACCGGCGCCCCGGCCCGGCGGTACGTTGAATTTTCTGGTGGAGCCGGAACCCCCGGTGTTGACCACGCTGGTCAATACGGCGGGCCCGATACTCAAAGTGAACGCCAAGGTGATCGAAGGGCTATTGAGCTACGACTTCAATCTCAAACCCATCCCGCAGTTAGCCACCCGTTGGGAAATCAGCCCGGACGGCAAACGCTATACTTTCCATCTGCGTCAGGGCGTTAAGTGGCACGACGGCAAAGATTTCACCTCCGCAGACGTCGCTTTCTCTCTTCTCGCGGTGAAGCAGTACAACTCACGCGGTCAGGGCACCTTCGCCAGCGTCGCCGAGGTCAAAACCCCCGATCCCTATACCGCCGTTGTCGAGCTGTCGCAGCCCGCGCCCTATCTCATCAGCGCCTTTTCCGCCAACGAGGCGCCCATCGTGCCGCGCCACCTGTACGAAGGGACGGATATCCGCAGCAACCCGCACAACAGCGCCCCGATCGGCACCGGTCCGTTCATCTTCAAAGAGTGGGTGCGCGGCAGCCACATTATCTATGAACGCAATCCCAACTACTGGGATCGACCGAAGCCTTACATCGATAAACTGGTGGTGAAGTTTATTCCCGACGCGGCCACCCGCACCATCGCCTTCGAAACCGGCGCCGTCGATCTGGGCAGCGAATCGCCGGTGCCGCTGAGCGAAATCGGACGCATCAAGAACAATCCCAAACTGGGCATCGAAACCGGCGGCTACGGCTACGGTCCCACCCAGACCCGCATCGAATTCAATCTGGATAATCCGTACCTTAAAAACCTGAAAGTGCGGCAGGCCATCGCGCACAGTATCAACCGGGAGGTGCTGAAAAATGTGGTGTGGTACGGCTATGCGGTCAACTCGCCCACGCCCGTCACGCCCGAACTGGCTCAATTCCACGACAGTACCCCCTCGCCCTATGCTTTCGATACCAAGCGGGCCGAAAAACTGCTGGATGAAGCCGGCTTTCCCCGCCAGGCCAACGGCGTCCGTTTTCGGCTGACGCACGACTACCTGCCGTATGGGGATGGCTTTAAACGCGTGGCGGAGTACGTCAAATCGGCGCTGGCCAAGGTAGGGATCGACGTTACCATCCGTTCGCAGGATTTCGCCACCTATATCAAACGCGTGTATACCGATCGCGATTTCGATTTCACCAACCACTCTATTTCCAATCTGTTCGATCCGGCGGTGGGCGTACAGCGTCTCTACTGGTCGCAGGCGTTTAAACCCGGCGTGCCGTTCGGCAACGGCTCCCACTACCACAACCCGGAGGTCGATCGCCTATTGGAGCAGGCCGCGGTGGAGCTCGACCCAAACAAGCGGGCCGAGCTGTATAAAGCGTTCCAGCGCATCGTGGAGCAGGAACTGCCCGATCTGAACCTGTTGCAGCTTAAGCGGTTAACCATTTACAACCAGCGCGTCCACAACCATTTGACCGATATTCAAGGGGTCAACGGCTCTCTGGCCGACGTCTGGCTGGAACAGTAACTTAAGGCGTTCATCGCTCCCCGCCGCCGGCGGGGAGAACGCGAAAGGAAGACGATGAGTAAATTTGCACGAATATGGCGCGCGTTGCGACGCACGCTACTCCACGCGCTCCCGACCGCTATCGGTATCGTCATCGTGGTTTTTTTCCTGCTGCAGCTGGTGCCCGGCGACGCGGCGGACGTGCTGGCCGGGGAAGCGGGCGGCGGCACCGTGGAAACCCTGGCCCAGATGCGCAGCCAGTTCGGCCTCGACCGGCCGATCCTGTATCAGCTGTACGGCTATCTGAATAATCTGGCGCATTTCAGCTTAGGATTCTCTCCGCGCTATAACGCGCCGGTGACGGAGCTGATCCTGTCGCGCCTGCCGGGCACGCTGTTTCTGATGCTGCTGGCGCAGGCGGCGGCCGTGATGATCGGCGTCGCGCTGGGTACCGTTATGGCGGTCTGGGCGGGCAAATGGCCCGACCGCCTGCTCTCCCTGCTGGCCCTGCTGCTCTACTCCACGCCCGGTTTCTGGATCGGCCTGATGGCGCTGATCCTGTTCTCCGTCCATCTCGACTGGTTGCCGAGCGGCGGCAATATCACCATCGGCGCCGACCTGCGCGGCTGGGACTACGTTCAGGATATGCTGCGGCACGCGGCGCTGCCGGTGCTGGCGTTGAGCAGCTTCTTCATCGCCATCTACGCGCGCCTGACCCGCGCCGCCATACTGGAAATCAGCCGGCAGGATTTCGTGCGCACCGCGCACGCCAAAGGCCTCGCGCCGCTGGCCGTAACCGTGCGCCACGTTCTGCGCTGCGCGCTGCTGCCGATCACCACGGTGGCCGGAATGCATTTCGGCAATCTGCTGGGCGGCGCGGCGGTGGTGGAAACCGTATTCAGCTGGCCGGGGCTTGGCCGTCTGGCGCTGGACGCCGTACTGGCGCGCGACTTTAACGTTCTGCTCGGCGTGCTGCTGCTCTCCGCTTTTCTGGTGATCGTCGCCAACGTTCTGGTCGACCTACTGCAATCCTGGCTCGATCCCCGCATCAAGGTGCATTGATATGAAAAATTCGCTCCCCGAAGGCGCGGCCGCGCCGGCCGGCGATATCGCGACCCGGCGGGAAAAAACCGTCCGCCTGTCGCCGGAACTGCGCGCATTTCTCTCTAATCCGGCCGGTATGGCCGGGCTGGCGCTGCTTCTGCTGGTGCTGTTCATGGCGCTGTCCGCCCCCTTTATTTATCCCGGCGACCCTCTCGATATGGTGGCGCAGCCGTTCCTGTGGCCCGGCCAGAACGCCGACTATCCGCTGGGCACGGACTCCCTGGGGCGCGACGTCGCCGCCGGCATCGTTCACGGCGCGCAGGTGTCGCTGCTGATCGGCTTCAGTTCGGTGCTGGTAAGCCTGCTTATCGGCACGCTGGTGGGCAGCCTGGCCGGCTATTTCGGCGGCCGCGTCGATGACATACTGGTGCATGTCACGGAACTGTTTCAAACTTTCCCGACCTTTCTGTTGGTGGTGGTGCTGGTGGCCATCGGGCAGCCTTCGGTAGCGCTGATCTCCTGCGCCATCGGCATCGCGTCGTGGCCGACCATCGCCCGTCTGGTGCGCGCCGAATTCCGTACGCTGCGCGAAAGCGACTTCGTGCTTGCCGCGCGCAGCCAGGGTTTTTCCAGCCTGCGCATTATCCTGCAAGAGATGCTGCCGAACGCCCTGCCGTCGATCATCGTCACGACCTCCGTGATGGTGGCCTCGGCCATCCTGATTGAATCGGCGCTCTCTTTTCTCGGCTTCGGCGATCCCAATCGCGTCAGTTGGGGCTCGATGATCGGCGCCGGACGCGAATCCCTGCGCACCGCCTGGTATCTGACCGCGCTGCCGGGCTGCCTGCTAGTGCTGACGGTGCTATCGCTCAATCTGGTGGGCGACGCGCTCAATGACGCGCTGAATCCGCGCCTGCGGGAGAGAAACGCATGACGCCGTTACTGGATATTCAGGATCTGCAGGTCGCCTTTCCCGGCCACCAGGCCGTGCGCGGACTGAACTTAACCATTCATCCCGGGGAAACGCTGGCGCTGGTGGGCGAATCCGGCTGCGGCAAGTCGGCCACCGCCCTGTCGCTGATGCGTCTGGTCGCCGAACCCGGACGCATTAACGGTCGTATTCTGTTCGAAGGGCAGGATCTGCTGGCGCTGCCGCCGTCGCGCATGCGCCAGCTGCGCGGCAACGCCATCTCGATGATTTTTCAGGAGCCGATGACCTCGCTCAATCCGGTGCTCACCATCGGGCAGCAGATCGGCGAAACCCTGCGCCTACACCGTTCGCTGTCGCCGGCCGCCGCGCGGGCCAGGGCCATCGAACTACTGGATCTGGTTAAAATTCCCGAACCCGCCCGCCGCGTCGACGACTATCCGCACAACCTGTCGGGCGGCCAGCGTCAGCGGGTGATGATCGCTATGGCCGTGGCCTGTCAGCCCCGCCTGCTGATCGCCGACGAACCGACCACCGCGCTGGACGTCACCATTCAGGCGCAGATCCTCGAACTGCTCGATCGTCTGCGTCATGAGCTGTCGATGAGCCTGCTGCTGATCACCCACGATCTGGGCCTGGTGGCGCGCTGGGCCGACCGGGTCGCCGTGATGTACGCCGGCCGCAAGGTGGAAGAGGCGCCGACGGCGCAGCTATTCGCCGCCCCCGCGCACCGCTATACGCAAGGGCTGCTCGCCACCTCATTGCATATGGAGCAAGACGCGCACTACCACGCCGCCCGGCTGGCGGAGATCCGCCACGGAAACGAGCGCGGCGAGCCGACCTTCACCCTGTTCACGCCGCCGCCGCTGCCGGCGCGCGCGCCCGACCGCTCGGCGCGCCCGCTGTTGTCGTTAAAGGGCGTGCGCACCGAGTACCAAACGGCGCAGGGCCGTACCGCCGCCGTGGATGACGTGTCCCTGGATATTTTCCCCGGCGAAACCCTGGGCCTGGTGGGCGAATCCGGCTGCGGCAAATCCACGCTGTCGAAAACCATTCTACGCCTGCTGCCGGCGGCGCAGGGGCGGATAATCCTCGAAGGCCGGGATATCACCCGGCTGAAGGAGTCGCGGTTGCGACAGCTGCGGCGCCAGGTGCAGATGATCTTTCAGGATCCCTACGCTTCGCTCAATCCGCGCCACGATATCGCCCATATTCTGGAAACGCCGCTGATCGTGCATGGCATCGGCGATAAGCGCGAACGCCGGCGGCTGATTCGTCAGATGGCCGATCGCGTCGGCCTGCCGCAAAGCAGCCTGACGCGCTTTCCGCACGAGTTTTCCGGCGGCCAGCGCCAGCGCATCGGTATCGCCCGGGCGCTGATCGTGCGGCCCCGACTGGTCATCTGCGACGAGCCGGTCTCCGCCCTCGACGTCTCGATCCAGGCGCAAATCCTGAACCTGCTGGTTGAACTGAAAAACGACATGGGGCTGTCGCTGCTGTTCATTTCTCACGATTTGGCCGTGGTGCGCTATATCGCCGACAGAGTGATGGTCATGCAGCATGGACGCTGCGTGGAGAGCGGCGATCACCGTCAAATCTGGCGCCAGCCGCAGCACCCCTACACCCGGCTGCTTATCGACGCGGTGCCCAAAGGGCTGCGCAACGCGGTGGCGCCGCGGCAGGCCGACGCATAAACATCCACCGGAGTTTTCGTCATGAATTTAGGCATTGAAGGTAAAAAAGCGCTGGTGTGGGGCGGCAACCGGGGGTTGGGCAAAGCCGCGGCGCTGCAGCTGGCGCGCGAAGGCGTGCAGGTGACCCTGCTGGCCAGAACCGCCTCCAGTTTGCAGCAGGCGCAGCAGGAGATCCGGCGGCTCAGCGGGCTGACGCCGGCGGTATTGGCCGCCGATATCACCACGGAGCAGGGCCGCAACGCCGTGCTGGCGCTCTGCCCGCAGCCGGATATTTTGATTAATAACGCCAGCGGTCCCGCCCCCGGCGATTTCCGCCAGTGGGATCGCCGGCAGTGGCTGTCGGCGCTCGACAGCATGATGCTCGGCCCGATCGAAATGATGCGCCTGACCGTCGACGGCATGGCGGCGCGCGGCTTCGGACGCATCGTCAATATCACGTCGCGCAGCGTTAAAACGCCCCAGCTGGAGCTGGGCCTCTCCAACAGCGCCCGCTGCGGCCTGACCGGTTTCGTCGCCGGACTGTCGCGCACCGTGGTCCGGCATAACGTCACCATCAACAATATTCTGCCCGGCATCTTCGCAACCGAAGGACAGTGGCAACACATTCAGGCTCTGGCGCAACAGAGCGGCCGCGATAGCGAACAGATCCGCCGGGAACGCGCCGCAGGCAACCCGGCGCTGCGCTACGGCGAGCCGGAGGAGTTCGGCGCCGCCTGCGCCTTTTTGTGTTCGCGCCAGGCCGGATTTATCACCGGGCAGAATCTGCTTATCGACGGCGGCGGCTACCCCGGCACCTTTTAGCCGCGGGAGCCTGAAGAGGAGACACCATGGAACCCTGGGATGAAACCGCCTTACGGGACATATTGCCGGAGCTGGTGGCGATTCGCCGCCGTATCCACCGGCACCCGGAGATCGGCTTCGAAGAGTTCGTCACGGCGCGGCTGGTGGCCGAAAAACTGCGCGCCTGGGGGCTGACGGTCGCCGCCGGCATCGGCGGCACCGGCGTGGTGGGCACGCTGAACGGCCGCTATCCCGGCGATGACGCCATCGGTCTGCGCGCCGATATGGATGCGTTATATATCGAAGAGCGGACCGGCCTGCCCTACGCTTCCGCGCACCCCGGCAAGATGCATGCCTGCGGGCACGACGGCCACACCGCCATGCTGCTGGGGGCGGCCTATACGCTGGCCCGCCGTCCCGATTTCGCCGGCACGGCGCACTTTATCTTTCAGCCCGCCGAAGAGGGGCTGGGCGGCGCGCCGGCCATGTTGAACGACGGCCTGCTGACGCGTTTTCCCTGCCGCCGCCTGTTTGGCCTGCATAACAAACCCGGCATTCCGTTGGGCGACTTCGCCATCCGCGCCGGCGCCATGCTGTGCGCCAGCGACGTCTGGAAAGTGGTTTTTCACGGCACGGGCGGCCACGGCGGCTCCGGCGCGCACCTGTCCATCGACCCGACGCTGCCCGCCGCGCAATTCATCACCGCGCTGCAAAGCGTCGTCAGCCGCAACGTCCCGGCGATGGATGCCGCCGTACTCAGCGTCGGGCACCTTTGCGGCGGCAACGGCGACGCGCCGAACGTCATTCCCGACCGGGTGACCGTACAAGGCACCGGGCGCAGCTTTTCGCCGGCCGTCAGGGAGGTGATGGCGGAGCGCCTTAAGGCGCTGGCGCGGCACTGCGCCGAATGCTTCGGCGCCCGTGCGGAGGCGAGCTACGACCGCCAATACCCGCCGCTGGTCAATCACCCGGAGATGACGCTGCGGGCCACCAAGGCGGCCGTCCGCACGGCCGGAACGGCGGGCCGCGTCAATGACGCGATGACGCCGCTGCTGGGCGCGGAGGATTTCGCCTACATGCTGGAGCAGCGTCCCGGCGCATTTATGATGGTCGGCAACGGCGCGGGGGCGAATGAACATCCCCTGCACACGCCTCGCTACGATTTCAACGACGCGTTGATCCCCATCGGCGTACGCTACTGGGTGACGCTGGTCCGTCAGGAACTGACGCCTATTTCGCATCAAACAGGGAAATAACCATGAAAGTAATAGTGCTCGGCGCCGGCGTGATCGGCGTGACCACCGCCTGGTATCTGCATCGGCAGGGATTCGACGTCGAACTTATCGACCGCCGGCCCGACGCGGGGCTGGAGGCCAGCTTCGCCAACGCCGGCGGCGTGTGTCCCGGCTTCGCCGGTCCTTGGGCCGCGCCCGGTATGATGACAAAGGCCCTTCGCTGGCTGTTCGAACCGCAAGCGCCGCTGAAATGGCGTCCCCGCCTGGATGCGGAGCAGTGGCGCTGGCTGTGGCGCTTCGCCCGCGAATGCCGGCTCGAACGCTACCGGACAAACAAGGCCCGCATGCAGCGCATCGCGCACTACAGCCAACGCTGCCTGAAGGAGCTGCGGGAGGAGAGCGGCATCCAATACCACCAGCAGGCGCTGGGCGTGCTGCAACTGTTCAGCACTCCGCAGGAGTTGGAGATGGCCGATCAGGCATCCCGCGTACTGACAAGTTTCGGCGTCGAACACCGCATCGTGGACGCCGCGGGCGTCAGGGCCATCGAACCGGCGCTGGCGCACTCCGCCGTTTCGCTCACCGGCGGGCTGCACCTGCCGGGGGACGAGACCGGCGACTGCGCCCTGTTCACCCGCGAACTGGCGCGGCATTTGCAACAACGGGGGGTACGCTTCCATTTCAACACCGCGATCGCCGGCCTGATCCGCGACGGACGCCGGCACTCTATCATCGGCGTCGAGACCGATCGCGGCCCGATCGCGGCGGACGCGGCGGTGGTCGCGCTGGGCTGCGACGCCGCCCGGCTGGTCAGGCCGCTGGGCATCCGGCTGCCGATCTACCCGGTCAAAGGCTATTCCGTCACGCTGGATATCGCGAATCCCGATGCGGCGCCCCGCTCGGCGGTAATGCTTGAATCGCGCAAGGTGATGATCGCCCGGCTGGGCGACCGGCTGCGCGTGGCCGGCATCGCCGAAGTGGCCGACTTCTCCACCCGGCCGAATAACAAGGCGTGCGCCTTCGTCGCCGACGTCGCCAGGGCGCTATTTCCCAACGCCGGCGATTATCGCCATTTGGCGTCGTGGTGCGGCCTGCGCCCGATGACGCCGGACGGCCCCGGCTATCTGGGAAAAACCCCGTTCGCCGGGCTGTTTCTGGCCTGCGGCCAGGGCTCCAACGGCTGGACCCAGGCGGCGGGCGTCGGAAGGCTGGTGGCGGACGCCGTCGCCGGCCGGCCGTCGGATATCGATCTGGCGGGACTCACGCTGGCGCGCCGCCGCTGACGCGGGGATGGCGGCGAAGAAAAGGATTGCGCCGAATCCGTCGTCCCCGCGGCCAGTAGGCGGGGACGACGGGATAAGATACAGGGATGACGGAATTGCCGGCGCTATGCGCCAAGGACGGCGCCGGAGCTGACGGCCTCGGCGCCGGGAAAGACGCGCTTAAACAGACCAGCCATATTTTTCGGCCAGCCCCAGTTGTTTAACCACCTCGACGCCGCGCTGCAACGCCTCGCCCTGAAGATCGCTCAGCGGACGGCGCAGACTGCCCGCCGGCAGGCCGACCGCCTTCATCAGCGATTTCACCGCAACCGGGTTGATGGCCGAATAGGTGTAGTGCAGCAGCGGCAAAAGATGTTGATAGGCCGCGCGGAAGCGCGCCGCATCGCCCGGTTCGCGCCAGGGACGGGAGATCTCGGCCAGTTCGGCGGGCGCGATGTTGCCTGTCATATTCGCCGTGCCGTGCCCGCCCAGCGACATCGTCGGCACCACCAATCCCAGATTGGGCGAATCGCAGCACATCACGGAGACATTGGGGTTGCCCGCCAGAACCTGCGCCACCTGCCCTACCCGCGTCGTGGATTCTTTATGAATGACGTAGTTGGGATGCTTAAAAATACGCAATAGCGAATTCCAGTGCAGATCGGTCTTTACCCGCGGAGGATTATTATAGATTCCCAGAGGTAAATCCGTCGCGTCCGCGATCTCAAGAAAGTAGCGTTCAATATCCTCTTCGCCGGCGCAAATATAGGCAGGAGCGGCCAGAATAGCGCCATCGGCCCCCTGGTCCCTGGCATAGCGCACATAATCGATACTGGTATCGGTATTATTTCCCGTGCAACCGTAAAATATTTTCATCCCGCCGGTTTTAAATTGCGCCGTACGCCGGATAATTTCTTTTCTCTCCTCGGGAGAGAGCATGGAAACCTCTCCCGTCGATCCCATAATCAATACCGCCGACGTGCCGTTGCTTTCCTGAAAATGCAACAGGGTGCGAAACGCTTCATAGTCCACCGAACCGTTTTCATTAAAAGGGGTAATAACGGCCACGAATGACCCGGTAATTAAGTCGTTACTCATCGCGCTCTCCTACATACGAATAAATACGTTTTCGCCATCATTTCAGGCACGCTCCCCCAGCGGCGGCGCATTAAAGCCCGCCGCCGCAAAACGCAGTAAATTGGCCAACACTTCATCATCGTCGTCGCTGTTGCACAGCCCGCGGGAGAGTACGGCCAGCCGCCCGGACTGCGGATCGGAGTCCGCAAGCACATGCATGGCCGCGCCGCGCGCGAACTCATAGCGCCAGACGATCTCGGCCCGCGATAGCTGCGGCGCCGCGCGTTCGAAAGCCGCGAAAAAACGGGCGGCGACATGATCAAACTTATCCGAAACCAGCGCGGTGACGGACTCCCGCGGCGCGGCGCGCAGATGCTGCAGCAGCCGGACGGCGATGCGCCCGCCGTCCGGGGCGCGCGCCGTCTTGACCAGCGGCCGGAGCAACGCTTCCAGCAGCGCCTCGACCGGCGGCGCCTCGTGTCGGTATTGCTCCTCGACCGCATCCAGCAAACGGAGACGCATGGCGTTCAGCGGATCCAGCACCGCGTTCAAGACCGCCTTGAGAAGCCCCTCCTTCGAACCGAAGTAATAGTTCACCGCGGCGATATTGACGCGCGTCGCCTCGGTAATTTCACGAATCGTCGTCAGTTCGCCCCCTTTGCTGGCAAAAATAGTGATCGCCTCGTTCAGGATCCTTTGCCTGACGTCAGGCTCCCTGATTTCCGTTTTGGTCGCTGCCACGTTGTGATTCTCCTCAGGAGGTAAATATCAATGTTGTCCGGCGCCGCGCGCGCCGAAACCGATGACACATCATAAAGAGATTAAAACGGTTATTTGAAATGCTTTTTTCAACTTTCCATAGTTGAATTCCGCCGCTACGGGAAAGCAGGCGCAACGATTTGAGAACATTGAGATTATCCGCTCGCGCTTAGGCGAAGGTGTGGCGCGCGGCGTCGGGATTCGTCCGCGAGCGGAGCGTAACCGCCGCATCCGCGCTTATCGCCGGCGGAACGCCGATGATAAGCGGAGACGGCTAAGCCAGCAGCGATCGTTCGGTGTCGATGGCAAACAGGTGGCAATGCGCCATATCGAAGCGCAGCAGCAGGCTATCGTCCGGGGCGACGGCCTTGCCCGGGACGAAGGGAATGCGGGCGATTAGCGTGACGCCGTTGAGTTCAAAGTAGGCAAACTGCTCATTTCCCATCGACTCGACCACATTAACCCTGGCGGCGATGGCGTCGCGCGCCTGCGCGGCGGAAACCACCGCCAGGTGTTCCGGGCGTAGCCCCAACCAAACGCGCTGTCCGGCATAATGCGCCACACGCTGCGCCTTGTCCGGCGGCAGCGTTAATTCCGTGCCGTCATCGAGCCGGATACGCGCCTGCGCGCCGGCGGAGACCAGTAGCCCGCGGAGCATGTTCATCGCCGGCGAGCCGATAAAACCGGCGACGAAGCGATTGGCGGGGCGTTGATACAGATTCATCGGCGTATCCACCTGCATGACGCGCCCCTGGTTCAGCACGCAGATGCGATCGCCCAGCGTCATCGCCTCCACCTGATCGTGGGTCACGTAAATCATGGTGGCGTTCTGCCCTTCGCGCTTCAGCGAATTGTGCAGCCGGGCGATGCTGACGCGGGTGGAGACCCGCAGTCGGGCGTCCAGGTTGGAGAGCGGCTCATCGAACAGGAAGACCTCCGGTTTTCGCACCATGGCGCGCCCCAGCGCCACCCGCTGCCGCTGTCCGCCCGACATCTCCCCCGGTTTATTGTTCAGCAGATGGGCGATCTCCAGCGCATGCGCCGCTTCCTGTATGCGCCGGTCGATCTCCGCCTTCGGCAGTTTTTGCTGCTTCAGGCCGAACGCCATATTTTCGTAAACCGACATATGCGGATAGAGGGCGTAGTTCTGGAAGACCATGGCGATGCCGCGATCTTTGGGCGCCAGATGATTGACCCGCCGCCCGCCGATGGCGATTTCGCCTTCGCTGATCTCCTCAAGCCCGGCGATCATCCGCAGAATGGTCGATTTGGCGCAGCCGGACGGACCGACAAAGACCATAAACTCCCCCTCTTCGATACTCAGATCGATGCCATGCACCGCCTTATATCCGTTAGGGTAGACTTTCTCTACGCCGCGCAGCGCTACTCCAGCCATGCTTGTTCCCCCTCTTTATGCGCCAGCCGCCGGAGCAGGCCGGCGTTAACATCCGCCACCGACGCCAGAATCATATCCGCATAAGGCGCCAGCTCCTCCCGGGTGGCGGCGCCGGTCAGCACCCCGACGCGTTTGGCGCCGGCGTTGCGCCCGAATAACATATCGGAAACGGTGTCGCCGAAAATCACCACCTCGCCGACGGCAAGATCGCAGCGGGCGCAGAAGCGCTGGAGCAGTGCGGGCGCGGGCTTAGGCGCGACGTCGCCGTCGGAATAGCCGATATAGTCGAACAGGGGATAAAGCCCCGCTTGCTTCAGGCTAAAGAGGGTGGCGTCTTTGCTGTCCGCCGTCGCCACGCCCAGCTTGAAGCCCCGCGCTTTCAGCACCGCCAGCTTCTCTTTTACGCCCGGCAGGGCGCGGATTGACGCCGGATTGCCCGCGACCTGAGCGTTGAACAGCCCCTTTACCTCCCGGGTAAACGGCGCGAGGCCGCCGCCGGGCGCCATCATCCGGTGCCATTCCCGCGCGATATCCTCCGTCGGATGCGCGGCGAGCAGCCCCTGGCTGGCGATGCGATCGCCCGCCGCGCCGATCGCCGCCAGCAAGGCCGGTCCGGTAGCGGCGGCGTCCGGATACCGTTGCAGCAGACGCGCCGCCACCGCGCGCGCGACCTGGAGCCACATGGCGTGAAACTCCAGCAAGGTACCGTCCTTATCGAAGAGTAATCCTTTAAATCTCATGGCGATTCATCATCTCCAGCAGTTCGCCCCAGGTCTGCGCCGCGGGTTGGCCGAATACGGCGGCGTTACGGTTATAAACCGGGTTGATCAGCGCCTCGAACTCCCGGCCGCGGCCGTCGCCGTCGGCGCGACGGATATCGACCCGCGCCCAGGCGCGCCGGCGCAGATCCGCCGAAAAACGCACCGGTTCTTGCCCCAACGCATAGCGGCCGACGCACTCGCCGTCGATGACGCATTCGGCGACATAAGAGCGCGTCGTGTCCGCCACCGCCAGCCGGTACTCGACCCTATCGTCGCCGACGCTATCGCCCGGCAGCAGGGCGCCGTCGTTGATGGCGAAAGCCAACCGGCAGCGGCGTTCGAGATAAACGCGCCCCTGACGCAGCCCGCGCAGAATGGCGTCGCCGCTCAGCTCCGGCGCATAGACGAAGGTTGCGGGATCGCCGTAGATCGACGGCTCCGTCGCGTTTGGATTACGCTCGTCGGGCGTCAAATGAGAATCGCTGCCGCCGACGGCTGTGATGCGCCAACCGGCGTTCCACATGGCGCTAAGCACCTGCAGAGCATCATCGGCGGATTGCGGCGAGGTGGACCAGGTCGGATCGCAGCACACTTCCAGCGAGTTAACCCGATGGAGCGGCATCTCGCGGTACAGCCAGTGCCACGGCTTCATCATCGGATGGTTGATGCTGATATTGCCGCGCCCGGACGCGGCCAGCGCCAGTCCGCGCGCGATCAGCGCCTCGCTCGAATAGGCCAGGCCATTCATATCCAGGCCGCGCTCCGGCCCGTGCACGTTAAAGTGCCCCAGATCGGTGGTGACTTCGATACCGGGCAGGATCAGCGCGTTGTCCATCAGCGGCAGTTCGGCATGGCACAGGTTGTGCTCGGTCAGGAAAAAAAAGTCCAGCCGCTGGCGCGCTACGATATCCACCACGGCGTCCAGCGCGTTATGGCCGTCCGAAAGCACGCTGTGGGCGTGCAGATCGCCGCGATACCAGCGGGTTTCGCGGCGCTTGACCGCGCCGTAGTCGAAAACGACCCGATTAGCGGTATTGAGCGCCGGTACGGTCGGCAGCCCGATACTCTGCGGCTCGGCGTCAAATTCAATCCGGATGCGATACGGCAGCGGGTCGGGGTTGCGCATTTCCCCGAACAATTGATAAATATGCAGCCGCCACTCCCCCGCGACGATCTCGCCTTTGAAACCGCCTGACGAAGCGCTCTCGCGGCCGATAACCAGCCGCTTTGGCTGTTTTTCCAGCAGAATGTTGGCCCGTATGCGCCCCTGCGGATCGTACAGGTAGGCGTAAATCAGCCCTTTTTTGCCGGTGCTCCCCTGCAGGGCGATGCCGCCGGCGGCGGCGGGCACGGTGAAAGAGAAGCTCTGGTGTCCGAAGCCCAGTTCGCCGTTGAAATTCATCATCAATGATTCCCGTGCAGACAATACGATTATATAGCGGCGGCGTGCCGCCGCCTTTCCATCAGGGACGGTTGGCGCGATCCAGCGCGCGCTGCGCGCTTTTGGCCGCCTGTTGCAGCGCCTTTTGCGCCGGAACATTTTCAATCTCTATCTGGTCCGCGGCGATCGCCAGCGCATCGAGGATCTTGCCGCCGGTAGGATCGAGGAAATCCGGGGTGGCGGAACCGGCCTGCGTTAAGGGCACCAGCGCCTGAGGATTCTTATCGGTATAGGCTTTGTAGCCGGGGTCCGCCGTCACGCTGTTGCGCACGGGAATATAGCCGGTAAACATCGACCAGCGGGCGGTATTGGCCGCCTTGGTGTAATAACGGATAAAGGCGAAGGCGCCCTGCGCCGCTTTGTCGTCCGTTCCTTTAGGCAGCACGAACTCCAGCGCGCCGGCCTGCGGCGCGGACGGATTCGCCCCCCATCCCGGCTGCGGCGCCGCGGCGATTTTCGCGAAGTCCAGATCGCCCTGATCGCCTGAGGAGCCGGTATAGCCCAGCGCCCGGCCCTTCATCACGTCATCGATGGTTTTATACCAATATTCCCAACCCTGGCCGCCGTGGTGAATACGCATAATTTTGTCTTCGTGAATCCACTTTCTGAAACCTTCAAACACTTCCACCCAGGCCGGAGAGTCGATCAGCACTTTTTTACCGTCGTCGCTAAGCACCTCGGCGCCGTTGGAGAACGCCGCATCGATCAGGTTGCCGTTGCCCCACATCGGCTCCCAGCCGTAAAAAACGGTCTCGCCGCGGGCGTCGCGCCGAGCGGCCTTGGCGGCGACTGCGGACAGCCCCTGCCAGGTTTTCAAGCTGTCGGCCCTAAAGCCGAGATCGGCCAGCATCTGCCTGTTGTAGTACAGCACCTGCGTGGTGCCGTAGGCCGGGATGGCGTGCACCGAACCGTCGGCGTCGGTGACCTGACGGCGAAACGCGGCGACGAAATCGGCGAAATTGAACTCCGCGTCCATGTACGGCCGCAAATCCCGCAGCACGCCGCGCCGCGCCAGCGTTTTGCCGGTGACCGAGTTCACCAGCGCCAGCGACGGCGCCGTTTTAGAGGCTAACCCCGCCTGCAGTTTTTGAAAGGTTTCCTGGTAATCCCCCTGTAGCGCGCCTTTAATTTCATACTCATCCTGATTTTGGTTGAACTCAGCGATGAGATCTTTCATCAACTGCTGCGGCTTGGCGCCGCCGGAATACCAAAAGTTGACTTCGGTTTTCGCCAGCGCCTGCGAGGAAAAACAGAGCGCGCCAAGGACGATTGTCGAACAGACGACTGCTAATTGCGTTTTTTTCATGATGATCACTCTTTTACGCCGTTGTCGGCGATGCCGGATAAGATGATTTTTTGCGCGAAAACAAACAGCAGCAGCAGCGGCAACACCGCGATGGCGCTCGCCGCCATCACCTGCGACCAGTTGAGCCCGTAGTTGCCTTCCGCGATAAAGAACTGGCGGACGCCCGCCGAAATCAGGTTCAGATCCTGTGAGGTGATCACCAGGCCGGGCCACAGGTAACTGTTGTAATTGGTGATGAAGGTGATGAGAAACAGCGTCGCCAGCGCCGCTTTGCATTGCGGCAGCACGATTCTGCCCAGGATTTTCAACTCTCCCGCGCCGTCGATGCGGGCCGCCTCAATCAGCGACGGATGAATCTTCAGGAATACCTGCCGCAAGTAGAAAACGCCGAACACGCTGGCCGCGCTAGAGAACACCAGCCCCATATGCGTATCCAGCAGATTGAAGTGCGACAGAATAATGTAGGCCGGAATATAGGTCACCGCGCCGGGTATCATGTAGCACCCCATCACGATGAAAAACAGCAGCGCGCGGGCGCGGAATTTGAACTGAACGATCGCATAGGCGAACAGCGCCGAATTGACGACGACCAACAGCGTGGTAACCAGCGCGACGCTGAAACTGTTGTAAATATATTGCCCGAACGGCGCGCTCTGCCAGGTATCCGCGAAGGTGGAGAAGCGGATGCGCCGCGGGATCAGATTCAGCGGGCTGCTGAATATTTCGTCGTTGGATTTCAGCGCGCCGGACAGCATCCAGATAAAGGGAAATACCATGATTAGCCCGGTCGCCGTCAGCAACAGATGCTTGCAGACGGTCGCCGCCCGCGGCGCGCGAGATTTTTTCGGCGAGCGGCGCCGTTGCCGGCGGCGCGGCTGCTCCCGCGGCGCGGAGCGCGCGTCCGGAATGAAGATATCGACGGTCATAATGATAGCCTTTAGTAGTAAACCCAGCGTTTGCCGATGACGACGTTGAGGAGCGTGAGCGCGCCGGCGATCAGCAAAATCACCAGCGAGGTCGCGGTCGCCATGCCCATGTCGAACTGCTCGAACGCCTGCTGATAAAACAGATAGAGCAGCGTGCGCGTGCCGCCGCTCGGTCCGCCCTGCGTCAGGATGCGGAACTGATCGAACGCCTGCACCGCGGTAATCATGTTCACCACGGCGAGAAAGAACGTGGTCGGCGAAATCAGCGGCAGCGTAATCCTGAAAAAACGCACCGCCGGGCGGCAGCCGTCGATCAACGAAGCCTCATACAGCGAGCGGGGAATTTTGTTCAGCGCGCCGATATAGAACAGCAGGGTCCACCCCACCGCCTGCCATATCGTCACGATCGTCACCGCCAGCAGCGCGCTGCCGCCGTTTTCCAACCAGGGAACCGGGGCGAACCCCATCTTGCCCAGCAGCAGGTTGGCCAATCCGGCCTTGGTATCGAACACCCAGGACCAGACGATGGACACCGCGACGGTCGGGGTGATCCACGGGGAAAAAATCACCGCCTGGTAGAGGCGGCTGCCGCGAAAATTTTTATGCAGCAGCAGCGCCAGCGACAGTCCCAGCGCCACGGTAGGCAGCGTCACGCCGCAGGCGAATAGCAGGGTGTTGCCCAGCGCCTGTAGAAAATCGTCGCTCTCCAGCATATAGCGGTAATTCTCCAGGCCGACCAGATGGTAATCGGCGGAGATATAATCCCAGTCGGTAAAGCTGATATAGACGCTGACGCAGAATGGAATCAGCCAGAAGGTGACCAGCGGAACCAGCAGCGGCGCGACGAAAAGCAGCACCTGTAACCTTTTCCGCAGTGTGTGAGATTGCATCTTCATCATCTCTCTTCTCAACGTCAGTGCGGCAATACTAGAGCGCGCGTATGACAGTTTTTTGGGGAGAGGCCGTACGTTTTTTAATAATGGGCATTAGAAAAACTTAATCACCAACGGCGGATACATTAAAAAATCGCCGGGAGAGATGTTCAACGTCGCTTGCGACGGCCCGAACGGTGACGGCGGAAAGCCCGTCATAAAAATTTTCCGGCACGGCGCTACGGCGCGGAAATAATCGCATGCTGAAAACGCGCTACTCGACCGCGTCGAGCAGCTCCACCGCATACTGGCTATGCAGCCACTGGCAGAACAAGCTCACTTTCGCCGAGCGGGAATGTTTTGTGATGAGATAATGCCCGGACTCGGACAGCATCGAACCGTTAATCGCCAGCACTACTTCTTTATTTTTTAACGCGTTATGCGCCACAAGGGAACGCACCAGCATCATGCCCGCGCCATGTTTCACCGCCTGCAGAGCGTGCAGAGAGTTGCTGATGGCGATCCGAATATCGGGAGTGACGGGGGAAAGATGGTTGTGCGCCAGCCACTGTAGCCAGCTCTCCTCATAGCCCTTAACCTGCACCGCGGGCAGCCGCCCCAGTTCCCCCTTCGCCAGCGCCTCTTGGTGCCGCGCCTTGAAATCGGGGCTGCACACCATCAGCCAGTGCTCCTGGAACAGCTTTTCCGCCCGCGTGTCGCCGGTTTCGACGAAACCGTTCGTCAGTTCGATATCCGCGTCCTTGCAGGGCTCGCGCGACGGCCAGTCCACCAGATTCAGATCGAGGCGAATAAACGGATAGCGGCAGGTAAAATCGTGCAGTTTCGGGATCAGCCAGTTATGCCCGAACGAGTGGTTGGCGTTGATGGTTAAGATATCCGCCTGCTGGCTATCGCCGAATAGCAGCTGAGTTTGCTGCCGCAGGTGCTGCAGAGAGCCGGCCACCACCGGCAGATATTGCTGCGCCTTGTCGGTTAGCGCGACGCGCTTGTTGCCGCGTTCGAAGAGCGGGCAGCCGAGATAGAGCTCCAGGCTTTTCAACTGCTGGCTGACCGCGGATTGCGTTACGTGCAGTTCGCGGGCGGCGGCGCCGATCGACCCCAGGCGGGCTACCGCTTCGAAGGCCGTCAGGGCGCGTAGGGGGGGAAGCATCGTTAACCGTCCGTTTCTCGTCATTAGCGCTGCAAGCAAAATAAGACGGTAAAATGACTAAAAAATGACATTCTGGATTTCAGGTCATCCGCCCGGCATGCTTTCCCATAGCGCTCCCGGCCGGAGTTCGACAGCGCCGCCCCTTCTCCGACCTCTCCCGCAGGGCAACCCCGGTTACGCCGCCGCGCGGATAGATACGCCTTGCCGTTTAAATGCATGAGTGATACATATATCTATCATCTAATCCCTTACTGAAAGTAGGATCTAATGAACCAATCTGAACTGCGTCTGTTAAATATACTGGGCGCATTCTGCTTCGCGGTTTCCGATCGTATCTCCGCCGCAACCAATGAGGCGCTGGGTATGAACGCGTCGTACCCTTCCGCGCTGGTGCAGATAGGGCTTTTCTCCGACAAGCTGAGCAATTTGCAATCGGCGCTCTCTATGGGGCAATCCGCCGCGACCCGGCTTGTTCAGAAGCTGGAAGAGACGGATCTGGTTTATAAAGCGCGTTCTCCCGACGATAGCCGTTCGGCGACGCTGCATCTTACCGAGCAAGGCGAGCGCGAGATGCGGCGCATTCTACAGGAGAGATACACCACGCTGGAGCAGTTCGTTTCGCCCTTGAGCGGCGATGAAAAAACGGTGTTTTTAAACCTTATTAGCAAAATACTGGAAGGCGCCGTCATCGATCGCCAAACCTCGGATTCCGTCTGCCGGCTTTGCGACCTCAACGCCTGCCCGCAAGATCGCTGCCCCGCGGAGCCCTGCCGATAAAAGCGGCCCCGCTGCACATTAATACCGGATGAAATATGATCTCAAACAGGCATATTAAGGGCGCGGCATTCGCCATTCTGGCCGCCGGGTGTTGGGGCATGGCCCTGGTTATGTCAAAAAGCGTATTGGCGGCCTGTCCGCCCATTCCGCTGCTGCTGTCGCAGCTGGGCGCCAGCGTGCTATTTCTCTGGGTAGTTCTGCTGTTGAAAAAAACGGCGCTCCCCGGCATCAAATCCCTTTTGGGCGTCAGTCTGCTCGGTTTATTAGAGCCTTTTTTAACCTATGTTCTGGTGCTGATAGGACTGACCTATTCCAGAGCCAGCGACGCGGCGCTGCTACAATCCCTGGAGCCGGTATTCATCATCATCATTGGGTTCGTGCTGTTTAAAGAAAGAACGCATAAGCACGTGATCTATTTATCCGCTCTGATGCTTGTCGGTCTGTATTTTTCGCTGGGCGACAGCCTGTCCGGGCTGGTGGACAATGGTTTGCTCGGCAATGCGCTGATTATTGGCGGCATAGTGACGGCGGCATGCTATGTGGTGCTGACGGCGCGCGCCGTCGCCAAGGCCCAGGCAATCGTCATCGTGACCTATCAGCAATCCATTGCGCTGGTCGCCGCGCTATTCGCGTTTATCGTTGAGTCGATTTTTAGCGATGACTCATTTTCCCTCCCGGACGGCGGGATAAGCGTATTGGCGCTCTTTTCCGGCATTCTGCAGTACGCACTCGCGTTTACATTCTTTCTGGCGGCGTTAAAGCACATCAGCGCCGGCCTTACCGGTATGTTTCTAAACCTCATCCCGGTTTTCGGCATTGTAGGCGCCTATCTGTTTCTCGGCGAAAAAATGGAAAACGTTCAGATGGCAGGCAGCGCGATAACCATCGCTACGCTGTTGGCGATGAGCTTTCTATCCGGTAAAGCGGAAGGAAAGCAAACATAGCGCCGGCAAAAAGGAAATGATAATTATTTGCAACCTGGCGCCGGATCTCTATCATTAAATTTTCCCCGTCTGACGGTATCTCTATGACCGATACGTTTCTGGAAACTCCCTGCTGCATCGTCGGCGCAGGGCCGGCCGGGCTGATGCTCGGCTATCTGCTGGCGCGCGCCGGCGTCTCCGTTCTGGTGCTGGAAAAGCATGCCGACTTTTTGCGCGATTTCCGCGGCGATACCATCCATCCCTCCACGCTGGAAATCATGGCGCGCCTGGATCTGCTGGCACCGCTGTTGCGCTTGCCGCATCAGCGGGTCGAAACGCTAATCGGGGAATTCAACGGCAGGCGGATCGTCATGGCCGACTTCAGGCGCCTGCCGTGTCTGTGCCGTTTTATGGCGCTGATGCCGCAATGGGATTTTCTCAATTTTCTGGCGCAGCAGAGCCAGTCGCTGCCGGGATTCCGCCTGCTGCACTCGACGCGGGTGGTGAAAGTTATTCAGGAAGATGGCGCGGTCACGGGCGTGGAGGCGCTGGACGCCGATGGCGGCGCGCTGCGGATCCGCGCCGGGCTGGTGATCGGCACCGACGGCCGCCGGTCGGTGGTGCGCCGAACGGCGGGCCTGACCGGCCGCAGCTTCGGCATGCCGCGGGATGTGCTGTGGATGAAATTGCCCAAAGCGGACGGCGATGAAAACTGGGCCAGCGGGCACGGCGGTCCTAAGAATAATTTCATCATGCTGGATCGGGGCGACTACTGGCAATGCGGCTACAGCATCGCCAAAGGCACCCTTCCCGAGATCAAGCGGCAGGGCCTGCCGGCGCTGCTGCAACGGATCGCGGCCGCATCGCCCGTCGGCGTCGAGCGGCTCTCCTCGGCCGTGCCGGACTGGGAGCATGTTAAATTGCTGGATATTCGCATCGACCGGCTAGATCGCTGGGCGGCGGCGGGCGTTTTGTGCATCGGCGATGCGGCGCACGCCATGTCCCCTATCGGCGGCGTGGGGGTAAACCTCGCCATTCAAGATGCCGTGGCCGCCGCCAACCTTCTGGCCGGGCCGCTGGCGCGCGGACCGGTCGGACTGAACGTACTGAATCGCGTGCAGCGGCGGCGCGAATTTCCCACCCGGATCATCCAGCGCTTGCAGCTAATGATGACCGGCAAAGGAGACTCGCAGCCCCGCGCCGCTGCCCGACGCCCGCCGGCATTGGTGAGATGGATGATCCGCCAACCCTGGCTGCCGCACCTGACCGGGCGCATTATTGGATTGGGATTTCGCCGCGAGCTCCCTCGATTTCCGCGTTAACGCGGCAAGCGGCGATGGCATCGGAATGGAGCGATGCAGGGAAATTGTTCGCATCAGGCGTGCCGAAACCAGCGCTCGCCGAACATAAACAGCGACAGCCCCAGCAGCATTACGCCCATCCCGGCGAATTTCCACCAGTGCACCGGCCGCACCGGCATCTGAATCAGGCCATAATTGTCAATAATCATGCCAGAGGCCAACTGACCGAGAATAAAGAGAAACATGGTGTTGGAGACGCCGAGCTTGGGCGCCAGAAAGATGGAAGTGAACACAAAAGCCGCGCCGATGACGCCGCCGATCCAGCGCCACCACGACTGCTGTCCGATATTCGCCCCCGCGCTATGCCAGTCAGCCTGAATCAACGCCACCGCCAATAGGCACAACCCGCCGATGCCGAATGAAATCAACGCGGCGATAAGCGGTTGACCGCCCACGCCTGCGCTCAACCGGCTGTTGACGGCGGCCTGAATGGATAAACCGGCGCCGCCCGCCAGCGCCATCAACAAATACGCCATATTCATACTTATTCCTTACTTCGATTACACCAACGATCGCCCGGCGCTCATGTCGGACGCCTGCATCGTCGCATCCGGCGATGAAGCCGGATTTACGTCCGGCGCACAGTTTACCGTTATCGCTTAAAATTGACACCTGCGCGCGCCGAACCGGCGAACGCGGGCACTGAGACACGGCGGCGGAAGATTTCCGCAGTGAAGTGTAGGCAGCCTCGGAGGCTGCCCTTTCGGCGTTACTTAAACAGCTTTTGCACGAACGCCATATAAGCCGGACGCCACACGTCCATTTCATGGCCCAGATTCGCGTATTGGGTATAGCTGAAATGTACCCCTTTCTCCTCAAGACGCGTTTTAAGCCCGGCGATATCCTTGCCGGTAACATTGTCGTTTTCACCGATAACCACGGTAAAGTCGCGCAACTGCCGGTTGATCTGCTCCGGGCGCGCAAGCTGCGCCGTTACGGCGGCGTTCGGCACCGTTTCCGTCGTCACGCCGCTGAATGTCGCCAGCCAGCCAAAGTGATCCAGATGCGTCATGCCCGACACCAGCGCCTGATAGCCGCCCTGCGATAGCCCGGCCAGCGCCCGCCCCGCCGCATCCGAGCGTACGTTAAACCGCTTGCCGATTTCGGGAATGATGTCATGAATCAGCTCCCTGTCCGCCGCCAGCGCGTTACGCGGGTAGAACGCCTTGCGCCGCTCCTGCGGCGGATATTCTTCCGGGACGATGCCGGGAACGTCCGTTTCCGTGTCGGGGATGACGACCAGCATCGGCTCGATCTTTTTCTCCGCCAGCAGATTATCCATTATCTGCGGAATGCGGCCCTGCGCCACCGCCGACGCGCCGGTATCGCCAAAGCCGTGATAGAAGTAGAGCACCGGCAGCGGCTTAGAGGCTTCGCTATAGCCGGGCGGCGTCCAGACATACAGCTGTCGCTCCGATTGCAATGCGTTGGAGCGATACGTCAGCGTTCTTAACTCGCCGTGCGGAACCTGGCGCACGTCCAAAATACTCCCCGGCACCAGGATCAGGCTGGTATTCACCTGCCGCTGCGGCTTGGTAAACGCCGTGCCGGTATCAATGGTGCGAAAACCGTCCACGCTGAAAAAATATTCATACAGGTTAGGCGCCAGCGCCGGCGTTTTAAACGACCACACGCCTGACTCATCTTTCGTCATCGCATGGGACGCAATGCTCTCAGGCGTGGCGCCGGTGAATACGCTGACTTTTTTCGCCGTCGGCGCGAACAGGCGGAACGTGATGCTGTTATCGGCGTTAACCGCCGTGACGTATTGTTTAACCGGCACATTCATCGCCGGCGAGGTAGGAAAATCGGCGGGCAACGCGGCGGCGTTGATGGATATCGCCGCAAGAACTCCCGCGGCGATTAACGATAGGTATGTGTTTTTCATTTTTATCAGTCCGCTTTCATAGTAATAGGGAAAATCGCTTTACCGTCAGGCCAAAATCAGTAACGGCGCATACCTGATTGACCAAACATTCAGCATCTGAAAAGGGATGATGGACAAAGGACTTGCCATCGACCCCGGACCAGTCCATAATAGCGTCCATTCCAGATACTTGGATAAAAAATAGCTTTTTAATCATAAGGTTAGCTTGAAGGCCGTAGTTCATTAAAGCGTAACCTGTCCTGTACGACCGTAGCTCAGTTGGTTAGAGCACCACCTTGACATGGTGGGGGTCGGTGGTTCGAGTCCACTCGGTCGTACCAATCTATGTTTGTCCTCATCTAGTATTTCTAAATATCACATCAGATAAAACGCCGGGCGCTCCGGTTAGAGGCTGACGCCGCCATTAGCGTTATCGCGCCAACATACTCTTTCTTGCTGACTTCTTTATTATCCGGCTGTCCCCCTTCATAAAAAAACCTGACGACGGTTAATTGTTAATCAACCGTCGTCAGGTTACGTTCATATAATAGTTACGCCCTGTTTCCCTTAGAGGATGAAGGAAATTTCAATTTATTCAACATGATCAAAATATTTCTGTGATTAAGATCTCGACTATGCCCAACCATCCCGACGATGTCAGAATGGCTCTCAGCGAGTCGCCGGGAAGTTTCTCATTAATAGCCGGACGTTTGCCGGTATCTGCGTCCGGGCATCCGCCGCAGCGGCTTGTCCGAGGCGCGGCTATAGTTATTTACCGCCATAGGCCAGCGCCAGTTTGGCGTAAAAATCCTCCAGCGTGAAGCGTACATCCACCTGATTATAAACCCGAATCTGACGCGCGCCGGGCTGCGGGGCGTAGGTAAGATCGCCATTTAACTGCGGCGCATCGCGTAGCGTGTAGTGGTATTCGTGATCGTCCAATAACAGCGATACCGAGGGATTGTCTCCTAATACCCAAACTTCGCTCTTCGGCCAGGGAACATCTTTTATCACGTTTGAAATCATCTGATTGAACTCGATCAGCTGATTCCAGAGATATGCCCCCACCGGCCCCTGAGGCTTCACTTTCAGCGCCAGCTCGCTCAACGAGACCCGCACGGACATATAGACATTGTGCGGAACTTGCCATAGCGGCACCGGTGATTTGAACAACACATTGGCGCTTTCAGGGTCATTAAACATATTGTATTCCCACCCCCCTTTGGGATAGGGCATTCCGCCAATCCATACCACCGTCATTTTTTGCGCGATGCGAGGCTCCGCCAGCAAAGCGGCGGCGATATCCGTCACCGGCCCCATCACCAGCACAAACAGCGGAGTATTATCCTGCTTCATCGCTTCATTAATCAGCGCCTTCGCCCCTTCGCTTAACGCCGGAGGCGTCTCCCCTTTTTTGAGCGCATCCGCCGCGCCGCGATACACCGGCACGCTGGTTTTCCCCATGAGAGTCAGCAGATGCTTCAACTCCTGATAGCTATTTTCCATGCTGGCGCCGGAATCGCGTTTCATTAACGGCGCGCTGCGGGCATAGTGGGCGGCGATGACCCCCTTAACCTGAAAGGTCGGCGTCAGCAGCGCATGCGCCACCGCAAAATCATCATCCGCTTCGTTCTTGGCATCGCTGCTTATCATTACGCGAATCTGTTTATGCGCGGCGACATCAAACAGAGGCTGCGCGCTCACAATCGCCGGCGCTCCCAGAAGCATGATCCAAAATAGAGCCACTACGGCGTGTAATCGCGCTTTTATTGAACAGTGTTTATTCATTATTCAACCCTTACCTATAATGATATCCAGACATGCTTCTCTATTATTCAATGTCTGGATATTCGTACGAATATGCTGACAAACATTGCACTGCCAGAGACGAGAATAGCCTCACCCACGGCAGTTATATAAATAACCGTTCGTCACCACCAAACTTCCGCCTGCACCCCCACGGTAAACTGATCGCTTTTACTATCCGCAAACTGGAATTGGCTTATCTCGTTATCCAACGCCTTCAGATAAGTGCCATAGAAACGAATTTCAGGACGAGACGTCAGCATACTGGTATCCACTTTGATGGTATGAAACAGCGTGGTTTTATAACCGGACTCATGATATTCCGCGCCGCCCACTTTATTTTTCTGATCAAACCACCCCAATTCCACGCCGGTTTGATTATTATTTTCCCATATATAGGCAGGACGAATAACCGCGCGCACGCTTTCAAAGTCGGTATGGGCGCCGGTGTCATAACTGTAGATATCACTGCCGCGGGAATAGACCAGCGCATTAGCCATAATCACTTTCGGATGCAAATACATCTCGCCCTGAGAGATTAGGCGGAACGCTTTTCCATAGCTGTGCTCGCCATAATAGTCGTCGTTATAACCATAGGAAGGGTTGGCGTCGGAAATAAGCGCATAGCCGCTGGCGATGGAGTTATCCGCCCCTTGCAGGGTAAACTCATTAAAGCCGCCGTCAGCGAAATTCTGTCTTAAAATAACGCCGGTATGCCAGGCATCCTTCACGCTGTAATAACTGCCGTCATTTTCATTGCTGCGCGTGGTATCGTTATGATTCGCCATCGCATATCTGCCGAAAACTTCCAGCGTGGCTTTATCCCACAGCGGGAGTTCTTTATAGCGCAGGTCGACGGAGTTGGTATTAACCTGCTGCGTATTGTTCGACGTATCGTAATCCACCGCATGCGCGTTAAGATCCTGGCGCGTCAACGACACATTCAGCTTGCCGGGCCCGAGTTGCCAATTCTCAATACCCACGCCGGCCCCCGCGTTGGTGCGGTGGCTCTTCCAGTCCAGCATCTGAATTTCATAGACCGGCATGTTGTGTTTACCCACCCAGAAGTCGGCTTCCGGCGCGAATGGTAAAAAGCCTTTTGTGGTCAGATAGATATCTGAAAATGCCAGTACATTTTCCGAATCTTTGTCAAACCATCCGCTGCTGTATTGCAAACCGACATTACCATCCAGCATCACCACGGCCTTAGCCGTTTTTCCATTTTGATCATAGACTTTCTGCGACAATTCCAGATCGAACCAGGCGCCGTTTTCGTTGCCGAAGCGCCCCACCGAACCAATCGCGTAAGACTTCGGCGCGCCGCGCGTACCGGTCGCCCATCCCGAACGGAAATATCCTCGGTAGTTGAAGCCGATATCATCTTTGATAAATTTGCTGAGTTCATGCAGCGTCAGCGATTTTTGTTCCGTCGCGGCCGCCGTCTGCGGCGTTCCTGCCGGCTGAGTCTGAACCACTTCGGTGACAATACGCTCCTGCCCGGTCGGTTTTTCAATACTGCCGGCGGCTACCGCTGTCCGCCGGCTTTCGGCTATCGCCTTATATTCCCGCAGCTCTTTTTTGGTCGAGCGTAACTCTTGTTTATTCTCCGCCAACTCCTTTTCCAATAGGGCCAATCTTTCTTCTATGGTTAATGTTGCCGCTATCGCACTATTAGATAAAATTACCGAAGAGATTAATAATACAATCAGTTTCAGAGAGCAGTGTTTTTTACGCATAATGTTTTCCCGATAAAGTACGGAGTTAAAATAAAAAACAACCTACGATGCCGTCGACAGCATCTATGAACGATTTATAATAAAAATTTCCGTGCGCTAGCCGCACCTATGTAGTATCTGTGTTTTTTTATTTCCTAAATTGGTTACGAATAAAATAACTCGGCGTACAACTCCACGCGTGACAATAACTATTAATTTGTTTACTGCCATAAGGCGAAGCCTGAGGATTGTCCGGATCGAAGGCTTCCCAGAAGGTATCCGCTCCTGCTTTTATCATTCCTCCCCAATAGTTTTCGACTAATTCTTTAGCCTGCGTGGTTAATCCGCTTTGCACCAGCGCATCAACCATATGATGATATAAATAAGGCGTCAGCGGCCGAATTGCCTCAGGCGTCGCCATGACTTTCCGTAAAGAAATCGCGGTCTCTTTCTGCGGTAATACATTAGCCAATGCCATCCATATTTGCGACGCCCAGGATATTTGCCGGTTTCCGCCGCTAATAAATAGCTGTAATGTCGGATCGTAAAATACGTTTTTAGCCGCTGCGGTCATTTTGGTTATTTTATCAACGACGCCGTCCATATTCTCCGTCGGGGAAATCACCTTTGCCAGTTCAACCAAACGCCGACAGCTATAGATCAACAATCCCTGCATCGCGGTCTGTTTGTCCATTCCTTGCGTCGCCGCGGCCTGATCCTCCCCAGTGTTCCAGTCGATAAATACATAATCTTTTTCCGGAATAATAAATACGCCATCCGAATTCACATGCCGCAACAGCAGCTCAATTTGCTTTTTCGCTATCGGCCACAGTTCAACAACGGTGGTTTTATCCCGGCTGGCGTGGAAATAATCCAGCAAAACGCAGCCGAACAGCGCGGCATAATCAAGTAATACCACCTCGCCTATTCTCGGGACGGGCTTTTCATAAACACAGGCCGTCACATAGCCATCATCGCGTTGCAGGCCGGCAAACAGATACAGGCAGCGGCGCACCAAATCCGTATTGTTGAAACTGACATAGTTAGCCAAAGCCTGTAGGCGCAGATCGCCCAACCATAGGCGGCGATCCCGTTTCGGGCCATCTTCGAAAACCGTCTGCATGCATTCATGCAGCGTCCTGATACTGGCCTTATCGATATCCCGCCATAAAGGTCCGTCATACTGCGCCGGAAGGTGTTTATCCTCGCCGGCCGATGACACCGCCTGAACCCGGATATCATCAAATGTGACGCTAAAGTTGGATGAAGTCGCAATGACGTCAATTTTCACATAGCGAAAAGATTGCCGGCGGGCAATCCTTACCGGCGCGGGCAGAAAATCGACATTGACGATCTCTTCCGGCAGCCAGGCCGCGCTAATCCAGCCGTTATAAGGATAAAGAGGTTCCGCAACATCAGTGACCACTTCGCCAAAGGTCAAACGTAAACGCGCCGGGGAATCACAGGAAACGCCCTTCCAACCTAATAAAAACGTTAAGAACCCCGTATAGTGATCGCCGAAATCGACGATCACGCTGTCTCCCGTCTTAAAAGTACGCTGGGCTAACGCGTCGATGCCGCCGGTTTTCTGCATGACGTAACCCAGCATGTGGCTTTTGTCCGCTTTCGGCTCCACCACCGCCAGCGGCGGATAAGAGACTTCCGACAGCGTCGGCTTTAAGGATTCAGCCAGTTGCAGATAACGCTGCGCCGGCGTCAACGCGGCGTCGGCGCTGTTCGCCCGCGCAGGCGCTGCCGTTTTCGCCTGCGCTCCCGCTATCGGCAAGACTTTGATGCAGGAAGCGACCACGGCGGCCTTTATCAGTAACTCTCGTCTATTCATGTCAAGATCCGTTCAACAGGGATAACACCGATGGCCGACGCCTTAACGGCCCCGGCCGACGAAACGGCGCGCAGCACCTACTTCAGCGCACCGCCGTTGCTGTTGATCACATCGCGGTACCAGTAAAAACTTTTCTTACGCCGCCGCTCCAGCGTGCCGCACCCTTGATCATCGCGATCGACATAAATAAAGCCGTAGCGTTTCGACATTTCCGCTTTCGAGGCGCTGACCAGATCGATCGGTCCCCAACTGGTATAGCCCAGCACCTCGACGCCGTCCTCCAGCGCTTCCGCCACCTGGATCAGGTGGTCATTCAGGTACTGAATGCGATAGTCGTCATTGATGCCGCCGTCGCTTTCAATCCGGTCTTTGGCGCCCAGCCCGTTCTCCACGATAAACAGCGGTTTCTGATAACGGTCATACAGCACGTTCAGCAGGATGCGCAGCCCTTCGGGATCGATCTGCCAGCCCCACTCCGAACTCGCCAGATGGGGGTTCGGCACCATATTCAGGATATTGGCGCGCGCTTTCTGGTTAAGCTCTTCGTCGGTCGTCACGCAGCCGGTCATGTAATAGCTGAAGGAGATGAAGTCGACGGTTTCCCGTAGCGACTGCCGATCGTCATCCGTTATCTGCAATTCGATGGCGCGCTGTTTAAAGAAACGTTTCATATAGGCCGGGTAAGCGCCGCGCGCCTGGACGTCGCCAAAGAACATCCACTCCCGGTTCTGTTGCAAGGTTTCCAGCACATCGGCCGGTTTGCAGCTCAGCGGATAGAGCAATCCGCCCAGCAGCATGTTGCCGATCTTGGCATCGGGAATAATTTCATGGCAGGCCTTGACCGCTTTCGCGCTGGCGACCAGTTGGTGATGGATGGCCTGATAAATGGCCGCCTTGTCGCTGTTTTCCGGCAGACCGACGCCGGTAAAGGGCGCATGCAGCGACATATTGATTTCGTTAAACGTCAGCCAGTATTTAACCTTATGCTGAAAACGCTGGAACACCGTGCGCGCATAGCGTTCAAAAAAAGCGATTACCTGACGATTGCCCCAGCCGCCGTAGTTTTTCACCAGCCCGTACGGCATTTCATAATGCGATAACGTCACCAGCGGCTGAATGCGGTGTTTGGCCATTTCGTCAAACAGGCGATCGTAAAATGCCAGCCCGGCTTCGTTGGGCGTGTCCTCATCGCCCTGCGGAAAAATACGCGTCCAGGCGATCGAGGTGCGCAGGCACTTAAAGCCCATCTCCGCAAATAGCGCGATATCTTCCGGGTAGCGGTGATAAAAATCGATCGCCACATCTTTGATGCCGCTATCGCCCTCCGTCCTTTCCACTATTTCGCCAAACACGCCCTGCGGCTGCAAATCGGAGGTGGATAGCCCTTTACCGTCGGTTAAGTAAGCGCCCTCGGCCTGATTGGCCGCAATCGCGCCGCCCCATAAAAAACCGTCAGGAAAACGATGACTCATTTTTAATCTCCTTCCCAATTCGGGGGTTAAATGTTTTAAATCAGCGAACTAACGTTAACAACGGCGCCTGTTCCTCGACGAAGCCCGTCGCCACAGGCAACACATCGATATAATCCTCGCCGTTGGTGATGATGACCGGCGTGGTGGTGTCGTACCCCGCCGCCTCAATGGCCTGAAAATCGAACTCCACCAGCAGATCGCCGCGTTTTACCCTATCCCCGGCTTTAACATGGGCGATAAAATGCTGTCCGTTCAGCTTTACCGTATCAATGCCGACGTGAATCAATATTTCAGCGCCGTCGTCCGATGCCAGGCCAATCGCATGATTGGTTTTGAACAGCGAGGCAACCGTGCCATCGACCGGAGAAACCACTCGCCCGCTCTGCGGCTTGATGGCGATCCCTTTACCCAACAGACCGCTGGCGAAGGTCTGATCGCCGACCTGCTCCAATGGATAGCTCTCTCCGGCGATCGGGCTGCCGATAGCCAGCTGACGTACCGGCCCGGTGTTTTTCTGCTCGGCCGCAGCCGCCGGAATATCCTGCGCCGGCGCCGTTTTTATCCCGAACAGATAGCTGGCCAGCGCGGCGAACGCAAAGGCGACGGCCGTACCGATGATAGCGCCCCAGACGGAGTTATCCATTCCGGTCGCGGGGATCATTTGCGTAAAGGCGAAGATGCTGGGTAGACCGAAAGAGTATTGGGTGGCGCCGAAATAGCCGGCGATCGCGCCGCCCGCCGCGCCGCCGACGCAGCCGAAAATAAACGGACGACGCAAAGGCAGATTGACGCCGTAAATAGCCGGTTCAGTGATGCCGAAGATCCCCGCCGGAAACGCCGACCCGGCAATGCCTTTCAGCTTTGCATCGCGGGTGCGCAAGGATACGCCCAGCGCCGAACCGGCCTGCGCCAACACCGCCGGCGTCAATACCGCGATCAGGGTGTCATGCCCCAATGCGCTGAAGTTGTTGATCATCAGCGGGACGAATCCCCAATGCAGCCCGAACATAACGAAAATCTGCCACAGGCCGCCCATAAAACCGCCGGCAATGGTCTGGTTGGCGCCATAGATCATCTGATAGCCATGCGCCAGCTGATAACTCAGCCAGGTGGTTACCGGACCGATAGCTAAAAACGTCAGCGGCACGGTAATTAATAAACACAGTGCCGGCGTAAGGAAGTTACGGATATTGGCGTGCAGGAAGGCGTTCAGCGGTTTTTCCAGTTTACAGGAAACCCATGAGGCGAAAATAATCGGAATAACCGATGACGCATAGTTAATAAACGTAATTGGGATGCCGAAAAAATATAAACGCTGATAATCCGCCGCCGACATGGCGTTAAATTCGGCAATCATGGTCGGATGCACCAACGCGCCGCCAATCGCCATGGTGACGAAAGTATTGCCGCCGAATTTTTTACCTGCGGTATAACCAAGAATAATCGGAAAAAAATAAAATAGCGCATCGCTGGCGGAAAATAACAGCTTGTAGACTCCGCTACTTTCCACTAGCCAGCCACAGGCCAGGCTTAACGCTAAAAAACCCTTTAATATACCGGAAGCCGCCATAACGCCCATTAGCGGGGTGAAAATACCGGCGATAATATCGATAAAGCGCGAGAATATATTCTCTTTAGCGCCGTTCTCCTGATTTCCCGAACCGGAATTGGATGACTCGCCAATACCAGACACCTCGAGGAAATCCTGATAAACCTCGCCGACATGATTGCCTACGACAATCTGAAACTGACCGCCACTTTCCAGCACCATGATAATTTCAGGATTATCTTTAAGCGCTGAAATATTTGCTTTTTTGCTGTCCTTTAATTTAAAACGCAGCCGCGTAGCGCAGTGTATTACGCTATTTATATTACCGCGGCCGCCAACATTTTCAAGTATCTCACTGGCTAATGTCTTGTATTTCATCGCCTATCCTTAATGCCCAGTAACTACAGTGTTAAATCAGGACGTTACGCACATCCAACGCTGTTTTTGGAACAAAAAAAAACCCAAACTGTTTTTTCCATCACCCGGTGATGAAAAAACGGTTTAGGTTTTGCCTGTAAGGCTGATACACAGCCGTACAGTTACAATCCTGACTATCTAAAATAGTGCCGATGGATAAATTCTATTCCCCGCTGGAACATCTAATCAAGCGGCATATTTCTATTTATCGCCGTTATGTGATGAACAGCAAACTTTCACTCTTTCCCTTCCTTATTTTTCTCCAACAGCTCCGTTCTTACCCGCTCAATATGAATAGTCAGAAACATCAGTTCCTCTTTCGTTAAACAATACTGATACTGTTGTTCTATATGCATCTGTATCTTTTCCGCGCAGAGATAAGCAAGCCGGTACTTTTCCTTAACCACATCATGTAATGATTCATCATCGCTGTATACCGTATTTTTACCGATCAGCCGCTGAGCAAAAAATTTAAGGTGGGTGACAAACCGGTGATAGCTAAATGCCTGCTCATCATAATCCAGGTTTAATTGATACTTAACAATATTCAGAATCTCCTGCATGATCTTAGTTATATGAATAACCTCGGGCATTTCGCTGTCAAGCTGCGCATTAACTAAATGCAAAGCGATAAAACCGGCCTCATCTTCCGGCAGACGAACGTTCAACCGCTGTTCCAGGATATCCAGCGCTTCCAAACCCACGCTAAATTCTTTTGGATAGAGCCGCTTGATCTCCCACAATAATACATTGCGAATGTCCACACCCTGTTTGTGGCGTTCGATGGCGAAATGGCAGTGATCCGTCAGTGAAATATAGATACTGTTTTGCAGCTTGCCGGGCAGGCGCGACTTCGCCAGCAGGATGATTTTATCGGCCGTGGTGATCACCTCCAGCGGGATCTCGGAGAGCAGCTCGCGTAACCGCGATGTCAATTCACCGCTTTTCAGCACAAACACGCGTTCAATCAGCGACTCATCCAAGGCGTCGCCGATATGCTTTTTAAAGCCCAGTCCCCGCCCCATGACAACCGACTCGTTATTGTTTTCGTCAATGATGGTCACGACGTTGTTGTTGAGTATCTTGGCTATCTTCATCAGTTCATACCCTGAAAACGAAAAAACCAGACACCCGCCGCAACAACGGATATCTGGTTTTGCCTGCTCGCGCAGTAACAATCCTTAATGACGGATAAATTATCCACTTATCACCGTCTTCTCAACCTATACTGGATAGAAACGTGATACCGATCGTGAGAAAACATGTTGTTTACATTTCCTTTTCTTTTCCGCGGAAAAAGGTGATTAAAATCACACTATCATTTGCCCCGCTACGCACTTTAGCATTGCTAGCATGCCGCTTTCCACGTTGTCGCACAACAAGCCGCGGTAAAAACGATGAATCATGATTTTTTGCGGCGCTGTCCCTCTTTTGCCGCTTGACTCCGCCTAATCCCTTTGGGGCCGGCATAAGCGCCGTTCAAAAACGCTTTCGGCGTTTTTCCCCTGCGACTCGCATTATTTATGAGGATATACCGTAATTAACGGCGGCATACATATGTTCGCTGATACGCCGTATGCACTGTTATTTTTCCATCGCCGATATAGTGATCTGCCTTATCATGCGATAATTAAATTATAAAATCATTATGAAAAAGGTTATTGACTAATGGAGAGAAAATAATCACTGCGACTAACTAAATTTTATTACCCTCACACTTGCGTATAAACCGGAATAATGAAATCATGATCTAACATTGCTAAATATCGGTCGTATTTCTCAGCACTAACCAGCGGGAGATTATTTTTGTTCAGGCAGGAAGCATTAGAAAATAAAAAATTAAAATGGCAAGGAAGAGCTATTTTACTTTCAGGCATCCCACCTTGGCTAGTTATGATGACTTGCGCCCTCTTTATCGTAATATTTATCATTTTCATCACCCAGGGCGCCTATACGCGCCGAGTTAACGTCGGCGGCGAAATATCGACCTGGCCGCGTACGGTCAGCATTGACTCCGGCGTACAGGGGTTTGTAGTAAAACAGTTTGTGTCCGAAGGTCAGATAATAAAAAAAGGGGACGCCATTTATCAGATTGATGTCAGTAAGAGCACCGTTGACGGTGTAGTGAGCGATAATCAAAGACAAGATATCGAAAGCCAACTAATGCGCATCGACAATATCATCTCACGGCTGGAGCAAAGCAAGCAAACCACCCTGGAGACGCTGGAAAAACAAAAAACACAATATATCAATGCATTTAAACACTCATCTGAGATCGTCCGTGAATCAGAGGAAGGGATAAAAAAACTCAAACAGTATATGGACAGCTATCAGCAATACCAGGCGAAGGGATTAATTAATAAAGACCAATTGAGCAGCCAGATAGCGCTGTATTATCAGCAGCAAAATGATTTATTGACGCTTAGCGGCCAAAATGAACAGAACGCGTTACAAATTACCAGCCTGGAAAGCCAGATTCAGACAGAAGCGGCGGAGTTCGATAACCGGATATACCAAATGGAACTTCAGCGCTACGATCTGAAAAAAGAGCTGGTAAATACCAATATGGGCGGAGAAATCATTATTCGCGCCGCATCGGAAGGGAAAATAGATTCATTAAGCGTAACCGTCGGGCAGATGGTCAATCCTGGCGACAGTCTATTGCAAATAATACCGAGCAATATAAAAAGCTACTATTTAGTTATTTGGGTGCCCAATGACGCGGTGCCTTATGTCGCCGCTGGGGACCGCGTTAATGTGCGTTATGAGGCGTTCCCCGCCGAGAAATTCGGCCAGTTTGCCGCAACGGTCGCGATGGTATCGAAAACGCCGGCGGCGCCACAGGAGATGCAAACCTACCCGGGCGCGCCCAAAAGCACTCAAACGGCGTCCATTCCCTACTATAAAGTCATTGTTAAACCGGAAAAACAGACTATCCGCTATGACGGCAAATCCATGCCCCTTGAGAATGGAATGAAGGCGGAGATCACCCTCTTTCTGGAAAAAAGAAAAATTTATCAGTGGATGCTTTCGCCATTCTACGATATGAAACAGAGCGCCGCGGGGCCGATAAATGAATAGAGCATTATTTAAATCTATCCTCGGCAAACTGGATTTAAAGCTGCGCCGTCGAATTCCGCTGGTGCATCAAACCGAAGCATCGGAATGCGGACTGGCCTGTCTGGCGATGATCTGCGGATATTATGGCAAGAACATCGACCTGATAGCGCTGAGGCAGCGCTTCAACCTCTCCGCGCGCGGCGCCACCCTAGAGGGAATAAACGATATCGCCGTCCAACTGGACATGTCCACCCGGGCGCTATCGCTGGATCTTGATGATATCAGCGCGTTGAAAACACCCTGCATTCTGCACTGGGATTTTAATCACTTTGTGGTGCTGGTAAGCGCCGGGCGTCGCCGCTTTGTACTCCACGACCCGGCGCGCGGCCGCCGCACGATCGGACTGGCTGAAATGTCGCAGTATTTTACCGGCGTGGCGCTCGAGGTTTGGCCAAGCAGTCAATTCACCGCGGAAACGGTGAAAAACAGGGTTCGTCTGGGAACGCTGATCCGCAGCGTCTATGGCATTAAGGGAGCGCTGGCAAAGATTTTTTGCCTTTCGGTGGTGATTGAAACCATCAATCTGGTGGTGCCGATAGGCACGCAGCTGGTCATGGATCACGCTATTCCGGCGGGCGATAACGGCTTACTGACGCTGATATGCGCCGGTCTGCTGTTTTTTATTCTGCTACGCACCGCGGTGAGCACGATGCGTTCCTGGTCGTCGATGATTATGGAGACGCTGATCAATGTGCAGTGGCAGGCTGGGCTATTCAACCATCTGCTGCATCTGCCGCTAAGCTATTTCGAACGGCGTAAACTCGGCGATATTCAATCCCGTTTCGATTCATTGGACAAGCTGCGCAAGACCTTTACCACCAGCCTGGTGGGAGCGATCATGGATGGCATTATGGTGGCGTGCGTGCTGGTGATGATGGCGCTGTACGGCGGCCGCCTGACCCTGGTGGTGCTGGGATTTAGCGCGGTGTACGTCCTCATTCGCCTGTTTACTTACGATCGCTATCGCCAACTGTCGGAGGAGTCGCTGATTAGAAGCGCGCGGGCCGGTTCGTTTTTTATGGAAACCTTGTATGGCATAGCCACCGTCAAAATGCAGGGAATGAGCAGCCGACGAAGCAGCCACTGGCTGAATCTGGAAATCGACACCATCAACACCGGAATTAAGGTGACTAAAATGAACCTGCTTTTTGGCGGCCTCAATACCTTTATTTCCTCCTGCGACCAGGTAATGATTCTGTGGCTGGGAACCAGCCTGGTCATTGATAATCAGATGACCATCGGCATGTTCGTGGCGTTTGGCGTATTCAGGGAGCAGTTTTCCGAGAGATTGGCGTCATTGACCAATTTCCTGCTCGAGTTACGAATGATGAGTCTGCACAACGAACGCATCGCCGATATCGCCCTGCATAAGCGTGAAGCGCAAAAGATGGATATCCGCTATAAAGCCGAAATGCGGCCGATCTCGCTGGAAACCCGTAATCTGAGTTATCGCTACGACAGCCAATCCAAAGCGGTATTCAGCGAGCTAAGTATTCGTATCGCCCCCGGCGAAAGCGTGGCGATAACCGGCCCGTCCGGGGCGGGGAAAACGACGCTGATGAAGGTACTATGCGGCCTGTTCGCAGCGGAGTCCGGCTGCGTTATGGTCGACGGCGTGGATATACGGCGACTCGGGGTCAACAACTATCATAAAATGATCGGCTGCGTGATGCAGGACGATCGGCTATTTTCCGGCTCTATAATGGAAAATATCTGCGGATTTACGGAAGATATCGACGCCGAGTGGATGATGGAATGCGCCAAAGCCAGCTACATTCACGACACAATCATGGAAATGCCGATGGGCTATGAAACGCTGATAGGCGAACTGGGCGAAGGACTCTCCGGAGGGCAAAAGCAGCGTATTTTTATTGCCCGGGCGCTGTATCGAAAACCGGGCTTGCTGTTTATGGATGAGGCGACCAGCGCGCTGGATAACGAAAGCGAGAACTATGTCAGTCAGGCAATTAAACAGCTAAATATTACACGCGTTATTATTGCACACCGGGAGTCGACGATTAACTCCGCAGACAGAGCGATCGCTCTACAGGCAGCGCAGATATAGATGAATAGGGATGGATTTTTATCCTTTTTAAGATAGCCATCGAAATACCGACCGATTAATTAGAAGGTTAAGTATTAACTTTTTTATTTTTTTTGCCAGTGATACTGGACAGCGGATATTATCTAAAAACAGCATCATTCCATAAAAATATATTTATTATAAAACAACCCGACATATCCGTTATTTTCTTGCTTTGCTTGCAAATATGTTCTATACATAAATTAATGATTATTAATAAACGGAGAATGATAGAAAATGAAAAAAAATACCATGCGTGAACTAAGCGCTAAAGAAATGAAAGCTGTTTCTGGCAGCGCTGGCGTTAAGGGGAATGTTAAGTTTAATATTAAGTTCTATCTTGGTAAAAGACCTGGTCCTGGCTGAGGTCGATAAATAATCATTCACGATCGGCGCTACCCATAAATGCACACGCTGTCAGGGTGATTAATTTATAAGCTGTTTCAGCAATAAACTCCTATTTGCTTATCACAAGCAAATGGATAAATGATATCTGAAGCTATAAATAATAGTTCCATCATATATAGCTAATATTAATCAGAAGGAAATTAGAGGATGAAAAAGAAAAATAATCTGCGTGAACTGAATCTGAAAGAAATGAAAGCGATTTCCGGCGGGATCGGCGTTAGATGGAATACAGTCAAAGGGGCCCACGGCGGTTATGTTCAATTCTTTATGGGTTCACGGCCTGGTAAAGGTTGATAATCAACCTATTCATAATGCTAAGGCATATATCCAAAATAATTCGAGTCGCAGGACAAAAACGGCGAAGCGTTTTTGATCGCCGCTTACGGCTGCCCCTGCGGGGCGAGCGCCATGGATGGGGTATGAGTAACAAAGCCAGGGCGCCTGCGGCTTGAAGTATGAAGAGGATAATGCGTGCATAAACAAACCGCCCTTTACTGCGATCTTCACTAACCGTCTAAGGGCGGTTTTATTTTTATATCGGTCAAAATACCCGTGAAAGCTCCCTGCCCCGGTTATCAGCATCGATTTCCCGTTTAACTTAATCTTTTTAACCCGCGTATGCGCTTGTAAACATCAACCGAATACGGCGGGCTGTATCTCATCGATGCGCTAAACTCAACATGCTTTTTCACCCGCAAAATGTTTTTAACCACACGGGTATCGCCATCGCCAAAGTCGCGCAAAACGCCTCTTACGTTTCTTTCTTCGCATCCCCTGATTTCGAAACGTGATACCGGTCGTGAGAAAACATTTTGTTTACATCTCCTTTTCTTTCCCGCGAAAAAAAAGTGATTAAGATCACACTATCCAACCTCCCGCGGCGAACTTTAGCGCGTTTAACGTGCGATTTCTCCGCGCCGTTGCGCAACAAACCTCGGTAAAATCGACAAATCGTGACTTTTTTTGCGTAAACCGGCTAAAATATGCGCTTTGGGGCCCTCAACCACCTTGTTTCTCATCGGCTAACCACTATAATACGGAACGTTGTTTCAATTGAATGGTTTCAGCTAATTAACGTGCCACTATCATTAAAATCATTACTCAAGGCATCGCTTACCTTTATCTCGTCACGCCAACGCGATAATCGGTTACGTAGTTCATCATCTATACTTATCTCTTTCAGGCCGTACCCAAATAAATTCTCTCCGGAGGTTCATCCTCTCGCAACCTTCGGTTCAATCGTTTTTTATCCATCACAACTTGTAGAAGCTATCCTATGAAAAAGACAAAAATTGTTTGTACCATCGGGCCTAAGACAGAATCAGAAGAAATGCTGGGCAGCATGCTGGACGCCGGCATGAACGTGATGCGCCTGAACTTCTCGCATGGGGATTACGCCGAACACGGTCAACGCATCAAAAACCTGCGCGCGGTGCTGGCGAAAACCGGTAAGAAAGCGGCCATCCTGCTCGATACCAAAGGGCCGGAAATCCGTACCATGAAGCTGGAAAACGGTTCCGACGTTTCCCTGAGCGCCGGCCAAACCTTCACTTTCACCACCGACCAGAGCGTCGTCGGCAACAAAGATCGCGTTGCGGTTACCTATGCGGGCTTCACGGAAGACCTGAGCGTCGGCAATACCGTGCTGGTCGATGATGGATTAATCGGCATGGAAGTCACGGCGATCAACGGCAACGAAGTTGTCTGTAAGGTATTGAATAACGGCGATCTGGGCGAAAACAAAGGCGTTAACCTGCCGGGCGTATCCATTCAGTTGCCGGCGCTGGCGGAAAAAGACAAACGCGACCTGATTTTTGGCTGCGAACAAGGCGTGGACTTTGTTGCCGCATCCTTTATCCGTAAACGTTCCGACGTTGAGGAAATCCGCGCGCACCTGAAACAGCACGGCGGCGAAAACATTCAGATCATTTCCAAAATCGAAAACCAGGAAGGTCTAAACAACTTCGACGAAATTCTGGAAGCCTCCGACGGCATCATGGTTGCTCGCGGCGACCTGGGCGTTGAAATTCCGGTTGAAGAAGTGATCTTCGCGCAGAAAATGATGATCGAAAAATGCAATCTGGCGCGTAAAGTGGTTATCACCGCCACGCAGATGCTCGACTCCATGATCAAAAACCCGCGTCCTACCCGCGCGGAAGCCGGCGACGTAGCTAACGCCATCATCGACGGCACCGACGCGGTTATGCTGTCCGGCGAAAGCGCCAAAGGGAAATATCCGCTGGAAGCGGTAACGATTATGGCGACCATCTGCCAACGTACCGACACCGTCATGAAGTCTCGTCTGGATACCATCAAACCGCTGGGCAAACTGCGCATCACTGAAGCCGTGTGCCGCGGCGCGGTTGAAACCGCGGAAAAACTGGACGCGCCGTTAATCGTAGTAGCCACCAGCGGCGGCAAATCCGCGAAATCCATCCGTAAATACTTCCCCAACGCGCGTATTCTGGCGCTGACCACCAATGAATTGACCGCCCGCCAGCTGCTGCTGACGAAAGGCGTCGATCCCCTGCTGGTAAAAGAGATCGCCTCTACCGATGACTTCTATCGCATCGGTAAAGAAGCGGCGTTAAACAGCGGCCACGCGCAAGCCGGCGATGTCGTGGTCATGGTTTCCGGCGCGCTGGTGCCAAGCGGCACCACCAACACCGCATCCGTACACCGTCTCTAACCGCGGTTGCTGCTTCATATATTAAAAAAGCGCCTTTCGAGGCGCTTTTTTATATTCTGCCGTTATCATGGCGAAATGAACACGCCTATTCGATACCGATTTTAATACCCAAAAGCTAGGACTTTTCTGATGAAAACGGCGCTGTTTTCTTTGCTTTTTTCACCATATTGAAAAACCCGCTGCTTCTTTGAGCTAACGATCAAAATTAAGCATGTTCTCATCAAAAATTTATTCTCATTAGAAAAAAGTTTGTGTAATACTTGTCACGCTACATGGAGATTAACTCAATCTAGAGGGTATTAATAATGAATCGTACTAAACTGGTGCTGGGCGCGGTAATCCTGGGTTCTACTCTGCTGGCCGGTTGTTCCAGCAATGCTAAAATCGATCAACTGTCTTCTGACGTTCAGACTCTGAACGCTAAAGTTGATCAACTGAGCAACGACGTGAACGCAATCCGCTCCGACGTACAGGCTGCTAAAGACGACGCAGCTCGTGCTAACCAGCGTCTGGACAACCAAGTTCGCACTTACAAAAAGTAATCGAACTGGTTAAGTAATAAAAATGGCGCAGAATATGCGCCATTTTTTTATCCTCGTTTTTCCGTATTCCATTCGTTTCGTTCATCCCTGCGGAAAAAACCGGCGACGCCCCCGCGCGGCCGGATTGATTTCCGTTACTCAGACGTACCGATCGCGGTAATGGGCGCCGCCCGCGGCATCTCACGGCCATCAGAGACCGGCTGCAACGCCTCCTGGTAGCTATTGATATCCTGACCCACATTAACCAACACCGGCATGCCGGAACGGCGCACAATGGCGTCTGCGACGGCTTTGGCGTCCGTATCCGCGTTGCCAATAAATGCCTTGGTCTTTTTATTGATGCCGATCGGCATGGTTTGCGGGTCATCCCGTTCCGTTTTCGACAACGGCTGATGCACCTCGACATAACGTTTGCCGTCAGGCTCTACCGACGTCTTAATCGCATCATTAACGATTTGCACCCGCGTACCGACAGGGACGGTATTAAACAGCGCTTCGATGTCATCAGGCCGTAACCGGATGCAGCCGGAGCTGACGCGCATGCCGATACCGAAATTCGCATTGGTGCCGTGGAGCAGATATACGCCGCCGTGCGCCGCCAAACGCAGAGCGAAGAGCCCCATCGGGTTATCAGGCCCGGCAGGCACCACCGCCGGCAGCACAACGCCCTGCTCTTCCAGATAGTGCTTACGGATATTCGCGGTTGGCGTCCAGGTCGGGTTCGCTCGCTTCTCGGAGACGGAAGTCACCATCAGCGGCGTTTTGCGCCCCAGTTGACCAATGCCTATGGGATAGACGATAACGGTGTTTTTCCCCTTCGGATAGTAATAAAGCCGCAGCTCCGCCAGGTTAACCACAATGCCCTCGCGCGGGGTGTCCGGCAGCAGCATTTGAGTCGGGATGGTTAACGTTGAACCGGCTTTCGGCAGATAGGGATCGGTTCCCGGATTGGCTTCCAGCATCCCTAATAAGCCGATTTTAAAATCAGCGGCAATAGCTTCTAACGGGCGGCCGTCATCGGGGACGGTATAGGCGATGTTTTCGCCGATAAGACGGCTATTTGGCGGCGGTAGCGGGTATTCCGTGGCGCTGGCCGCGCCGCTCGCCGCCAGATAGGTCGCGAATGCCATTCCAAGTAACGTTAACGCACGTTTCATACTAGATTCCCTACTCACTGATGATACCCAATAGATTTCACCGCCGGCTGAAAGGCGGAGGGCGGGATAATCCCGCACGCGTAGAGACATCAGGCGACCGGGATCGACAAAGTCCTCCAACGCACTTGCAGCCTGAAAGATAACGGGTATACGTCGGTTTAAAAAACGATGCCTGGTTCTCTTTTGAACAACCAGTCGCATGCTCCGGCTATATTAGCATTGTTGTAACAAAATGATATTTTATTTAAAAATCAATCCATTGATATGCATTTCTTTACAAATGCCAGCCCAGAATAAAATTTAGCGGGGAATAAATATACGGGACTAATTCTGAAAGATCGGAATGTTAATTTATTTATACCTGCGACTTTCAATGGCTTAAGCCGGAAAAGATAAAAAGCGACGGCAGGCCATGCGGGGGAATGTGGTCGCCGGCGTTGCGGCTCGGCGATTTGAAACGCCCGCTGACCATCGCGGGCATTGAAGATAGGGCTAGGATAGCTGCGCCGCCTTGGCACGAATGGCCCGCAGCATCGCCTCCAGCCCCTGTGAGCGGGATGGCGTCAGGTGCTGGCTCAGCGCCAGATCCTGAAAAAAGGGGCGGACATCCAGTTCGACGATCGCCTGCGCGCTCAATCCCTGATAGAGACTGAACACCACGGCAATCAACCCCTTCACGATGGCGGCGTCGCTGTCGCCATGCAGGGTTACAGCGCCTTGCTCGTCGCGCTGCATCACAATCCACACCTGGCTCTGGCAGCCCGAAATCAAATTTTCGGTCTGGCGCCACGCTTCGGGCAGCGGCGCCAAACGCGCGCCCAGCTCAATGATATAAAGATACTTCTCTTCCCAATTATGGCAACGTGAAAAGTTACGTATTAATTTCTGCGGATCCGGCAGACTTGCCATTTTTACCTCCCCAGGCGACAAAACCGTCGTTTAATCGCCCAGCAATCGATGGATACGTTGCAACCCGGCAACCAGCCGGTCAATCTCTTCGCGTGTAGTATAAACCGCCAGCGAGGCGCGGCACATGCTGGAAACACGATAGTGCTCCATCAGCGGCATCGCGCAGTGGTGGCCGGTGCGAATGGCAATACCATACCGATCGAGGAAACTGCCGACGTCATAGGCATGATGCCGGCCGAGGTTAAACGCAATGACGCCGTGCCTTTGCGCCGGCCCGTATTGAATTAAATCAGGCACCTGCGCCAGCGCTTCCAGCGCATAGCCCATCAGCGAGCTTTCATATCGCTGAATCGTTTCGCGCCCTAACGCCTCCACGTAGCTCAGCGCGGCGCCCAGCCCCATGATGCCGGCGGTATTGGGCGAACCGGCTTCGAAGCGCCAGGGCGCATCGGCATAAGTGGTGCCGTTACGCAGGCTCACTTCGCGGATCATCGCCCCGCCGCCTTCCCAGGGCGGCATCGCCTGTAAGAGTTCGCTTTTGCCATACAGCACGCCGATCCCGGAAGGGCCGTAGATCTTGTGGCCGGAAAAGACATAAAAGTCGCAGTCCAAATCTCGCACATCGACCGGCTGATGCATTATCGACTGCGCGCCGTCGACCAGAACGACGGCGCCGGCGGCTTTTGCCTGGGCGATAATCTCTTTAACCGGGTTCAGGGTGCCCAACACATTTGAGATATGGGTCACGGCCAACAGTCGGGTGCGGGCATCCAGCAAGGCCGGAAGTCTGCTCATATCCAGCGTCCCTTCCGACGTCAGCGGCAGCACGCGGACTTCAACGCCCCGCGCCTGCGCCAGCATCTGCCAGGGAACGATATTGGCATGGTGCTCCATCTCAGTAATGACGAGATTGTCGCCGGGCGCAAGAAACGTGCGTCCGTAGCTGTTCGCGACCAGGTTAATCGCTTCCGTCGAGCCGCGCACGAAAACGATCTCTTCCGCCGACGCCGCGTTGATAAAAGAGGCGACCTGTTGGCGCACCGCTTCCATCGCGCTGGTGGCCTGCGCGCTCAAGGTATGAATGCCGCGATGCACGGCCGCGTACTCATGCTGGTAAAAAGCCAGCTCGCGATCGATAACCTGACGCGGTTTTTGCGCGCTGGCCGCGCTGTCCAGATACGCCAGCGGCTCGCCGTTCACGGCGGTCGCCAGCAAAGGGAAATCGGCCCGCACTCGTTCGATTGGATAACTCATAGCTCCGCCTTCAATAAATCCGCCCGTGCGCTCGGCAAACGTTGCGCGATACGCTGCAGTATGGCGTCTCGCAGCGTCTCATCGCCAATGGCCTCCGTCAATTCGGCGGCAAAAGCGAAGATAATCATCTGCTGCGCATCCTGCCGGGTTATGCCGCGCGAACGCAGATAGAACAGCTGCTCTTCGTCGATACGCCCCACGGTAGCGCCGTGGCTGCATTTGACGTCGTCGGCATAGATTTCCAGCTGCGGCTTGGTATCCACCTCCGCCAAGCGCCCCAGCAGCAGGTTATTATTCGTCATCTGACCGTCGGTTTTCAGGGCATGGGGCGCGACTTTTATCATGCCGTTAAACACCGCTTTCGCCCGATCGTTGACGATGGTCTTATGCAACTGCCGGCTTTCGCCATAGCCCTGGTTGTGCTCCAGATACGTGCGCGTGTCGCAAACCTCGCTGCCGATCGGCATGATAAGGCTATTCATCACCAGATTCGTTCCTTCGCCATTAAGCTGCGCGCTGGTGTGATGCCGGGTCAACCCGGCGCCCAGCAGAAAGCTCTGGCTGCGCACCCGCGCATCGCGCGCCAGCGCCAAATCGTTATGCGCGAAGTGGTAGCCGGCCGCCGCTTCGAACGCCAGCTTCGCATGAACGACCTGGCTATTTTCGCCGGCGTTAATCGTCAAGCGCGCGCCGGTAAAGTGCGCGCGCTCGTCCAGACTGACATAGTGTTCGATAATCTGCGCGCTGGCGCCGCGCCCGACATCAAGATGGTGGCGGTGATGCACGGTATTCAGAGACGCCGCCTGAGTCTGGCCGCTGCTAATGTGCAGCAGATACAGCGGCTTTTCCGCCTGCGCGCCGGCGGCCAAACGAATCAGCGTGCGCTCGACGGCCAAGCTTTCGGTCAGATGCAAAAACACTTCCGGCTGGACCGGCGCGGGGAATTCGCCGTGCTTGTTCGCCGCATCGACGTCGACCTGATAAGGCCCCCGCTCGGCATCGCTCAGCTCCGCGCTGAACCTGCCGTCGATAAACACCAGACGCCAGCTATCGATCGGCAGCGCCAATGCCGCCAGCGCCGCCTGGTCGACCTGCGCGCTGGCGGAAACGAATTCGTGCGACAACAGCCCGTCCAGCGGCGTGTACTTCCAGTGCTCGTGCTTACGGTGAGGCAACCCCAAGCGCAGCACTTCCCGCCAGTGCTGATGCGCATCCTCCGAGCGCTTGGCGCTGTAGGTTTCAAACAGGTTGTGCCATTGCTGCAGTGCCTTTTCCTGTTTCTGTTCGGCGCTGATTTTCGCGGCGACAGCCTTATTGTTGGTCGGTAAGCCAGCCATAGCCTTGCTCCTCCAACTGTTTCACCAGCGAGAAATCGCCGGATTTAACGATGCGCCCCTGGTACAGAACGTGGACATAATCCGGTCTGATGTAATCCAGAATACGCTGGTAGTGCGTCACAATAATAAACGCGCGCTGCTGGTCACGCAGCGAGTTAACGCCGTTGGCCACGATCTTCAGCGCATCAATATCCAAACCGGAGTCGGTTTCATCCAGGATGCACAAATCCGGCTCAAGCGCCGCCATCTGCAGAATATCGTTACGCTTTTTCTCACCGCCGGAGAAACCGACGTTAACGGAACGCGTCAGCAGGTCCGCCGGCATATTCAGCAGCTTGATTTTCTCTTCGATAAAGTCGGCGAAATCGAAACGGTCCAGCGGCTCCAACTGACGGTATTTACGCACCGCATTGACCGCGGTTTGCAGGAAAAACTGGTTGCTGACGCCGGGAATCTCCACCGGATATTGGAACGCCATAAAGATGCCTTCGCCCGCGCGATCTTCAGGATCCAGCTCCAGCAAATCCTTGCCCTTAAAACTTACCGAGCCGTCCGTCACTTCATACTCTTCACGTCCCGCCAGCGTGGCGGAGAGCGTACTTTTCCCCGAGCCGTTCGGCCCCATAATGGCGTGGACCTCGCCCGGCTTAACCTGGAGGTTGAGTCCTTTGATGATCTCTTTGCCTTCTACGCTGACTTTCAAATTTTCAATACTTAACATGCTCTATCCTTCAGGCGTCTTGCACCTTGCGACGCTCATCATTTTCGTGACCGATAAGGAACATCGGCGCCGACGCATTAACCCACGCTGTGTTCCAGGCTAATCGCCAGTAACTTCTGCGCCTCGACCGCGAACTCCAGCGGCAGCTCGGAGAACACATCTTTACAGAATCCGTTGACGATCATCGAGATGGCGTCATCTTCGCTGATGCCCCGCTGCAGACAGTAAAACAGCTGATCTTCGCCAATCTTCGACGTGGTCGCCTCATGTTCCAACTGAGCGCTATTGTTGCGCACTTCCACATACGGGAAGGTATGGGCGCCGCAATCGCCGCCAATCAGCATTGAATCGCACTGGGTGAAGTTACGCGCGTTGGTCGCGCTCGGCATAATTTTCACCAGCCCGCGATAGGTGTTTTCACTGTGTCCGGCGGAAATCCCCTTGGAGATAATAGTGGAACGCGTGTTCTTCCCGATGTGGATCATCTTGGTCCCGGTATCCGCCTGTTGATACCCATTGGTCAGGGCGACGGAGAAAAATTCGCCGACCGAGTTGTCGCCGCGCAGGATCACGCTGGGGTATTTCCAGGTGATGGCCGAACCGGTTTCCGACTGCGTCCATGACATTTTCGCATTCTCGCCGGCGCACAGCGCCCGCTTGGTCACGAAATTCAGGATGCCTCCTTCCGCGTCATTGCCGGCGAACCAGTTTTGCACGGTGGAATATTTCACTTCGGCGTTCTTATTCACGATCACCTCGACCACGGCGGCGTGCAGCTGGTAGCTATCGCGAACCGGAGCGGAGCACCCTTCGATATAGCTGACGTAGCTGTCATCATCCGCAATCAGGATCGTGCGTTCAAACTGCCCGGTTTTCGCCGCATTAATGCGGAAATAGGTAGACAGCTCCATCGGGCAGCGCACGCCTTTCGGCACGTAGACGAAGGTGCCGTCGGAGGCAACCGCGGCATTCAGCGCCGCGAAAAAGTTATCATTCGACGGCACGACGGAGCCCAGGTATTGCCGGACCAAATCAGGGTGATCCTGAATGGCTTCGCTGAACGAACAGAAAATGATGCCCTGCTCCGCCAGTTCGCGCCGATACGTGGTCGCCACGGAAACCGAGTCGAAGATGGCGTCCACCGCGACCGCCTCGCCTTCCCGCACAGGCACGCCAAGCTGATTAAACGCGTTTTCAACTTCGCTGGTCAGATAGTTATTCACCTCCGCAACCCCCGACTGCTGGGTCGCGCCCGGCTGGGAGCCGCAGCTGTCGTCGCAATGGCCGCAGGACGGCGCGGAGTAATAGCTATAGTCCTGGTAGTCGAGCGACTGGTATTTGGCTTTCAACCAGTGGGGCTCCTCCATTTCCAGCCATGCGCGATAGGCATTGAGCCGGAACTCCAGCATCCACTCGGGTTCATTGCGCTTCGCTGAAATCGCCCTGACAACGTCTTCGTTGATCCCGCGCGCCAATTCGTCCGTCGCCAGTTCAGTGAAGAAGCCCTCTTTGTAGCGGCCATCACCCATCCAGATCTGAACATCATCAGGTACTTCTACTGTGCTACGTGCCATAATTTTTCATCACTTAAATGCCAAAACTCTCGCCGCATCCGCAGGCATGCTGAGCTTTGGGATTATTAAACTTGAACACCTGATTCAGCCCTTCGCGGACAAAATCGAGCTCGGTGCCATCGATAAAAGGCATTGCCTTTAACGGAACATAAAGTTTTGCGCCATCGCGTTCGAATAGCAGGTCATCCGCCGCGCTCTCGCGCACCAAATCCAGCACATAGGCAAATCCGGCGCAGCCGGACTGCTTGACGCTGAGCTGTAAACCTTTTACCGCGGCATCCTGCTGCATTAAATTTTTTATTTGTTCTGCTGCGCGATCCGTTAGCGTTAAGCCTTGCCAGACATTTTCTTCTAGTGAAAAAGTCCCTACATTTTCCGACTGCATACGGCATACCTCATTACGTGTGGTACCAGTTTCAGACTGGTTTCTCCTAATGTTAGTGATAATGTGTCTGGCTTCAACCACTTGCTTCGCAGGGCTATTCGTAACATTTCACCGTCGGCGACGGCCGCCCTCCCGAACCGGCGTTGAATCCGGCGGCGAAAAGAGAGAAAACAAAAACATAACCAGCTGATAAATAATCATAAAATGCATTCACGCCCGCTCACTCTCCGCATAAAAGTTATCAACCTATTATCATTATTTTAACATGCATAGGGAACACCTATTTAAAAAACAGGGAAAGTAAATGAAGATTTAATGTCACTCGCGGAAGCTTTTTATGACGAATCCCCGCTTTTCCCCATTGATCCCGGCTACCTTTATAAATATGATAATGATTCTCATTAATACCCAGGATCGATACCATGCGCTCCGTGAATGCCTGGCTGCAGCATCAGATTGACGAATATAAATTCCAAATCAGGGACGCCACCGTAGATTTTTATATGGCCGAGGCCCGGCTGAACCGCCCGGAAAGTCATATCGAACATCTAAGACGCTACCATAACGCCTGTATGGAAATGGTCGATTTATGTCGGAGAAACGGCGACGACGCCAGTTATTTGCACGCGCTGATAAAGCTGCATAACCGGCTGATTAAAGAAATAAATAATGAAAAGCGCTGCCATCTGTTTCGGGTGCAGAGCTACTACTTCGCGCGGAATACGTTAAAGAACATCTGTCACCAGCTAAGCCTGCAGGGCGCATGGGACAAAGCCACCGCCTTTCAAACGGATTTCGTCAAGCGCGTCCCTTTTCTGCCTTGATATGCAATCCCGGCGAGAGAGACGGCCAATGCCGGCGCGTATCTGAACCCGCGTCATAAAGTATAGCAGGCGATAGCGGAGAAACCGGCCGGTTTCTCCGCGGTGGATCAGGCGCTAATGACCGAGGTGGTCAGTCTGGATGAGCAGCACTGCCGGCCGTCGGCGGCGTAAATATCGATCTGCCAAACCTGGTGGCGCCGCCCGATATGCAGCGCGCGGCACACGCCGCGGACCTCCCCCTCAACAACGGCGCGCAGGTGATTGGCGTTGACCTCTATGCCGACCACCTGCTGCTCCCCTTCGGTGCACAAATACCCCGCCACCGACCCCAGCGACTCGGCGAGAACCACGGAAGCGCCGCCGTGCAGAAAGCCGAAAGGCTGACGCGTGCGGGCATCCACCGGCATTACCGCTTCCAGGCTGTCGTCCGTCAGTTTGGTAAAGCGAATGCCCAGATGCGCGATCATGCACCCCTGGGCCTGCTGATTGAGTTGTTCAAGCATAAGCCGCCGTTTCCACTGCATCAGATAATCTCCAGCAAAGCCTGTAGCGGATGGCGCAGCCCGCTGCCTTCCATCCTTTTCACCTGGCTGCGGCAGGAGTAGCCGGTTGTCAGACAGCGGGTTTGCGGCAGCTTCTGCAACGCCTGTTGCCAAGAGAGCGCATAGATCCCCTGTGAATTAGCCAGGTTATTGCTTTCATGACCGTAGGTGCCCGCCATGCCGCAGCAGCCGACGCTGACGTTTTCCAGCCTGGCGCCGAAACGGGAAAAAATCTCGGCCCACTGCCGGCTGCTGGCCGGCAGTGCGGTGCTTTCCGTACAATGCCCCAGCAGATACCAGGATTCGCCGGTAGCGGCCTGCGGCGCTTCCTGCGCCAGCAGCGTCGTCAGCCATTCATGCACCAACTGTACCTTAAAGTCGCCCCGTCTATCCCCGAGTATTTCACGATACTCATCGCGGTAACACAAGACCAGCGCCGGATCGACCCCCACCATCGGTATGCCCAGCGTCGCTACGCGATTAAGGAAATCCGCGGTTTTCGCCGCCGTCTTCGCGAAACGGTTCAGGAACCCCTTGATATGCTGCGCCTTGCCGTTGGGAGAAAAGGGCAACAGCACCGGTTTTAGCTGCAATTTTTCGATCAGATGCACAAAATCGGCCACCACCTGGGCATCGTAATAGCTGGTAAAGGGATCCTGGACGATCAAAACATACTGGCGGCGCTGCTGTTCAGACAGTTTCTCCAACTGCTCCAGCGTGGTTTTAGCGGCGCTGTGCCCGGCGAACTGCTGACGCAGCGACGGAGAAGAGAGCAGCGGCAGATCGACCATGCCGATCTGCCGGCGGCTGAGTTCGTTCACCCACGGCATTCGCAAAAAGAAGTTAAACGTCTTGGGGCTACGCGCCATCAGCGGCGCATAGCTTTCCACTCCCGCCACCAGATAATCCTTCACCGGACGGAGATAGCGGGTGTGATACAGCTGCAAGAAACGCGAACGGAAACTGGGCACGTCGATCTTGATCGGACATTGCGTCGAACAGGCTTTACAGGCCAGACAGCCCGACATGGACGCTTTGACCTCGTGGGAAAAATCATATTCGCCCCGGCTGGCGTGCCAGGTGTTGCTGACTTTCTGGATGAACGCCCGCAGGCTGAGCTTCTGTTCCGGTAATTTTTTCTCCAGCTCCAGCGGGTCGACGCCCTGCTCCGCCAGCAAACGCAGCCATTCGCGCACCAGCGCCGCCCGGCCTTTCGGCGAGTGAATGCGGTCGCCGGTAATTTTCATCGACGGACACATCGGGCTGCGCGCGTCGAAATTGAAGCATAAACCGTTGCCGTTGCAATCCAACGCGCCGCGAAAAGAGCTGCGAACCGTCAGGGGAATGGTGCGATCGTAGGTGCCGCGCTTCACGGCATCCACCTTCATCATCGGGGCGTCCACGCCCAGCGGCGCGCAGATCTTACCCGGATTCAGACGATTATCCGGATCGAACGCGGCCTTGATGCGCCGCAGTTCGGCATACAGCTCGGGGCCGAAAAATTCGGGGCTGTATTCGGCGCGGAACCCTTTGCCGTGTTCCCCCCAAAGCAGGCCGCCGTATTTTGCCGTTAACGCGACGATGCTGTCGGAGAGCCGCTTCATCAATATTTCCTGCTGGGGATCGCACATATCCAGCGCCGGACGCACGTGCAGGACGCCCGCATCCACATGGCCGAACATGCCGTACGTAAGATTGTGGCTATCGAGCAACGCGCGAAATTCGGCGATGTAATCCGCCAGGTGCTGCGGCGGTACGCAGGTATCCTCGGCGAACGGAATCGGCTTGGCCTGGCCTTTGCTGTTGCCCAGCAGGCCGACCGCCTTTTTGCGCATCGCGTAAATGCGCTCAATCCCTTCCAGATCGTTGCAGGTCTGATAACCGATAACGCCCGTTTGTCCCTCGGCCATCAGCACATCCAGCCGTTGGCGCAAGGTGTTCACCTGTTCGTCGATCAGCGCCTCATCGTTGCCGGCGAACTCAACGATATTCAGCCCCAGCATGTCCCGATCGGGCACGTCGGTGATAAGTTCGCTGACGGAGTGCCAGACGATATCCTCACGCGCCAGGTTCAATACCCTGGAGTCGACGGTTTCCACCGACAGCGCCTGCGCTTCCACCATAAACGGCGCGTTGCGCAAAGCGGAGTTGAACGAGTCATACTTAACGTTGACCAAACGCCGCACTTTCGGCAGCGGCGTGATATCCAGCTTGGCTTCGGTAATAAACGCCAGCGTCCCTTCCGCGCCGGTCAAAATGCGCGTCAGATCGAAGGTTTGCAGGTCGTCGCTGAATACATGGCGCAAGTCATACCCGGTCAAAAAACGGTTAAGCTTGGGGAAATGCGCCAGAATCAGCTGTCGCTGCTCGCGACAGCGATTCAACACCGTCTGGTAAATGCGCCCGACCCTGGAGTCCTCCTGCGCCGCCTGCTCCGCCAACGCCACGGGCATCGCCTGAGTATCGAGCATCTCGCCGCCGATCAGCAGCGCGCGCAGGCCCAGCACGTGATCGGAGGTTTTTCCATACACCAGCGACCCCTGCCCGGAGGCGTCGGTGTTGACCATTCCCCCCAGCGTGGCGCGGTTGCTGGTGGATAGTTCGGGCGCAAAAAAGTAGCCGAAAGGCTTAAGGTACTGGTTCAGTTGATCTTTGATCACCCCGGCCTCGACCCTGACCCAGCCTTGCTCCAGATTGATTTCCAGAATGCGGTTCATATAGCGGGACATATCGACCACAATGCCCCGGTTCAGAGCCTGGCCGTTAGTACCGGTGCCGCCGCCGCGGGGCGTGAACGTCAGGCTATGAAAGCACTCTTCCGCGGCCAGGCGCGTCAAAATCGCCACATCCGCGGTGGAGCGGGGGAAAACAACGGCGTCCGGCAAGAGTTGATAGATACTGTTATCGGTCGCCATCGTTAGGCGGTCGGCGTAGTTTGTCGCCGTATCGCCAGTAAAACCATGTTGTTTCAATGCTTCCAAAAAATTAAGCACCGGCTGAACGAGGCCGGGTGACTGAGAGATCTGTGGGATCATTATTTTTTTGACCCTGTTTATACAAGATGTGTTTGCCAAGATGAATAGGATGTCATACCCGCCATACTGCAAGTTGCATGCGCGTTAGCTTTGTCGAAAAACGCTTGCGGCGTTTTCATCCTGCGACTCGCATATTGCGGATATAGCTGTCTGCGGGTGAAGCAATCGATCCCCTATCCTTAGGATACACCCGTCATACTTCAAGCTGCAGGTGCGTTGGCTTTCCTGCAACTCGAATTATTTAGGGGATATACGGTGAATAATTCATCAATGTTTCATTTATCCAACCATCAGACTTAGCACGTTTTATCATATTTTACTCTGTCGCGCCGCCGAATCGGCAAAAAACACATTGAGTATTAGCGTTACGCGGTTTACGCCAACAAAATGTTTAACAGACTGTCAAAAACCACAGAAATATCTCATGATAAATCATCGCCCTTGCCAAAACGGCGCGGCTTTCCGACATGGTGTCTACTGATAGAGGTACTTTTCATTGATAGAAAAAATCCAACGACGGCATTTTGACCTGGCCAGAATACTATTCAGCCTGCTGTTTATTACCATTATGATCATCGCCTGTTTTTGGGTAGTTCAGCCGTTTATTCTGGGGTTCGCCTGGGCCAGCATGGTGGTGATCGCCACCTGGCCTTTGTTAATCAAGCTTCAGCATCTGCTGTGGGGGCGCCGCTCTCTGGCCGTGTTCGCCATGACGTTACTGCTGATCCTGCTATTCGTGATGCCGATCGCCGTACTGGTCAGCAGCGCCATCGACAACAGTTCGGCGTTGGTCAACTGGGCAACCAGCCAGGAGAGTTTCGGCCCGCCCAAACTGGAGTGGCTCACCTCAATTCCGCTGGTCGGAGATAAATTATTCAATAGCTGGCAAACCCTGCTGCAAAGCGGCGGCAGCGGTCTGTTCGCCAAGGCCCAACCCTATGTGGGGAAAACCGCGACCTGGCTGGTGGCCCAGGCGGCGCACGTCGGCCGCTTCCTGATGCACTGCGCTCTGATGTTGGTATTCAGCGCGCTGCTCTATTATAAAGGCGAATCCGTCGCCAAAGCGGTGCGTCACTTCGCTATCCGCCTCGCCCATGAACAGGGCGATACCGCCGTTATTCTGGCCGCGCAATCCATTCGGGCCGTAGCGCTGGGCGTGGTGGTGACCGCCATCGTCCAATCTCTGCTGGGCGGCATCGGCCTGTTTATTTCCGGCATTCCGTACACCACCTTACTGACCGTGCTGATGTTTTTATGCTGTCTGGTGCAGCTGGGACCGCTGCCCGTATTGGTCCCCGCCATTATCTGGCTGTACTGGAGCGGGGATACCACCTGGGGCACGGTGCTGTTGGTGCTAAGCTGCGTCGTCGGAACGATTGATAACTTCATCCGTCCGGTTCTGATCCGCCTGGGCGCCGATCTGCCGCTGCTGTTAATCCTGTGCGGCGTTATCGGCGGATTGCTGGCCTTCGGCATGATTGGCCTCTTTATCGGGCCGGTGGTGCTTGCGGTATCCTATCGCCTGCTTTTCGCCTGGATGGGGGAAGTTCCCGAACCGCAGGCCATCGCGGAAGAACCTTTGAATCCGCACGCGGGCAAAGAGTGATCGATATCAAGCGGCATGGCTGCCGCGGGAGAAAAATCCCGCGGCGACGAAATAATAAATAACCCTAATATTTTGTTCCATTTTTAAGGGGTTATTCCTGAAAAAAGCGCTTATTTAAGTTTATTTGTTCAGTTCCGCTGAAATCTCGCGCGTTTTTCTCAATAAATCCTTTAAAAACAATTAACTATTAGGATGATTCTTAATGACTATTCGGGACGGTATATTTAGCATGGTTACGGAGCTGGTTTTAACCTTCTGTTAGTCAACAAGGTTTCCTCCTCGTCAGAGTTAGTAACGAATTGCTGTGTGTAGTCTTTGCCCATCCCCTGAGATGGGCTTTTTTTTAGTTTTTTCGCCATAAATTGCGGTCAGTCCTGTTTTTGTTAATCTCCTGTTTGTATTTCTCACGCTTTGCTTTATATCTTTTCTTCTTTCAGACCGCAGGAACATTTATACCCTGCCCCTGGAAATCTATTGATTAAACGGGCTTTATTCTCAGGAGTTTTTCATGGCTACTTTCGCCAGGGGATTAATATTCGCTTTCTTGTTCAGCCAGCTTGCGGGGTGCGACGACGCGTCCCATACCGCCTCTCGTCCGCTTATGACCATCGAGGGAAAAACGATGGGCACATTTTACAGCGTAAAGATCAGCGGAGAACAGAAGGAGGGCAAAGAGCTGCTTCAGCGGGAGATCGATACCCTGCTGGAACAGGCAAATAACGAGATTTCGACCTATCGCCAGGATTCGACGCTGTCGAAATTTAATCAATACCGCGGCAATGAGCCGCAGCCCATTAGCAACGGCACCGCGGATATCATACTGGCGGCGCAGCGTATCGGCCGGGCGACCGGCGGCGCGATGGATATCACCGTGGGGCCGCTCGTCAACCTATGGGGATTCGGTCCGCAGAAACAGCCGACGCAAATCCCCAGCCAGCAGCAAATTGATGCGACCCGGCAAAAAATCGGGCTCAGCCATCTGAAGTTAGTTAGCGACGAGCGGGGCGAGTGGATACAGAAAGACCTGCCCGACCTCTATGTCGATCTGTCGACCCTTGGCGAGGGCTACGGCGCCGATCTGCTTGCGCAGCTGATGGCGAAAAAAGGCATCACCAACTATCTGGTTTCCGTCGGCGGGGCCATATCCAGCCGAGGAGTGAACGCGGAAGGCATGCCGTGGCGCGTGGCGATTCAAAAGCCGACCGATCGGGAAAACGCCATGCAGGCGGCGGTCAATTTACAGGGATACGGCATTAGCACCTCCGGCAGCTACCGCAATTACTTTGAGCGGGACGGCCAGCGCTATTCCCATGTGATCGACCCCGCGACCGGAAGGCCCATCACCCATCAGTTGGTTTCGGTGACCGTTATCGCGCCGACCGCGCTGGAGGCCGACGGCTGGGACACCGGACTCATGGTCCTGGGGCGGGAAAAAGCCCTGGCTCTGGCGCAACGGCAAGGACTGGCCGTTTACCTGATCAGCAAAACCGAAAAGGGCTTTCAGGCGGAGATGACGCCGCAGTTCCAGTCGTTCCTGATCGCGCAGTAAAAGGGGAAAACCAGCAGTGCGAGATGTCCGTCCTCCCCCGGACAGGGGGAGGACGGTAAGGTTAGCTATGAACGGTTCATGCGGCGATTACTGATGTTCGGCCAGATTCAGCCAGGTTTGCACCACGGTATCCGGATTGAGCGACAGGCTATCGATCCCCTGCTCCATCAGCCAGAGCGCGAAATCCTCATGGTCCGACGGCCCCTGGCCGCAAATGCCGACGTATTTCCCCTGTTTTTTGGCCGCCTTGATCGCCATGGACAGCAGCGCTTTAACGGCGTCATTGCGCTCGTCGAACAGCTCGGACACCACGCCGGAATCCCGATCCAGCCCCAACGCCAGCTGCGTCATATCGTTCGAACCGATGGAGAAGCCGTCGAAGTGCGCTAAAAACGCTTCCGCCAGCAGGGCGTTGGAGGGAATCTCGCACATCATGATGATTTTCAGGCCGTCTTCGCCGCGCCGCAATCCCTGGCGAGCCAGCTCCTCAATGACCGCCTGCGCCTGCGCAACGGTACGCACGAACGGGATCATAATCTCGACATTCTTCAATCCCATGTCGTTGCGCACGCGTTTAATCGCCTCGCACTCCAGCGCAAAACACGCTTTGAAGTCCGGAGAAACGTAACGCCCCGCGCCGCGGAAGCCCAGCATCGGGTTTTCTTCATCCGGCTCGTAACGCTCGCCGCCCACCAGGTTGGCGTATTCGTTGGATTTAAAGTCGGATAGGCGCACAATGACCCGCTTCGGATAGAACGCCGCGCCCAGCGTAGCGATTCCTTCCGTCAGCCGGGAGACATAGAACTCGACCGGATCGTCATACCCTTGCATCAATGCCTTGATTTCACGCTGCAGCTCCGGCGTTTGCTGTTCGAACTCCAGCAGCGCGCGCGGATGAACGCCGATCATGCGGTTGATAATAAACTCCAGGCGGGCCAGCCCCACGCCGTCGTTCGGCAAGCAGGCGAAATCGAAGGCGCGATCGGGGTTGCCGACGTTCATCATGATTTTCAGCGGCAAGTCCGGCATGTCGTCAATCTGCGAGCTTTTTACGGTGAAATCCAGCAGGTCATGGTAAACGTAGCCGGTGTCGCCCTCCGCGCAAGAGACCGTCACTTTCTGCCCGTTGCGCAGCCGTTCGGTGGCGTCGCCGCAGCCAACCACCGCGGGGATCCCCAGCTCGCGGGCGATAATCGCCGCATGGCAGGTGCGGCCGCCGCGGTTGGTTACGATGGCGGCGGCTTTCTTCATGATCGGCTCCCAGTCGGGGTCGGTCATATCGGTCACCAGCACGTCGCCCGCATTAATCAGGTGCATTTCGCCGATATCCTGAATCACCTTCACCTCGCCCGCGCCGATACGGTGCCCGATAGCCCGGCCTTCCACCAGCACCTTGCCGCCGGACGGCAGATGATAACGTTCCATGACCTGACCGTTGGAGCGAACGGTTTCCGGGCGCGCCTGAACGATGTACAGCTTGCCGCTGTGGCCGTCTTTCGCCCACTCAATATCCATCGGCCGGCCATAGTGCTTCTCAATCAACAGCGCCTGGCGAGCCAGCGCCTGCGCTTCATCGTCGGTCAGACTGAAACGCGCGCGCAGCGGCTCCGGCACATCCTCGATTCGCACCTGCTTGCCGTGCTCCTGACTGTCCGCGTACACCATGCGGATTTTTTTCGATCCCATATTGCGACGCACAATCGCCGGCTTATTGTTGCGCAAGGTGGGCTTATGCACATAAAACTCGTCGGGGTTCACCGCGCCCTGCACCACCATCTCGCCCAGCCCATACGCCGAGGTAATGAACACTACCTGATCAAAACCGGATTCGGTATCAATGGTAAACATCACGCCGGCCGCGGCCAGATCCGAGCGCACCATGCGCTGTATCCCCGCCGACAGAGCGACGCCGCGATGGTCATACCCCTGATGGACGCGATAGGAAATGGCGCGATCGTTGAACAGGGAAGCGAACACATGCTTCACCGCCACCATGACCGCGTCAATGCCCTGCACGTTCAGGAACGTCTCCTGCTGTCCGGCGAACGACGCGTCCGGCATATCTTCCGCGGTGGCGGAAGAGCGCACGGCAAAGGACGCGTCTTTCTCTCCTTCGGCCAATTGTTGGTACGCATCCCGAATCGCCCGATCGAGCGCCGGCTGGAATGGCGTATCAATAATCCACTGACGGATTTGCGTCCCGGCTCGCGCCAGCTGGTTTACATCATCAATGTCGGTGCGATCCAATAAATCATAGATGCGCTGGTTAATGCCGCTTTGATTAAGAAAATCATTAAACGCCTGTGCCGTTGTCGCAAATCCATTAGGTACGGCAACGCCCAGTTCCGACAGGTTGGCGATCATCTCGCCCAGAGAGGCGTTTTTGCCTCCCACCCTTTCCACGTCGTGCATACCAAGCTGGTTATACCAGAGGACATTCCGCAAATCAGAGCCGTTATTGGACATCGAAAAAATCCTTTCTGCATACAAATATAGGGTATGAAAATATTCGGTTGAGAATTCGCCTCAACGCAATTAGCGTAGCATAGCGTTTTATAAAGTATGGAAAGGTGAATCGATCAACCTATGAAAAAAAACTAATTTCACCGTTCAATATCGGTAAATGCGGTAAAAATAAAATATTGCCGAAGATCATTATCGTTATCATGCTTATAATAAAACCATGTTTTAATAAAAGTATCGGTTAAATTCATTTTTTGCCGAAGTTAATCTGTTTTTTCCAGAAAAAACAATAAGGGGCGGATGTGGAAAGAAGCGTATTTTATGTCTCGGACGGGACGGCGATTACGGCTGAAGTGCTCGGCCATGCGGTACTGTCGCAATTCCCGGTAAGCACGGTAAGCTATACGCTGCCCTTCGTCGAAAATGAAGCGCGCGCCACGGCCGTACGCGAACAGATCGATACGTCGTACCGGCAAAGCGGGCTGCGGCCGCTGGTCTTTTATTCGATCGTGACGTCAACCGTGCGCGACATTATCACCAGCAGCGAAGGGTTTTGTCAGGATATCGTCCAGGCGCTGGTGGCGCCTTTACAGCAGGAGCTCAACGTCGCCCCCGCCCCGGTCGCTAACCGGACTCACGGGCTGACCGCCAACAACCTGAGCAAATATGACGCGCGCATCGCCGCCATCGACTACACGCTGGCGCACGACGACGGCATCTCCCTGCGCAACCTCGATCAGGCCCAGGTCATCCTATTGGGCGTCTCGCGCTGCGGTAAAACCCCGACCAGCCTCTATCTGGCGATGCAGTTCGGCATTCGCGCCGCCAACTACCCTTTTATCGCGGACGATATGGATAACCTGCGTCTGCCCGATACGCTAAAACCGTTCCAGCACAAGCTATTCGGCCTAACCATCGACGCCGAACGGCTGGCCGCGATTCGCGAAGAGCGCCGCGGGAATAGCCGCTACGCCTCGCTGCGTCAGTGTCGTATGGAGCTAAGCGAAGTTGAAGCGCTGTTCCGCAAGCACCAGATCAAATACATCAACACCACCAACTATTCCGTTGAAGAGATCTCCGCCAGGATTATTGATATTCTCGGCATGAGCCGACGCATGTACTAGTACATAGTGTATTTTTTTATGGAATTTAATTGAAATGTCTCTGGTTTAGTTTATGGTAATCGCCATTACTTCCCGGCATTCCGCCATGGCGAAGAAAATCATTTAGCTGAGAAACGCGCTCCGGCGCGCGCTGAACGGCAGGCGAAACGGCGCCTGACGACGATGCATACAGGAACGCGGATCGCGGCGCGATCCGCGTTGCCGACGTAGCCGCGTTCAGGCAGCGCGGGAGCACGCTTCTCGGCCGCAAGCACTCAGAGACACGTTATGCATCAAACAGATGAACTGCGCAGTACGCGCATCGACAGCCTGGTTACCCCCCACTCGCTGCTCACTGAATTACCGCTTTCCCCCGCTGTCGCCGAAGTTGTGACATTGTCACGAAAGAGTATGGAACAGATTCTTACCGGACAAGACCGTCGTCTATTGGCGATCGTCGGGCCGTGTTCCATCCACGACGCGACCGGCGCAATGGAATATGCCGATCGTTTGGCGGCGCTGCGCATTCAGTATCGGGATCGCTTGGAAATCGTTATGCGAACCTATTTTGAAAAGCCGCGAACCGTCGTGGGCTGGAAAGGTTTAATTTCCGATCCGGGGCTGGATGGCTCGTACCGGGTGAACGAAGGGCTGGCGCTGGCGCGCCGTCTGCTTCTGGATATCAACGGCATTGGGCTGCCCACCGCCACTGAGTTTCTGGATATGGTCGTCGGTCAATATATCGCCGACCTGATCAGCTGGGGCGCCATCGGCGCGCGCACCACCGAAAGCCAGGTCCATCGTGAAATGGCGTCGGCGCTCTCCTGCCCCGTCGGCTTTAAGAACGGCACGGACGGCAACACGCGCATCGCCATCGACGCCATCCGCGCCGCCCGCGCACCGCATATGTTTCTTTCCCCCGATAAGCAGGGGCAAATGACGGTTTATCAAACCCGCGGCAACCCGTTCGGCCACATTATTATGCGCGGCGGAAAACGGCCGAATTATTACGCCGACGATATCGACGCGGCCTGCGCGCATCTGCGCGAACAGCGTTTACCCGAACATCTGGTGATCGATTTCAGCCATGGGAACTGTCAAAAGCAGCACCGCCGTCAGCTGGACGTCGCCGACGATGTGTGCCGGCAGATTCGCGCGGGTTCGTCGGCCATTGCCGGGATAATGGCGGAAAGCTTTCTGCTAGAGGGAAACCAGCCGGCGCAGAGCCCGCAAAACTTGACCTATGGCCAGTCGATTACCGACCCCTGCCTAAGCTGGCAGGACACGGAAAGCCTGCTCGCCCGTCTGGCCGACGCGGTCGATAGCCGTTTCTGACCGGCTGAGCGCGGGCTAACCCTGACGGGGCATCAAATACCCGCGGATCGCGGTATTTGATGCCTGGACGGGAGGCGGCAAACGCCGCCCCGCGTCCAGGCATAGCGCCTCGCCTATGCCGCCGATCCCGCTATGCGTCTATAGCGTGAGCTTATTGCGTTGCATATAGAAACTCACCTGATAGTCGTGGGCGTTAATCATGATGGAAAAATCAATATATTCGCCGTCCACCGTTTTCGCCAGCGACGTCATCTGCAGCAGCGGCGTGCCTTCATTCACCTTCAATAATCCGGCAACGGCGCTATCCGCCAATATCGGGGAGAAGATCTCATAACAGCCGGCGATTGCGACGTGCTTTTCATCTTCAATGTAGGCGAACTTCGAACCCTGTAAATGCTTAATAGAGAGATCGGGAAAAGGCGCGATAGGCAGATAGCTGTCTTCCAGCATGCAGGCTTTGCCGTCCACGTAGCGTACGCGGCGCGCAAAGTAGATGCGTTCGTCTACGCGGAGCCGCAGCTGACGGGCAATGGCGGGCGGCGCGGGAATGGTCCGAAACTCGACCACCTCGTTATTGGTGGTGCGGCCGATTAAACGCATGTGCTCGGCGAAGCTGTTCAGCGCATGACCCTCATGCTGAACGTCTTTGCGCAAAATATAGGTTCCGCTGCCGTGGCGGCGCTGCAGCAGCCCCTCTTCAATCAGCTGCGCGATGGCCCGGCGGATGGTCACCCGCGAAACGGAAAACTCAACCACCAGACGCTTTTCCGACGGCAGGGCTTCGCCGATGCGAAATTCGGCCGAGTTAATACGCGAACGAATCTGTTCCGCGATAGATTTATAGATCACTTTCAGACCTCCTCCACGCTGTAAACCTGTCTCATTCTCGCTCCCATATCGATTAAATTTATTTAATTATCAGTAAATTACAACGAACCGCGCCCGGTTCCCCCAGCCGGTTGCGCCAAGATGTCTGCGAAAGGGTCGAAAGGCATACCTTTGACGCCATAACTAAATCATGATTCAGTTCACATATCGCCGGTTAAATGGCTACCCGCCTTATTCAATCTCCATATTCTCAATTCACAAGAAAATATTAAGACGTACAAAAAAAATAGCTTCTCCCTACAAAATTTAAAATGAAGGAAAACACTATGCTAAGTCAAATCCAACGATTTGGTGGAGCGATGTTTACTCCCGTGCTGCTATTTCCGTTCTCCGGCATTGTCGTCGGTATTGCAATTATGCTGACTAATCCCATGTTCGTCGGCGAATTAGCGAATCCGGATAGTTTATTTTTTCAGATTATTAGCATTATTGAAGAAGGCGGCTGGACAATATTTCGCAATATGCCATTGGTATTCGCCATCAGCCTGCCGATAGGCCTTGCCCACCAGGCTCCCGCCCGCGCCTGTCTGGCCGCGCTGGTCTCTTACCTCACCTTTAATTACCTTATTCAGGCCATGGCGGCCCATTGGGGCGGCTATTTTAACGTCGATTTTACCGCCGACGTCGGTGGCGTAAGCGGATTAGCCATGATTGCCGGAATAAAAACCCTGGACACCAGTATTATCGGCGCCATTGCTATTTCCGGTTTGGTCACGGCGATTCATAATCGCTTTTACGATAAAACGCTGCCGGTTTATATCGGCATATTTCAGGGAACGGCATACGTCGTTATCGTCAGTTTTTTCATTCTGCTTCCCGTCGCCTGGCTCACGCTGCTTATTTGGCCGAAAATTCAAACGGGCATCTCTTCGCTGCAGGATTTAATGCTGGCGTCGGGCGCGCTGGGCGTATGGATCTATACCTTTTTAGAACGCATTCTGATCCCGACGGGGCTGCACCATTTTATCTACGGCCCTTTTATTTTCGGCCCGGTGGCGGTGGAAGGCGGCATCCAGGTTAACTGGATTGAGAATATTCAGGCCTTCAGCCAATCGACCTTGCCGTTAAAAGAGCTCTTTCCCCAGGGCGGCTTCGCCCTATTCGGCAACACGAAAATGTTTGGCTCCATTGGTATCGCCGCCGCCATTTACGCCACCGCCAGCGCGGAAAATAAGCGCAAGGTGGCCGGCCTGCTCATCCCCGCCGTGATGACCGCGGTGCTGGTAGGAATAACCGAACCGCTGGAGTTCACCTTCCTGTTTATCGCGCCGTTCCTGTTCGCCATTCACGCCCTGCTGGCCGCCACCATGGCGACGATCATGTACATGCTCGGCGTGGTCGGCAACATGGGGGGCGGACTGATTGAAATCGCCACGCAAAACTGGCTGCCGATGTTCCACCACCACGCGATGAATATGGTGATTCAGATCGGCGTCGGCGCCGCGTTTTCATGCATCTACTTCTTTGTCTTCCGCGCCGTCATTTTACGTTTCGACGTCAAAACGCCGGGGCGGGAAGAGAGCGAAATCAAGCTCTATAGCAAAACCGATCTGCGCAACAAGAAAGCCGCGCAGCCCGCCGGCCAGTTCGAACAGGCCCAGGCGTATCTGGACGCCCTCGGCGGCACGGCGAATATCGTCAACCTGACTAATTGCGCCACGCGCTTACGCATCACCCTGGCCGATCCCGCGCTGATGCAGCCTGACGAAATATTCCGTCAGCTCGGCGCCCACGGCGTGGTGCGCAACGACAACGCCATTCAGATTATCGTCGGCCTATCGGTTCCGCAGGTACGCGATCGTCTGGAAAACTTAATGCAACATTCACGCTATACGGAGGTTCACCCATGAAAAAATTCTCAATCGTTATCGCCGGCGGCGGCAGCACTTTCACCCCGGGAATCGTGCTGATGCTGCTGCAAAACCGCGATCGTTTTCCTATCGGTACGCTGAAATTTTATGACAATGACGGCGCAAGGCAGGAAACCATCGCCGAAGCCTGTAAGATCCTGCTGCAAGAACAGGCGCCGGAAATCGCCTTCAGCTACACCACAGATCCGCAACAGGCCTTCACCGGCGTGGACTTCGTCATGGCGCATATCCGCGTCGGGAAATATCCGATGCGCGAGCTGGATGAAAAAATCCCGCTGCGCCACGGCGTGGTCGGTCAGGAAACCTGCGGCCCCGGCGGCATCGCCTATGGGATGCGCTCTATCGGCGGCGTGCTGGAACTGGTCGATTTTATGGAAAAATATTCACCGCAGGCCTGGATGCTGAACTATTCCAATCCGGCGGCGATTGTCGCGGAAGCCACGCGGAAGCTGCGTCCGCGCGCCAAGATCCTCAATATCTGCGATATGCCCATCGGCATCGAAGGGCGGATGGCGGAGATCATCGGCCTGAAATCGCGTAAAGAGATGAAAGTCCGCTACTACGGGCTGAATCACTTTGGCTGGTGGACCTCCATTCAGGATAAAGACGGCAAAGAACTGCTGCCCGCCATACGCGAACATGTGGCGAAGTTCGGCTACATTCCGCAAAAGGGCGACGAGAACAGCGAGCCAAGCTGGAATGACACCTTCGCCAAGGCGAAAGACGTGTGCGCGCTTGATCCTGAAACGCTGCCCAATACCTATCTGAAATACTACTTCTTCCCGGACTATGTCGTCGCGCATTCCAACCCTGAATACACCCGCGCCAACGAAGTGATGGCCGGACGCGAAAAACACGTTTTCGGCGCCTGCAACGCGATTATCAACGCGCGCGCCGGAGCGGCGGGCGATCTTGAGATCGATGAACACGCCTCCTATATCGTCGACCTGGCGCGGGCCATCGCCTTCAATACCCAGGAAAGAATGCTGCTGATCGTGGAGAATAACGGCGCGATCAATAACTTTGACGACGACGCCATGGTGGAAATTCCCTGTCTGGTCGGCAGCCACGGGCCGGAGCCGCTGCAGGTCGGCGATATTCCCACCTTCCAGAAGGGTCTGATGAGCCAGCAGGTGGCGGTGGAAAAGCTGGTGGTCGAAGCCTGGGCAGAACACTCCTACCAGAAACTTTGGCAGGCTATCAGCCTATCTAAAACCGTTCCCAGCGCCAGCGTGGCGAAAGCCATTCTTGATGATTTGATCGCCGCCAACCGCGACTACTGGCCTGAGCTGAAATAGTCCGTTGGCGCTCTCCCCGTCATCGCTCTCTTAATGTACGGGGACTTATGATGGGCGCTGGCGTTGCCCGACGTAAAAAATGATGCAGAGGAGGTGGCAGGCTTAGGATTAGCCGCAGGCCGGGTTTATAGGGGCTGACGTTTAAGCCCCCTATTTTTCCCTAAAAACCGGCTTAAGTGAACAACGGCATTACCCTATGTCGGACGCATGCCGCGAGACGGCATCAACATACCTCTCTTTTCGCGCATGCAATAACGCTGAGCCTGCATATAGCGGTAGCGGTAAAAAATGTAACCAAGAACCCTTCGCCGCGCTCCCCTCTTTGATTCGCCGCACGGCCCCCGACGCATCGCCGGTTGATTAAGAAAATTTCACTTGATGTAACTTTTTTGTTACATGAAAATGATTCTCATTAGATTCTGATTATGCCGTGACGATGACAAAGAATAAGGGAACGACCATGCAGACCTCAATTTACCAACAATACCTACAGGCAAAACACGCGCACCCGCGTAAGTATGCCCGCGATCTGGCCGGGCTGCTGGGGATTAGCGAAGCCGAACTGGCGCACGCGCGCGTCGGACAGGACGCGCAGCGTCTGCAGGGGGACGCCAAAGCCTGGCTGAGCGCCTTGGAACAGGTGGGCAACACCAAATCCATCACGCGCAACGACTATGCCGTTCATGAGCACCTCGGCGACTACCGCAACCAGCATCTGGACGGCCATGCCGGTTTGATTCTTAATCCGCGCGAGCTGGATTTACGCCTGTTCCTGCAGCAGTGGGCGTCCGCCTTCTCGCTGGTGGAGACCTCGCCGCGCGGCGAACGCCGCAGCATTCAGTTTTTCGACCATCAGGGCGACGCCATCCTGAAAGTCTACGTCACCGACGCCACCGATATGCCGGCCTGGCTGCAACTGGTGGATCAATTTGCCGCTAGCGAAAATCCGGCGCTGGTCATCCGCCCTCAGGCCGCCGCGGCGGTCGCAAGCGCGGCGACGGAGCACAACCCGGCGCTCGAAGCCGAATGGCGCGCCATGACCGATGTCCACCAATTTTTCATGCTGCTGAGGCGCTACAACCTGACCCGGCAGCAGGCGTTCCGCGCCGTCGGCGACGACCTGGCCTATCAGGTCGACAATGCGGCGCTGGGGCAAATTTTATTCGCCGCCAAAGAGGCGCAGAACGAAATTATGGTCTTTGTCGGCAATCGCGGCTGCGTGCAGATTTTCACCGGAAAAATCGAGCGTGTGGAGCGTATGGAACAACATGCCGAATGGATCAATATTTTTAATCGCGACTTTACCCTGCATCTGATTGAAAACGCCATCGCCGAAAGCTGGGTCACGCGCAAGCCGACCGCCGACGGCGTCGTCACCAGCCTGGAGCTGTACGCCGCGGACGGTACGCAGATAGCCCAGCTATTCGGGCAACGCACCGAAGGCACGCCGGAACAGCAGCAGTGGCGCGACCAGATTGGCGCGCTGAAACCGCTTAAGGATCTTGCCGCATGAAAAACTGGATTCTTCCGTTATTAATGGCGCTTCCGCTAAGCGTTTCGGCCGCAGAGCGCATTGTTTCCATCGGCGGAGACGTCACTGAAATCATCTATGCGCTGGGCGCGGAGAAAGACCTGGTGGCCAGAGACAGCACCAGCCTTCATCCGGACGCCGCAACCAAACTGCCCGACGTGGGGTATATGCGCCAGCTCAACACCGAAGGTATTTTGGCGATGCGCCCCTCGCTGGTGATCGCCAGCGATCTGTCGCAGCCTTCCCTGGTACTGCAGCAGGTGGCCGACAGCGGCACCAAGGTTATCCATGTCCCGGCCAAACCGGCGCCGGAAACCGTCGCGCAAAAGATTGGCGTGATTGCTCAGGCGCTGCATAAAGAGGCGGAAGGCAAGAAGCTGACTGAAACGTATCAGCAGAAGTTGGCCGGCGTGCCCTCGACGCCGCTGCCGGTTAAAGCGCTTTTCATTCTGAGCCACGGCGGCATGACCGCGATGGCCGCCGGAAAGAATACGCCGGCGGATACCATTATCCGTCACGTCGGGCTGAGCAATGCCATGCAGGGCGTCGAGCGCTATCAGCCGTTATCGCAGGAGGGCGTGGTCGCCAGCGCGCCGGATCTGGTGCTGATCTCCGCCATGGGGCTGAAGAGTCTGGGCGGCGAAGAGCAAATCTGGAAATTACCGGGGCTGGCATTAACCCCGGCGGGGAAAAACCACCGCCTGCTGGTGGTGGATGATATGGCGATGCTCGGCTTTACGCTGGAGACGCCGGCCCTGATGGCGACCCTCCGCCAGGCGGCGGAACAGATAAAATGACGCCACGGTTTCATCCGCGCTATCTGCTGGCCGGCCTGCTGCTGTTGCTGTTGGCGCTGATGGCGTGCGCGACGAATCTCGGCGCGCTCTCCCTCTCTTTCGACACCCTGCGGCAATTGCCGTTTGACGATCCGCTGTGGCATGTCTGGCTGAATATCCGCCTTCCGCGCGTGCTGCTGGCGGTACTGGTCGGCGGCGCGCTGGCCTGCTCCGGCGCCATCATGCAGGGGTTATTCCGCAATCCGCTGGCCGACCCCGGGCTGCTGGGGATCAGCAGCGGCGCCGCGCTCTGCGTGGCGTTAACCATCGTGCTGCCTCTCGGTCTTCCCCCTCTGCTATCGCTCTACGGCCCGATGCTGGCGGCGTTTGTCGGCAGCCTGGCGATTACCGCGGTGATTTTTATGCTGAGCCGTTCCGAACAGGGGGGATTAACCCGGCTGCTGCTGGCGGGCATTGCGCTTAACGCTTTATGCATGGCCGCCATCGGTGTATTAACCTACATCAGCAACGATCAGCAGCTGCGTCAGTTTTCGCTGTGGGGAATGGGAAGTTTGGGGCAGGCGCAGTGGCCGATGCTGACGGTGGCCGCGACGCTGGTGATTCCTGCGATCGTCGCGACCCTGTATCAAACCACGCGCCTGAATCTGCTGCAGCTGGGCGATGAAGAGGCGCACTATCTGGGCGTCAACGTCAAGCGCACCAAGCGCGTTCTGCTGCTGCTAAGCTCGCTGCTGGTGGGCGTTTCCGTCGCCGTCAGCGGCGTGATCGGTTTTATCGGACTGGTTATTCCCCATCTGATTCGCATGCATCTGGGCGCCGACCACCGCGTGCTTATTCCGGGTTCGGCGCTGGGCGGCGCCTGCCTGCTGCTGATCGCCGATACCCTGGCCCGTACGGTGCTATCCCCGGCGGAGATGCCCGTCGGGCTGTTGACCAGTCTGATTGGCGGCCCCTACTTCTTATGGCTAATCATACAGCACAAAGGGCGCGGAAATGAGTAACGCCGTGATGAATAACGCGCTGGTCGCCCGCGGCCTGTGTTTCCAGTCCGGCGGACGATATCTGACGCAGGATATTTCGCTGGAGGTGCGCGGCGGCGAGATCGTAGCGATCATCGGCCCCAACGGGGCGGGGAAATCCACGCTGTTGCGCCTGCTGACCGGCTATCTGACGCCCAGCCGGGGCGAGTGCCTGCTGGCCGGTAAGCCGTTAGCTCAATGGACGCCGACCGCCCTGGCGAAAACGCGAGCGGTGATGCGCCAGCACAGCGGCGTGGCCTTCGCGTTCAGCGTTCAGGATGTGGTTGCCATGGGGCGCGCGCCCTATGGACGGGAGCGGCAAAACGACGATATTATCCGGCTCGTCATGGCGCAAACCGGCTGTTCGGACCTGGCGCTGCGGGATTATCGCCGCCTCTCCGGCGGCGAACAGCAGCGGGTGCAGCTGGCCCGCGTGCTGGCCCAGCTCTGGCATCCGCTGCCGACGCCGGGATGGCTGTTTCTCGATGAACCGACCTCGGCGCTGGATCTCTATCATCAGCAGCATCTGCTGCGGCTGCTGAAACAGCTGACCCGCCGGCAACCGCTGGCCGTATGCTGCGTGCTGCACGATCTCAATCTGGCCGCCCTGTATGCCGACCGGATTTTACTGCTGCACGAAGGAAGGCTGGTGGCGCAGGGGGTGCCGGAACAGGTCCTGCGGGAAGAGATTCTCACCCGCTGGTATCAGGCCGACCTGAGCGTCGCTCCGCATCCCGAATACCCGCTCCCGCAGGTCTATCTACGTCGTTGAAGGGGCTTCAGCTGGAGCAGGAAATTTCCAGATGCTTGCCCCACTCCGGCGGCGGCGCCGCCAGATCGTCTCTATCCGGCTGGTCGGCGTAAGGCTGACAGAGCGTCTGATAGAGCCGGTCCAACGCGCCGACGTCATCTTTTTCCGCCTGCTCGATAGCCTGCTGCGCCAAATAGTTGCGCAGGATATATTTCGGACTGGCCGCGTTTATATGCCGCCGGCGTTCGGCATCGTCCTGCGGCTCCTGCATTAGGCGTTGGCGATAGGCGCTAAACCAGTGGTCGAACGCCGGCCGATCGATAAACTCGTCGCGCAGCGGCGAGGCCGGGTCGCGCTTCTCGACCGAGGCCAGCAGGCGAAACGTGCGGGTGTAATCGCGGCGCTCCCGGCGCATCAGCGTCAACAGCCCCACCAGAATATCGTTATCGGCGGCGTCGGCGCTGAACAGCCCCAGTCGGGCGCGCATCAGTTCGCCGAATTGCCGCATCAGCGCCGGTTCATAGCGCGCCAACGCGCTTTCCAACTCCTCCGTCGTCATCAGCCCCGACAGCGACTGCGCCAGACGATGCAAATTCCACAGCCCGACCACCGGCTGATTTTCGAATGCGTAGCGCCCCTGGCGATCGGAATGATTACAGATGTACTCCGGCTGGTAATCATCCATAAATCCGAACGGCCCGTAATCGATGGTTAACCCGAGGATGGACATATTGTCGGTATTCATCACGCCGTGGGCAAAGCCGACGGCCTGCCAGCGGGCGATCAGCCGCGCGGTGCGCTCAACCACATCGCCGAACCATAGCGCATAGCGCCGCGCGTCATCGCGCCACTGCGGCCAGTGGCGGGCGATAACGAAATCCGCCAGCCGGCGCACCTTTTCCGGCTCGCGGCGGTAGTAAAAATGCTCAAAATGGCCGAAGCGCACATGGCTTTCCGCCACGCGCAGCAGCATGGCGCCGGGCTCTTCCCGTTCGCGCCGGATCGGCTGCTCGCTGGTGACCACCGTCAACGCCCGCGTAGTGGGGATGCCCAGGTGATACATGGCCTCGGACGCCAGAAATTCGCGGATAACGGAACGCAGCACCGCGCGCCCGTCTCCCATGCGCGAATAGGGCGTCAGGCCCGCCCCCTTAAGATGCCAATCCATGCTGCGGCCGTCCGCCAACCGCTGTTCGCCCAGCAGAATGCCGCGGCCATCGCCCAATTGCCCGGCCCAGGCGCCGAATTGATGACCGCTATAGACCTGCGCCAGCGGCGCCATTCCGGGCAGCAGCGCCTCGCCGCGCCAGACGGCGTCATAGCGGCGCGTAAACCACGCGGGAGACAGACCGAGCTCATCCGCCAATTCCCGGCTGTGATAAAGCAGGCGCGCGCCCTGAAGCGGCGTAGGTTTCAGTTCGGTGTAGAAACCCGGCAGTTGCTGATGGTAGTGATTGCTGAACGACAGTTTCTGCGCCATGTTCTCTCCTCTTGGAATAGAGTGTAGAACGGCCGTCGGGAAACAAATACGGATAAAATATGGGGATATTGCGATTTCGCCGCGCCGAGCGGCGCATACCGAGAGCGCGCCGTTACCCTATGATGTCGGGTAAAAAATCGGTTTCTGTTTTCAATTCGTTAAAGTGAACCGCCGGACAAAGCGCCCCTTGCACCCCGTCGATGGTTAGCCGCCTGGCTTTTTCCAAATGCCCGGGAGTATCGATGCCTTTGGCGACAATCTTTACTGGATAATTATTCCTGATAACCCGCAGCAGCGGATCCATAATCGAGCTTTTCGCCGGTCGGGATAAAAGATGCCAAACAAAATTCTGCTCCATCTTCACCACGCTGACGATCCCATCGTTCAATGGCTTCAGATTAATTTTTCCCGAACCGAAATTATCCAGCCAAAGCGTAAACGCGCCGCTTAACTTAACAATACGTTCGTTTGCTCTCCCCTGGGATAAGTTCGGAAAAAGCTCATTAATCTCTAATGCAATGAATAACAGATTGTCGATTTCATTACGCAACGCGTCCGATTCCATTAAAAAATCTGCTATTTCATCATCGATCTTGAGCACCAGCAGCACGTCATTACGGGTAAACCAGGCGGCGTTCCTCTTGATGAAGCTTATTTGTTCTTTAATTAAATCGTGATGTTGCAATTTAGTTAACATGCTGAAAATAATATCGGGCAAGATACTGGCATTGCCAAATAAGCTATTAAATCGCGTTATCATTTCAACGGCCAATAACTTTCCTTCCAAGCTATAAATAGGCCAGAAAACATAATCGCTCACATAGTCCACATCTAACCGAATAAGCATGTCGTGTCGTTCATAAGTCAGGCGACAGTTAGAGTCTATCCCATTAGGGCTATTTTGCTTGCCATTTTAACCCCGGGATAAGCTCTAAATCGCCATTTGCTTGATTTATAGACTAGGACAATACACTTTGTGCATAAACACAATAAGAACCTATCCCAAAAGATAGTTTTATTATCTCTTTAATCGGCGCGGCAGGCGAAAATCGGCCGAAATACCGTCTTTTGCCTCCTGCCCGCGTTAACGGACGGGCATCTCGAACCGCGCCGCGGCCTATTCCGTGGAGAGAGGGCCGATGCGGATAGCGGCGGGGAGTTAAAAATAATTAGCGCACGCTTTGCGCCAGCCAGTCCGCCGTTTGCCGTAATTCATTTTGCTGTTCCGGAAACGCGTCAATCAGCCGCAGGCAAAGGTCGGCCATACTTTCCGGGCGATATGGCGTATTCTTCAGCGCCGCGGCCAGCGCCTCCAGCGGAGCGGGATTTAGGCTATCGGTAAACGCCTGAGCGCGGGCGATAGCGCCGCGCGCAACGTCAAAATGCAGCTCGACGCCGCCCCAAGCGAAGCGGTTATCCAACTGATGGGTAAAGTCCGGCGCCTGCCCGAAATTCCACGCCCAACTGCTCTGGCGGGCAAACTGCTCGCCGAATCCCGGCAGGTCCGGCAACGCCGTGGGGGAGATCGCTTCCGGCTCGCAACGTTCGCCGTAATAAGCGAAAAAAGCCTCGCTCACCGACCGGCAGATCTGCTGATGATCGATGGAAGGCAGTAGCTCGACCAGATTGGCGACCCGGGAGCGTACGGAGGTAATGCCCTTGGCCTGCAGTTTTTTCACATCGGGATTGAGATAATCCGCTAAACGGCTCAGGTCGGCGTTCAATAGCAGAGTGCCGTGATGGAAACCGCGATCCCTGGTTTCCCGATATGCGGAACCCGATATCTTGCGGCTGCCGTCCGCCGTGTCAATCACCAGATCGTTGCGGCCGGAAGCGCTGGCGTTGATCCCCCTCTGCGCCAGCGCGTTGAGAATGATGTGGGTTGAAACGCTTTTATCATATTCTGGCTTACCCGTCATAAAGGTAAAACAGGTATTGCCGAGATCGTGAAATACCGCCCCGCCGCCGCTGCTGCGCCGGGCCAGCCTGATGCCGTCCTCTTCCATCCGGCGCGTATTGCACTCTTTCCACGGATTCTGCGCCCGGCCGATCACCACGGTCTCGGCGTTACGCCATAAAAACAGTACCCGCTGCGTCGTCGGCATTTGCCTGAAAATGCACTCTTCGACGGCCAAATTGAACCAGGGATCGACGGAATCCGAGATAAGTAAACGTAGTGAGGACATAGATGCTCCACGCCCTATCCCCTCATTGTTCAAGCATCCGGCCGCTTGACGTCTATGGGGGAGAGGGAACCGATTGAGGTAAAAAACTTTCAGATACGTCGCGCCTGCCAATAGGCCCGTTTCCAGTAAACGTTTTTCAGCGATGAGCGGATGACGCCGCGGCTGGTGGAGGCGTGAATAAAACGATCGTCTTTATCATAGATCCCTACATGCAGACCGCTTTCGCCGCTGCCCGTCTTGAAAAAGACCAGGTCGCCGGGCAACAGCGCGTCGCGATCCACCCGTTCGCCCAACGTAGTCTGCTCTTCGGTCGAACGCGGCAGGCGCATGCCGAACCGGTCGCGGAAGGTCAAATAGACAAAGCCCGAGCAATCTACCCCGTTGCGATCCAAGCCGCCATAGCGATAGGGCGTCCGATACCATTGATTAAGCTGATCGTTTAGCTGCGCCACAACCATAATCGAATCGCTCAGGCGCGGATTCGGCGGCGGGTTTTTATGACTGCTGCACCCCGCCAATATCAGGATCGCCAACACCAATACATGCCTTAAACGCATCATGTTTTTACCCGAAATCGCCGGTTAGTATCTATCAGATGGGATATATGCGCTTAATCTAGCGTTGAAAGGGGACGGCTGGCAAGTAAAGCCGATTTTTCCTAATTTGCGCCGGCGCATTCAGGGGCGGCGGATTGTCACCCAGTCCCGCCCGTCGACGCGGCTGCGCTGAAAATCGACGCCGAAGACCGACGACAGCGTTTCCGGCTGCATGACGCGGGCGGTATCGCCCTGCGCCGCCAGCGCTCCGTCGCGCATCAGCCAAACGAGGTCGGCATGTTGCAGTGTATGGTTCAGATCGTGCGCGCAGACAATCACCGTTACGCCGGACTGGCATAACGCGTGCAGCAGCCGATCCAGGGCGGCCTGCTGCGCAATGTCCAGGCTGTTGGCCGGTTCATCCAGCAGAAGCAGGCGGGCATGGGGATTGGCCGCCGGCCAGATTTGCAGCAGCGCGGCGGCAAGCCTGACGCGCTGCCACTCGCCGCCGGACAGCCGGGTAAGCGCGCGCGATAGTTTGTCGGCCAGCATCAGCCTTTCAGCCAGAAAGCCGACGACCTCGCCGCTCGCCGCCTCGCCGGCCGTCGCCGGCTGATGCAGGCGCAGATACTGAAACACCGGCATCATCGCCGCCGGCGGCTGCTGCTGAGACAGGTAGGCCCGGTGCAGGGCCAGATCCCGCGCGTCCCAATCCGCCAGCCGCCGGCCGGACAGATAGACCTCGCCCTCGCCGGTCAGCATGCCCGCGATTCTGGCCAACAGGGTGCTTTTCCCCGCGCCGTTCGGGCCGATAATATGCAGCAGTCGGCCGCGCGGGCATTCGGCATCGACCGGGGCGAGACGGGGAGAGACGCCGGCCTGGCGCAGTCGCAGCAAGGGAAGAGACGCCGGAGTCAATTACCGCTCCAACGCCGCTTTTAGCGCAGTGACGACGCTCGAATCATCGGGGACGATATCCGGGGCGAAGCGCCCAATCACCTGACCGTCGCGGGAAATCAGGAATTTTTCGAAATTCCACAAGATATCTTCCGGACGGGCCGGCTTGCGCCCTTTATTGACCAGCCGGGCGTAAAATCCGCTCAGCAGCGAACCGGTCGCTTTAGGCCGCTCGCGGATCAAAAGCTGGTACAGCGGATGGCGGTTCGCGCCGTTGACTTCGATTTTACTGAACATCGGAAACTGCACGCCGAACGTCGCGCGGCAAAACGCCTGAATCTCCGCTTCGCTGCCCGGCTCTTGCCCGGCGAACTCATTGGAGGGGAAGCCCAAAACCACAAAACCCCGATCGCGATAAGTTTCGTAGAGCTTCTCCAACGCGTCATATTGCTTGGTCAGGCCGCATTTCGACGCCACATTGACGATTAACGCCACTTTTCCCCGATAGGGCTCAAGCGTGGCCGGTTGTCCGTCGATGGTTTTCAGCGCAATGCCATAGATTTCATTACTCATCGTCTCGATCCTTTTACCCTATGGAATGATGGCCGCCGGTCGCGCTAAATCCTGTTACGCAACAGCAGCCAGATAAACCACGGCGCGCCCAGCGTAGCGGTAACCACGCCAATCGGCAGCTCGGAGGAAGCGAGCGCCACCCGCGCCACGGTGTCAGCCAGCATCAAAAGCGAACCGCCGGCCAGCGCGCAACCGGTTAATAGGTAACGCTGATCGGTTAGGCCGCACAGCCGCAGCATATGCGGAATAATCAGGCCGACAAAGCCGATCACGCCCGCCAGCGCCACGCTCACGCCGACTAACACGCCGACCGCCAAGACCAGCACGCTGCGCCAATAATAAACCGATACGCCCAATTGACGGGCCTGCACCTCGCCCAGCGCCAGCCGGTTGAGCGCATTTCCCTGCCCGCCCAGCCACAGGATAAACGGCGCCAGCGCCAGCAGCAGCCAGGCGTGACGCCAGTCGATACCGCTGAACCCGCCCATCATCCAGTACATAAGCTGGCGTAAATCCAGACTGGTGCTGAAGTAGACCGCCCAGGTCATAACCGCGCTACAGATAATCCCCAACGAAACGCCAATCAGCAGCAGACGCGCGTTGGAAACATGTTTGCGGGCGAAACCCAGCAGCAAAAAGGTGATCAGCAGCGCGCCGGCGATAGCGCTCAGGCTCAAGGCCCAGACCGGCAGCGCGCCCTGTCCGATCAACACCGCGAGCACCAGCGCCACGCCCGCGCCGTTGGCGACGCCAAGCAGCCCCGGCTCCGCCAGCGGGTTATCGAATATCGACTGCATGACGGCGCCGGACATCGCCAGGCTGGCGCCCACCAGCATGACCGCCAGCGTTCTGGGTAAACGCAACTGCCAGATAAAGATCCGCTGCGCTTCATCCAGCCAGTCTGACGGCCAGATCCAGCGCTCGCCCGCGCACAGCCCCAGCATCAGCGTAAAGAGGGCTAGCGCGGCCAACAGCGTCAGCCGCCGGCGATCGTAAATACGCTGCCGCCGTGTTAATTCGCCATATCCCGCAGTCAAAGTATTCCCATTCCATTTACCACAAGAAAAAGAGAGGCATAGCCTCAGACTGTTGACAAACAATCAGATGATATAATTTTTCACTATTTTATGTCAGGCAGGGGAAAAAGTTCGGGCGGATTGATCCAGGTATTTCTCTGCCGAACCATCGCCCGCCCCTGGCGCTTTCATCCGATGCCGGGCCTATTTTGACATTTGTCATTCCGCTATCGGCGCAATCTCGGCTACGCTTATTGATACGGGAATGATTCTTATTCATTATGCCCTTCATCGTTCAAGCTGCAGATGCGTTGGCTTTGTTACTCGCGCCATCCATGGAGCTCGAATTATTTTGGGTATCTCGGACGGCCAACGCTTCGCAGCGGATTTCAGCGAGGGGGAAACGATGCTAACGCTTTTCCGACGTATCATCCTGCGGGCGCGCCGTGCGCGCAACGTTCCGCCGCAGGAGGCGGAACGCCACTCCCGGTGCCGCGAGAGCGAATTCTGCTTCTTTAATCACGCGGCGACCTTCGCCTTCGATCAGGTCAATGAATGCGAGTGCGAACGCGCCGCCGGCCGCCCTAAAAGCGGATGATTTTGTTTTTATTCAGATAACCGTCGACAAACTCCGGCACCACGCTGCCGGCCGGACCGTAAATCTTTTCATCAAACAGGCTTTCCACCTGACTGGGTTCAAGATTCAGTTCGACCGTATAGGCGCCGTGCGCATGCGCTTCCTGTACAAATCCGGCGGCCGGGTAAACATGCCCTGAGGTGCCGATGGCGATAAAATAATCGGCCTGCGCCAACGCCTGATAGATGTTGCTCATCTCCAGCGGCATTTCGCCGAACCATACGATATGCGGACGCAGCGGCGCGGGAAACTGGCAGCAGTGGCAGCGATCTTCCACCGACAAATCCCCGGTCCAGTCAACGACCTGTCCGCTACGACAGCAACGAACCTTCAGCAATTCGCCGTGCATATGAACCACCCGCCGGCTGCCGGCGCGCTCGTGCAGGTTATCAATATTCTGCGTAATGAGTAAAAAATTATCCCCCAGCGACGCCTCCAGTTCGGCCAGCGCCAGATGCGCCGCGTTGGGCTTGATTTCAGGCTGCTGCAGCTGGCGGCGGCGTGCATTGTAAAAGGCCTGCACCAACTGCGGATCGCGTTGGAACCCCTCCGGGGTCGCCACATCTTCGACCCGGTGCTCTTCCCACAGGCCGTCGGCGGCGCGAAAGGTCCGAATGCCCGACTCCGCGGAAACGCCCGCGCCGGTTAACACAACAACTCGAGGTTTTTTCACTTCGGTTACCGCCAGATAATCTCGGTGGAAAATACGTGCCCGCAGACGCTGCTGACGCATTCGTTTCCCTTTCTGAAAACGTCCTAATCGTTGATGCGAATGCATAACTGCTCCTGCTATTTATCCATTAAGTGTAGCAAAGCCGCGCCGCGAATGCCGCCGGCGTCGCCATAACGCGCCTTGGCGATGCGCGGCGGTTTGGCGATGGGCAATAGATGCGCAGGCAAACGGGTGGGTAATATTTGATAGATTTCATCAAAATTCGACAATCCCCCGCCCAGCACCAGCAGATGGGGGTCGATAAGGGTTAACAGGTTGCCCAGGCAGGCGGCCAGCAGATCCATAAAGCGATCGACGAACGCCAGCGCGTCGGCGTCGCCCGCGCGATAGTGCCTGATAATGGTGACCGCCGGCAGCGTCTGTTGATAAAAATGCGCGTAAAGCCACTCGAATCCGCGGCCTGAAATATAATTCTCAATGCAGCCCGTCTGCCCGCAGCCGCACTTAACGCGCGGGATATCGTCGCCCAGGATCGCCAGCGCGTCGCACGGCAACCGCAGGTGGCCGATCTCCCCCGCCATGCCGTTGCGGCCGCCCACCGGCCGCCCGTTGACCACCAGCCCGCCGCCCACGCCGGTGCCCAGAATCATGCCCAGCACCACCGGGTAAGCGCGGAACTCCGCATCCCAGGCCTCCGACAGCACGAAGCAGTTGGCGTCATTGTTGATGCGGATCTCGCGTCGCAGCAGCCGGTTCAAATCCTGAGCCAACGGCCGCCCCATCGCCGCGGGTAAATTCGCGGTAAACAGCGCGCCGTTATCGCCCGTCTGGATACCCGGCACGCCGATGCCGATATGGCCTTGCGTCCCGACCTGCGCATCGGCCTCTGCGGTCAGCTCGACCAGCGTATTCAGCAGGGTTTCATAGCTATGGCGCGGCGTGGGAACCCGTTTTTGCCAGACTTTGTTCAGCCCGGCGTCGAATACGCCCAGTTCGATTTTCGTGCCGCCGACGTCAAAACCGTAATACATGGCCGCCCCTTAATAAATAATCCGCTGGCATAACGGTGAGTATACTCATCATACTTCAAGTTGCCTGTGCGTTGGCTTTCCTGCAACTCGAATTATTTAGCGTATCTAAAAGGTTACTGACCGCTTAATACGCGCGCGGGATCGATCCGGCTGGCGCGCCGCGCCGGATACCAACTGGCTATCAGGCTCAGCAGCAGCGCCGTCATCAGCACGCTGGCGACATCGATCGCATGCAATTCCGACGGCAGAAAATCGATAAAATAGATATCGCCCGATAAAAAACGATGACCGGTTATCGTTTCGATGCCGCGCACAATGTTGGTCAGTTGCAGGGTCGCCAGCACCCCCGCGACCACGCCGATCACGCTGCCCAAAAGCCCGGCCAGCAGGCCATACCAGACGAATATGGCGCGAATCAGCCCGTCCGGCGCGCCCAGCGTGCGCAGCACGGCGATATCGCCGCTTTTGTCCTTCACCGCCATCACCAGCGTGGAAACAATATTAAAACAGGCCACGCCGATCACCAGGATCATCGCCAGATACATAATGGTGCGCACCATCTGGATATCCCGGTACATATAGCCGTAGGTGCCGATCCAGCTGCGGATGCGCACATAGTCGTTGGTCGCCTCGCCCGCGCTGCGCACCAGCCTATTGGCGCTAAAGACATCGGCGGCCTTGATGGCGATGCCGGTAACGCTGTCGCCCATATCCAGATATTGCTGGGCATCCGCCAGGGGCACCAGCGCCAGGCTGTGATCGAGCTGGCCGCTAAGCTGTAAAATACCGCTGACGTGAAGGCGGATGCGCTTCGGCTGCATCAGCTTCATCTGCGGGTCGCTATTGGGGATCATCACGGTGACCCAATCGCCTTCGTTGACGTTCAGCGCCTTGGCCACGCCCTGGCCGATAACCACCTGCTGCTCGCCGGCATGAAAACGCGCCCAGGCGTCATTGATCACAAAACGCGGCAGCGCGCTGAGTTCGCTCTCCTGTTGCGGATCCACGCCTTTTATCTGAATGGCCCGCAGATTGGCGCCGTTTTCCAGCAGTCCGGTGAAGTTGATATAGGGCGCGGCGGCGGCCACCCCCGGCACCTGTTCAATTTTCGGCAGCATATTCCGCCAGCCGACGAACGGCTGGTTGACCGGTTCGACCTCGCCGTGGGGAACCACCGCCAGAATCCGATTATTCAACTCGCGTTCAAAACCGTTCATCGCGCTTAAACCGACGATCAGCACCGCCACGCCCAGCGCGATCCCCACCGTCGAGATAACCGAAATCAGCGAAACCATACCGCCGCGCCGACGGCCGCGGCTAAAGCGCAGCCCAATCAGCAGCGAAAGCGGGGGAAATTTCATCGCGGCGCTCCCATCAACGTCAGCTCCTGCTGCAGCCGACCATCGCGCATTTCCAACTGGCGGCTCAGGCGCCCGGCCAGCTGTAAATCATGGGTGACCACCAGAAACGCCGTGCCCTGACGAACATTCAGTTCGCCCAGCAGTTCGAAAATCGTATCCGCCGTACGCTGATCCAGATTGCCGGTCGGCTCGTCCGCCAGCACCAGCGAAGGGCTGTTCACCAGCGCGCGGGCGATGGCGACGCGCTGACGCTCCCCGCCGGAAAGCTCCGCCGAGCGGTGCTGGCTGCGCGCTTCCAGCCCTACCGCCGCCAGCATTTCCCGCGCTTTCTCCTGCGCCTGCGCCGCCGGAACCCGGCCGATCAGCAGCGGCATGGCCACGTTTTCCAGCGCGGTGAAATCCGGCAGCAGATGGTGGAACTGATAGATAAAGCCCAGTTCACGGTTGCGCAACGCCGATTTATCCGCCGCCGAGAGCCGGCTCATTTTTTGGCCTTTAAAGATCACCTCGCCGGAGGTCGGCGAGTCCAGGCCGCCTAATAGATGCAGTAAGGTGCTTTTTCCCGACCCCGAGCTGCCGACGATCGCCATCATCTCTCCGCCGCGCATCTCAAAAGAGACGTTGCGCAGCACATCCGTCGACAATTTGCCTTCCTGATAGCGTTTGCACAGGTTATCGCACTGCAATAACGGTAAATCACTCATAACGTAAAGCCTCGGCAGGTTGAACGGCGGCGGCGCGCCAGGACGGATACAGGGTGGACAGGAGGGCGATCGCCATCGCCGCGACGGCGATGACGGTCACCTGCAGCGGCTCTATCGCCACCGGCAGCGCGGCGCCGTCCAGCAATAATCCGAGCGCCGGCATCAGCGTATTCAACTGGCTGGCCAGCAACGCGCCCAGCGTCGCGCCCAACAGGGCGCCGATAATCCCGGCGCTCCCGCCCTGCGCCATAAACACCGCCATAATCTGGCGCTGACTCAGCCCCTGGGTTTGCAGAATGGCGACCTCGCCCTGCTTCTCCATCACCAGCAGCCCTAACGACGTAATAATATTGAAGGCCGCGACCGCGACGATCAGGCTCAGCAGCAGCCCCATCATATTTTTTTCCATCCGCACCGCCTGGAAAAGCTCGCCTTTGCGCTCGCGCCAATCTTTCCAGACCAGCCCTTCCGGCAGCGTTTGTTCGCTCAGCTCATCGACCGCCAGCGGCTGGTCGAGCCATAGCCGCCAGCCGGTGATATTGCCGGACGGGTAGCGCATCAGCCGCGAGGCGTCCTGCTGGTTGACCAACAGTTGGTAGCCGTCCACCTCGCTATTGGCGGCGAACGTCCCGGCGACGGTGAAGATACGCTGGCTGGGAATACGTCCCATCGGCGTTAGCTGGCTGGCGCTCGGCACCATCAGCCGCAGCGCATCGCCCGCTTTAACGCCCAGCTGCGAGGCCAGTTGCTCGCCGAGGATGATCTGATATTGCCCCGGCTGGAGCTGCCGCTGCGACACATTCACCAGGTAGCGCGCCAGCGGTTCCGGCTCATCGGGGGTGACGCCCAGCATGACGCCGACCGCGACGCTGCGCGCGCTTTGCAGCACCACGTCGCCGGTGGTGAGCGGCGCCAGGCGTTTCACGCCGCGCAGCGCATCGAGCGACGATGCGGGATGGGTTTGCGGATCGAGCGAGCCTTGCGTGGCGGAGATCAGCGCCTGCGGCATCAGCCCCAGGATGTTGTTCTCCAATTCACGCTCGAAACCGTTCATAACCGACAGGACGGTTACCAGCGCCATCACGCCGAGCGTGATGCCGATAGCCGATAACCAGGAGACAAACCGCCCGAAGCGGTCTGATGCCCGGCCGCGCATATAGCGCAGGCCGATGAATAGTGCGACAGGTTGATACATGAAATCCGTCTGGATGAGGTTGCCAAAGCAAAGTGTTCAAGGATAATAAAGGGTAGTACCGCTTTATGGAACCCTAACACCCTAACTCTCCGGCTTTTTCTTAGCGGATAGCGGGATCGAGACCTGACAATCAGATTATGCCTGAAAAATATCGTTATTCGTTGCCGCTGAAATCGGGCGAGCAACGCCTGCTGGGGCAATTAACCGGCGCGGCCTGCGCCGTGGAGTGCGCGGAAATTATTGAGCGCCATGCCGGGCTGGTTATTCTTATCGCCCCGGATATGCAGAACGCTTTACGTCTTCGCGATGAAATTCAGCAATTTACGCAACAACCCGTTACCACGCTGTCCGACTGGGAAACCCTGCCTTACGACAGTTTCTCTCCGCATCAGGAGATCATTTCCAACCGGCTCGCCACCCTGTATCAGCTGCCGCTGATGGAGCGAGGGGTGCTGATTCTGCCGATCAACACCCTGATGCAGCGGGTCTGTCCGCACAATTTTTTACACGGCCACGCCCTGATGCTGAAAAAAGGCCAGCGGCTGTCGCGCGACAAGCTGCGCACGCAGCTGGAACAGGCGGGCTATCGCAGCGTCGATCAGGTGATGGAGCACGGAGAGTTCGCCACCCGCGGCGCGCTGCTGGATCTGTTCCCGATGGGAAGCGAAGAGCCCTACCGCATCGATTTTTTTGACGATGAAATCGATAGCCTGCGGCTGTTTGATGTGGACACCCAGCGGACGTTGAACGAAGTGCCGCTGATCAATTTGCTGCCCGCCCACGAGTTTCCCACCGACAAAAACGCCATTGAGCTGTTCCGCAGCCAGTGGCGCGAACGCTTTGAGGTGCGCCGGGACGCGGAGCACCTGTACCAGCAGGTGAGCAAAAGCGCCTGGCCCGCGGGCATTGAATACTGGCAGCCGCTGTTTTTCGATCGGCCGCTGCCGTCGCTGTTCAGCTACTTCCCCGAGCACACGCTGGTGGTGAATACCGGCGATATAGAACAGGGCGCCGAACGTTTCTGGCAGGATATTCAGCAGCGTTTCGAAAGCCGGCGGGTCGACCCCATGCGTCCGCTGCTGCCGCCGGAAGCGTTATGGCTGCGCGTCGACGGCCTGTTCTCCGAGCTGAAGGCGTGGCCGCGCGTCCAGCTGCGCGCCGACACCCTGCCGGACAAGGCCGCCAACCATAATCTGGGCTACCGGTCCTTGCCCGATCTGGCCGTTCAACACCAGTTGAAATCGCCGCTGGATCCCCTGCGCCGTTTTATCGAACAGTTTGACGGTCAGATTATTTTCTCCGTCGAAAGCGAAGGCCGACGCGAAACGCTGCAAGAGCTGCTGGCGAGCATCAAGCTGCAGCCCACGCCGATCGGCCGCCTGGATCAGGCGCAAAAACGCGGCGCCTACCTGACTATCGGCGCCAGCGAACACGGTTTTATCGATACCCTGCGCCAGCGGGCGCTGATTTGCGAAAGCGACCTGTTGGGCGAGCGCGTCAGCCGGCGGCGGCAGGATAATCGGCGCGCGATCAACACCGATACGCTGATCCGCAACCTGGCGGAGCTGCGTCCAGGCCAGCCGGTGGTGCACCTTGAGCACGGCGTCGGCCGCTACGCCGGCCTAACCACGCTGGAGGCGGGCGGCATCAAGGCCGAGTATCTGATTCTAACCTACGCCGGAGAAGATAAGCTTTACGTGCCGGTCTCTTCCCTGCACCTGATCAGCCGTTATGCCGGCGGCGCGGACGAAAGCGCCCCGCTGCACAAGCTGGGGGGCGACGCCTGGTCGCGCGCGCGGCAGAAAGCCGCCGAGAAGGTGCGCGATGTGGCGGCCGAGCTGCTGGACGTTTATGCGCAGCGCGCCGCGAAAAGCGGCTTTGCTTTCAAGCACGACAAAGAGCAGTATCAGCATTTCTGCGCCAGCTTTCCGTTTGAAACCACGCCCGACCAGGCCCAGGCGATCAACGCCGTACTCAGCGATATGTGTCAGCCGCTGGCGATGGATCGACTGGTGTGCGGCGACGTCGGCTTCGGTAAAACCGAGGTCGCCATGCGCGCCGCCTTCCTGGCGGTAGAGAACCATAAGCAGGTGGCGGTGCTGGTTCCCACCACCCTGCTGGCCCAGCAGCATTACGACAACTTCCGCGACCGCTTCGCCAACTGGCCGATCAAAATCGGCATGCTCTCCCGCTTTCGCAGCGCCCGCGAGCAGACGCAAATCATGGAAGAAACCCGAGAAGGCAAGATCGATATTCTTATCGGCACGCACAAGCTGCTGCAAAGCGATGTGCGCTGGCGCGATTTGGGTCTGCTGATTGTGGACGAAGAGCACCGCTTCGGCGTGCGTCATAAAGAGCGGATCAAAGCCATGCGCGCCAATGTGGATATCCTCACGCTGACCGCTACGCCGATCCCGCGTACGCTGAATATGGCGATGAGCGGCATGCGCGATCTGTCGATTATCGCCACGCCGCCCGCCCGCCGTCTGGCGGTGAAAACCTTTGTGCGGGAATATGACGATCTGGTGGTGCGCGAGGCCATCCTGCGCGAAATTCTGCGCGGCGGTCAGGTTTACTATCTCTACAACGATGTGGAGAATATTGAGAAAGCCACTCAGCGGCTCGCCGAACTGGTGCCCGAGGCGCGGATGACCATCGGCCACGGCCAGATGCGCGAGCGCGATCTGGAACGGGTGATGAATGATTTCCATCACCAGCGTTTCAACGTACTGGTGTGCACCACCATTATCGAAACCGGCATCGATATTCCCAGCGCCAATACCATCATCATCGAACGCGCCGACCATTTCGGGCTGGCGCAGCTGCACCAGTTGCGCGGCCGCGTCGGACGTTCGCACCATCAGGCCTACGCCTATCTGCTGACGCCGAATCCCAAAGCGATGAGCGGCGACGCGCATAAACGGCTGGAAGCCATCGCCTCGCTGGAGGATTTGGGCGCGGGCTTTGCGCTCGCCACCCACGATCTGGAAATTCGCGGCGCCGGCGAACTGCTGGGCGAAGACCAGAGCGGACAGATGACCAGCGTGGGCTTCTCGCTGTATATGGAATTGCTGGAAAGCGCCGTCGAAGCGCTGAAGGCAGGGCGCGAACCCTCGCTGGAAGATCTGATCAGCAGCCAGACGGAAGTGGAACTGCGCCTGCCCGCGCTGCTGCCGGAAGAGTTTATTCCCGACGTCAATACCCGGCTCTCTTTCTACAAACGCATCGCCAGCGCCAGACAAGCGCACGAACTGGAAGAGCTTAAGGTGGAGCTCATCGACCGCTTCGGGCTGCTGCCGGACGCCGCCCGCTATCTGCTGCAGGTGGCCGAACTGCGTCAGCAGGCCCAGCAGTTGGGCATAAAACGCATCGAGGGCCATGAAAAAGGCGGGTTTATCGAGTTCAGCGAGCAGAACCGCGTCGATCCGACCCACCTGATCGGGCTGCTTCAGCATAACCCCGGCGTTTACCGCCTGGACGGACCGACGCGCCTGAAATTCATCAAGGACTTAAGTTCCCGCCCGCAGCGTATCGAGTTTATCCATACCCTGTTAGGCAATATGGCGCAGCATACGCTGGCGGCGTAAACCCGCCGCTATCCCCGCGCAGGCGAGGATCTGTTATTCAGATAATGCGTTGATATCAGAAAGATTCCTGCCTGCGCAGGAATGACGAATTGGGCAGTGGACGGTAAATGACCACGTTGTCAACGGTCTGAAACAACAGCGTGTTGTTTGATTTTTCCAACGAACTCCGATGCGCGGCGATAGTTTTATCAACCGCCTGCGCGCAAAAAATTTGATCGGCGCCTCACTTTTCCGCCGTTACGGACGATCGCCGCCGCTGACGGACTACGCTTAGGTATTCGGCACATGCCTTTCACGGTCAGGCCGGGGCGCCGAATGCACCGCTCCTCGGCGCCGTCCATCAGCGAGGAGATTCGCGCATGATTTCCGCTTTTCCGCGTGGCATAAAAACGCCGCTGCCGCCCCTTATTCTGGCGTTAAGCCTGGTCATGCCCTTTGCGGCGACCGGCCATCCCGACCCAGCCGGCGCGCCGCCCCTGCCGCCCGATGTGCTACTGGGACCGCTGTTTAGCGACGTGCAGCAAGCGCGGCTATTCCCCGATCAGAAAACCTTTGCCGACGCCGTGCCCAAACAGGATCCGGCCGTTATCCTTGCGCGTTACGCGCGACAGAAAAACGCGCCCGATTTCGATTTTCCCGGCTTCGTCGCCAGCCATTTTACCCTGCCGCAAGACGGCAAAGCCTATGTGCCGCCGGCCGGGCAAACCTTACGCCAGCATATCGACGGCCTGTGGCGCGTGCTGACGCGCGCCGCCCCGCGGGCGAAACCGTACGACTCGCTGCTGCCGCTGCCCTACGGTTATGTGGTGCCCGGCGGACGGTTTCGCGAGATTTACTACTGGGACAGCTATTTCACCATGCTGGGACTGGCGGAAAGCGGCGACTGGACGCTGGTGCGAAATATGACCGATAACTTCGCCCACGAAATCGACAGCTACGGCCATATTCCCAACGGCAACCGCACCTACTATCTCAGCCGTTCGCAGCCGCCCTTCTTCTCGTTTATGGTGGAACTGCTGGCGCAGCATGAAGGAGAAGAGGTCTACGCCCGCTATCTGCCGCAGTTGAAAAAAGAGTATTACTACTGGATGCGCGGCAGCGTAGGGTTGCCGAACGGGCAAGCCCGCGATCGCGCGGCGCGTCTTGATGACGGCAGCGTGCTGAACCGCTACTGGGATGAGCGCGATACGCCGCGTCCCGAATCCTATATGGAGGATATGACGACGGCGTCCAAAGCGACCGATCGCCCGGCAAGCGAGGTTTATCGCGATTTGCGCGCTGGCGCCGCGTCTGGCTGGGATTTCAGCTCCCGCTGGCTGCGCGATCCGCAGGATCTGTCCAGCATCCATACCACCGATATTATTCCGGTAGATCTGAATTCGCTGCTGTTTCATCTGGAGCAAACGCTGGCGCACGGCGCCGAGGCGGCCGGAGATCCTCAGGCGGCGCAGCGGTTCCGGCACGCCGCCGATGCGCGCAAGCGGGCCGTCAATCGCTATCTGTGGCATGAACGCGGCGGCTACTATAGCGACTATGACTGGCGGCAGAAGGCGGTAACGCCGTCGATCACCGCCGCCGCGGCGTTCCCGCTGTACGTCGATATCGCGCCGCGCGATCGGGCGGCGTCTACCGGCGAGGCGGTGCGCAAGCAGCTGCTTAAGGAAGGCGGACTGGCCACCACCACCATCAATACGGATCAGCAGTGGGACGCGCCGAACGGCTGGGCGCCGCTGCAATGGGTCGCCGTCGCGGGCTTTAGCCGCTACGGCCAGGAGGCGCTGGCGCAGGCCATCGGAAGCCGTTTTCTCAGCAACGTGCAAACGCTGTATGACGCCGAGCATAAGCTGGTGGAGAAATATGTGGTGGAAGGCCCTGGATTCGGCAGCGGCGGCGGCGGCGGCGAATATGCGCTACAGGACGGCTTCGGCTGGACCAACGGCGTCACGCTGAAGCTGATGGCGCGCTATTGCGCCGACGTGGCGGCCTGTCGGCGCGCCGAACACGTCCCCGCGCGGTGAGCGCATCGCCGCTCGGGCGGCGAAATCCCGCGCCCGTTATACCTTTCGAGAGGAAAAGCGACGCGCATGCAGCCTGAAGTATAACGAATAAACACATCCTGCTTTACAACCCGGGGATTAACGCAGTAAAGTCCCCAACCTTTTTTCATGGCGTGGGGAATTCAGGATGTTTATCGGTTTTGACTATGGCACGGCCAACTGCTCCATCGCAGTAATGAACGCCGGCGTCCCGCGGCTGGTGCCATTGGAAAACGACTCGCCGTATTTATCTTCCCTGCTCTGCGCTCCGGTACGCGAAGCGGTCAGCGAATGGCTGTGGCGCCATCATCAGGTCGCGTCCGCGGGGGAAAGCGCGCTATTGCTGCGCCGCTCCATCAGCTATAACCGCGACGAAGATATCCGCGTTCACGCCGACAGCGTGAAGTTCGGACGCCACGCCCTGCGGCAGTATATCGCCGACCCGGAAGAGACCTGGTTCGTTAAGTCGCCCAAATCCTTTCTCGGCGCGGGCGGCCTTCAGCCCCAGCAGATCGCGCTGTTTGAGGATCTGGTCTGCGCCATGATGCTGCATATCCGCGAGCAGGCCGAGCGGCAGCTGGGGCGCGCCGTCACGCGGGCGGTTATCGGCCGCCCCATTAATTTCCAAAGCGTCGGCGGCGAAGAGACCAACCGGCAGGCGCAGGGCATTCTGGAACGAGCCGCGGAGCGCGCCGGTTTCCGGCGCGTCGCCTTTCAGTTCGAACCGGTTGCCGCCGGCCTGGATTTCGAAGCGACGCTCAGTAAAGAAACCCGCGTGCTGGTGGTCGATATCGGCGGCGGCACCACCGACTGCTCGATGCTGCTGATGGGGCCGGAGTGGCGCCATCGGCGCGAACGCCAGCAAAGCCTGCTGGGGCACAGCGGCTGCCGGGTCGGCGGCAACGATCTGGATATTATTCTGGCCTTCAAACGGTTGATGCCGGCGCTGGGGATGAACGGCATGACGGAGAAAGGCATCACGCTGCCCAGCCAGCCCTGGTGGAATGCGGTGGCGATTAACGACATTCCGGCGCAGAAAGAGTTTTACAGCGCGGCGTGCCGTACCCTGATCGATGAAATGATACGCGACGCCCGCCAGCCCGATGCGGTAAAACGTCTGCTGACCGTCTGGCGCCAGCGCTTAGGCTATCGCCTGGTGCAGTTGGCGGAGACGTGCAAAATCACGCTGTCCGATGAGACGCTCGCCGCCGCCGATCTGCACTTCGTCGAACCCGGCCTGACGGCCGCCGTCAGCAATAGCGAACTGAAGGCGGCGATAGAGCAGCCGGTGCTGCGGATTCAGCAACAAATCGAGCTGGCGCTGCAGGCCAGCGAAACCCGTCCCGACGCGATCTACCTGACCGGCGGCAGCGCCCGCTCCCCGCTGCTGCGCCAGGCGATAGCGCAGCTGCTGCCGGGCATTCCCATCACCGGCGGCAATGATTTCGGCTCCGTCACCGCCGGCCTGGCGCGCTGGGCGGAAGTGTTATTCCGCGACTGACGCCCCTTTATGCCGGGCGACGCTACCCGGTCGGGAACGCCCCCTGCCATTCCGCTGAAGCCATTCACTCCGGCGCGGTTTATCGCGCCGGATATGCCCGCCATCCGCGGCTAAAGCGCTTCGTCGCACCAGTATGGTGCATATTACCGCCCTCCCTTTTCGCCTTCCGCCGCCCGCCGCGCCCCATTTTCGCTAAGATCGCGGTCGCGCCCACACCGCGACGCTTGTCATTTATCCCTCGTAAGCCGCCGGTCACGAGGTTCGCGGATGGCATCAATATTGCTTAATCTTAATAACGAACATTTTCGCCGTAGCGTCGCTCGCCGCCGCTAGGGTCCGCATATGCAAACGGAGCATCTTGATGAAAAAACAGACACGCAGCCTGCTGGAAAAGTTAAATATTACTCGCCCCGTTGACGGGGCTAGCCCTTCAGGCCGCCGCAGCGGCGTTCAAAAACGCGCGCGTTTTTGTAGGGGAAACCCGGAGAGCGATTCCCGCAGGGACATCTCCCCCTCGCGGTCGCCCCGCGTATCTCGATCCGCCAGGCGGGGTGGTCAACAAACTCAGATACTGGTCTCTTTGCTGCTGGCTGGGCTCGCCTGCAATACGGTCAACGCCGCGGATACCGGTTCAGCCGGCGTCGCGCCTCAGGCTGAGACGCTCAAAAAAATCAAAGAGACCGGCACTATCGTGGTCGGACACCGCGAATCCTCCGTTCCCTTCTCCTATTACGACAACCACCAGCAGGTGGTCGGCTATTCGCAGGAGTATTCGAACGCCATTGTCGACGCGGTGAAAAAACAGTTGGCGATGCCCGACCTGACGGTGAAAATGATCCCGATTACCTCACAGACGCGCATTCCTCTCTTGCAAAACGGCACCATTGATTTCGAATGCGGCTCCACCACCAATAACGCCGAACGCCAGCAGCAGGTCGCCTTCTCCAACTCTATTTTTATCGTCGGCGGGCGCCTATTGGTCAAAAAAGACGGCGGCATCAAAGATTTCCAGGATCTGGCGGGAAAACCGGTGGTCACCACCGCCGGCACCACCAACGAAATTTTGCTTAACCAGCTGAATGATAAAAATAAAATGAAAATGCGCATCATTTCCGCCAAAGACCACAGCGATGCATTCCGCACGCTGGAGAGCGGACGCGCGGTCGCCTTCTATATGGACGATCCGCTGCTGGCCGGTGAACGCGCCAAGGCGAAGAAGCCGCAGCTGTGGGATATCGTGGGCAGTCCGCAGTCTCATGAAGCCTATGGCTGCATGCTGCGTAAAAACGACCCCGAATTTAAGCGGCTGATGGACGACACCATCGCCCGGGCGCAGACGAGCGGCGCGGCGGAAAAATGGTATCAGCGTTGGTTTACCCAGCCGATCCCGCCCAAAAACATCAATATGAGCTTCGTCATGTCCGACGATATAAAGGCGCTGTTTAAAACGCCGAACGATCGTATTTTATAACCGGATTTACGCTGGAAAAACGGCGCAGGACGGCGCCAAGGGCGTTGCCCAGGAGAATCGTCATTTCTGGGCAACGTAGAGAAGAGCCGCGCTGATGGCAACGCATCAGGTCCGTTGGTTAAGGATTAACTGACCGTTCTTATCGAGCGGAATCTGCGTGCCAGGATCGCGGTCCATCCGAATTTTCCCCTGCTGATCGCCGATCTTATAAGTGACGTCGTAACCCAACACTTTTTGCGACTTGTCATACACCGTTTGGCAGCGCTGCTGCGTCGTGGTGTAAGTGTCGTTCTCCTGCATACTGCCCTGCACTTTGTTGCCGGCATAGCCGCCGGCCAGGGCGCCCGCCACCGTCGCCACGTCCTGACCGCGACCGCCGCCGAACTGATGCCCCAATACGCCGCCGGCCACCGCGCCCAGCACCGAGCCCGCTATTTTATGCTCGTCCTGAACCGGGCGCCGATGCGTGGTCGTCACGTTACGGCACTCCTGGCGAGGCGTTTTAACCGTCTCTTTGATCGGCGTCGCCGTCAGCACCTGAGCAAACTGCGGCCTGGATGAAAAAACATCCATATTCGCCACCGCCGCAACCCCTAAGGCCGCGGCTACGCCAATACCCACACCCGCTAACATTGATTTGTTCACAGGATACCTCCCGAATATATTGCTACGCATCGCGTCTACCGCGATGAATCCGCAGGTTTATCTGAAGGTTTGTCTTCAGAACAGGCGACGTCCCACGCCGCCAATAAACAGAAGGAAGTCTGCACAATGTTCACGGTTCCCGCAATAAGACTTATGAACCAAATATGTTATTTTCATAACATAAAAATACAAATTGAGAATTATCTTAACGAGAATCACTAATGAAACGATATTTTGTTCTGAATAACGCCCGGCGGCGCGCTATAGACCGATACGGCGTAAAACCGGATAAGAGAAAGCGCCCTAAAGATTGACCTTTAGGGCGCTCTCTTCCGCAAAGCGGCCGGCGTCCCGGCGCTCGGTATTAATGCAGTTTAAGGCGGGGACGGATAACCCGGTTAATGCCGCCGACCAGCATCATCAGGCCGGTTTTTATATAACCGTGCAGCGCAATCTGGTGCATGCGATACAGCGAGATGTAAACGAAGCGCGCGATACGCCCTTCGACCATCACCGAACCGCGCATCAGGTTGCCCATCAGGCTGCCGACCGTACTGAATTTGGATAACGACACCAGGGAGCCGTGATCTTTATAGACGTACGATTTCAGCGACTGCCCGTTCAGCAATGCCAGAATATTGGCGTAGCAGCGCGACGCCATCTGGTGCGCGGCCTGCGCGCGCGGAGGAACAAAGCCGCCGCCCGCCTGCGGACAAGAGGCGCAATCGCCGATAGCGAAAATATTGGCGTCGCGCGTCGTCTGCAGGGTCGGCTCGACCACCAGTTGGTTGATGCGATTGGTTTCCAGACCGGCGATATCCTTCATCGCGTCCGGCGCCTTAATCCCGGCGGCCCATACCATCAGGTCGGCCTCGATAAACTCGCCGTCTTTGGTATTCAGCCCGCCGGCCTCGGCGCTGGTTACCATGGTCTTGGTCAGGACCCGCACGCCGATATTGGTCAATTCCTGATGCGCCGCGGCGGAGATGCGTTCGGGCAGCGCGGGTAAGATACGCTCGCCGGCCTCGACCAGCGTCACGTTCAGCGTGTCGTTGTCCAGCGCGTCAAAACCGTAGCTGTGCAGCTGTTTCACCGCGTTATACAGCTCCGCGGAGAGTTCGACCCCGGTGGCGCCGCCGCCGACGATAGCGATATTTACCCGATCTTTTCCTTCCGTATTGGCCGAGAATTTCAGAAACAGGTTCAGCATTTCATTATGGAAGCGCCGCGCCTGTTGCGGGTTATCCAGGAAAATGCAGTGATCTTTCACTCCCGGCGTGCCGAAATCGTTGGATGTGCTGCCCAGCGCGACAACCAGAATGTCATAAGCGATCTTGCGGGCCGCGACCAGTAGCTCCCCCTGCTCATCACGCACTTCAGCCAGTTGAATAGTCTGCTCCTCACGGTTGATATCCGTCAGCATACCCAACTGGAACAAAAAGCCATGGTTGCGGGCGTGGGCCAGATAGCTCAACGCATCCATATCGTCGTCCAGCGATCCGGTCGCCACTTCATGCAGCAGCGGTTTCCACAAATGGCTGGGGTTACGATCGACCAGCGTGATCTCCGCTTTCTTCTTACGGCCCAGTTTGTGACCCAAACTGGTCGCCAGCTCGAGTCCACCGGCTCCCCCACCGACAATAACGATTTTTTTGCTTGGTGATGTCAAAATGACCCCCTAAAAATGTGAACCGCTAGTTAATAAAGGGTTAACAATAATATCCTTATATTACATAGGGTTCGCGTAAGTTAGACTCAATATCTGCGGCAAGAATAGCATGCCAGGTCATTTGGTCATACCAAAATTGATATATATCAATTTATTTTCATGCGCAGGCATAATGCCTCTGAAATTTGTCTTTTATTTCAGGGAATTAATCAGATTTGACGGGCAATAAAAGTGACATTGTCACCCATAGCGCTCGCGCACGGCGACGGCCGGAAAATAGCGGGTTGGCCCCATTTAATCAGGCGCTTTAAACGTCTTGATACGCGGTAAATGCGTCGAGATGCTGTTGAATTTATGCGTTTGTTCATCATCCCACACGATCTCATAATAGCCGCCCAACGCCCGCGCGCTGCGCTGGCTGTCCAGCATTTCATCCTCGCGGGAGAGCACCACCAGACAGCGATGGCGGTTCTTCTCACGAAAATCGGCGACGCATTTCGTCGCGATATCCAGATACTCTTCGGGACGATCGATCTTACCGCGCATATTCTCCTGCGGATAAAGGTTGGGATTAAAAATCACCTGCCGAATGCCGCACAGAAAACCGATCCGCTCGGCCCAAAAGCCCCCGAGCCCGACGCCGCATATCAGCGGAGATGCGTCCTCGGCCTGCTGAATCAGCTTATCGACCTGTTTCAACAGATGTTGCATATCATGACGCGGATGCCGCGTGCTGTAGCTCAACAGCCGAACGTCAGCATCGATAAACTCCAACTGCAGCACCTTTTCATGGTTGCCGGGGCTGGTCGAATCAAAACCATGTAAGTAGATAATCATCTGAATCCTCGCCACTCTCTCGGCCGCGCCGCGGGCGGCACGGCGGATGCCGCTATATTCTCTGCTCTTTATGCGCCTGCCAGCGCTCGCTCAGCGCCGTAAGCGATTGATTCGCCTGTTTCCAGCGCGGCGAATCCAGCAACTGCCGGCGGGAGAACGTCCCCCGATGATATAGGCCGGCCAGTTGGTCCGCGTTGACCGGAGGCAGTTTATCCAGGACGCTGACCGCGCCTTCCCGGTTGTTGCAGGCCAGAATCATGTCGCATCCGGCGTCCAGCGAAGCCTGAGCCCGCTCAGGGTAACTCCCCATCACCGCCGCGCCCTCCATCGACAGATCATCGGAAAAAACGATCCCGTCAAACCCCAGCTCCTGACGCAATATCTGTTTTAACCAGAACGGCGACCCGCTGGCGGGACGCGGATCCGCGGCGCTATAGATGACGTGCGCCGGCATGACCGCATCCAACTGTCGCTGCTGAATAAGCGTCTTAAAGATCAGCATATCATGCGAGCGAATTTCATCCAGCGAACGGGGGTCAACCGGCGTCTCTTTATGCGAATCGGCGCTGACCGCGCCATGGCCCGGAAAGTGTTTACCCGTCGCTTTCATTCCCGCGTCATGCATGCCGCTGATAAAACTTTTCGCCACCGCCAGCGCTTTTTCCGGCTGCGCGTGAAACGAGCGCTCGCCGATGGCGGCGCTTTCGTGACCGATATCCAGCACCGGCGCAAAGCTGATATCAATATCCATGGCGATCATTTCCGCCGCCATCAGCCAGCCGGCCTCCTGCGCCAGCCGGCTGGCCTCGCTTTCGGCGTTCAATGCGGCGAACGCCTGCGCGGCCGGCAGCCGGGTAAAGCCGTCCCGGAAACGCTGAACCCGGCCGCCTTCCTGATCGACCGCCACCACCAAACGCTCGCGCGATGCCGCGCGAATCTGGCGCACCAGTTCGCGTAACTGCGACGCATCATGAAAATTGCGGGTAAACAGAATCAAACCGCCGACCAGCGGATGAGCTAATACTTCTCTATCTTCAGCGTCCAGCTCATAGCTGGCGACATCTAACATCACTGGGCCCACGAAAACCTCATCTATTTTTCATGTCATTGATACCGGCACGAACGCGCCTATCCATTTATCCCCAACCGGCGGCGCAACGGCGCCAGCGCGCGCAAGAATTTATCCTGTCGGGTTTGCCGCCAGCGAATTTCGTACCACATCAATACCAGATAATCGACCCACGGCAGCCAGCGTTCGCTCTGCCGTCGCAGGCCGGCGCAGGAAAACCCCGGACGCAGCCGTTGATAGCTTTGTAAAAAACGCCGCTGCGTCTCGGCATCCAGTTGATTGGCGCGCGCAATAAACGCCATCTCCAACGCGATATCGCCATCCGCCGCATATTCCCAATCGATCAGCATGATTTTTTCGCCAGTCAGCAGCAGATTCTCCGCGTGCACGTCCAGGTGCAGCGGCGCAACGGCCAAGGGTTTGGGCTGCGCCTCCCGCTGGAAATGGTGGTGAAGCCGCAGCAGCGCCGGCGAGCGGCGGCGGGGGTCCATCCTTTGCCAATAGAGGGCGAACAGCGGCTTGAGCGCCAGCGGATAACCGCTGCGCGGCCGTTGGTGAATACGGGCGAGACAGCGGGCCAGTTCGCCGTTATTCAGCAGCGCGGCGAACTCCGTCCCGGTGGCGACACGCCCCGCCGCCCACTCGACGATTAACCAACCGTCTTCCCACAGCAGCGGGCGCGGCGCCAAGCCGACCGCCGCCATCTGCCGCAGCAGGCGAAATTCTCGTTGGCGATCGGCGCCCGACAGGCGTGCGGACGCCGACTGCGGCCTGGCCAGCCCGTCGAATCCCGGCGCGCGCACCCGCCAGCTTTCGCTGCTTAGCCCGCTGACGGGTTCAAAATGAAAACCGGCGGACTGCGCCGCCGGGACATGCTTACCAATAATATCGGCAATCTGCTGCTTACTGTTGTACCGCACCGCTGCCCGACCAAACAATTTCCCCGGTCTGCACCAGCATCAGTTGCATATCCAGCTCGGGAGATTTCACATCGCCACTGACATCGCTATACAGCACATACTGCGCGCCGACATAGCGAGCCAGCCCAATCGCCTTACTGCGCGACCCCAGACTATCGTCAACCGACAGGCCCAGCGTCTGTTTCGCCGTAGCCACCTGCTCGCGCGGCACCAGCGTAAAGGTGTGGCCGGATGACAGCGCATTGTACAGCGCATTGGTGGCTTTCGCCGTCTGCAACGCGCCATTGGTGTTATTTTTTACGCTATCCAGCAGCAGGATACTGCCCTGCGTCACACCGTCGGCCTTCAGCATCTGCGCGACCAGCGGATCGATACTGGCCCCCCAATTTAGCGTCTGAATTTTAGGCGGCGCCGGAACCGGTTCGCTCGGCGGCGGCTGAGGCACGGACGGCGGCGGTTCGACCGGCTCAATCGTCGCCGGCGGCTCCGTGGGCTCGGGAGGCCGGCTAGGACACCCCGTCAGCACCAGCGCGGCCAATATTACCCCTAGATACTTTTTCATATTTCCTCTCTCAACCCTTGCTGGGCGCGGCAGCCAGGCACCGCCGCGCCCTATTCAACAGGATGACGGATATTGGCTTGCCGAGTTAGACGCGATCCGAAAGCAACGGCCCTAATACCTGGCCGCCGAGCAGGTGCATGTGAATATGGTATACCTCTTGTCCGCCGTGCCGGTTGCAGTTGATAATCAGGCGATAGCCGTCGTCGGCAATCCCTTCCTGGCGCGCGATTTTTCCCGCTACCGTAATCATCCGTCCCAGCGCGGCTTCATGCTCGGCCGCCGTATCGTTAACCGTGGGGATCAGTACATTGGGTACGATCAGAATATGCGTAGGCGTACGCGGCGCGATATCGCGAAAGGCGGTAACCAGTTCATCCTGGTAAACGATATCGGCAGGAATTTCCCGGCGAATAATCTTACTAAAAATAGTCTCTTCAGCCATGATTGATTTCCTTTTAAAACAGACGCGGATCAAATTGTATAGGCAGTATGAGTGACATATTCCGTTTCTTTCAACCCTCTTCGCCGATTTCTGTAGCAAATGGATATTTCGCCAGCGACGCCGTAAAAAAATGCCGGGAGAAGTTTTTAACGTCGCTTTGGCGGCGGCCCGTAGAGTGGCGGCCAGGGATGGCTCGCCATAAAAAACGCCGGGCGCGTTTTTCAACGCTGCGCGGCGGCGGCCCGGAGGATGACGGCACGGACAGCCCGATAAAAAAGGTTCATGAAACTCATGAACCTTTTTAGACTATCGGCCGGCCCATCGAGCTTAGACGATCGGCATTGCCCGTTTATTTATCGCGATAATATTTACCCAGCGCGTCTGCCATCCTCATGGCGTCATAGACATCGTTCGGCGTAACTTTTTTTACCATGTTATTCATCGTGTCGCCTTCGGCGCAGGCGACTTCGGCTACGATACGCCAATCTTTTTCTTTCCATTCCGTCAAGCCAAAGTCTTCCAGGCACAGCGGCAGTTTGGCGATCTTGATAATCTTGATGACCTCTTCCAGCTCCGCTTGCGGCGCATTTTCCAGCACCAGTTGGGTTAAAAGACCGAAGACCACTTTTTCACCGTGCTGCGCTCTGTGCAGTTCCGGCATCACCGACATACCGTTGTTCACCGCATGCGCCGCCGCCAGGCCGCCGGACTCCGCCCCCACGCCGCTGTTGTAAATAGTCGCCTCCAGGCAGGCTTCAAAAGCCGGCGAGCTGACCCTATTTTCCACGGAAATCATCGCCTGTTCGACGTTGGCTTTCAGTTGTTCAAAACACAATTTGGCGATGGCCATACCGGTTATCGACGGTTTTCTTAAAATCAGGTTCAGGCCGTCGGCGCCGTAGCAGGCGCGGGCTTCAAAGTAGGTCGCTAACGCATCGCCGACGCCGGCGGAGAAAAAGCGCGCCGGCGCTTTCACCAGAACGTTGGGATCGGCTAATACGGTATCCGGGTTTTCCGGCAGGAACAGATACTTATCAAATTCGCCGTTCTCTTTGTACAGCACGGACAGCGCGGTACAGGGCGCGTCGGTGGAAGCGATTGTCGGAACAATGACGACAGGTTTTTTATGTTGGTAAGCGACGGCTTTCGCCGCATCCAATGTTTTCCCACCGCCGATGCCGACGATGACGTCGCAGCCGTTTTTTGCTCTTATATCACACAGGCGCTCGACTTCCTTTTGCGTACATTCGCCCGCGAACTTCTCTATGACGCCGCCGACATCGTTTTTTTGCAGATTTGATTTAGTGATTGAATTCACCGTCTCCAGAAAAAAAACGTCGCAGATGATCAGGGCCTGATGGCCGAAGTCTTTAATATACGCGCTGGGATCCAGCAGAAGATCCTTGGCGATGATGAATTTCTTGGGCGAAGATATTGAGCGATGGCTAGACATAAACAATTCCATTTTTTAAATAAAATTTTTAAAAAAACTATAGTTATTTTAATTCACTTAAATCAAATGAAGGCCTGGTCTAGATTGATTTGGATCAATTTGATCATTAACTTAAGATAAATTGATATAAAAGGCGAAATTGATATAGCATCATAAATGGGCCGCGCCCCCGGCTTTCACTGCATGTCGGCGATACACGGACGGACCGTGGGGCGGCGAGCGGGGATTTTTGCGCTGAACGTCACCGCGGGGCATGAAAAAAATTAATAGATTAGCCTGCTCCCTTTTTAAGCGCCGGCGCTGCGGGCGCAACGCGGGGCTTCACGCTGCGACGGGAAGGGAATGCCCCCAGGAAAACAGGGAAATCAGGGCAGCGATAACGCATATCCATAAAAAAATGCCGGACGCCTTAGCGCCCGGCATTAACAGGTTTTCACCCTGCTGAATCTCCCCGGCTAGCTAATTAGCTATTGCGGATAAATTCATCCATATCGGTTTTCAGGTTGTCGGACTTGGTGCCGAAAATAGCCTGAACACCAGAACCGGCGACAACCACGCCCGCAGCACCCAACTGTTTCAAACCAGCCTGATCGACTTTCGATACATCGGCGACGCTGACGCGCAGACGGGTAATACAGGCATCCAGATTGGTGATGTTATCTTTACCGCCGAATGCGCTAACCAGCGCGCTGGCCATCTCGGAACCGCCGGCGACCGACTGCTCGGCCGACGTATCTTCACGCCCCGGGGTTTTCAGATTCAGCTTGGCGATTAACACGCGGAAAATAACATAGTAAACGAACGCATAGCCCAGGCCGACGATCGGGAACAGCCACAGCTTGCTGCCGTTGCCGCTCAGTACGATAAAGTCAATCAAACCGTGAGAGAAGCTGGTGCCGTCGCGCATGCCCAGCAGGATACAAATCGGGAACGCCAGGCCGGCCAGAATCGCGTGGATCACATAGAGGATCGGCGCAACGAACAGGAATGAGAATTCGATAGGTTCGGTGATGCCGGTCAGGAATGCCGTCAGCGCGGCGGAGAGCATGATACCGCCGACTTTGGCGCGGTTTTCCGGTTTGGCGGAGTGCCAAATGGCGATAGCCGCGGCAGGCAAACCATACATTTTGAACAGGAAACCGCCGGACAATTTACCCGCGGTCGGGTCGCCCGCCATGTAACGGGGGATATCGCCGTGGAATACCTGACCCGCCGCATTGGTAAATTCGCCGATCTGCATCTGGAAAGGCACGTTCCAGATATGGTGAAGACCGAACGGCACCAGCGAGCGCTCAACCAGGCCGTACAGGCCAAACGCCACGACCGGATTCTGATAGGCGCCCCACTGGGAGAACGCCTGAATGCCGCGGCCAATCGGCGGCCAGACGAATGACAGGATAACGCCCAGGAAAATCGCCGCCAGGCCGGAAATGATCGGGACAAAGCGTTTCCCGGCGAAGAAGCCAAGGTATTCAGGCAGTTTAATGCGGTAGAAGCGATTGAACATATACGCCGCGACGGCACCCGCGATAATGCCGCCTAAAACGCCCGTATCGGCCAGGTGCTGGACCTGAATCTCTTCCGCAGATAAGTGCAAAACCAGCGGCGCGACCACGGCCATGGTTTTCACCATGATGCCATACGCCACGACGGCGGCCAGAGCAGACACGCCGTCGTTGTTGGTGAAGCCCAACGCCACGCCGATGGCAAAAATCAACGGCATGTTGGCGAAAACAGACCCGCCGGCCTCAGCCATAACATGGGAAACGACGACTGGCAACCAGCTAAAGTTTGCCGACCCGACGCCCAGCAGAATACCTGCGATAGGCAATACGGAGACGGGCAGCATTAGCGACTTACCTACTTTTTGCAGGTTTGCGAATGCATTCTTGAACATATTTGAGTGTGCTCCTGAGTAATGGTGCTTTTACTGCTGATGCTTATAAATACATAAAGGTAGGGAGGATACCCTTTACAAGTAAGGGGTGCTTTAGCCCCCTTTTAATTTTTACGCAGAGTAAAATAAATAGCGCTATCAATGTTTGACTGCTATCACGTTTCAACAATCGGGCGGGTCAAGACAGCCTATAATTTAAGCGTATTCATGATGTATCGCGAAAAAACGCACGATATCGGCGAAGAAAAAACCGGCCGGATTGTGCGTTCAGCGCGATTTATTACAGGGTTCAAAAAAACTCGGCTATTCTAACCGCTGGCGCGCGGCGGTCAACCGCACCGGATCGATATGAAACAGCCGGGAGAAATTCCTGGTCGTGAACTCCGCCAGCGTCTCCAGTTCCACCCCTTTCAATAGGGATAAATACTCCGCCACATCGCGTACGTTGGCCGGCTGATTCTCCTGCCCGCGGAAAGGAACCGGCGCCAGCCAGGGCGAATCGGTTTCAACCAGCATCCGATCCAACGGCACGTAGCGCGCGACGTCACGCAGTTCTTGCGCATTGCGAAAGGTAATAATGCCGGAAAATGAAATATAGAACCCTATATCCAGCAGCGTTTTAGCCGTGGCCAAATCTTCGGTAAAGCAGTGCAATACGCCGCCGCATTTCTCCGCCTGCTCCTGTTTTAGAATCGCCAGCGTATCGGCGCGCGCGGACCGGGTATGGACAATCACCGGCTTGTCCAGTTCGTTGCCGATGCGGATATGCTGCCGAAAAGAGGCCTGCTGTTGCGTTTTCGTCTCTTCCTGATAGTGATAATCCAGCCCGGTTTCCCCCAGCGCCACCACCCGATCGGCCGCCGCAAGCTGACGTAGCTCGGCGTAATCATAGGGTTCGTCCTGATTTAACGGATGAACGCCGCATGAATAGGCCACATTATCCCGTTCGCCAATCAGCCTGGTCATGGCGCGGAATCCCGGCAGCGTCGTCGCCACCGCCAGAATAAAACCGACGTCACGACGCCCGGCCTTCTCCAACACATCGGAGACATCTTTATGTATTGACTGGTAATCCAGTCCGTCAAGGTGACAGTGAGAATCAACTAACAGCATGTTATTTACTCGAAATCAATTAAGCGGAAAATGGATGAACGGCGCGCGGGGCTTGCGTAAACAGACTGCGCTCGCCGTCAAGCAAGCGTTCCGTTAACAGTAGCTCACGATTCACGCCCGTCACCGTCAGCAGCTTCTGCCGGCAGTCCAGCCACTGGCGCAGCTCGTACTGTAACGGAGAGTTGCCCGTGCGGTTGGCCAAAAAACCGACCAGTTCGCTCTGATCCTGATTAACCAGATACTCTCCGGCTCCCTGTTGCCATTTCAGCGCATCAAGCAGCAGCGACGCCAACCAGTGAATGCGTTCATCGGCATCCTCATGGTTGAGCTGCGGCAGTAAGGAGAGCAGGTCGTGCGAGGTCTGCGCCGCGGAAAATGCCTGACACAACGCGGCGCGCTGCTGCCAACGCTCCGGCTGTAAAAGTTTTTCCGCAGCCAGCGGCGCCCCCGCCTGCAGCCTTAATGCGCTACGCAACGCGCGCGCGTCGTTGCTATGGCGCGAGTTCAGCCATAGCACGCTCTGCGTTTCGCTTGGCGCCTCCAGATAGAGAAACAGGCAGCGGCTGCGCAGCGTCGCCAACAAGCGCGCGGGCTCCCGACAGCCAAACAGAAAATAGGTGTCCTGCGGCGGCTCTTCCAGCGTTTTCAGCAACGCATTGGCGGCCGCCTCGGTAAGCCGCTCGGCCGACGGCAGCCAGACGACTTTGGCGCCGCCCTGACGGGAACGCTGATACAGCTTATCCAGAACGTCGCGCAGCGCGTCGACCCCAAGAGTGTGTTTGCCTTTCTCCGGATTTAGCACATACCAGTCGGGATGCGTCTCCGCCATCATTAAGCGGCAGGCGTGGCATTTACCGCAGCTTTTCATGCCTTCGGGATGTCGACACATCAGCCAGCGGCTCAGCGCATAAACCAGCGAATCCTCCCCCATGCCGGGCAAGGCATGCAGCAAAAGAGCGTGATGGCCCCTTCCCGACTGATATTGACCGATCAGCCGACGGTAGGGAGCGTTAAGCCACGGATACCAGTCCATCAGCGGCGATCCTGTATCGGCGCCTGCGAAGTCATGCCCTGTTCCTGCAGCCATTGCCGCAAGACGCCCCGGATATCGGCGCCGACCTTCTCCATCGGCTGCGAAGCGTCAATCGTCACAATGCTGGCGTCCTGTGCCGCCAGCGCCTGATAGCGCGCGCGCGCGCGTTCAAAAAACGCGTATGACTCCTGTTCGATGCGATCCAGTTCTCCGCGCTGGCGGGCGCGCTGCAAACCGAGCGCGGGCGGTAAATCGAGATAGAACGTCAGGTCGGGACGGAAATCGCCCAAAACGGTATCACGCAACGACTGCAACAATTGCCGATCGATGCCGCGGCCGCCCCCCTGATAGGCCTGGGATGAGAGATCGTGACGGTCGCCGACCACCCAACGCCCCTGCGCCAGCGCCGGTTTGATAACGTTTTCAACCAGCTGGACGCGAGCCGCATACAGCATCAATATTTCCGCTTTGTCCGTCACTTTCTCATCCGCGATGCCTTGTTTGATCAGTTCACGCAGTTTTTCGGCCAGCGGCGTGCCTCCCGGCTCGCGCGTAAATGCCACGTCGAAGACGCCGTACTCACGCAATGTATCGACCACGACAGCTCTGGCGCTGGTTTTTCCCGCGCCTTCCAGACCTTCCAACACGATAAATTTACTGTTGCTCATCCCGATCCTTTACCGCCGAGCGGTATAGCCTTACAGCGCGATTATGGTCTGCAAGGTTGGTGGTGAAACTATGGCCGCCCTTGCCGTCCGCCACAAAATAGAGATATGACGTTTTAGCCGGGTGCGCGGCCGCATCCAGAGAGGCTTTCCCCGGCATCGCGATCGGCGTCGGCGGTAAACCGGAGATAACATAGGTATTGTAAGGCGTCGGCGTATCCAGCGCCTTACGGGTAATGACGCCGCTATAGGCGTCGCCCATGCCGTAAATAACCGTCGGATCGGTTTGCAGACGCATGCCGACGCGCAGGCGGTTAATAAAAACGGACGCGACCTGAGTGCGTTCTTCAGCGATTGCCGTCTCTTTTTCAACGATCGACGCCATGATCAGCAGTTCGTCCGGCGTTTTATACGGTAATCCCTCTTCTCGCCCCTGCCATACATCGTCGACGGTTTTTTTCATGCGCTGGTAGGCGCGCTGCAGCAATGCGTAATCGGTGGTCTCGGCCGTGTAGAGATAGGTATCGGGATAGAACCATCCTTCCGGATTGGCTTTATCCTTCATCCCGAGCCGTTCGGCAATCTCCTGCGCGCTCTTATCCGCCAGCGTATGTTTAATATAGGGCGACTGGCACAGCGTTTCGAGCCACTCCTTCAGCCGGGAACCTTCCACAAACCGAATGGAGAACTGCGCTTCTTTACCGCTGGACAGCAGGGCCAGCATTTCTCGAACCGTCATTCCGGCGGTGAAACGGTAGGTGCCGGCCTTGAATTTCGTCAACTCCGGCTCGGCCCTCAGCAACCATGGAAAGAAGGCGCCGTCGGCGATGATTTTCCGCTCCAGCAATAGCGTTTCCAATCCATCGCGACCGGTGCCGGCCGGGAGAGTAAAAATGGTCTCCTGCTTGATGGCAAGTGGCGAAGCGGCGAAGTTCTGGACTTTCTGCCAGAGCAGAAACAGGGCCAGTAGCAGCGCAGTGACCAGTATGCCAATATTTCTTCTCTTCATAAATCAACCACAGCTAACAGTTAGGGCGCAAAAAACCATACAGATTTCTTGAGCGATAACACCAGGACTGCGCCTGGTTCACGGGAACAATCGGCATTAATGCGTTACACACGATCGCTTCATCCGCATCCGCCAGCGTCTCTAGCGGCTCGCTGACGATATGCAGTTCGAAGTCAGACCCGGCCAGCAGCGAAATGATATGTTGTCTGGCGACGCCATCAACCCCGGCATAAGATAAATCCGGCGTATACACGCGATTTCCCTTACGCCAGAACAAATTGGCCGCACAGCATTCCACTAGCGCCCCGGCGGTGTCAAGCACCAGCACCTCATCGGCGCCGCGCTGTTCCAGGTCGAGGCGAATTAGCACCTGCTCCAGGCGGTTCAGATGCTTTATGCCGGCCAGCAGAGCGCTCCTGGCTAACGCCACCGAACTGAGGCGCAGGCTGATGCCTTGCTCGCGCCACTGCGCATAATGGGCCGGGTAGTCCGCCTGCATCACGATCCGCGTCGGGTTATCGCATCCCCGGGCGCTATATCCCCGCCCGCCTTCTCCCCGGCTAAGGATGACTTTAACGATGCCTTCGCGACGGCCGCGCGCCGCCAGGTTCATCTCCTGCGACAATGATGACCAGTCAATGGCAGGCAGCATCAAACGCTCGGCGGCCTGCCGCAATCGCGCCAGATGCCGGTCAAGCCACAGAATCTCGCCGTCGCGCACCCTGGCGGTGGTAAAACAGCCGTCGCCGAACTGGGTTGCGCGATCCGCTATCGCCAGCTGTCGCCGCGGCTGACCATTTATCCAGAGCATCCGTTCCTTCCTTTTAATAAAGTTTCGTCAGCTTGCCAGTAAACCAGCGCCTCATACAAGTCAGGCGGTCTGATTTTACGCAGGCAAAAAAAAACCCGGAAACCGGGTTTTTTCACCAGACGACGCCGATCAAACCTTACGGAATAGCAGAGAACCGTTGGTTCCGCCGAAACCGAAAGAGTTACACAGCGTGTACTCAAGGCTGTCGACCTGACGCGCTTCGTGCGGCACGAAGTCCAGATCGCAGTCATCATCCGGATTATCCAGATTAATGGTCGGAGGAATGGCTCGATCGCGCAGCGCAAGGATGCTGAAGATCGACTCGATCGCCCCGGCCGCACCCAATAAGTGCCCGGTCATCGATTTCGTCGAACTGACCATTACCCGACCGGCGTCAGCGCCGAATACGGATTTGACGGCCTGAGTTTCAGCCTTGTCGCCTGCGGACGTGGAGGTGCCGTGCGCATTGATATAACCGATCTGGGATGGAGAAACGCCCGCATCGCGCAGCGTATTTTCCATCGCCAACGCCGCGCCGGCGCCGTTGGCCGGCGGCGACGTCATATGATAGGCATCGCTGCTCATACCAAAACCGACGATTTCCGCGTAAATTTTGGCGCCGCGTTTTTTCGCGTGTTCGTACTCTTCCAGCACCATGATGCCGGCGCCGTCACCCAGGACGAAACCGTCGCGATCCTTATCCCACGGACGGCTGGCCGCCTGCGGGTTATCGTTGCGGGTTGATAGCGCGCGCGCGGCGCCGAAACCGCCGACGCCCAACGGCGTACTGGCTTTTTCCGCACCGCCGGCGATCATGACGTCGGCATCATTGTAAGCAATGATCCGCGCGGCATGGCCGATGTTATGTACGCCGGAGGTGCAGGCCGTGGCGATGGAAATACTCGGGCCGCGCAATCCGTACATAATGGAGAGATGCCCGGCAACCATATTAACGATGGTTGAAGGCACGAAGAACGGGCTGATTTTACGCGGACCGCCCTTCACCAGCGAACTGTGGTTCTCTTCGATAAGACCCAAACCGCCGATGCCGGAGCCGATCGCCGCGCCGATGCGCGTCGCGTTTTCTTCCGTTACTTCAAGACCGGAATCCTGCATGGCTTGAATGCCAGCGGCGATCCCGTACTGAATAAAGGCATCCATTTTGCGTGCTTCTTTGCGCGAAATGAATTCTTCACAATTAAAATCCTTTACTAAGCCAGCAAAACGCGTTGCATAGGCACTAGTATCGAAATGGTCGATCAGGCTGATGCCACTCTGACCGGCAAGAAGAGCACTCCAGGTAGACTCCACTGTATTGCCGATAGGAGATAACATGCCCAGTCCGGTAACAACTACTCGACGCTTAGACACGCTTGTCCTCCAGGGAGGGAAAATATGACACTGCGGGACAAAAAAACTTAAAAAACTTAGGCGGTCGAGTGACCGCCTAGATATGTTCGCTTACTGCTGATTAGCCTGAATGAAATCGATGGCTGCCTGAACAGTCGTGATCTTTTCGGCTTCTTCGTCTGGAATCTCAGTATCAAATTCTTCTTCCAGAGCCATTACCAGCTCAACGGTGTCAAGAGAATCAGCGCCGAGGTCATCAACGAAAGAAGCATTGTTTACCACTTCTTCCTGCTTAACACCAAGCTGTTCAACGATGATTTTCTTAACGCGTTCTTCGATAGTGCTCATACTCTTAAATTTCCTATCAAAACTCGCTTTCGCGATGGTTTTCGTAGTGTATAAAATGTTGAAAAAGATGCAACAAAATCCCGGCTGGTCGAACCACGATTTTGTGCTATTTTGCGGTTATCTCCGCAAATAACGCAAATAATTTTGGTACTTTTTAGATCATATACATGCCGCCATTGACATGCAATGTCTCACCGGTAATGTAGCCCGCCTCATCAGAGGCTAAAAATGCAACAGCACTGGCGATTTCTTTCGCATCACCAAGCCGGTTGGCTGGAACCTGGCTCAAAATGCCTGCTCGCTGTTCTTCTGTCAATGCCTGAGTCATATCTGTTTCAATAAAACCCGGCGCGACTACGTTAACCGTAATCCCGCGCGAGGCCACTTCGCGCGCCAGAGATTTACTAAAACCAATCAGACCGGCCTTCGCCGCCGCGTAGTTCGCCTGCCCGGCGTTGCCCATGGTTCCGACCACGGAGCCAATGGTAATGATACGGCCGAAACGCTTTTTCATCATCGCGCGCATTACGGCTTTGGACAGACGGAATACCGATGTCAGGTTGGTGTCCAGAATATCCTGCCATTCGTCTTCTTTCATTCTCATCAGCAGATTATCGCGCGTAATGCCGGCGTTATTGATCAAAATATCAATTTCACCGAACTCGGCGCGAATATCCGCCAAAGTTTTTTCCACCGAAGACTCATCAGAGACGTTCAGCACATAACCTTTACCGTTTTCGCCCAGCCAGGCGCTAATCGCTTCAGCGCCCTTTTCGCTGGTGGCGGTGCCGATGACTTTCGCGCCGCGCGCGACTAACTTTTCAGCGATCGCCCGGCCTATGCCGCGGCTTGCCCCGGTCACCAGCGCAATTTTTCCTTCAAAGCTCATTGTCTTCTCCGTTTTATTTTTCCAACGCCGCCGACAGAGAAGCAGGATCGTTCACCGCGGCAGCTGTCAGGGTAGCAACGATTCGTTTGGTTAAGCCGGTCAGAACCTTGCCCGGCCCGACTTCCAACAGTGACTCAACCCCTTGAGAGGCAATGAATTCAACGCATTCGGTCCAGCGCACCGGGCTGTGGAGCTGGCGCACCAGCGCGCTGCGGATAGCTTCCGGCGATGTTTCAGTCCGGGCATCGACATTATTGACCACGGGGATTTTCGGCTCGTTGAAATCAACCGACTCAAGCGCGGCCGCCAATCTTTTCGCGGCCGGCGCCATCAATGCGCAGTGGGAAGGCACGCTGACGGGCAGCGGCAGCGCGCGTTTGGCGCCCGCCGCTTTACAGGCCGCGCCGGCGCGCTCTACCGCTTCCTTATTCCCGGCGATCACCACCTGCCCGGGCGAGTTAAAGTTCACCGGCGATACGATCTGCCCCTGAGCGGACTCCGCGCACGCCTTGGCGATGGCGTCATTATCGAGACCAATAATCGCATACATGGCGCCCGCGCCTTCCGGCACCGCTTCCTGCATCAATTTGCCGCGCAATTCGACCAGACGCACCGCCTGCTGGAAATCGATAACGCCGGCGCAAACCAGCGCGGAGTATTCGCCGAGACTATGACCGGCCATCAGCGCCGGCGTTTTCCCGCCCTGCTGCTGCCAGACACGCCAGATAGCGACCGACGCCGTTAACAGGGCCGGCTGGGTTTGCCAGGTTTTATTCAGTTCTTCGACCGGCCCTTGCTGGGTAAGCTGCCACAGGTCATAACCCAATACGGCGGAAGCCTGGGCGAATGTGTCGGCGACGATGGGATATTCCGCCGCCAGCTCAGCCAGCATACCGACGGATTGTGATCCCTGCCCCGGGAACACCATTGCAAATTGCGTCATAGTGAAAATCCTGTTTAATCAAAAACGAATCAGCGCAGAACCCCAGGTAAAGCCGCCGCCGAAAGCCTCAAGCAGCACCAGCTGTCCAGGTTTTATCCGCCCGTCGCGCACGGCTTCATCCAAAGCCGAGGGGACGGAGGCCGCGGACGTGTTGCCATGGCGATCCAGCGTCACGACCACTTTATCCATTCCCATGCCCAATTTTTTCGCCGTCGCGCTGATAATACGCAGGTTGGCCTGATGAGGCACCAGCCAATCCAGTTCGCTCTTATCCAACTGGGACGCCTGCAGGGTTTCTTCGACAATGTGCGCCAGTTCGGTTACCGCGACCCGGAACACTTCATTGCCGGACATGGTCAAATAGGCGGGTTTTTCCAGATTATTGCGATCCTGATGCGGCAGCGTCAGCAGCGCGCCGTAACGGCCATCGGCATGCAGATGCGTGGACAGGATTCCCGGCTGTTCCGAAGCGGACAACAGAACGGCGCCGGCGCCGTCGCCGAACAGAATCAGCGTGCCGCGATCTTGCGGATCCAGCGTGCGAGACAAGGCATCGGATCCGATAACCAGCGCATAATCCACCGCGCCGTTTTTAATGTACTGATCGGCAACGCTGAGCGCGTAGGTAAATCCCGCGCAGGCCGCAGCCAGATCAAATGCGATCGTATCTTTAATTTCCAGCAGTTGCTGAATCTGGCAGGCCGCGCTGGGAAAAGCATGGCTTGAAGAGGTGGTCGCGACAATCAATAAACCCACCTGCGATTTATCGATACCCGCCATTTCCAGCGCTTTTTGCGCGGCATGGCAGCCCATCGTGGCGACATCTTCATCCGGCCCGGCGATACGCCGCTCGCGAATTCCGGTACGCGTGACGATCCACTCGTCGGACGTATCCACCATCTTCTCTAAATCAGCGTTCGTCCTGATTTTTTCAGGCAAAAAACTGCCCGTTCCGATTATTTTTGTATACATGTACGCTTAATCACTCTTGGGTAATACAGCTTCTAGACGGGCAGCAATCCGCTCTGGAAGCTGCCGTTGTACCGCCTGCATTGCCTGTTCGATAGCAACCGCAACCGCTCGTTGGTTCGCAGCGCCATGACTTTTGATAACGGATCCCCGCAGTCCTAACAGACACGCGCCATTATATTGGTCCGGGTTCAAATGTCCGAAACGTTTGGCCAACCGTTTTTGTAACAAACGCCCCAGCAACCGCAGCCACCATGACTGTTTTTGCCTGCGATCCGCAGCGGAAGATGAAGACTTCAGCAACGAGAGGAACATCCTTACCACGCCTTCCATCGTCTTCAATGTGACATTACCCACAAACCCGTCACAGACCATAACATCCGTCTTTCCGGTCAACAGCTCGTTACCTTCAAGATAACCGATATAGTTGATTGAAGGCGTATTTCTCAATTTGGCCGCCGCGTCGCGAATGTTATCCAAGCCTTTGCTCTCTTCCTCGCCGATATTCAGCAGCGCCACTCGCGGATTTTTCAACCCAAGAACTTCTTCTGCCATCACCGAACCCATGACCGCGAACTGAACCAGCATGGTGCTGTCGCATTCGACGTTGGCCCCCAGATCCAGCACCACGGTTTTCCCATGCTGCTGATGGGGTAATACGGAGACCAATGCCGGGCGCTCGATGCCGTCAAGCGGTTTAATCAGGAGCTTCGCCAGCCCCATCAGCGCGCCGGTGTTGCCCGCGCTGATGCAGGCCTGGGCTCTCCCATCCTTAATCAGCTCCAACGCAATTCTCATCGAGGTTCCGCGACTGGCGCGGATGGCCTGCGACGGCCTTGCATCACTGGCAATAACCGATTCAGCCGGAACAACTTCCAGGCGGGACAGCAAATCAGAATCGACTTTGGCTAGTAATGGAGTAATCGCAGCAGGATCGCCAACTAATATCAGGTTGAGAGTTGAATTAGAAGCCAGTGCCTGCAATGCAGCAGGCACTGTTACGCGGGGACCGAAATCCCCGCCCATCGCATCTAACGCCAGAGTTAGGCGTGTCAAAGTATTGCCTTGCTGATAATTCGTAAGAATTACTTGGCAATAACCTTGCGACCGCGGTAGTAACCGTCCGCAGTGATGTGGTGACGCAGGTGAGTTTCGCCGGAAACTTTATCTACGGATACGGAAGACGTGGTCAGCGCATCGTGAGCGCGACGCATACCACGTTTGGAACGAGTGGGTTTGTTCTGTTGTACGGCCATGGACCTTACTCCTTAATTACTTACGCTTTAAACTGGCTAATACGGCAAACGGGTTCGGTTTTTCCGCCTCGGCAGGCAGTTCGCCGAACACCATGTCCGCTTCGGACACTTCACAGTGTTCAGAATCATGTACCGGTGCGATTGGCAGAGTCAGAATGATTTCATCTTCCACCATGGCCAGCAGATCGACTTCGCCAAACTCATCAACTTCGATCGGCTCATACGCCTCCGGTAAAGCTTCGGCCTGTTCATCATTGATGACCGGGCTAAAACAAAATGTCGCATGAACCTGATGCCCAAATGGCTTTCCGCAGCGTTGGCACATTAATGTGACCGAAACGTCCGCGTTACCGTTAATCACCGCCAGGCGCTGGTTATCGATATTGAAAGACAAAGAAGCCTGAACATCACTGTCCACACTCACCACTGATTCGGCAACTCGCGTTACCTGCTCGGGCGTATAAATACCAACGTAATCTAGACGCTTTTGAGCAGTACGAACCGCATCAAGGGTTAAGGGTAATTTTACCTTTTGCATAGGGCGCGCATATTAACGTCGTAACGACATAGAGTCAAAGAAAAAGGCAGCGAAGCACCACCTTTCACCAATATTCGCTTCCAGAGCGGCACACAGTTTAAAATGCCTTGTATTATTACGCTACGGTTTATAAAAAAATTATGTATCAGATCGTTCTCGCTTCCACGTCGCCCTATCGTAAGTCGCTGCTGGCAAAGCTCAATCTGCCTTTTATCTGCGCCGCTCCCGAGGTGGATGAGACGCCCCTGCCCGGCGAAGACGCGACGGCGCTGGTGGCCAGGCTGGCTGAAAGCAAAGCGCGCGCCCTGGCGGCGCGCTATCCCCGCCATTTGATTATCGGCGGCGATCAGGTGTGCGTATTAAACGGCGCCATCGCCGGGAAACCGCATAATAAGGAGAATGCGGTGCGGCAATTGCGGCAGGCGAGTGGACGGCGCGTCACTTTCTTTAGCGGATTGGCGCTGTTTAATAGCGCCAGCCAGCGGCTGCAATGCCTTGTTGAACCGTTCGACGTCCATTTCCGCTGCCTGACGCAGGCGGAGATTGAGGGATACCTTGACCAAGAGCAGCCCTGGAATTGCGCCGGCAGTTTTAAAAGCGAAGGGTTGGGGATTACACTATTTGATAAATTATCGGGACGGGATCCCAATACGCTTGTCGGCCTGCCGTTGATTGCGCTGGCGCAAATGCTGCGGGCGGAGCACATCAATCCGCTGACGAGAAATCCGCTGACGAGAGAGTGAACCGCGGGATACCCGGCATCCGGTACCCCGCTAAGGCGGAGGACTACCCTTTCGCGTTACGCAACACTTTCAGGCAATGGCGCAGTTGGTCGTCCAGGGGCGCTTCGATGCGCAGCGTTTCCCCGGTATTGGGGTGCTCGAAGCGTAACGCCTGCGCGTGTAAAAACAGGCGGCTCAATCCGGTTTCCGCCAACTGGCCGTCAAAACCGCGATCGCCGTAGCGGTCGTCGAAGGCGATCGGATGGCCGGCGTGTAACGTATGGACGCGGATCTGATGCGTTCTGCCCGTTACCGGACTGGCGCGAACCAGCGTTGCCATCTCGAAACGCTCTTCCACTTTAAAGCGCGTCTCCGAAGGCTTGCCCTCGCTGTTGACGCGAACGATACGTTCGCCGCTCTGCAAAATATTTTTCAGTAGCGGCGCCTGTACGGATTTGCAATGCGACGGCCAGTTTCCCCGCACCAGCGCCAGATAATCCTTCTGCATGCCCTTAAGTCGCAGCTGTTCGTGCAGGGAACGCAATGCGGAACGCTTCTTGGCCACCAGCAGCACGCCGGACGTATCGCGATCGAGGCGGTGCACCAGTTCGAGAAAGCGCGCCTCGGGACGCAGCGCGCGCAGCCCTTCGATCACGCCGAAACTCAGGCCGCTGCCGCCGTGCACCGCCGTACCCGAAGGCTTATTGAGCACCAGAATATAATCGTCTTCGTAGATGATGCACTCCGCCAACGCGGCGACTTTACCCAGACTGGCGGAAACCGGCGGCGCGTCGCGCTCGGCCTGGCGCACCGGCGGGATGCGGACTTCATCTTGGTCGAGCAGCTTGTATTCGGGCTTTACCCGTTTTTTATTTACCCTTACCTCGCCTTTGCGCAAGATGCGGTAAACCATGCTTTTAGGCACGCCTTTTAAACGGGCATGCAAAAAATTGTCAATGCGTTGTCCCGCCTCATCGGCGGATATGGTTACAAATTGTACTGAGGGGTTGTCTGTTTTCATGATGCGCGATTCTAAATAGAGCGGTCGGATAGCGCCACTTCTTTTTCTGTGCTTAACTGTGAGTCTGGCCTATGAAGATATTGTTACAGCTACGGGTTTCGCCGAATTCGGTCTTAACCGCCGACAATTTAGCGAGCGGCAGCACAACTATCTTTATATGACAGGCAAAGTAACCTTGCTATAACCGTGTCAGCAATGGAATAATGCTTTTCGTGTTTTCCGCGCTGATTTCCATTAAGACAAGGAAATTGCGGAATTATTAAGTTTGCCTGATGACACACAAACGCAGCAATGGCGTAAGACGTAATGTGATATCAAGCAGTTAGCGGGCTGCGGATTGCAGCTTGGCCGGCAAATGGAATCAGATCTGGCGACATTCTTCAGAAGCTGTTCCCCCAGTAAATGCGCTGTTTTCCATCAGGAAACACAGGCTACCGAAACATGCGTCTCTATGCAGGCGACAACCGGGAGGTTGACGTCCTTGCGATAAGCCACGAGGCCATCGGTTCACTCCGGTCATGCGGTTCTTTGTCCGCAGCTCTATCAATAATGTAAGTAAAAATAACGAGTAAGTTAAAGATGAAGAGAATGTTGATTAACGCGACTCAACAGGAAGAGTTGCGTGTTGCCTTGGTCGATGGTCAACGGCTGTATGATCTGGATATCGAAAGTCCGGGTCATGAGCAGAAGAAAGCGAATATCTACAAAGGTAAAATCACGCGTATCGAACCCAGTCTGGAAGCCGCTTTTGTTGACTACGGCGCCGAAAGACACGGTTTTCTCCCTCTCAAAGAAATCGCTCGCGAATATTTCCCCAGCAGCTACTCCTCCCACGGCCGCCCCAACATCAAAGATGTTTTGCGCGAAGGCCAGGAGGTCATTGTTCAGGTGGATAAAGAAGAGCGCGGCAATAAAGGCGCAGCGCTGACAACGTTTATCAGCCTGGCCGGCAGTTATTTGGTTCTTATGCCGAACAACCCCCGCGCCGGCGGCATTTCGCGCCGTATCGAGGGCGATGACCGCACCGAACTGAAAGAAGCCCTGGCCTCTTTACAGTTGCCCGACGGCATGGGGCTGATTGTCCGTACCGCGGGGGTCGGCAAATCCGCCGAAGCCTTGCAATGGGATTTGGCTTTTCGCCTGAAACACTGGGAAGCCATCAAGAAAGCGGCTGAAGGCCGCTCGGCGCCCTTTCTGATCCACCAGGAAAGCAACGTCATCGTGCGCGCCTTCCGTGATTATCTACGCCCGGATATCGGTGAAATTCTGATCGATAATCCCAAGATCCTCGATCTGGCGAAAGAGCATATTTCCGCGCTTGGCCGCCCGGATTTCAACAGCAAAATCAAGCTTTATAGCGGTGAGATCCCGCTGTTCAGCCACTATCAGATTGAATCCCAGATTGAATCCGCGTTCCAACGCGAAGTGCGCCTGCCCTCCGGCGGTTCTATCGTTATCGACACCACCGAAGCGCTGACGGCGATTGATATCAACTCGGCGCGCGCGACCCGCGGCGGCGATATCGAAGAAACCGCGTTCAACACCAACCTGGAAGCGGCCGATGAAATCGCCCGCCAACTGCGGCTGCGCGACCTGGGCGGTCTGATCGTTATCGATTTTATCGACATGACGCCGGTTCGCCACCAGCGCGAAGTTGAAAACCGTCTGCGCGACTCCGTTCGCCAGGATCGCGCGCGCATTCAGATTGGCCGGATTTCCCGTTTCGGCCTGTTGGAAATGTCCCGCCAGCGCCTTAGCCCGTCGCTGGGCGAGTCAAGCCACCATGTTTGCCCTCGCTGCGGCGGCACCGGTACCGTGCGCGACAATGAATCGCTTTCGCTGTCTATTCTGCGCCTCATCGAAGAAGAGGCGCTGAAAGAGAACACCAAAGAAGTTCATGCCATCGTTCCCGTGCAGATTGCGTCTTACCTGCTGAATGAAAAACGCGACGCGGTCAACGCCATCGAAACCCGTCAGGGCGGCGTTCGCGCCATTATCGTTCCCCATGACGGTATGCAGACGCCGCACTACTCCGTGGTGCGCGTGCGCAAAGGCGAGGAAAAACCGACGCTCAGCTACCTGCTGCCGCAACTGCTGGAAACCGAGGCGCAGCAGTTGCAGGAAGAGCAGGTTGTCGAACGTAAACAGCCGGAGCAGCCTGCCTTAACGGCTTTCAGCATGCCGAGCATGCCGGCGGAGAATAAAGCGCCGGACGAGGGAAAAACGGCGCCTGTCACGGCGGCCGAGCCGGCGCAGCCGGGGCTCGTCAGCCGTTTCCTGGGGGCGCTGAAAGGCATTTTCGCTTCCGAGCCGTCCGCAGCCGTCGCCGAACAGAGCGAGGAGAAGAAAACCGAGTCCGCCGAGGCCGGCGAGGGGCAGCGTCAGGAACGCCGCAATACCCGCCGGCAGAATAACAATCGCCGCGATCGTAATTCACGCGACGGTCGGGAGACGCGTGAAGAGCAGCGCCGCAATAAACGCCAGAACAGCGAAACCGCGCCGGAAGCTCGCGCGGTTGAGGATAGCGAAAAAACCGCCGTCGACGAACAGCCGCGTCGCGAACCGCGTCAGCGTCGCCGGCAGGACGATAAGCGTCAGTCCGCGCAGGAAGCGAAAACGCAAAATATCGTAGCGGCCGAAGCCGACGACGACGCGACCGAGCAGGAGAAACCGGCTCCGGTAGCGCAGCGCCGCCAGCGTCGCCAACTGGCGCAGAAAGTGCGCGTCCAGTCTGAAAACGCGCGCCAGGATGACGCCGACGCGCGGGTTCCGGCGCTAGCGGAAGCCTCCACGCAGGTTAAACCGCTGGATGACGCAGCCGTTACGCCGCTTGACCAGAGCGAAACGGAAAATACGCAAGCCGCCGATGCGAACAAGGGCGCGAATAGCGAAAACGGCGGGATGCCGCGTCGTTCCCGCCGTTCGCCGCGCCATCTGCGCGTCAGCGGCCAGCGCCGTCGCCGTTATCGCGATGAGCGGTATCCGTCGCAATCGCCGATGCCGGTGGAATATGCCGCCGCCGCGCCGGAACTGGCATCGGGCAAGGTTTGGATCAACTATCCCATCGCCCAATACCAGTCTCTGGAGCAGCTTGAAGAGCAGCAACAGGCGGAAAATAACGCCGCGCCGAACCAGCCGGCCGTCCTGCCGGAAACGGCGGTTGTCCAGGATAACGCCGCCGCCGCGCCGCAGGAAACATCGGTAACGCAACCGGCGCAGGAAACCGCGCAGGTTGAAAAAACCGACGTCGTCGGCGAGACGGCGGCCGCGGTCGAGGCCTCCGCCGCTGATGAGATTGTCGAGACGAAAACCGAGGCCGACGCCATCCCATCAATCCTCGTCGAGGAGCGGGCCTACGGAGAAAGCGATGAGGTCGATGAAGTCGTCGACGCGGTTGATGAAGTTATCGACGCAGGCGATGAAGTCGTCGGAGCGGTTGATGAAGCTGTCGAAGCGGTCGCTGACGTTGACAACACAGACGATGACGCTGACGAGGCTGTCGAAGCAGACGATGATGAGGCTGTTGTAGCAAGCGCAGCTGTTGCCGAGGAGAGCGCCAAGGAGCCCGAGGCGATCGCGCCTCAGCCGGTAGAGGCCGCGCCTGAGGAAAAACCGGCCGCGCCGGCTCAACCGACAGAAACGGCGACGGCGCAGCCGCGCTATAAGTTCCACGCCGCCGCGCCGATGACGAAAGCGCCGGCGCCGGATTATCAACCGGAGCCGGTACGCCAAAGCGACTGGCAGCGTCCCGTCTATCAGTTTGACGGCAAAGGTTCGGCCGGAGGCCACGCGGCCGTTAACCAGGCCACGGCGCCGGCAGCCAAGCCGGGGGCCGTTGGCGAATAATCCGCGTTCAGCGACAGTAAGCAAAAACACCCGCCGTTTGGCGGGTGTTTTTATATGGGCATTAACGTCCGCCCGGTGGGTTTTTATCAGCCCAGGAATTTCATCAGTTTGATCGTCGATTCGTCAGTCTTACCTTCCAGGCTGGAAATCAAGCGTTGAAAGTGCGACGACTGCTCGTGCTCCGTCAGCGCGGCCTGATTCTTCCAACGCTCAAAGAAAACAAAAGCGCCGGGCTTATCAATTTCTTCATGCAGATCGTACTGCAAATTCCCTGCTTCCTGACGACTCGGCGCCACCGCCGCTTTCACCGCGGCGGTAACTTCGTCGATAAATTCAGCTTTTGCCCGTAAGATGGCAACGATACGAATCTCCATTTTAGTCCTTCCATTATTTATAGTTAAAGATCAAAAGTTAAGGCATGAGATGCCAATAGCCGTAATAGATATAGTAGTTAATTTCAGGCATTCATCAACTAACGGATGCATTCGAAATGCTTTGCACTTATTCTTACTCCCCGCCGTATCATCCCGACTCACAGACAGATGATGTTTTTCTACTGACCGCTGGAGCACATTTCATGACCGCACTGCCAGGTACACTAAAAATCCGCCGTCCTGACGATTGGCATCTCCATTTACGTGACGATCGGATGCTTGAAACCGTCCTGCCGTACACCAGCCGCTTTTTCGGTCGGGCGATCGTCATGCCGAATCTGACGCCGCCGATCGTCAGCGTAGCGGGCGCCACGGCTTATCGCCGGCGCATTCTGGCCGCGCTCCCCGCAGGGGATGATTTTCAACCGTTGATGACCTGTTATCTGACCGACTCGCTAGATGCCGCGGAAATCGTCAGCGGCTTTACACAAGGCGTGTTTACCGCCGCCAAATTATACCCGGCGAATGCGACCACCAACTCCAGCCACGGCGTAACGGACATCGCCAATATCTATCCCGTACTGGAAAAAATGCAGGAAATCGGCATGCCGCTGCTGGTGCATGGCGAAGTGACCAATCCTGAAATCGATATTTTTGATCGAGAAGCCCGCTTCATCGAGTCGGTGATGGAGCCGCTGCGCCAACGCTTCCCTGAGCTGAAAGTGGTATTCGAGCACATCACCACCAAAGAGGCGGCGAGCTATATTGTATCGGGCAATGAGTATCTTGCCGCGACCATCACCCCGCAGCACTTAATGTTTAACCGCAACCATATGCTGGTCGGCGGCGTCCGCCCGCATCTGTACTGCCTGCCGATTCTCAAAAGAAACATTCACCAGCAGGCGCTGCGCGAGGCGGTTGCCAGCGGCTGTAACCGACTTTTCCTCGGCACCGATTCCGCGCCCCATGCCAAACACAGAAAAGAATCCAGCTGCGGCTGCGCAGGCGTGTTCAATGCCCAGGCGGCCTTGAGCGCCTACGCGACGGTTTTTGATGAACTGGGCGCGCTGGATAAACTTGAAGCGTTCTGTTCGTTAAACGGCCCGCGTTTTTATGGCTTGCCGGTTAATGAAGGCTGGATTGAACTCCATCGCGAACCGGTGACGTTCCCGGAAGCGATCCCAATGGGCGATGAGTCGGTGGTCCCCTTCCTGGCGGGACAGCGTCTTAACTGGTCCGTTCGATAGCGGATAGCGCCTGGTATCGCCGCGGCAGAAACATGATTTCGCGCCGAGAACGGGTCGGGCGCCGATTTTTTTATGACGGGCATCCTGTCCGTCCCCCTTCGGGCCTCCGCAAGCGGCGTTGAAAATCGCTCTCGGCGATTTTTTATCGGCGCTTGTGCTTTTTCATTGGTAACTGTATAAATACACAGTTACCAATGGAGGCAATTATGCGTGTCGAAATTACTCTGGCAAAATCATCCCCTCTCCCCGCCGGCGCGCTTGAAGCGCTAACCCATGAGTTGGGCAACCGAATTCACCAACACTACCCTGATACCCCGATCCAGATTCGCTATGCGGCGGCCAATAACCTGAGCGTATTAGGCGGCAGTAAAGAGGATAAAGAGCGTATCTCCGAGCTGTTGCAAGAGACCTGGGAAAGCGCGGACGACTGGTTTACACCGCAATAAAAAAACGCCGGAAGCGTTTTTCAACGTCACACAGTGACGGCCCGCAGGGCGAGCCAGGGATGGAGCGAGTAAAAAAATACCGGGAGCGCTTTTTAACCTCGCCTGCGGCGGCCTGAAGCAGGCTCCCGTAGACGGACGCATGAATTTAGGCTATAGAAAGATTTGGCGCAATGATAAGTTATAGGCCGTAAGGTGAGTATCTTGCCATCCTGTGATAACCGAGGGTACCAATTATGACAGTGGAAAAACCGGAAGAAGCGATGACATTCGGTGAACTGCTGGAGCTAATCGGCGCGCAGCAGCGCAAGATTGACGCACTGGAGCTCGCCTTTTCATCCCTGGTTTTCTGCCTTGATGAGAAGGCAAACCAACTGATGATCCACAATCTGAAGCTGGAGTCGCAAAACGAGAATCGGGATCCCTTGCTGAAAAAGCATCTCGCCCGCTTTGTCGCCGTATTAGAGAAAAACGCCGGTTTAAATACCGAGTAGCCTATTTCCATTCACAAAAACAATCCGGGATGAACGCCTGTTCGCTCCGGATTGTTTAATTAACGCGCTAAAACTTTTTTCAGATTTCTTAAAAATATTTCCCATAAATTAAATAAGCGACGATATACTATTAATGCTCTTCTTAATAAGGGGCCGCCTTAAACCTCGTTAGTCACTCATGTTAGTAACTAGTCAATAAGGGGTATTTATGGATAGAAAAAATGAAGTTATTCAGACACATCCTCTTGTAGGTTGGGACATCAGCACCGTTGACAGTTATGACGCCATGATGATCCGTTTACACTATCTGTCCACCTCGGATCAGGCTCCAGATGAAGCGCAAGTTGACCGGACGTTATGGTTAACGACGGATGTAGCCAGAAAACTTATATACATACTTGAAGCCGGCATTGCCAAAATCGAATCAACAGATTGCCAAGCACTTGATTATAGAAAACATTAGTCATTGATAACTTTTATTGTTTTTATACCAGATTTCTTGATTTTTGATTTACCCTCCCAATAACAACGCCGTCTTGCAGACGGTGTTGTTATTTCAACCGCCAGATCGTATCCCTTTTATCTTCATCACGCGTCACCGAGCAGTATCGTGAGATCGCCGATCGCAGTATCCTCGCAGAGCTTTAGGGCCGCCCCAACGCCGGCCGGCGTTAAGCAAACCAGCCAATCGCGGCGGGTTATTTTTTATCCGCGCTTCGCATCAGATTGAATAAAACATAAATTCCTATTCAAATAAATTGTTCAAATTCGCCCATTTGTTAAAAATGGTGACTTTATATTGCTTTTATGTTTAGACGTGTTTAAGTTTGCAAAATTGCACCGGTTGCCTGAGATAAGGAGACGTAACTATGCTTTGGCGTAATACTTCATCGCGTTATGGTCATATCAGCATTCTTCTTCATTGGATAGCCGCGCTAACCGTATACGGCATGTTTGCGTTAGGACTCTGGATGGTGACGTTGGGATACTATGACCAGTGGTACCACCGCGCGCCCGAAATCCATAAGAGCATCGGCGTGTTGCTTTTTGCCGTGATGGTTTTCCGCGCGATCTGGCGTTTTCTTTCCCCGCCGCCGCCGCCGTTAAGCAGTTATTCCGCCCTGACCCGCGTGAGCGCCACTCTGGCGCACATTGCGCTGTACGTTGTTCTGTTCGCGCTCTTAATCAGCGGATATCTGATTTCCACCGCCGAGGGGCAGCCTATTTCAGTTTTTGGCTGGTTTTCTATTCCAGCTACATTAAGCGGCCTGACGGATCAGGCCGATGTCGCCGGTACCGTGCATCTTTATCTTGCCTGGGTGGTGGTGGCGCTGTCGGCGCTGCACGGTTTAGCCGCACTAAAGCACCACTTTATAGATGGTGATACGACGTTGAAACGGATGTTGGGCCGCAACATCCCTTAACTTTATAAATTGATGGAGAAATACCGATGCTGAAGAAAACACTATTGGGTCTGACCGCCGTATCTATGCTAGCCTCCGCCGGATCGGCTCTGGCAGCCGATTACAAGTTTGATAAAGAAGGCCAGCATGCGTTTATCCAGTTTCGCATTAAACATCTGGGCTATAGCTGGATTTACGGCGGCTTTAACGACTTTGACGGGACATTCACTTTTGATGCGGACAACCCAGCCGCCGATAAAGTGAACGTCACCATTAATACCAACAGTGTCGACACCAATCATGCGGAGCGCGACAAGCATATCCGCAGCGCGGATTTTCTGAACGTATCCAAATATCCTCAGGCGACATTCACCTCCACGGAAGTGAAAAAAGACGGCGATGAATACGACATTCAAGGTAACCTGACCTTAAACGGCGTAACCAAGCCGGTGACGTTAGAGGCGAAACTGATCGGTCAGGGCAACGATCCCTGGGGTAATTATCGCGCCGGATTTGAAGCGGAAGGAACCATTAAGCTGAAAGACTTTAACATTACCCAGGATCTGGGCCCGGCATCTCAGGAAGTTCAACTGATTATTTCCGTTGAAGGCGTTCGGCAGAAATAATGTATCGGCACAGCCCTTTCCATTGATGAAAGGGCTTTTTTTAGGTTATTTCTCTTCATCCTCGGCGGCAGGCGCAGGGATATGCAATGTGGATTGCAGCAGTCCTCTCGATTTATTAAAAATTTTCATGCCGTTTTCGCGGCCGCTGCGCCGGGCTCGTTGTTCCGCCAGCGGAAGACGCCGCTCTTCCCGACAGGTTTCGCTACAGCATCCTTGATATTTTTCCGCGCAGGCGGGGCACTGAATGAACAGCAGGTGGCAACCTTCGTTACGGCAGTTGGTATGACTGTCGCACGGCGCGCCGCACTGATGGCAGTGCGCGATCACGTCGTCCGAAATCCGCTCGCCCATTCGCTCGTCAAACACAAAATTTTTGCCGATGAATTTTAGCGGCAGCCCCTTGGCCTTCGCCTGACGCGCGTATTCAATGATCCCGCCCTCGACATGATAGACGTGCTTAAAACCGTGATGGCGCATATAGGCGCTCGCCTTTTCGCAGCGAATCCCGCCGGTGCAATACATGACGATATTCTTATCCTGCCCCTGTCTGAGCATATCCACCGCCATAGGCAGCTGTTCGCGAAACGTATCCGAAGGAATCTCCAGCGCATTCTCAAAGTGTCCGACTTCATACTCATAGTGATTGCGCATATCGACAAAAAGCGTATCGGGATCGTCGGCCATGGCGTTGACCTGTTCAGCTTTCAGGTACTGGCCGACATTCGCCGCATTGAACGTCGGATCATCGATGCCGTCGGCCACGATACGGTCGCGAACCTTCATCCGCAGCACCCAGAAGGATTTGCCATCATCATCCAGCGCAATATTCAGCCGCACCTGGTCGAGCGCCGGATGGGCGCCGAATAATAGCGTTTTAAACGCTTCAAACCGGCTATTCGGCACGCTGATTTGCGCGTTAATCCCTTCCGCCGCGATATAGATACGGCCAAAAACCTGGAGCCGCTCAAACTGGCAATACAGACGATCGCGGAACGCCTGCGGTTCATCAATGGTAAAATATTTATAGAAAGAAACTGTGGTTCGCGGCTCGGTTTCAGCAAGCATGCGCGCTTTCAGTTCCTCATTGGAAACCCGGTTATGTAACACTGGCATGGTGTACTTTCCTGTCTTCATTGAGGTTAATTATGGCGATTCGCCGCCAGACTTTCGCGGCGGATTAAATCGCCGGCATCATACCCGATAGCAGGAATGAAGTCAGGCGATGAAGATAAAATAACCGCCTGCATAAATATAACGGGAATTATTCCCCCGTTGGTCAAAGGAACGCCCGTCGATGGCATCAACGGTTACACACCGCCGGCGCCAAATGCTATCATTACCGCCACCACTCTTTTTTATATAAAAATCAGGCTATAGCACCCCGCAAAATTTTTGCTAATGAAAGCGCCGCTATCATCTATCCTGTTGGGTGGGAATCTTATTTCATTTTTTTAACGGTACACGTGCCTAACAGCACCAGAATCTGATACTGAGGCCATGACACAACTCCCCACTTTTAATCGTTCATTATTACACCCGCGCTATTGGTTAACCTGGCTGGGGGTGGGCTTGCTCTACCTGATTGTATTGCTTCCCTATCCTTTACTTTACCGCATCGGCACCGGACTCGGTCATCTCTCAATGCGGCTGCTTCCCCGCCGGGTTGAGATTACCGCTCGCAATCTTGAGCTCTGTTTTCCCGATATGCCGACGGCGAAACGGGATGAACTGGTCAGAAAAAACTTTGAAGCCGTCGGGATGGGCGTACTCGAAACCGGCATGGCATGGTTTTGGCCCGACTGGCGTATAGAGCGCTGGTTTACCGTCAAAGGGCTGGAAAACATACGGCCGCTGCGGGAGCAAAAACGCGGCGTCCTCTTGATTGGGCTGCACTTTCTGACGCTGGAACTTGGCGCGCGCATTTTCGGCATCAAAAATGCGGGGATCGGCGTCTATCGCCCCAACGATAATAAACTGATCGATTGGCTGCAAACCTGGGGCAGAATGCGCTCGAACAAATCGATGCTCGATCGCAAAGATCTCAAAGGGATGATCCGGGCGCTGAAGCAGGGTGAAATTATCTGGTATGCCCCCGACCACGACTATGGCCCCCGCAGCAGCGTGTTCGTCCCCCTTTTTGCGGTGGATAAGGCGGCCACAACGGTGGGAAGCTATATTCTGGCCAAAACCGCCAAACCCGCCATCGTGCCCTTTGTGCCCCGTCGCCTGCCGGCGGGAAAAGGATACGAGCTGCTGATTCAGCCCGCGGAATTAGAGGTTCCCCTGGAAAGCGAGGAAGCGACGGCGGCCTGGATGAACAAAATCGTCGAGCAAAATATTCTCCTGGCGCCCGATCAATATATGTGGCTGCACCGCCGCTTTAAAACCCGTCCCAAGGGCGAGCCCTCGCTCTATTAACCTCTCTCGTAAAACCTTATTCACATCGGCCTGGTGTGGATAAGGGGTTTCCTGCCTACTCTTACGGTTTGACGACGAGCCCGGCGGATACCCTGCGGGAGATTAACGATGGTCAGGGAAGAAACCCGTCAACGTAAAAAAAAGCAACGGCGTATGCCGTTGCTTTTTATCCATTCGCCGTCACGGAATGCTATCCCTTAATATAAGGCGAAGGGAGTTTCCGGTAATAATCGGACCACGACGCATACTGTTCAGGATGCTGCCAGACCCGATAATGCAGACGGGATATCGTCACCGGATCGCTTAGCAGCGCCAGACGCAGATTATTGCTCACCTCTTCCGGACTGCGGCTCAGCGCGTCATCGACGTTCTGTTGGCGAACGCGCTCTATCGCCTGGCTGAAACGGTGGCGCGCCGTCGCCATAGCGCTGGCGAGAGCGTTAACCGAAGGATCGAACACTGCTTGCATAAAGCCGTGCTCCAGCTTGCGCTGACGATTCAACTGCCAGTAGCTATCGGTCGCCACCAGCTCCCGCGGCGGATCGTACTCTTCCGGGATCAATAACAGCTTGGCGCGCTTGCAGCCCAGGCCCAATGAGGCGCGGCTGGAATAGACGGAGACAAACGGCGACAGGATCAAGGAGAAGACAATCGGCGCAAGCCACCACAGGAAACGCAGATCGAGCCACGCCATGCCTATCGCCCACACCAGACCCAGCACTAATTGAGAGCCATGACGGACAAAGGCTTCTCCCCAAGGCGTCGCATCATCATCGCGCTGCGGCGAATTCCACTGCACCGACCACCCCAAAAAGGCGCTGACGACAAACACCGTGTGGAATAGCATTCTGACCGGCGCCAGCAGAACGGAGAATACCATCTCCATCAGCAGCGAAATCACCAGCCGGAACGCGCCGCCATACGCCTTCGCGCCCTTGGCGCAAATCAGGATCACGCTCAGCAGTTTTGGCAGGAACAGCAATACCAGCGTCGTGGAGAACAGAGCGATCGCCAGCTCCGGCCGCCACTGCGGCCATACCGGAAACAGCTGTCTGGGCTGCAGGAAGTATTGAGGCTCCATCAAGGTGTGCACTATCTGCAAAGCCGTCGATAGCATCAAAAACATGAACCACAACGGCGCCGACAGATAGGACATCACGCCGGTAAGAAATACGGCGCGGTGAACCGGGTGCATACCTTTAACCAGGAACAGACGGAAGTTCATCAGGTTGCCGTGACACCAGCGGCGATCGCGTTTCAACTCGTCCAGCAGGTTGGGCGGCAACTCTTCATAACTGCCCGGCAGGTCATAAGCGATCCAAACCCCCCACCCCGCGCGGCGCATCAGCGCCGCTTCGACGAAGTCATGGGAAAGAATCGCCCCGGCAAACGACCCTTCGCCGGGCAACGGCGCCAGAGCGCAGTGTTCGATAAAGGGTTTCACCCGGATAATCGCGTTATGCCCCCAATAATGGGATTCGCCCAACTGCCAGAAGTGCAGACCGGCGGTGAACAACGGGCCGTAAACGCGCGTGGCGAACTGCTGACAGCGCGCATACAGCGTATCCATGCCGGAGGCTTTCGGCGAAGACTGAATGATGCCCGCGTTAGGATTCGCGTCCATCAGCCTGACCAGCGATGTCAAACATCCGCCGCTCATTACGCTGTCCGCATCCAGGATCACCATATAGCTGTATTGGCTGCCCCAGCGGCGGCAGAAGTCGTCGATATTGCCGCTCTTACGTTTTACGCGGCGACGGCGGCGGCGGTAAAAAATCCGCCCCTCGCCGCCCACGTCGCGGCACAGCTCCATCCAGGCTTTTTGCTCTGCGACGCAGATATCCGGGTCGTTGCTGTCGCTTAGCACATAAATATCAAAGTGATCGAGCGCTCCGGTCGCTTCCACGGACTCGTAGGTGGCGCGCAAACCGGCAAAAACGCGCTCTACATCTTCGTTACAGATGGGCATGATCAGCGCAGTACGGTGATCCGGATTAAGCGGCTCATCGCCGACCGATGTGGAAGAGATGCTGTACTTATCCCGACCAATCAATAGCTGCAGGAATCCCATCAGCGCCGTCCAGAATCCGGCCGAGACCCAGCAGAAAAGGACCGCGAACAGGACAAGAATGCCGCTCTGCAATACGTATGGCAGCAGTTGCAGGAACGATTGCATCAACGGCTGATCCGCCATCTCAAACGGGTCAACCAGCGCCCAGCCTTGATAAGGCAGGATGGTTTTCATGTACCATGTGGCGATCGCGGTCTGAAAAAGCGTCAGCACCAGCAGAATGTAGCGCCGTATCGTGCCAACCGTACGCCATCTGTTTTCCGCGATGGTTTCTTCCGGGCTGGCGTCATGATAATGATGACGGGGCGGCGCCGTTCGGCCCAGCAGGCTTTCCCACCAGCGCACCAGCGGATTGGTGCGCCAAACGTCGGGGAACATGGAAGAACGGGTGATCTTCGGCATCGCCTGCAACGCCGTCCGCCCTTCGGTATCTTTCCCCAATTGCTTATCGTTGTTCAGGCCATCAGACCAGGCCATCTCCAAACGGGACTGAACCGAATTCAGCGCGACGTCTTCTGCTGAATGGATCTTGACCTGGCCGCCATCCGACAATGCCTGATGCAATGCAGACTGATCGATAGGCTCTGATTCCGGAAGTTTTTCACGCAACGCCCTTGCCTGCTCGGCAGGCAAGGGCAATTTCTCGATATAATCGAGAGGAGAAGTTGACTTATTCATTAGCAGGTAGCTGATAGCTCCAGGTTTCAGTCAAGGTCGTTTCGCCATTGACCAACGCAGCCCGCATTTCTGTCGGCTGTTTGTTATCTTTAACGCGTAAACGCAGCGTCAGGCGCCAACCGTGAGTTACCGGATTATAACGGACGCTGTTTTCAACGATCTCGCCGTTGTCGCCGATACTGACCTGAGAGCTGACCGGTGTTGTTTCATCCATCTCTTTTAACGATGATCCAACGAAATCAACCAGGAAAGCAACGGTGCCGTCAGGCTGACGAATCAGATTCGACTGTTTGACATCGCCGGTGGAGCGGCGCGTCTGCAGAACATAGCCGATATCCGGCGAATGCAGCCGATCTTCGTCGCTGGTGAAGTGCAGACGGTACTTTATCTCCAGAGGCTTGCCGGCCTCAGGCAAAACTTCCGGGGTCCAGAAGGCGACGATGTTATCGTTGGTTTCGTCGGCGGTTGGGATCTCGACAAGCTCGACCTTACCTTTACCCCAGTCGTCTTTCGGCTCAACCCAGCCGCTCGGGCGCAGATCATAACGGTCGTCAAGATCTTCATAAGCGGAGAAATTGCGGCCGCGCTGCAGCAAACCGAACCCTTTCGGATTTTCTATCGCATAGGTGCTGACAGACAGGTGCCGTGGATTATTCAGCGGACGCCAAATCCATTCGCCGTTGCCGGCATGAATCGACAGCCCATTGGAGTCATGCAGCGCGGGGCGGTAGTTCAGCGTAGGAGACGGCTGATTCGGCCCGAACAGATACATGCTGGTTAACGGCGCGACGCCCAGTTTGCCGACCTTATCCCGCAGGTATACTTTAGCCTGAACATCGACAACGTTGTCGCTTCCCGGATAAACGATAAAGCGATACGCCCCGGCCGCGCGCGGCGAATCCAGCAAGGCATAAATAACCAGATGCTTATCGGCAGGTTTAGGGCGCTCAATCCAGAACTCGCGAAAACGCGGAAACTCTTCCCCTGAAGGCAACGCGGTGTCAATAGCCAGGCCGCGGGCGGACAGGCCGTAAATCTGCCCTTTGCCTACCACGCGAAAATAACTGGCGCCCAGCATACTGACGATTTCATCATTCTTATCCGCTTTATTAATGGGATAAAGGATTTTAAAACCGGCAAAGCCAAGGTTCTTCACCGTTTCGGGATCGTGATTAACGGAGCCGAAATTAAAGTAATCCGCGGAATATTTAATCTCATCCACCGTCGTGGCGGTCACTTCATTGATTTTCACGGGCGTATCGAAATACATCCCCTGATGATAAAACTGCAGCTTGAAGGGCGTCTGCAGGCTGTTCCAGTACGATTTTTCCTGATTGAATTGAATTTGCTGGTAATCAGCAAATTTCATATCACGAAATTGTGCTGGAAGATTGCTTTTCGGCGCGCTAAAACCTTTCGCCGCCAACGCCTCTGCCTGTTGAGCAACATCATCGATGGAAAATGCCCAAGCCGGCGCTGCACTCAAAGACAACGCGACTACCGCTGAAAGCCAGCAAAGGCCAGCAGCCCGCTGTTTAGACCCAAGTTTATTAACCAGCACAACTCCCCCTGTTCGTGTGCTTCAATCAATTAAAATCCATATTAAAGGATAAGTTAGCTTTCCGACAACTTGATAACGATATGATTCATCATAATAGGTCAGCGTTTAAGCAACCGGAACGCCGGTAGATGATAGTCCTGATGAAAAAAAGAAGACAGGCGGCATGCTCATTTTTCGCGCGCCCCGTTTCGGCCGCGCCGGACGTGGAATCTGTATGCAACGACATCAAATGCAACCTGCCCTCCCCTATTTCGCCGGCGCCGCGACGGTTTCGCCGCGCGCCGCCCATTAAATCGCCATTCACCCGGCGTATGCCGGAAAACGTCTGATGCCTATCGGCAATGTCTATTCCACTATATCGAATACCACCGCGCTCTGGCTTCAGGAATATTCTGTTTACCGAGAGTCCTTATTGAAACGACACGCAAACATTTATGTAACAACGCCAGAATAAATGGGGTACAGTGTCGGCCACGGAATCCGATAGGCCTGAACGCCACGCTTATGCTTTTGTCCTCGCTGCGGCAGCGAAGTTTCCCGGCCTGGTGCGGCATCTTCGCTATATTGACCATTTTCATTGCGCCGGCGATCTCGCAAACGCTGGCGCATTGTCGTCATGGCGGGCTCCAGGCGTTAGACGCCCCAGCGAATTCAACAGAACGCCGCCATCACGTCGGACATGACATCTCCGGCGCGCATGCACCTTCCCATCCAGGTTCGGACCCGGCGGCGGATCATCAAGCCTGCGGCTACTGCGTTCTGTTTTGCCACGCGCCCGCGCTGTCCGGCATAGCCGGCATCGCCGTTGCCGCAAGGCGGCGGCCGACCCGTAGCCGCATTATCACGCCTTTATCCGCCGTCATTCCGTTCGGGAGATTTGCGTCTCCCATGCCGCGCGCGCCGCCCCGCTGAATAAACGCCGATAGACCCACGGGTATTTATAAAGAAAATCCGCGGGCGATGCTCGTTGCGACCATCGCCCGCGGCTTGGCCATTTCTCGTCAACCGACTTCAGAAGGTTTTATGCCGCATCTTAAAAACCATGCGTCGCCGACCTCGCGCCGAGGCGCGTTACAAATGGATACGCCCTTACCGCAAAACGCAATATCAGATACCGTATCACCGCGCGCCGCGCTGCTCGCCTTATTGATTCGTCTTCATTTTTATATCGGTATTTTTGTCGGCCCCTTCATTTTCGTCGCCGCGCTCACGGGGACGCTATATGTACTGACGCCGCAAATTGAAAACCGTCTCTACGCACACCAGCTTTTTACCGAAAGCCGCGGCGCGCCCCATTGGCTGGCGGCGCAAATCGCCGCCGCGCAAACCGTATTCGCGCATCATGATGCGGCCCGACTGAGCGCCATTCGTCCGGCACCCAAACAAGGCGAAACCACGAGAGTGATGTTCGCCATGCCGGAATTGGCGCCCTCGGAAAGCCGGGCCATTTTCGTCGACCCGGTATCGCTGGCGATTCGCGGCGCCGAAACGGTTTACGGCACCAGCGGCATTCTGCCTTTCCGCACCTGGATAGATTATCTGCACCGGGGGTTGCTGCTCGGCGATATTGGGCGTATTTACAGCGAGCTTGCCGCCTCCTGGCTGTGGGTAGCCGCGTTGGGAGGAGTACTCATCTGGCGCGCCACCCGGCGTTCTACCGCGTCCGCCGGACGACGCGGCCAGAAAATCGAGCGAACGCCGGCGGCGCGGAAAAGGCGCCTGCGCCGCCGCCATACCACCATGGGGTTATGCCTGCTGCTGGGGATGCTGTTCTTTTCCGCGACCGGGCTTACCTGGTCGCAGTGGGCGGGCAATAATATTTCGGTGGCCAGAAACCTATTGGGCTGGCAAACCCCTACGGTGAAAACGCAGCTTAACGGCGAGCCGATGGGAGGCGACGAACATCGGCATGCGGACGAACACGCGGAGCATCATATGCCGACGGTTTCAGCCCACGGAACGGCGGCGCCGGCCGAAATTTTCGATCGCGTATTGGCCGCCGCCAGAAGCGCGGGCATTGACGCCCTGAAAATCGAGATCAAGCCGGCCCGTTACCCCAACCAGGCCTGGACCGTCGCTGAAATCGATCGCGCCTGGCCGACACAGGTCGATGCCGTTGCGGTTAACCCGGCAACGCTTGAGGTCGTCGACAAAACGGATTTCAATACCTTCCCATTGGCGGCCAAGCTCACCCGCTGGGGGGTTGACGCGCATATGGGCGTGCTGTTCGGCTTGCCCAACCAGATTCTGCTGGCTATTTTCGGCCTTGGGCTTTGCGCGACCATTATCTGGGGATATCGCATGTGGTGGATTCGGCGCCCTGCATATCAGGGCGCCGGCAATCCGGTTAAAACGCTGACCGCAGCGTTATTAAAAACCCGCCGCGCGCCCAGAATGCTAGCGATCGCCGTTAGCGTTCTGCTTGCCGTCTGCCTACCCGTTATGGGCGCCAGCTTACTGCTGTTTATGCTGATCGACCTTATCCGCTGGCGCCTGAATCGAACCGCGATTCCCCAGGCGCTTTAGGCATGACGGCCATCGTAGAAAAAACCGCCATTGAAGCATTCTTTGGCGATCATAACTGTCGGGCTACCTTAAAAAGCGCGCCAGTCCGCCAGCTCGCCCGTTTTCTTCTCCTGCGGAATTTCCGCGCTTTCCGCGGGCGGCAACGCCGGGGCCTTCCTGCTTACCGCGCCGCCGCTATGCGCCGCAGCCAGTTTAAATACGCTGACCGTCTGGGTGAGATTATGGGCCTGCTCCTGTAAAGAGAGCGCCGCGGCGGCCGACTCTTCAACCAGCGCCGCGTTTTGTTGCGTCGTGGTGTCGATTTGTCCAACGGCCAGATTGATTTGGTTAATGCCATCGCTCTGTTCGCGGCTCGCCTGCGCGATTTCGCTGATAATGCTGTTAACGCCCTGCACATTTATCACCAGAGAGTTCATGGTAACGCCGGTTTCCTCCACCAGCCCCATGCCGTCCTGAACCTTGTTAAATGAATCATCGATCAATTCTTTAATCTCTTTGGCCGCCGTGGCGCTTCTTTGCGCCAAAGCGCGAACTTCGCTGGCGACGACGGCGAACCCCCGCCCCTGTTCGCCCGCGCGCGCGGCCTCTACGGCGGCATTCAGCGCCAATATATTGGTCTGGAAGGCGATGCCGTCGATCACGCTGATAATTTCGGCCATACGCTGCGACGAATCCCTGATTCCGCGCATTTCCTGCGTCACCTTTTCCATCATCTTGCCGCTTTTTTCCACGGTATCCGATGTATTCGCGGCAAGCTCGGTCGCCTGAACGGTGTTATCCGCCGTATTCTTTATCGTCGACGTCAGCTGTTCCATGGACGATGCCGTCTCCTCCAGGGAGCTGGCCTGCTCCTCCGTTCTGGCGGAAAGATCCTGGTTGCCGGCCGCAATCTGCGAGGCGGCGCTTGAAATGGTTTCCGCGCCGTCCCTAACCTGCGTAACAATTTGCCTCAGGCTGGCATTCATGTTCTGTAAGGCCGTCAGCAACATCCCGGTTTCATCTTTGCGGCCAGTCTTGATTTCCGACGTCAAGTCCCCTTTGGCGACGTTCTCCGCCACAACCAGCGCATCTTGCAGCGGACGCGTCACGCTGCGCGTGATCAACAGAGCGATAACCAGCCCCGCGATGATGCTGGCGATAACAACGATGGCCATGGCGATCAGCGTCTCTTGGTAGCTTTCCGCGACATTATTTGCCGATGCCGACATTTTCTCATCTTGCGAATCAATCAGTTCAGCGACTTTATCCTTATACTTCTGCTGCTCGACGCGCGTTACGTTGAAATACTCTTTAGTGGCGCTTTCCACATCTCCGGCGACAATGAACCCGGACAGTTTGTTGGCCGAAGCAAGGAAATCCCTGCGGATATCGCCAATTGAACGCAAAACAGCCAGCGATCTTTCATCCACCGCATGTTTTTGCAGATAATCCATTAATTGAGAAACCTTTATCGAGTTTTCTTTGCCAAGCTCCAGCTGATGATTAATTTCAGCTTGCGTTTTTAATAGAAACAATACCTGCTGATTATTGAGGAAGGCGTTCAACTCATCGATTAACTGATTGCTTTTTACGGTTAATGGATAATCCTGAGAGACGATATCATCCATTTTTTTATTAAAATCGGTTAATTTTGTTACCGCTACGCCACCGACAATCAACAGCATCAACACCAGAAAAGAGAAGCCCGCCCCTAATCGATATCCTATACGCCAGTTGGATAAATTCATTGAAATCTCCTTTTGTTTATCCATTCGATTTCTATCCGAGGGAATAACCGTCACTCAATCGAAACAACTCTATTAAATAGGATGGTCCTCGGATATCTATCGTTGTACTTTATTTCCTATATTAAAAAATGATATGAGCCCTGGATCATGGATTTATCAACCTTCGTCGATAAACAATACGCCAAGAGACGATACCACCAGACAATCGTTATCAGGGAGAAGGCGGCAAGAGGAGCGGACCATTCGTTAAGCCAGACGGTATCCGCACTGATACTGACGCCGAGCCGATTCCGGGCCATACCCGTCATACTTCAAGTTGCCTGAGCGTTGGCTTTGTTACTCGCCCCATCCATGGAATTCGCCCTCGTTGGGGCCGCCTTCCTACAACTAGAATTATCTAGGGTAGATACGAAGTGTCGCAATGCCTACCGATTTTAGCTGAAAAAGAAAACATACTAAAGATAAGGGTTAATCACTTATCAATCCTGTAGAAACCACCCAATTTGCATACTCATCCCTAATGACCAAACAGGTATCGGCGCGTTAGCAATAATCTTTATATCTTCTTCAAAGATATTTTGTATTTTTATATATCTATTTAATCGATCGGTTTATCGCAATTCACTTATTTTACAGATAAGCAAGGTCGTTAATTAACAAGAATAAATAGATAACAAATTAGAAGATTGTCATTGCCTTATGAAAAATAACAGATTCAGCCACACACAAAAAATTAATTAAACACAAAAAGAAAAATAATATTATTTTTTCTTTTATTTTTATCAATTAGAAAATATGCGATACGTTTCTTTCCAGTGATTTTCGCATTCCATACGAGCATTAGGAATATAGTGTGACTTCATACGCCAGTATGAATTATCAATATCCCAAATAACAACGGTCGAATCATTTAATAGGATTGATTTCTGAATATAGATAACAGCGAAATACCCGCTCTGATGGTCACTCTTGTAGATCTCGTACCGATGATGTCCGATACCGTCATCTTGTACAAAAATCAGCGTTTCTTTAAGAGTTCCCATTAACATAATTGCCTCCACAAATGGTATGAATAGCATTTATCGGCAAAAGATAGGGAAACCTTACTGATTTATATCATAAATCTTGATGTTCGTTATATCTCCTTCATAACACAAACTACAGGTGCGTTGGCTTTGCTGCTCGGTCCATCGCGGGCTTGCCCTCTAAGCCGTCGCAAGCTTGTCGCGGCAATGCGCGTTACGGAGGTCATTTATAAGTCCGCCGGTAAAGAACCGACGTTTCGCATTGTTCAAAACGGTAACGTTTCGTCCTGCAACTCAAGTGATTTGAGGTATAAAAGAGAGCGATGCCATGACATAGCGCATAACGGCATGAACGTTATGTCATGACATGCTAAATCGCGGAATATTATTTTTTCTTTGAAGAGTTTTTCGTTTTATCTTTAAGTAACGCTCTAATTTTCTTGATTTCTTTCTGCGTTAACTGAGACTCTTCCTCCTCTTTGGTGTCTTGACTATCCACCGCTTCCACCGGCGACAGGTATGCTTTTTCACCATCCTCGAAGCTCTGTAATAATCTTTCACTCACTTCCGCGCTGATTGAAACCCCCTTTTCCTGGGCAGCGACTTTAATTTTTTCTTTCAGATCCGATGGGATCTTTAGCGACAGGCTAGATATCTCACTCATTTTATTACCTTTCTTGTGGGATAAAACAACAAGCTATGACAGTCCCCGATCAATGTCCATACTGAAACAAAAAATTAATATTTCCGTCACAATAAGATCATTAATCACCTGACTCCTGTAATCCGTCACTCAATGATAATACACCATTTATCCTGCTCATTTACTATATTAATTCTGCAAGGAAAAATTATTGAATTAGCCAACCAAGCGGCCGTTTATTTTTACCGTCGCCCGCGCCGCTAACGCTCTTTATGCTGCCGCCATTCGACAACCATTCTCGTTGATACCTCGTTTTTATAGCAAATGGGGGCGTATCCTCCGCGTCGGCTCCAGGCGCTCCTTTTACCGCAGCGGCTGCCGTTACGCGCGAAATGATAAGGACAGGGACAGTTTCCTGAATAGGCGGAAATAGATTCTTGAATTATCAGTTCTTTGACCTGCTCGTCAGAAATCTTGTGTAACTGCGCCATAGTATGAATTGGCGAAAAAAGCGTAACCAGAACCAGGGGAGCCAGCCCAAGCATCATTCTCATAACAGTATGCCGGTGAAATCAACAGACGCTTTTACTGTAGTACAGAATCGGCGTCCTAACCGCTCATCCGCCGGTCGGATTGAGCAGCGGGGCGACGCAGGAAGCCTTGTATGGAATCAATGGGTTAAAAAATTGATCATAAAATATTAACAGCATAGAATGCAGGCGCATTAAGCATAAAAGGAAGCAAACGTGCCACACCAGACCTTGTGGGAATCGATTAAACTTATTTACTGCATCGGATTCGTTATTTCACTCCTCGTCACTTTTCTGCTGAGCCGAGATAACTCGCTGACTATCCGGGTTCTGACATCCTTGCTCATCGGAGTTACCTGGCCGCTAAGCTTCCCCGTCGTGTTACTGTTCTCCATCTTTTAACGACGCAGAGTGTGCCGAAGAACGCTTGCGCCTGAAATTAACCCGGCTATGATAGTTGCCTTTACGCAATATCTTTTCCCATGAGTAAAATTCTAATTAGTGCCTGTCTATCCGGTTTTCCGGTGCGTTATAACGGCTCCGATAAAAAGTCGGTCGCGGCGTACCTCGCGCAGTGGCGACAGCAATCGCGTCTGGTGGTCTTTTGCCCCGAACTGGCGGCCGGCTTCCCCACTCCCCGCCCTTCCGCTGAGATTGTCGCATCCCGAAATGGAAACGCTGTGATAGCCCAAGGCGCCAGAGTCGTGGAGGCCACCGGCGCCGATGTTACGGAACGCTATATTTTAGGCGCCTGGCTAACCTTGCAAATGGCGAAACAGCACGGATGCCGTTTTGCATTACTCACCGAAGGCAGCCCTTCTTGCGGCAGTAATGTGATATACAGCGGCAAGTTTGATGGCAAGCAAACGCCGGGAAACGGCGTGACGGCGGAGCTTCTGAAAACGCACGGCATCGAGGTATTTTCCGATAAAGAGATAGAGCAGTTGATTGCGCGCGTCGAATATACCGATCGTCACGAAAATCCCCCCGCTGATGCCATCTAAACCCATTGCGCCGCCGTTATTCTTGAGTGGTCATTCTTGAATTGTGCGATTTACCCCCAATACTAAGGGAAGATTCGCTATTCTCCGGAGGTAATGATGGCTAGTGGCTGGTCAAATGATGGCGCCGTTCAGGATCAAATTGATGCGACTGTAAATGATGCTATTGCGCATGCCCGCAGTCAGTTGGCTAACGGGGAAAGCGCGCATTACTGCGACGAATGCGGCGCGACCATACCGGAAGCCCGTCGAAAAGCCTTGCCCGGCGTGCGCTATTGCATTGATTGTCAGGAGAAGCTTGACAAGAAAAGAACGCTCAACAGCGGCTATAACCGCCGAGGGAGTAAGGATAGTCAGCTAAGATGACCCATTTCCCGGCTTATTCCGCGGGATGGAATAAGCCGGATAGTCAGCCTAGCGAACGACTAATACCGATGTTTTAGCATGTCGTACAATTGCCGCGGCATTGGATCCCAGAAGATAGGTTTTCACATCAGGCCGACGGGAGCCGACCACGATCAGATCCGCCTCGATTTCCTCGGCCAGCTGCAGCACTTCATCGCGAGGGGTACCGAAACTTACGCTGAATGAAAGACGGGAGGCGGGAAGATCGATGGTTTTAATCAGGGAGTCCAGTTTTTCATCGGCTTTGACCACCGCTTCATTCTTGAACTCTTTTATCCCAAAAGAGTACGCTGATAAAAATGCCGAGGCATCAGGCAACGCATGAAAAAGATGCACCGTCGTCACGTCAGACATTTTTGCCAATTTGACCACATGAGCAAGCGCATTTTGGGTTAACTCATCTTCTTCAATATCGACTGGCACTAGAATGGTTTTATACATAGCGACCTCGTTCTTTGTGAACCGTTTATAACAAAGGTTAACCTGCCTTATCATTAACTACCATGATCCTGTTCACCTTTATTCGACGTTCACGGATGTCGTTCAAGCGGCAGTGGCGAAACCGGATAAGAAAACGCCGCCGGCGCGGTAATCCGCCGATATTTAAAGGCGACCGTAAGTCGGTTTATGAACGCGCTTCGCTAGCCTAAGGACATCCCGTTCAACGCTTGAAATAACGCGGGTTCACAGCTTGAAAAATAACTATAGAATATCTATAGTTTCAGCAAGTTAACATTATTCTCATCGTTCCGGCGATTCAGCATACGCCCTGCAAACGCTAACGCCGCCCAAGGGCACGAAGGTAAACTTTCATGCAGGAAATCTACTCATTGCTTTTATATATCTTACCGCCAATACTTTTCATTTTGTTGATAAGGCGGCTTTTTTATCGCCTGCGTGACAAAAAAGAACCTGGCGATGCCAATGACGGATCAATGAAAAAAATATCCGTGAATTCATTTTTCCTGCGGCTATTCGGTGCCTCACGGGAAGATTATTATTACGATTATTTTTATTTCTATCAGGTCCGAGAAGGAAAAAACCATAAAATACCGCTTTCTGATATTATCAGCGTTAAACCTAAAGCAATTAAAATAAACAACAGAAGCGTATGGGCCGTACGGTATCTGGTTCACGGCCTAGAGAAAGAGATCGCATTCGTCCATAATTTCTCCTTTTTCAATCGGAATTTTGCCGGTTTCTTGTCGGCGGTAAAATCAGCCAACCCTGATGCCGATGTTAAAGACTTAACGCTGCTTACGCTTTGACTGGAAAAATATCCACTGTGTTCGCAATGAGTAAGAAAAGCGCCTCCGGCGCGATGCTAGGATTGCCTGATCCATAAAAATATCGCGGATTAAACAAATGTTAATATCCAATGATTTCCTCACATGCTCTCTTGTTCTGACATATAAATAACAACGTTCCGCCAAGCAGATTATTTATGTGATATTATACCTTATAGGGTTCTATTGATTTTATACCATCTGAAGTTTATAGTTAACAGATTAGCAGGTGGTGTTGGACGTTTCGCCTGTAGGGAGACATCTTCCTTTTTAGAAAGGATGAACTGGTATTAATATATTTTTCCATGCTTAGCGGCTGTGAGGATAACCGTGAAACTAACAATTTTGGTTGATAACAATACCTTTATCGATAAATACTTAACTGGAGAACCGGGTGTTTCATACTTTATCGAATGCGACGGAAAAAAAATCCTTTTTGATGTCGGCTACTCTGACGTTTTTTTAAAAAACGCGCAAACGCTTCAAATAGATTTAACTAATATTGACGATATCGTTATATCTCATGGGCATAACGATCATAGCTGGGGTTTAAATCATTTAATTCAATATTATGATAGAGCCATCAAACCGCCTGAAAAGAAAATAAGCCTGATCTCTCATCCCGCGGCATTAGCGCCTAAATATTATGACAATAAGCCTATCGGCATGAATATCCGTCAGGACGAAAATGATTTTTTCTTTGAAAAAACTTGCACAAAAGAACCATTAAAGCTATCTGAGCATGTTATTTTCCTAGGTCAGATTCCTCGGACTAACAGCTTTGAGGCTAAAAAACCGGTCGGTCAGATACATGATAGCGATGGGAAATTAACCGACGATTACGTGCTTGATGACTCTGCTTTAGCTATAAAAACAAAACAAGGCCTGGTAATCATCACAGGATGCTCACATGCGGGAATTTGTAATATCATAGAACATGCAAAATTGGTCACCGGAGAGAACAATATTACTTCTGTTATCGGTGGTTTTCATCTCCTAAATGCAGATGAAGAAATATTACATGAAACAAGTAAATATCTTAATTCCCTTTCAACGGATACTCTTTATCCTTGCCATTGCACCGATCTTGCAGCCAAAATACATCTTTCCAACTATGTTAAAATTAAAGAAGTTGGTGTTGGGCTAACCTTAGATTTCCCTGTATAACTTATTATCAATTATTGTCACGTTAATAATTAATTCATCAAACCAGACAAAGAAAATGCGTCTGGGATCTACCGACGGTTGCCTTCCGCAGGCTAAAAGCCAAACGATTGACAGATGATAGAATTAATAGCACATTATCAAAACGATAACTTTCCCGCCATCATTTCTCGTAAACAGTTACCTGCCAGTAACTTTTACCGATTATTTTCTCCTTTCTAAAACCTTGCTTTTTAAGCTGAGAGCCAATCATACGATTCATGATGCCATGCCCCATTAGAAGAATGGTCGATTCCTTTTGGGCAAGATTTATCAGCTTTGCCGCAGCCGATTTAGAACGAATCTTAGCTGAACAATATGATTCGACATTTTTCGAAGACCCTATAAACCATAGAACACGAAGTAAAAAAGCATACGCCATAGGTGGTAAATTCAACCATGAACGGTTAGATAAAGGTAGCTGAGCCTCACAAAATATTGGGTCAACCATATCAGGTTTAATACTAATCATATTTAATGAAGTTAACGCCCTTGGTAAAGGACTGGCGGCTACAAAACTGTTACGCACAGAACTGTTCGTAAAAAAGTATGAAGGAGGATCTTCACTCACTTCACTTTTATCATAATTTTCTATCCATAACTTCATCTCATTTGAAGACAACTTTCCCGATATATTAATATCAGGCTTACCATGTCGTACTAATATGATTTTCATAAGAGCATCAAAGCTTATAAAAACAACATGATAACATTTAACATATCCCATTGGGAAACGGAATGATGAAATCAATTTTTATAAAAATATAAAAGGGAAAAATCGGCAGGAAACGTTTAGCAATATGGAATGCGAGTATAATTCCACGCTTCCGGCGCCATCCGTCCTCAATAGTTGGATTGATGATATCGGGAATACTTACCATTTTCCGATTACGAAGGGAACAGCAGGGACAAGCAGCTTTTCAGCGGGCGCAAAACAGAAAGCCAGGTGTTAATTTATGAGCGGAAAACAAAGGTATCGCCGACGCTAGATCGACCACCAATAAGAAAAATATTCTAAGAATCTTCTATCAGCCCAAAAAGAAAACGGGCTAGCCTAAGCTAACCCGTTGAATTTGTTGGCGGAGGAGTAGAGATTCGAACTCTAGAACGCTTTCGCGTCGCCGGTTTTCAAGACCGGTGCCTTCAACCACTCGGCCACTCCTCCGCAATGACGCGCACTATAAACAGAGAGCCGGACCTTGTAAAGCATCGCTGCGTTTAATTGCCTGAAAAATAGTCTTTTGCGGCTTAATTGGACGCAAAATCGCCAGGGAGTTCATAAACATATCAATTTTCAGCGTAAAGAAGGGTAAAACGGCTTTAATAACATTCGGCAACTATTTACTCTTTAACACTAGATATGGCCCCCTGAAAGAGAGAGTCGTTAATATGGATCGTATTGTTGCTTCATCAACCCGCGAAAGCTCGTTGCTTAGCACCCATAAGGTATTGCGTAATACCTATTTTCTGCTATCGCTGACATTAGGCTTTTCCGCTGTCACGGCGACCGCCAGCACGGTTTTCAACCTGCCCGCGCCCGGCTTAATATTAATGCTGGTTGGTTTTTATGGTCTGATGTTTCTGACTTACCGATTGGCAAACAGCCCGGCCGGCATTCTGGCCGCCTTTGCGCTGACGGGATTCATGGGTTACACGCTGGGCCCGTTATTAAGCACGCTGATATCCGCCGGCTCAGGCGACATTATTATGCTGGCATTGGGCGGTACCGCGTTGGTGTTCTTCTGCTGTTCCGCCTACGTGCTGACAACTCGGAAAGATATGTCTTTCCTGTCCGGGATGATGATGGCGGGCTTTGTTGTGCTGGTAGTTGCCATCATCGCCAACCTGTTTCTGCAAATTCCGGCCCTGCATCTGGCCATCAGCGCGCTATTTATTCTCTTCTCCGCCGGTGCGATTCTCTGGGAAACCAGCAACATCATTCACGGCGGCGAAACCAACTACATCCGGGCTACCGTCAGCCTCTATGTTTCGATATACAATCTGTTCGTCAGCCTGTTAAGCATTTTGGGCATTATGCGCAACGATTGATTATCTCCCGCCGCGACCCGATGCCATGCCCCATTAAAGTGAGGCTGAGTTTGCTGGCAAAATCCGGTGAGCGGCGATAATGGATGGATCGTAAAGACGCTGCAAGTACGTCCCTGTAAGCTCGAGCCGCGCGAATAGGAATCTCATCCCTGAGATTTCCCCTTTCAGGGCCGTCGCAAGCGACGTTCAAAGGCGTTCCCTACGCCTTTGTCCCTGGCGCGGACGCTTTACTCTTCCATTCCGTTATTACCGTTTGATAAAAAACGATAGGTTTGTCAACTGTCAGTTCCCCACTCAGGTGGGGCTTTTGTTTTTGGCGCAAAGAAATTTTTGTTAAACTACCGTAATCTCATCTTACGCCAGAGGAAGTATGTTGGAGTTTGAAGGCCGAATCATTGCAACGGATGCGCAGGGCTACCTAATGGACAGCGCGGACTGGAACGAGGCTTTAGCGTTGATATTAGCCGAGCAGGAAGGCATTTCACTAACCGAGGCTCACTGGGAGGTCGTCCGCTTTGTTCGGGCATTCTATTTGGAATTCAACACCTCTCCCGCCATTCGCATGCTGGTTAAGGCAATGGCCAAAAAATACGGCGAAGAAAAAGGCAATAGCCGCTATCTATACCGCTTGTTCCCCAAAGGGCCGGCAAAGCAAGCGACCAAAATCGCCGGCTTGCCCAAGCCGGTCAAGTGCATATAGCGCTAATAGCGAATTTTGAAATCTTTATAATCCGTTTTGCCATGCGGCTCCGTAAGGACTTTTTCAACCCGGGCGCTACGCGGGCCGCCTTGTTTCAGCCATTCGACTAATTGCTCAACCGCCTGACGCTCGCCACAGGCGATAACTTCAACGCTACCGTCGTCACTGTTGCGCACATAGCCGTTCAGACCAAGCTGTGCGGCCTGGCGCAAAGTAGCGTAACGAAAGCCGACGCCCTGCACCATCCCATAAACATAAGCAGCCGTAGATACGATTGACACGCTTCTCCCTCCTGTCGCCATCAATGTGGAACCGCTTTTCATCGATCCGGCGGCATCCGCCGAAAAATGCATCATGCGAATATAATAGTATTCAGCCGAAGAATTTTGTGCAAAAAATAGGCTTAAAAACTGTTTGCTCTACTTGAAAAGCTCAAGGTCTCCCCCATTTAGAAAGTGTTATAGATTTATCAGGAGATTATATGATCATCTGTAAATTTGGAATCGGGCAGCAGATTCGTCATAAACTTCTGGGATATCCCGGCGTCGTTATTGACATCGACCCGGAATATTCATTAGAAGCGCCCAAATGGGAAGAGTTAGACGCGAATGATACGCTGCGAACCGCGCCTTGGTATCATGTCGTCATGGAAAATGACGAAGGGCAGCCCATTCATACCTATCTGGCTGAAGCCCAGCTAATAAAAGAGGACTCTTACCAGGGGGACGCGCCCGCCTCCTTAGCGGAGCTGGCTAAAGTCATTCAGCGCCGTGCGCCGCAGTTGCTCCATTGATAGCGGCTATGCTGACCAAGGGACATTTACCGGTTGTGCATCGCACCGGTAAATGCGCTTAGAACGCTATTTTTCCAGCCCCAGACGCGGAATTTCAATTTTAGGGCAGCGATCCATCACCACGCGCAATCCCGAATCGCTCGCCAGCCTGGCCGCCTGCTCATTAATAACCCCAAGCTGTAGCCAAAGTACGCTGGCGCCGATATCAATGGCTTCCTGAGCGATCTCATAAGCGGCCTCCGGCTGTCGGAACACATCAACCATATCAACATGTTGGGGAATTTTATCCAAGCTGGCGTAAACCTTTCGCCCCTGTAGCGTTTGCCCCGCCAATTTCGGGCTTACGGGAATTACCTCATAGCCCTGGTCCAGCAGATAGGCCATTACGCCGTAGCTTGGCCGCGTCGTTTTATCGCTCGCGCCGACAAGAGCAATGGTTTTTACCGTTTTAAGCACAGATTCAATATCACCGTCATTCATCATGCTGAGAGTACCTTTTATGATATGTCTTACACAGTATCGTACATCTTCAACGGAGAGACATCGGCGTGTCGATTTAAAAAATCCTGCATAGCCGTTGAATAAACATAAAACCGGAAATTATCACATCGCCAACATCATAAATAATAACGCCATGTTGCAAATTGAAATCTTTGACACATTCCGACAATTGCTTAACAATAATCCGATCGTTGGATTTATTGGGGATTTTAATGAAATCAGGCATTGTCACCGCATGCTTTTTCATCTCGGTTATAAGCGCGCCGGCCATCGCCGTCACGCTAAAACTGGATCAGAATATTGATCTTATCGTGGTGGATGGGCAAAAAGTATCCAGTTCGATTTTGAAAGGCGCAGATAGCCTTGAGCTTGACAACGGGCAGCACCAGCTGCTTTTTAAAGTGGTAAAAACGATCCCTACGCCGAACCGTTTGCCGACGACTTATACCTCTCCCGCCTTGATTGCGACCTTCAATACCCAGAACCTGACGTCCGTTTCATTTAAATTACCCGCGCTGGAAACCGGTCAACAACGCAAAAAGTTTGATCAACAGGCCAATTACCAGTTGATCGATGAAAGACAGCAAATCATCCCCGCCCGCGTCGATATTTTGAACGTAACCGATGATGAATTAACTCACGGAATAGAGAAAAGGATGTCCGAATATAATTCGGCGCAACATCGCGCCTCCGTTGCGCAATTCACCGGAGTCATTACGTCGGCGAAGAGAGATCGGTTGGAAAGTGGGCCGGCGGCAGACGCAATCGACGCGCCAAACGCCTCCAGCACGCTGTTTTCAATAATGCAGTATTGGTTCCAAAAGGCGGATAAGGACACCCAACAACGTTTCCTGCGCTGGGTACAGGAAAAAGATACCCATTGAGTCTAAAGCGTCTATTTTACGCGCGGTTACGCCAGATTTCCGGCGGATGCTCTCATTTTTTCTTTTTATCTCTTTGCAGTGAAACCGGGTTTCCGTAATCTGTCTTCCTCACACCGATAGCTCCACCACACCGATGAAGGACGTAACCATGGAGTACACCACCCGCACCGTCGCCGCTCATAAACATATCGCCCTGGTCGCGCACGATCACTGCAAACAATCCCTGTTGGATTGGGTCGGGACCAATAAAACGCTGCTCGCCGAACATAAACTTTACGCCACGGGTACGACGGGGAATCTGATTCAGCTGAACACCGGGCTTCCAGTCAAGAGCATGATGAGCGGCCCGATGGGCGGAGACCAGCAGGTCGGCGCATTGATCTCCGAAGGAAAAATAGATTTGATGATTTTCTTCTGGGATCCGCTCAACGCCGTTCCCCATGACCCGGACGTCAAGGCGCTGCTGCGGTTGGCCACAGTGTGGAATATTCCGGTGGCGACCAACCGCTCAACCGCGGACTTTCTGGTCAACTCGGCGCTGTTCAGACAGCCCGTCGACATCGTGATCCCCGATTATCAGCGTTATCTGCAAGATCGCTTAAAGTAACCTCCGGCCGCATAGTTATCCGAACAGGCCGACGCGATGCCGTCGGCTTTTTCACGGTTTGCGCTGCGCCGGCACGCCCAGTTTGCGCAGCTGTTCGATAAAGACAGACGGATTTTTAGCGTCCTGCAATAGCCACACTCTCTGCTTGGCTCTGGTCAATGCGACATACAGCAAACGCCGCTCTTCCGCATCGGGAAAATCTTCAGGCTCAGGTAACAGCGCCTGTTCAAGTATGGATTCGCGCGCCGGCGCGGGAAAACCATCCTTGCCATCATGCAGCCCGACGATAATCACATATTCGGCCTGCTGGCCTTTGCTGGCGTGAACCGTCATAAAATCGATATGCAGCTTCGGCCATCTCGTCCCCGCTTTCTGCAATACATGAGGGCGCATATGGTGGTAGCGGGAGAGAATCAGGATCCGCTCATCCGGCTTAACGAAGCCGCTCAGCTTATCCAGCAAAGGCTCCAATTGCTCCTGAGGAAGGATGGTTACCGCTTTCTTATCCCCTTTACTCAGGCTATTAAGCGGTTTTTTCAATTGATAAGGATTCTGCTGAATAAATTGGTTGGCGACCTCGCCTATACGCTGATTAAACCGATAGGTGGTATCCAACGCGCACTGTTCGCTCACCCCGAAGTTTTGTTCGAAAGCCGTCGTCAGAGACAACTCCGCCCCGCTGAAGCGATAGATGGCCTGCCAGTCATCGCCGACCGCAAATAGACATGTTCTGCTGTTTTGCCTGCGCAACGCAGACAGCAGCGCCGCGCGCTGGGGCGAAATGTCCTGAAATTCATCGACCAAAATATGCTTCCACGGACTGATAAAACGCCCTTTATCCAATATATTCACCGCCTGATGAATCAGGCCGGAGAAATCCACCGCGTTCTCCTCTTTCAGGGCTTTTTTCCAGGCTTTCAGCAACGGCGCCATCAGCCGGATCCGCTGCTGAAATAACGGGCGAATCTCCTCCGGAGCCTGCTCAATCATTTCGCTCTGGCTGCCGCCGTGCATCCGCATCAGGCCGACCCAGCGCTCCAGCCGCCCCGCCAGACGCTCGGCCAGCGCCTTATCTTGCCAAAAATCGCCCTCTGGAAGGGACCACGCCAGTTCATCGCTCAACCATTGGCGCCACCCTTTAGCCTGCGTTTTTTTCTCCGAGCATTGTTGCTGCCAATTTCGTATCAGCAATTCACGCCGTTTTTTTCCGTCGCTCTCCAACTGGCTGATCATCGGCGTTTTACGGCTTGACTGCTCAATAATATGCAATGCCAGCGCATGAAACGTTTTTGCCTGAATGTCTGGCGTGTGCAGCCGGGCCTGGATGCGTTCATTCATTTCTTCCGCGGCCTTACGCCCAAACGCCAGCAGCAGAATCTGTTCCGGGATGGCCTCCCCGCGGTGCATTAACCAGGCGGCGCGGGCCACCAGCACCGATGTCTTGCCGCTGCCGGCCCCCGCCAGCACCAGCACCGCATCTTCGCCATTCATCACCGCTTTGCACTGCGCGACATTCAGCGCCGTCGTCTCTACCGACTGAAAAAAATCCTGCTCCGCCACCAGAGTGCGCGCCATCCACCCCTGATTGCACGCCACCCGCAGCTCAGCGCCGCGCTCGAGCCACTGACTGCAAAGCCGGTAGTTATCCCGGCAGATCTCAAATTCATCAAGCCGGGCCACCGGCAGCGGCAGCGACGTCAGCGTGTTGCCGATATTCTCTTCCAGGCGCGCCAGCGCTTTGCGGTCGAACCAGCCGTCCTGCTGTTCCAGATGATGAATTTCATCCGCCTGCTTTTGCAGCACCTCCGCGCTCACCTGGCTCATCTCCTCGCTCCATGATTGCCAGGACTGGCATAAATAACGGTAAAACGCCTGGGTCTGCTGCCACTCGGTTCCGTGTAAACGCACAACTTTGCCAGCCGGCAGTTCGAACTCCAGTTCGCCCCACACCAGCCCCCTTTTGCACTGAATATTCAAAAGTTGATTGAACGGGATAATATATTCGTGCTTATCGCCGCTCACTTCGACGCCAGCGTTAAGCAGCCTCACCCGGTTATACGGATGCTGCGCCAAATGCTTACCTAAAGATGTTGATTTAAGCTCCATCATATTCGCGCCATAAATATTGTGAGGTCCGCATCGTCATTATCGTAGTTTACCTGTTGTCGGCATTCACGCCCTAGCCTTAAAAACAGGTTAGGATATCTCGATATCCCCTTAATACTTCAAGCCGCAAGTGCATCGGCTTTGCCGCGGCTGGCACTATTTTGGGTATAGTTAATGTAATAATTCGTTTATCATCATAGAGTTTGGTCGTACTGAAAACACTGGAGAAATTATGCGCACCGTATTGAATATCCTTAATTTCGTGCTGGGGGGATTTTTCACCACCCTATCCTGGCTGCTCGCCACGGTGGTGAGCGCCCTGCTGATATTCACTCTGCCGCTGACTCGGTCATGTTGGGAAATCACCAAATTATCCTTGCTTCCTTATGGCAACGAAGCCATTCACGTTGATGAGCTGCGTCCGGATGGAAGAAACGCCATCTTAAACGCCGGCGGCGCGCTGCTGAATATATTCTGGTTTATCTTCTTTGGCTGGTGGCTCTGTCTGTCGCATATCGTTACCGGCATTGCGCAGTGCATCACCATCATCGGCATTCCCGTGGGCATCGCCAATTTTAAAATCGCGGCCATCGCGCTGTGGCCGGTCGGCCGCCGCGTGGTATCGGTGGAAACGGCGCGTGTGGCCAGAGAAGAAAACGCCCGCCGCAACTATCATCGTTAATCGAGTCAGAGGAAATCGCGTTGTTCGCATTCACCCCCGGGATCCGTCGTTATATTTATAACAGCAGTTGGCTGTACAATATTCGCATTTTTATCGCGCTTGCCGGGGCGGCCGCCGTTCCCCTGTGGCTGGGCCAGCCGACGTCGACCATTCCGCTTACGCTCGGCGTCGTCGCCGCCGCATTAACCGACCTTGACGATCGGCTGACCGGGCGTTTGCGTAACCTGTTCATCACCCTGCTCTGCTTTCTTATCGCCTCCGTTTCGATCGAGCTGCTATTCCCCTATCCCTGGTTATTCGGCATCGGACTGGCGCTATCTACCTGGGGATTTATCCTGCTCGGCGCGCTGGGACAGCGTTACGCCACCATCGCCTTCGGCGCGCTGCTAATCGCGGTCTACACCATGTTGGGGGTCTCGCTTTACGATACCTGGTATCAGCAGCCCGCCATGCTGCTGATCGGCGCGCTATGGTACAACCTGCTCACTCTGCTCGGGCATCTGATCTTCCCCATCCGCCCGCTGCAGGACAATCTGGCGCAGTGTTATCAGCAGCTTGCCCGCTATCTTGATGCCAAAGCCAATCTCTTCGATCCCGATCTTGAAGAGAACTCGAACCAGCCATTGATCGAAGTCACGATGGTCAACAGTCAGTTGGTGGCGACCCTGAATCAGGCGAAATCGTCGTTACTGACCCGTCTGCGAGGCGATCGCGGTCAGAGAAGCACGCGCCGAACGCTGCATTACTACTTCGTCGCGCAGGATATCCATGAGCGAGCCAGCTCCTCCCATATGAATTACGCCCAGCTACGGGAAAAATTCCGCTATAGCGACGTGCTGTTTCGTTTTCAGCGCCTGCTCTCAATGCAGGCTCGAGCTTGCCAGCAGCTCGCGCAATCCATTTTATTTCATCAAAAATATCAGCATGATAGCCGCATTGAATATGCGTTCGTCCACCTTGAACGGGCCATTACGCGCGTTGCTGAAAGCCATAGCGTCACCGCGTCGCAAATCAAACCGTTACAATATTTACTGAACAATCTACGGGCGATCGACGCTCAGCTCTCGACCATTGAGTCGGAACAGACCATCGAACAGGAAAACAATCCGGAAAATACGCTGGCCGATGACAAAATCACCGGCTGGAGCGATATCCGTCTGCGAATCAGCCGCCATCTGACGCCGCAATCCGCGCTGTTTCGCCATGCCGTTCGCATGTCGGTATTGCTGTGCAGCGGTTATGCCATTATCCAACTGACGGGCATGCATCATGGATATTGGATATTGTTAACCAGCCTATTTGTCTGCCAGCCGAACTATAACGCCACCCGGCGCCGTCTGGCCCTGCGCATCATCGGTACATTGACGGGGATTCTGCTGGGGTTGCCCATTTTGTATTTCGTGCCGTCGACGGAAGGACAGCTGACGCTCATTGTGATTAGCGGCGTGCTGTTTTTCGCTTTTCGTCACGTACAGTACGCGCACGCCACGATGTTCATTACGTTATTGGTTCTATTATGCTTCAACCTGCTGGGAGAAGGCTTTGAAGTCGCGGCCCCGCGGGTAATCGATACGTTACTCGGCTGCGCCATCGCCTGGGCGGCGGTGAGTTTTATCTGGCCGGACTGGCGTTTCCGCGGGCTGCCGGCCGTCATCGAGAAAACGCTGAGTGCGAACTGCCGCTATCTGAATGCGATTATGACGCAATACCATCAGGGAAAAGACAATAGCCTGACCTACCGTATCGCCCGTCGCGACGCACACAACTGCGATGCGGAGCTAGCGTCCGTGGTGTCTAATATGTCGTCAGAGCCCCACGGCATTCGCAATAAGATGGAGACGGCCTTCCGCCTGATGTGCCTCAATCATACCTTGCTGAGTTACATCTCCACATTAGGCGCTCATCGCGAAAAAATCTCATCGCCGCAAACCCTGCAATTGCTGGACGATGTGGTTCGCTATGTTGAAGAGGCGCTGCATCAGTATGGGAAAGAGGATGTGAAAATAAGTCAGGAATTGAACGCAATCACCAGCCGCATTCAATCCCTGTCAGCGGAACCGGATAGCAAAGAACTCTTGGTTCTCCAGCAGATAGGCCTGCTTATCGAGCTATTGCCCGAACTGACCCAGTTAAAAAACAGTATTGATTAAGCTATTGGAAATAGTCAGAGAATAAAGCGGCCCCCGAATCAATGCTTGTGTCTTTTAAAAGAGGACACGGCATTGCTTTCATACCATTCCAGCAACTCCCTGCGAATACCATTCGGCAATGCCGCCTGGTGCATGCCGCATATCGCGCCGGCCAGCGCCAATAATATATTAACGCTCAGATTTGCGCTAATGGCCCGCAATTTCAAATAGCTGTTTTTTGCGCCATACTGCTGAAGCTCATCAATATTCTTAATGCCGACCTTCCATAACAAACGCTCCAGATCGTGATTAAGGTTAGGTAAATCCTTTAAGCGCCCCCCCTCGCTCTTGGCCTCCTTATCCTGCCGCGCGCCAGACAGCGACATTCTGGCGAAATGCAGCAGCTGCCCATGGTCTTCCCATAACGACTCGTCGACAAGGTAATAATTTAACGGAACCGGCATTCCCCGCTTGGTGTAAATAAGGCGAGACATATTGCGGTTATGAAAGTGACGTTCATCTTGCTTACTGGCTCGCAGGTAGAGCTCGCCGCCCGAAACCAGAGCAAAAATAATTTTATTTGCTGCGATACTGTAACCACCAAATTGGGAACGCGACGTAATCTCCCCTAAAGACGCAAAGCGACGCTTAGACTGCAAAATCCTTTTTTCGCATAAATGTTTCATTACTGTGACCCTTAGTATTGAAATAAGCGGTTCCTGCCAGGCAGGAATATCCATAACAGGAACAAGTAATTAATCACAGGGCAAAAGCGTCTTCAAACACAAAATGATCTTGTTAAGCGTTGCATGCCGAATATGCGAAGCGCTTTGAAAAAATCAGGTTGATTTTTATCCGCGTCAGATATACTGTAAATACATACAGTATGTTTATGGGGGAGAACTCACTATGCGCACTCAGCCACAACGTTTTTACACCGCTCAGCAGAAAGCGTTTTCCGGTAACCAATTGGCGACGGCCTCTTCCGCCTCCTGTGGCGGGGTTATCAGCGAGATCGTTTACAGCGCGGACCAGCCCATCGTTGCGCATTTGCTGCTTCCGCTGTTACAACAGCTGGGAGCACAGTCGCGCTGGCTGCTTTGGTTGTCACCCCAGCAGAAACTCAGCCGCCCCTGGTTGCAGCAATCCGGTCTACCGCTCGATAAAAGCGTTCAGCTAAATCATATCAACCCCCTTTTCACGGTAGATGCCATGGAAAAAGCGCTACTGTCCGGTAACTATAGCGCGGTACTGTGCTGGTTAACGGAAGAGTTGACGGAAGAGGAAAAGGTCAGATTACGCCGGGCGGCTCAGTCAGGAAACACCTATGGTTTTATCATGCGGCCAGAAAATGCGGATATCGGCGTCCATAGACTGTTTTCTAGCCTAAAAATTCACTCAACTTTGTATCATTGAGTAAATTCAGAATTATCTCATCCGATTGGCGGGATAACCAGAACATTTCCCGGCGGCTCAGGCTTTATCAAGCCTTCCTGACGCGTTTTTCACGGAAGAAAACCTGTGATATCTGTCAAAAGCATCTACTATTTGTTAGTAAGTATGTATGGATCGTTAATTTATCTATGATACGAATCACATCATACTTGTAACTTTCTAATCACGTTGTAGACTTTGACTCGCTGGAGTTGCTCTTTTATAACGCCAATATAGTTGGTAGTGGGTAATAAATAAGAGCAAAGTCTCCTGTTAAAGGATTTTAACCAAAGGTCTATTAACCTTCCGCGTTAATTGCCGATTTGGATGATAATGAGGCGTAAAATGAAAAAAACAGCTATCGCAATTGCAGTGGCACTGGCTGGCTTCGCTACCGTAGCTCAAGCCGCACCTAAAGATGATACCTGGTACGTCGGTGGTAAACTGGGCGTATCTCAATTTCATGACACCGGTTTCTACGGAAACGGTTATGAAGGCATCAACAACAACCCAATCAAAAGCAAGTTAGGCGCAGGCGCGTTCCTGGGCTATCAGGCTAACCCTTATCTGGGTTTTGAACTGGGTTACGACTGGTTGGGCCGCATTAAATACGCAGGCTCATCACGGTCGAACACCGACGGCGCCAGCTTCAAGGCTCAGGGCGTTCAGCTTGCTGCCAAACTCAGCTACCCAGTGCTGCCTGACCTGGACGTCTACACGCGTTTAGGCGGCATGGTATGGCGTGCGGACAGCAATGCTGGCGGCACTCGCAACCTGGACAACGATGACACCGGCGTTTCCCCTCTGGCGGCTCTTGGCGTTGAATACGCCATCAACAAAAACTGGGCTACCCGTGTAGACTACCAGTGGGTTAGCAATATCGGTGACGCGTCTACCGTCGGCGCCCGTCCTGATAACATGCTGATGAGCGTTGGTCTGTCTTACCGTTTCGGTCAGGATGACTACGTAGCTCCGGTTGCTCCGGCTCCGGCCCCGGCTCCGGTTGTTGAAACTAAACGTTTCACCCTGAAGTCTGACGTCCTGTTCAACTTCAACAAATCCACGCTGAAAGCAGAAGGCCAGCAATCTCTGGATCAGCTGTATACTCAGCTGAGCTCTCTGGATCCGAAAGACGGTTCAGTGGTTGTTCTGGGCTTCACGGACCGTTTAGGTTCCGAACAATACAACCAGGCGCTGTCTGAAAAACGCGCTCAGACCGTTGTTGATTACCTGATCTCCAAAGGTATCCCGGCAGACAAGATTTCTGCTCGCGGCCAGGGTAAATCCAACCCGGTTACCGGTTCCACCTGTGACAACGTGAAGCCGCGCGCTGCACTGATCAACTGCCTGGCACCGGATCGTCGCGTAGAGATCGAAGTTAAAGGCATCAAAGACGTGGTAACTCAGCCTCAGGCTTAAGTTTTAACCATAGAGAAAAACCTCGCTTCGGCGAGGTTTTTTTATTGATATCGACCAATCATCCCACCGTCGATTCGGCGACGCCTTAACTACCGCTTTCTTTATTCAGAATCGCTTTAAGATCCTGTTTGAGCAGTGACATCTGGCTGGCATATTTCTCTTTATGCTCCGCATCTTCAATCAACTGCACGATAGTGTCCGATAGCGTGCTTCCACGTCGCTGCGCCAATGCGGCCAAACGCTGCCAGACAAGAAATTCCAGGTCGATGGATTTCTTCCGGGTATGCTGCTGCTCTGCGTTAAAATGACGCTTGCGCCGCGCGCGAATAGTTTGCTTCATGCGGTTTTCCAATGCGGGATTCATACATTGGTCAATCCATTCCAAAACCTTCACCGGCTGGTTTTCCATTTGCAGCAGCGCATTAACCGCTTCTTCTGCCGCACTCAACTCTAAGAATCGAGTGATGGACTCGCCCTCACGGTGTTTTTTCACCAGATATTTCCATTTCCATCCGCACTCAAGATTTTCTAATTGTTGATATTTCATACTAATTCTTCAGTGACCGCGTAACGTTGATCTTAGAATAACAGCTTTTCCCCGATTTTCACTGTTCTCCGCTTATTTTTATGACTATTTTTTGCACAAAACAAGCTGATTAAAGTCATCCCTTTTCTAGCATATGACACTCCTCATGTGCAGCCGGCATTATTCTTGTATAATCACGCTTTTCCTTTAGACGACTACATTTGATACTTTGACCAGTAACCGACTTGCGTGGCAGCACCTACTGCCCGACCATACGCCTTACCAAACCCTATTCGCCCAGGCTGCACAGCTTTCTCCCGCTGAGTTTTCTGTTATTCAGCCGCGTTTATCCGACAGCCTGACGCTTTTCTGCCATCCTCGCTCCCCCTCACGCTTTATGCTGCTGAAAGCGTTGGAAGATGGCGAATACATGGCGCTGATCGAGCGCGCCGTAAACACCATAAGACCGAAAACAAACGCGCTGTTCGGCAGCCAATATCGCGTCGAGAGTTCCGTGGTACGCATCCAACCGGCAACGCAGTCTGCTGACAATTTTGCCTCACAGGGCGTCTGCCTTCATCAGGAGTGGATTGAACCGGAGCAGCTCTTTGGATGCGTGCGTTATTTTCAGGGCGAGGTCGCGCTCACGCCTGGATTAATCCATAAGGTCAATGGCGGAACGCTGATTCTTACCGCCAGAACGTTATTGGCTCAACCACTTATGTGGCTACGTCTAAAGCAGATCGTTACGGAGGGGGTATATCGCTGGCTATCTCCCGACGAGCGCAAACCTTTACCCATTGATATCCCACCGATGCCGCTAGATGTCCGCTTAATCATCATCGGGGATCGGGAAAGTTTAGGGGATATTCACGATATAGAGCCGGAGTTGAGCGAACGCTCCATATATGGTGAATTCGAAACGCAGCTACAGCTTATTGATGCCGGAGATATGGAGCGCTGGTGCGCCTATATCAATGCGCTGTGTCAGGAAAATCATCTGCCGCGCCTGGCTACCGATGCCTGGCCTGAATTTTTCAAGCAGGCGGTGCGTTACAGCGGCGATCAAGGCTGTCTGCCGCTGTGCCCGCTGTGGCTGATCCACCAAATTAAGTACGCCGCGCTATATGCGCAGAGCCAGGAGATCGCCGCGCAGACATTGATTGACGCCGCCGCGGCCCGCCGCTGGCGGGAGGGCTACCTGCGCGAACGGATGCAGGATGAAATCGAACTGGGCCAAATATTGATTGAAACCGATGGTTATGTCATCGGGCAGGTCAACGGCCTCTCGGTGCTGGAGTATCCCGGCTACCCGATTATATTTGGGGAGCCCACGCGCATCAGCTGCGTCGTTCATCCCGGCGACGGCGAATTTACCGATGTTGAGCGTAAGGCGGAACTTGGCGGAAATCTGCATGCCAAAGGCATGATGATTATGCAGGCGTTCCTGATTTCAGAGTTGGAACTTGATCAACAGCTTCCGTTCTCCGCCTCAATCGTGTTTGAACAATCTTACGGCGAGGTGGATGGGGACAGCGCGTCATTGGCTGAGCTAAGCGCCTTGATTAGCGCCCTCGCCCTACAGCCCATTAATCAGCAGATTGCGGTAACCGGTTCCGTCGATCAATTCGGCAATGTTCAGCCTATCGGCGGGGTAAATGAGAAAATCGAGGGTTTCTTTGAGGTATGCCAACGTCGGGGGCTGACGGGTCAACAGGGCGTGGTGCTGCCAGCGGCCAACCTTCGCCACCTCTGTCTGAATGAAGAGGTGATTGCCGCCGTCCGCGAAGGCCAATTCCATATTTTCCCCGTGGAGACTGCCCCGGAGGCGATATCTCTGCTGACGAATCTGGCTTACAACGATGCTCATCAGCCTAATCTGCTGGCGGCGATTCGTGAACGAATCGGACAATTAATCCCGCAGGAGCGCCGGCGCTTTCCCTGGTTTTTCCGTTAATCAAACTGGTTTAACCAGATGTAACGGGCTTGCTCAGCGTACATCTGTACGCTAACCTGCGTGCTTCACTAAAACAAGGCTTACAGAGAACATGGTAGATAAACGCGAATCCTATACGAAAGAAGACCTTCTTGCCTCCAGCCGCGGTGAACTGTTCGGCCCGCAGGGACCACAGCTGCCCGCGCCCAATATGCTGATGATGGACCGGGTCGTGAAAATGACCGAAGACGGCGGTAGTCATGGAAAAGGATATGTGGAAGCGGAGCTGGATATCAACGCCGACCTATGGTTCTTTGGCTGCCATTTTATCGGCGATCCCGTCATGCCGGGCTGCCTGGGTCTGGATGCCATGTGGCAGTTGGTCGGATTCTATCTGGGCTGGCTAGGCGGCGAAGGTAAAGGCCGCGCGCTGGGCGTGGGTGAAGTAAAATTTACCGGACAGGTTTTGCCCACCGCCAAAAAAGTCACCTATCGCATCCACTTCAAACGCGTAATCAACCGCCGTTTGGTCATGGGTATCGCTGATGGCGAAGTGTTGGTGGACGGACACTTAATCTATACCGCAAATGAGCTGAAAGTCGGCTTATTCAAAGACACAAGCACCTTCTGATTTTATTCATCGGCGGGCGAAAACCTGACGGCTTTCGCCCGCGGTAACCACGACGCCCTTCTTACCGACAGCGGCTTACTTCTGATTATTCATCTCGTTCGCTATCGACTGACGTACGTCCTGCGGGATCTTCAGCGATGTGGCTAACGCATCCAGATAACTTTTTTCCATAAAGTGATCGACGTCAATTACCGCACAGCTCAGGAAGTAAACTTCCAGCGCCTCCTCCTCATTTTTCACGTCCCTGGCCAGCAGCTCCGGGTCCAGAGGTTGCGCAATGGCGTCCTGTACCCAACGTTGGGCCTCATCGCCTAACTGCAACTGTCGAATATTTTCATCGATCCGCTGCTTCTCCGACGCATCGATATGACCATCGCTTTTGGCGGCGAATACCAGCGCCTGGATCAGACGCCGCGCGCGGGTCTGGTCGGAGGAGGATTGCGCGCCAAACTGCGGATCGTCCTGATGCGTATCGCGCACGCGTTTTTTATATTGGTTCCACAGCACAACGCCGGCAGCCGCGCTCCCGCCGATAATCAATGCATTCTTGCCCAGCGATCCCACGATTTTTCTAGCGGATTTATTCGACAACAGCACGCCAGCGAGACCGCCGAGCGCCGCCGGTTTCAGCATATCCCCCAAATTACCGTTACTGCCGCCTTGATGCTTACCCTGCCCAGGTTTGCCAGAGCTCAATAGCCCCTGAATCTGTTGTAGCCAGTTATTCATTTTTCACCTCAAGGAAATAGCGTTTGATACTTCCCCATAGTAAGACCTGGGAGGCGTTTTTTTGTCAGGTTATGTATATCAATGAAAAGTCTAAAAGACGCGTTTCACTACGTTTCAAGCCTTGCGCCGCGTTCTTTACTATGACGGTTTGCGCTTTATTATAAAATCGGTATACTGAACCTAATAAATTGAAAAGCCGTTTTAAAAATATCCGTTAAAAAAGGAACGACCATGAAAATTGCTCTGATTAACGAAAATAGCCAGGCGGCTAAAAATGAACTTATTGCCGCGACCTTAACCAAAGTGGTTGAGCCCATGGGTCATACGGTTTTCAACTACGGTCAGTATTCCGCTGAAGACAGCGCGCCGCTAACCTATGTGCAGAACGGCATTCTGGCGGCGATTCTGCTCAATTCCGGCGCCGCGGATTACGTCGTCACCGGCTGCGGCACCGGCGCGGGCGCGATGCTGGCCTGCAACTCTTTCCCAGGCGTCATCTGCGGTCTGGCCATCGACCCCGCCGATGGCTATATGTTCGCCCAGATTAACGACGGCAATGCCATCTCTCTGCCGTTCGCTAAAGGCTTTGGCTGGGGCGCGGAGTTAAATCTGCAATATATATTCGAAAAGTTGTTTGAATGTGAAGGCGGCCAGGGTTACCCGCGCGATCGCGTGATTCCAGAGCAGCGTAACAAGAAAATTCTCGATGCGGTTAAAGCGGTCGCCTACAAAGATTTGCTCACCATTTTACAAGGTATCGATCAGGCGTTGCTAAAAGGCGCAATCAGCGGCCCTAAATTCCAGGAATACTTTTTCGCCAACAGCAAAGATGAAGCGTTAAGCCGTTATATTAAAAGTCTGTTGGCTTAACATAAGATTAAAGCGCCGTCCCCTTATGCGCACGGAGCCGGTTTCAACGTCGCATAACGCGCGGCTAAAGGCGGGTTGCCGGATGGAGCGATAATGCGTCTGCGACGTGAAGGATTACGGGAATATCTTTTATATCTGGCGGTGTTACCTCATTAGCGTTCAATGCTTAACCAGACGCGCCGAAACCATTAAATACTGCTTGACCGATATGCGGCGACTGCCTATAGTAGCGCCCCGTTGTCACTGATGCGGCAACCCCCGGTGAGGTGTCCGAGAGGCTGAAGGAGCACGCCTGGAAAGTGTGTATACGTGAAAACGTATCGAGGGTTCGAATCCCTCCCTCACCGCCATATAAAAAGAAAAGGGCCTTAGCTTTCGCTAAGGCCCTTTTCTTTTATTCGTGATGGACGGCTGAAAAACCTCGCCAGGGTCCGACAAAACGGCAGGAACGCCGTTTTGGACCGCCAGCGGCGGTCGTATTACTGTTTGCCGCCCGTTAGACGGCGCTGCAGTTGGTCGCGAAGATTCGGCGGCGTGCCTTTAATGGTCAACGTATCGGTCGTCGGATCCCAAAAGATACGCTCGCCCAGCAGCAGCGCGTCGAAATTAAGGCTAATGCCGCCGCCGCTGCCGGAAAATTTGGTTAACTGCCGCAGCGTACCGCGATCGGCGGGAAAACTCTCTTCCAGCTCATAGCCTTGTTCCGTTGAAAATTGCTGGAATGTCTTCTCGCCCAACGGCGGCAACTCCTGCGATAATGCCGCCAGCTCAATTTCCTCGCCTGATTGCAGCTGTTCGTTGCAATAGCTGTAGACCTGCTGACGGTAATTCTGGCGCTCATTTTTGTCCAGTTGCGCGTCATCACAATACTCGTCAACGGCTTTCAGCAGGCCGCGGTTTTGCGCCTTGGTATCCAATCCTTCCGAAGCGGCCAAAAAATCCATGAAAAAATCAGAGACCTTACGCCCCACGCGCCCTTTCAAAAAGGTCAGGTAGCGGGTTGACTCAGGATTGGTTTCCCACTCGGTCAGATCGATTCTCGCGACGATGTCGGCATGATTGATATCCAGATAGTGCGTGCTGCTGATATCAAGCTGCTCATTAACCCGCATACTGTTGCAGCTATTGAGCACCGCAACCAGTAAATACTCAACCGCCAGATAGCGATACTGACAAAACAGGACGATGCCGCCTTCGGCAAACGGGTATTTGGCAAGCTCATCGCGCAGTCGTCCGGTGGCCGCGCGCGTGAACTCAAGAAAGCCCTCATCGCCTTTACGGCAGGCCCGGAGCGCATCCGCCAGCTCACTTTGCTCATTAAACAGACCGTAAGCTTTACTCTTTGCGCTGTAAATGCGATGCAACTCCGCCATCATCTCTTCCACCGTTGCGTTGGTTGACAACAATGAATCGCGCAATACCATTTCCAGCGTTTGCTCGTCACGCTTAATTAGCTGGTGCAGGGCAATCTGGTCGATATCCAGGCTCATGATAAACTCTCCTTTTAGCAAGGAGCGTATTCAAACACCGAACAGATGGAGCTGCAACCCAAAAGCCAAAGCCGCGCTTCATCGCCCGTCCGCGTCGTGCGTCTCGATAGAATAAAAGTGCGGAAAAGAAAAAGCCTATACGGTAAGATATCTGACTTTAACAGCTTGAGAAACGCCATTTTATGCCACAATCATCCCGTTACAGTGACGAACACGTTGAACTACTGCTAGCCGATCTGGTCAATGTTTTGGAAAAGCATCATGCCCCAACCGACCTTGCTTTAATGGTGCTAGGCAATATGGTGACTAACCTGATTAACACCAGCGTCGCGCCTGCTCAACGTCAGATTCTGGCGCATTCTTTTGCCGAAGCATTACAGGCTTCAATTAAAAAAGCAGATAAAGCTCACTAATTTTTTGACCAACTTTATGGTAACCAACAGCCAGCGCTACCGTGAAAAAGTTTCCCAGATGATTAGCTGGGGACACTGGTTCGCATTGTTTAACATTTTGCTCAGTCTGGGGCTGGGCAGCCGTTACCTGTTTGTCGTCGACTGGCCTGCTTCGCTATTCGGCCGCATTTATGCGCTGGTCAGCTGGCTCGGACATTTCAGCTTCATCGGGTTTGCCCTCTATTTGCTGATCGTTTTCCCGCTGACGTTTATCGTGATGTCGCAGCGTCTGCTGCGCTTTCTTTCCGCCGCGCTGGCGACGGCCGGGCTGACGCTGCTACTGGTTGATATTGAAGTTTTCACCCGTTTTCATCTCCACCTCAACACCACCGTCTGGGAGCTGGTGGTCAACCCTGACCAAAGCGAACTCGCGCGTGATTGGCAGCTTATGTTTATCGGCATTCCGCTGATTTTCATGGTGGAAATGCTGTTCGGCACCTGGTGCTGGCAAAAACTGCGCAGCCTGAATCGCCGTCGATTTGGCAAGCCGCTGGCCGGCGTTTTTATTTCGGCGTTCGTTGCCTCGCATCTGATGTATATCTGGGCGGACGCCAATTTCTACCGGCCGATTACCATGCAGCGCGCCAATCTGCCTCTGTCTTACCCGATGACGGCTCGCCGTTTCCTGGAAAAACACGGCCTGCTTGATGCGCAAGAGTATCAGCGCCGCCTGGAACAACAGGGCAATCCTGAAGCGATGACGGTGGAATATCCGCTGAATGACATTGCATTCCACGATAGCGGCAGCGGATATAATCTGTTGGTGGTGGTCATTAACGATGCCCCGCTCGACGGTATTCAGAGCAATATGCCTAACCTGATGGGTTTTGCCGATCAAAACATCCGTTTTAACGCGCACTACGACTCAGGCACGCAGCCCAATGCCGGACTGTTTAATCTTTTCTACGGCATCTCAACAACCTATATGGATGGCATTCTGAGCGCTCGCAAACCGTCGGCGCTGATAACCGCGCTGGGTCAGCAGGGCTATCAGTTCGGGCTGTTCTCCACCAATGGTTTTGATAATTCGCTTTATCGGCAGGCTCTGCTGTCTGATATCTCACTCCCCGCGCCGCAGACGCAAAGTGACGAGGCGATTACCTCGCAATGGCGGCAATGGCTGGACAACGACGGCAATACTGCGCCGTGGTTCTCTTACATAGAGCTGAACGGCTCCTCGGCGGAGAAACACGCCGTACCGCGCGACAACGCGAATATCCAGAATGTCGATCGGCAGATTAATCGAATCATCAGTACGCTACGGGAAAAGAGCGTATTGGATAAAACCGTCGTGGTAATTACCTCCATCCCCAAAAGCGTCCGAACCAGCGGGCAGGCGCAGGTTTTTCGCCGTTCGCTGTGGCAAGCGCCGCTTATTATCCACTGGCCGGATACGCCGGCGCAGATAATTACTAAAATGACGGACAACAAAGACGTCATGACCACATTGATGCAGCGGCTGCTGCACGTTAAGAATACGCCAGAAGATTACTCTCAGGGAGAAGATCTGTTTTCGGCTCAGCGACGCCATAACTGGCTGGCGAATGGAAACGGCGGGGACTTAATGATTACCACGCCAGAGAATATCATTCTGTTGGAAAGCAACGGGAACTATCGCGCCTACGACCGGAACGGCCGTCGGTTAAGTGATGAAAAACCGCAGCTTGCCCTGCTTTTACAGGTTCTAACAAATGAAAGACGCTTTATTGCCAACTAACTGCCTAAATCTAAAGCAGTCGTTCAGTTTAGCTATTGCAATCATAACAATAAGAGGTAGTATAAGCGCCCATAGCATCGGCACGTAGCGCAGCCTGGTAGCGCACCGTCATGGGGTGTCGGGGGTCGGAGGTTCAAATCCTCTCGTGCCGACCAAATACATATTCGGTAAGTATCGTTTACTACCGGAAACCCCACAGAAACCCGCATTCTCACTGAGGTTGCGGGTTTTTTGTTGCCTGTTATCTATCGGGATACCCCGTTTACAGACGGAAAGTTTAGTTATACGCTTAGTTATACCGCCCCATATAACTACAAAAGCGTATAACTAAAATGGCCCGTATAACCACGCAGCTTACCAATACCGAGATCAAAGCCGCCAAGCCGGCGGCCAAAGATTACACCCTGCAAGATGGCGGCGGCCTCTACCTGCTGATAAAACCGAATGGATCCAGGATTTGGCGCTTCAATTATTACCGTCCAGACAACAAGAAACGCGCTTTGATCAGCTTCGGCGCCTTCCCTTCCGTATCACTGGCAGAAGCGCGACAGATGCGTGAAGCTGCGAAAGCACTAATCAGCAAAGGCATAGACCCGCAGGCCCACCAGCAACGTCAACGTGAGCAGGAGCAAGCCACCAACCAGAACACGTTCGCCAAAGTTTCCGCCGACTGGTACGAAGTGAAAAATCTCAACCGCTGGCCGAGAACACCATTAAAGATATTTGGCGTTCGCTGGAAAAATACGTGTTCCCGTTCATCGGAAGCCTACCGATCACCCAGCTTACCGCCCGGCAATTCATCACCGCGCTGGAGCCGATACAGGCCAGCGGCAAACTGGAAACCGTCAAACGGGTAAGCCAGCGAATTAACGAAGTAATGGATTACGCGGTTAACTCCGGGCTGATTCCCGCTAACCCCGCGGCCAAGATCCGCAAAGCGTTTCAGACACCGGTTAAAACCCATATGCCGACCATCCGGCCAGAGGCATTACCTGGCTTGATGAAAACGCTATCGGTCGCCAGCATCGAGTTACAGACCCGTTTATTGATTGAATGGCAGCTACTGACTGTTACCCGCCCCGCCGAAGCCGCAGAAACCCGCTGGAGCGAAATAAACCTCACAGAGAAAACCTGGACGATCCCCGCAGGCCGCATGAAGATGCGCCGTGAGCATGTTATTCCCCTGCCCCCGCAGGCGTTAGCCATTCTGGACGCCATGAAACCAATCAGCGGACACAGGGAATACCTATTTCCTTCCAGTAAAGATCCCAAGCAACCGATGAACAGCCAGACCGCTAACGCCGCACTGCGCCGTATGGGTTACAAAGGCGTGCTAGTGTCCCACGGCTTACGTGCCATATTCAGCACTGCCGCCAACGAAGAAGGCTTCCCGCCGGACGTAATCGAAGCCGCCCTAGCCCACGTTGACACCAACGAAGTGCGCCGCGCCTATAACCGCAGCACGTACTTAGAACAACGCCGGGCAATGATGCGCTGGTGGGGCGAGTTCGTCGAAACCGCCGCCGGGAAGGTGCTGGCATCCGAAGGGGCGCGCGGGCTACGGGTAGTTGGGGAGTGGTGGATAAAATTACAGTGTAGGGCTTCCCATATCCCCGCGATGTCGATACGATGCCATGCTGTACCGGCGGAAACCGGTAGAAGCCGAATAAAGCCGCGACTAAATAGCTTCGCGTAATAGCGCTACACTTGCAGGACATGACATCCCACCAGCACTGGCCCCATATGATGAGAAGTGGAGCATAAATATGCGAAGTTATTTAGCACGATAGGTTTTTTATGGAAATATTCAAATACCGCTAAAAAGGTTACATGCCCCCGGTGACCTGCTCCCTGTAGATTAACACAGTACAATTTCAGGACTTCGCTCTTAATAGAACTAATCCGCACCGGCATAAAGAACGACATTCCAGGTAGCATTGAGTAACCGCTTGTCTCCCCGCTCCCGAGTAACTACAATGTATACAAAATATACAATGTGGTGAGGTATTAACATGGGCGTCATGTCCGTTCGATTGAATGATGAAATAACCGCGCAGCTTGATGCACTGGCTAAAGCCACGGGACGTACCCGCTCTTTTCTGGCTGGACAAGCTATTGAAGACTATCTTGCGCGGGAAGCCTGGCAGATTGCAGAGATCGAGCAAGCCATTAAAGAAGCCGATGCGGGCGATTTTGTTTCATCAGATGAGATGAACAATCTGTTTAAAAAGTTAGGTACGGCAAAACATGGAAATTAAATGGCTGCGTAAAGCCGCGGCCAATTTGGAAGCCGAGTACAACTATATCGCGCAAGACGATCCACTGGCTGCCAGCCAGTTTGTAGATGAAGTTCAAAGGGTAACCGAATTACTACCGCAACAGCCGGCAATGGGAAGGCCGGGCCGGGTGCCAGGAACGCGTGAACTGGTGTTAACGCACTATCCCTACATCATTCCCTATCGCGTGAAAGATAATCTGCTCCAGATTCTACGCATCTTTCATACGCACAGGCGTTTACCCTCAAAATGGTGAACAACTGCCTTTCTGGATTTTGACGAACGTACATCCACCGACTAATCACCACGCGCCATGAAAAACAACAAAAAACATAACCAACAATCAAGATCGTCCGGCTGGGGTGGGAAACGTACTGGCGCAGGCGCTCCCGTTGGTAACACCAACGGTGAAACATGGAAATAGAAACCCCACAAGCCCCCTGAGTTTGCGGTTTTTTTGTTGCCTGTTATTCGCCGTTTACCGTCCCGTATCACCGGCATGGCGATCGGCGATCCTCGCCGGCGCGCAAACCCAAACGGCCAATCACGACGGCCTCTCCTCTTATGAGGCGCCAAAGAGAGCCGGTCATTTAGCGAATCAATATTAATCATCTTAGCGAAAAATAAGTCCAACTTATCTTGCGCCACAAAGATAAAAGCGCTCTATCGTGAGGATGAATATTTTCATCACTGGCGCGCAAAACTATGCTGGAGCATCAATCCGGCTGCTGCTAATCTGTTGAACAAATACCGAACTTTTTCAAAAACATTACATGGCGCGCTCGGAGAAAGCCGCCGTATCCGCTCAGATACGGCCCGGGGCTCACACCGGTCACGGCACGCCCCATGCTGCATTAGGTTTGGATCGCCTTTTGGCGACCCGCTCTGCAAGATTACCCATAGCATAAATGACGCCATCTGCGGAATGGCGCCGGCCTGTTTTTGCCATCATAAAATATCGGCGGGAAAACTTTGGTACATCACGATCGTTTAATGAAAAGGTTAAAAGACACGGATTGGTATAAGAAGCGATATTCAAACCGCGTGTTATTTTGGCGAGAAATTTCACCCCTTGCGTTTCCCATATTTATCGAAGGCCTGTGCGTCGTTCTGATGGGCGTATTCAGTACCTTTCTAGTGAGCTGGCTGGGTAAAGAGGCGATGGCGGCTGTTGGTCTGGCCGACAGCTTCAATATGCTGATTATCGCTTTCTTTACCGCTGTCGCACTGGGCACCGCCGTCGTCGTGGCGTTTAGTCTGGGTCAAAGAAACAGAAAACAGGCCAGGGCCGCTTCTCGCCAATCCATATCGTTACTGCTTCTGGTTTCATTTCTGCTGGTGATACTGGTCGAATTCGCCGGTTCCGCGATCATAGATCTGATTGCCGGACAGGCCGACGCCCAGGTCAAAAGCCTGGCGCTAACCTTCCTGCGATGGACGGTATGGGGTTATCCGGCACTGGCCGTCGCCCTGGTAGGATGCGGGGCTCTGCGCGGCGCGGGAAATACCAAGCTGCCGATGGTGATTAACATCGGAATGAATATTCTCAATATTGTCATCAGCAGCCTGCTGATTTACGGCGTTTACCTCTGGGATGGATTAGGCTTTATCGGCGCCGGCATCGGGATTACCGTGTCCCGTTATATCGGCGCCCTGTTCGTGATTTTGACCCTGATGCACGGTTTTAAGGGCGCGCTGCGCATCCCTTTCAGATCCTATTTCGCGCCCTTTACCTCAACGATTTTATATGAGGTTCTCAGTATTGGTATCCCCGCCAGCGTTGAGTCAGTCATGTTTAATGTCGGCAAACTGATAACCCAACGTTTTGTCGCCGGTATGGGAACCGAGGTCATCGCCGGAAACTTCATCGCCTTTTCTATCGTCGCGTTGATTAACCTGCCCGGTAACTCCCTGGCTTCGGCCTCAACCATTATTGTCGGCATGCGCCTGGGCAAAGGGCAGATTATGCAGGCGACCCGGCAGTTGAACTATATTTTCTGGCTTTCCAATATCGGCCTGTGTCTGCTGGCCATACTCTCCATTCCCAGCGCGAAATTTCTGTCATCGTTTTATACCGATGAGCCGGAAGTCATTGAAGTAGCGAAACAGCTCATCTGGCTCAACGCCCTATTCACCCCTTTCTGGGCGGCGTCATGGGTACTGCCAGCCGGATTAAAAGGCGCCAAAGACGCCAGCTATACCATGTGGGTCGCCGTGGCCGGCATGTGGGGATGTCGTATCATCGCCGGGTATATTCTTGGCGTCATGCTTGGACTCGGCGTAATCGGCGTGTGGATGGGCATGTTCTTCGACTGGATTATCCGCGGCGCGCTTTTTTACCGCCGGATGGTCAGCGGACGTTGGCTGTGGCGGTATAAACAAGCATAAAAAAATCCGCCCGCGGCTTGGCGGGCGGATTTATCAACAGAGCACAATCAGAATGAAGAGGAAAGTCCCTCAGATCTGATTAGAAGCGGTAGCCTACGCCCACGGCCCAGGTGCCGACATCAACGCTGCGGATACGGCTTTGTTCATAACCGACATCCAGCGCGACGTCCTGAATCGGGTTAAATTGCAGACCGGCGCCGTAGGTAAAGCCGTAATCGTCATTACTGTTGTTGTCGGTTCCGTTGGGAGCGTTATAGGTATATTTACCGTGGCTGAAGCCAACTACGCCATAGATGCTCGCCCAGTCATTCAACCGATAGGCCGGGCCGCCGGTGAACCCCATATATTGGCCTTTGTTATAGTAGCCGCTGGCGCTTGAGCCGCTATCTTCCAGATAAGTGAAAGAGCCAATCGCGCCCAACGGGCTGTTATCCCATTCGTAACGATATTTCAGGTTGAAACCTTTAGCCTTGTTGACCACGCCCTGAGCGTCGCCCTGAGCATAACCGGCGGAAACCGTGCTTTGGCCGGCGAATACCGAACCTGCACTAATACCTAATAAGCAAGCCACTGCTGAAAGACACACGATCTTTTTCATTATACAGCCTCGAATTCAACTTAATGAGAAAATACCTAACGCTTTAAATATAACAAAAAAAGGATAGTCTTACCGCCTGAGAAATATTTTTCAATTATGCATTAGATGTAACTAATATTTTCAGAAAAACCTATCACATTAATTATATTGAATTTTATTTGACGACATGGCGAATAGAGTTTAATTAAAATGAAATAGTTAAAACGGAAAATTCTTAATCTTTTGCTCGATTTTTACACCGCCTGATTTACAAAAATAAATCAATTAAGTATAGCGTAAATAAAAGTCAAAAAACGTAAGCTTTGCCGGAGGAAATCATTTACAATTGGTTAATCTGGCGACACCGTTTTTTTTTGATCTCGGGTGTTCTTTACAAATTATTAAGGCCGAAATAATGACCTTATCTTCTCCACGTTTGTCAGCGCTATTTTCCGTTTCTCTCATTATCGTATCAATGGCGTCAATCCAAAGCGGCGCGGCGCTGGCCAAGACCCTGTTTCCGCTGATCGGCGCGCCCGGAGTGACGGCTTTGCGCCTGAGCATCGGGGCGCTGATCCTTGGCATTATCTTCAAACCGTGGCGCATGCCGCTCGGCGGGAATCGGCTGCCGCTGCTGATTTACGGCATCACGTTGGGGGGCATGAATTTTTTATTCTATCTGGCGCTGCGTACGGTCCCGCTCGGTATCGCCGTTGCGCTGGAGTTCGTCGGCCCCTTGGCGGTGGCCATGTTGTCATCCCGCAGGATAATCGATTTTTTGTGGATTATTCTGGCCATTCTCGGCCTGTGGCTATTATTGCCGCTCGGACATAATATCGGCAATGTCGACGCGGCAGGCGCGCTGTGCGCGCTGGGAGCAGGCGCGTGCTGGGCGCTATATATTCTGTTCGGCAAAAAGGCGGGGGCAAACCACGGCGCGGGAACGGTCGCCATCGGCTCCCTTATCGCCGGCGTGATATTTTGTCCGATCGGCGTTATTTATTCCGACGCGACGCTATTCTCTCTGACGATATTACCCATTGGAATGGCCGTCGCCATTCTTTCCACCGCGCTTCCTTATTCGCTTGAGATGATCGCCTTAACGCACCTGCCGGCCAGAACATTCAGCACCTTGATGAGTATGGAACCCGTCATCGCGGCCGTTTCCGGCATGCTGTTTCTCAGTGAACGCTTATCTTTTACTCAATGGATAGCGCTTATTTTTATTATTACGGCTTCCGTCGGCGCGACGCTCACCGTAATGCCCGCCGCCGCCAGTCAGAAAGAATAATCGCCGTTCGGCCTATCCCCGTCATACTTCAAGTTGCCTGCGCGTTGGCTTGGCTACTCGCCCCATCGTTGGGGCCGCAGCAAGCACTGTTCAAAAACGCTTTGCCGTTTTTGTCCTGCAACGCAAATTATTTAGAGCAATTGCCGTAATTCGATTTATTTTAGATAGCCTATTTCATACGTAGAATAATTATCATTCACAACGGTGTTGACGCGGATGAATAGCCCGGGTATTTATATTTGGACGACAAAATGATAGCCGATCGGTCGCCCGGCGCCCGGGGCTGATGACCTTTTCTAAAGTCAAATTAAACCGATAAAAAGCGAATAATTAGAAAAGCGAAGAATTATAAGAGGTTACTTTACACATACTCTATACCTATACATTTGATAGGTGATTCTTTCCGGTATTTTGCTTCGTTGCTGCTATAATTAATCCCGTTGAACAGTATGACGATGAAATATTAAATAAAGAGGACATTATTATGCGTACCGCTAAATTGGTAAAAACCGCGTCTTCCGAGCTTATCTATACTCGCAACAATGTAGAGGAAGAGGTAAAAACCTCTACCATTAAGCTGCTAAATCAACTGGTAGCCGATTACATCGATTTATCGCTGCTCACGAAACAAGCGCACTGGAATATGCGCGGCGCCAACTTTATCGCCGTACATGAAATGCTGGATGGTTTTCGTACCGCGATCAACGAGCACCAGGACACCATTGCGGAACGTATCGTTCAGCTAGGCGGCGTGGCGCTGGGCACGGTACAGACCGTCAATGCAGCCACCTCGCTAAAAAGCTATCCGGTGGATATCCACAGCGTCCAGGATCATTTGAAAGCGCTGGCGGATCGTTACGCCGTCGTGGCTAACGAAACCCGTAAAGGCATTACCACCGTGGAAGATGAAGACAGCGCCGATATCCTGACCGCCGCATCGCGCGATCTGGATAAATTCCTGTGGTTCATCGAATCCAATATCGAATAATTGCGGCCGGGCTAACGGCAGCCATAGCAATAATTTTAACGGGGGCGCAAGCCCCCTTTTACGTATCGATTAACGGGGATATTCGCGTTCGATAAACGCGGCGAAGTCCCGGCACATCGCGTCATCGCCCTGTTGGTTATCGGCCAGCACGCGCTCGCCATCGACCACGCGTATCCGCGCGGACAAATCAAAATCGGCCGCGGGCTGAGGACGCTGCCGCGCCTGAGCCATCGACGCCCTGGCCTGCTCCCAGGCTTCATCCACCGTCAGATTGCATGCCTGCGCCAGGTAGGCGGGATTAAATCCCTCCCCCGTCAGACTGCGCAACGTATCGTCATGGCTGACGCTATTGCCCGGCGACCAATAGTGTCGCGCCAGGTCGGGACCGATCGCCGCATTATCCGTCAAATAGCCATCGCGCCGTAGAAAGAAATGCCGGGTCTGCTCCACCGCCATTAGCGCCAGCAGGTAGCCCTGATAAGAGCAGGCGGATTCCATTGATAATAGATGCGGGATCGCCATCGTCGGCCGGGGACTGCCGCTGATGCCCAGAATACGCCGTTCGATATCACGCGCCAGTTTGGTTATCGCCTCCGGCGTACAGCGCTCCTCATCCCATGAATAAAGTTGCCATTCAAAGTAAGGCACCAGCAGAATATGCCGTTCGTTAAACGCCCGCATCGGCTGGCGCGCGCGGATGGCGGCCTGGATCAGCGCGTCGGGGATCGCCTCGCCCTGCGCGTTTTTCGCGTAACGCTTCAGCCAATCGGCGTCCGACAGCAGGCTGTCGCAGAACATGGATTGCGTTTCCGCATAGGCCATGGAGGTCGGGGGAAACTCCTGGGAAAAACAGGGGGCATTCTGGCGAATATTGGCAAAGTGCGCGGCATGCCCGCCTTCGTGGAACAGCGTATTGATGCCCGTAGCGCCGCTGCCGACCTGATCGGGCTTCGCCAGGCTGGTGAAATTGATGCGCGCCGGGATCCACTCGCCCTGCTGGAGAAATGGCGGAACCGGGCCGTGCATAAAGCCATTCTCATACTTACCCTTGCGCACCAGCAGGTCGAGCTGCATTGCCGCGCCGTTAAAAGCGATATGCAGGCGTTTGAAACTGTTGATCCAGCGCTCCAGCGAGGCGGCAAAAGGAAAATAGGGATCGAGCTGGCGCGTAACGTCGCCGGCGCTGGCGTAACGAATATTCCACGGCGCCAGCGCCTGCTCGCCTTTTTCCGCCGCCAGCTGTTGCAGACTGCGCGCGTTGGCTTCCCGCGTTTGCGCTTCAAAAGGATCAAGAATGGCGAAAAGCTGCTCAGGCGTCATCCGCTCGGTTTTATTCACCTTATAGTCGAAATAGTTGCGATATCCCATCTGGCGGGCGAAGCGATTGCGCAGGCTGACCAACTCGGGAAAGCCGTTATGCAGCAGCCACTGCTCCAGATCGCGCAACGCCTGTTGCGAACTCTGCCGGTAGGCCTCCGTATCATTGGTCGCCTGATTGGTGAGCAGTTCGCCCAGCGACGCGCTTACCCGCCGGCCTTCGGCATCCAGGTGCGTCATTTCATAGGCTTTACGCTGCTCAAACAGCGCGCTTTCCGAGGCGATAATCTCCGCCATCAACGCCTGCGCTTCAGGATCTTCGATAACGTTGCAGTCAAAAAACCGGTACCAGCCCCGCAGGCCGTGCAGCAATGCCTGACGCCCGTCGTCGGCCGGCTGCTTTTCCAGCGCGGCGATGTGACGCCGCAGCTCAACCAGCCGCTGCGGCTGGGAAATAAAACGCTTATAGGCATTTTCCGCGTGCGCAAACCGCGCGGCGACATCATCGCCTCCCGTTCCCATATAAAGCTGCCAGAACAGATCTTCTTTGGCCTGGTGAACGGCAAGATAGTCGCGGTTCAGCGCATTAAAATAGTCCACACTCTGTTGCATCATCTTCCTTCCCTACTCTCATCGTTTCAGGCGGCCCGGCGAATGCCGGTCACTTAAGCCGGTTTTTAGGGGAAACACCGGGGAAGGTTCCCGTAAGGACGCCTCACCCCGGTGGTCGCCCCGGGTATCTCAATGCTTAAACGATCGGCATTAGGCGACCGGGCCGCCAATCTTTTCCGCTCGGCTATCGGCCCAGCCGTTTGCCGAGCGTCGCCACGGCCTGCTCCATCGTCGGCGCTTCGCCCGTCGCGACCAGGCAGCACGCCAGCTGTTGTCGAATCGCATGCGGCAATGCAATTTCCCCCGCCAGACACTGCGCTATCCAGCGCGCCGTCGTTGCGGCGTCTTTCGCTATCGGCAGGCTATCGGGGGCAACCGCGACATCCTGGCGCAGTTGCAAAATCCGCGCCTCCTGCCGATGGATAAAGTGGATTTCCGGACAGCGTTGAGGATTGGCATACACTTCGCCCTCGGTGCCGTGCATCAGCAATGCCCGCCCGTTGATATCCTTGAAAAAAGCGCCGACGCGAGCAATGTATTCCGGATGGGAGACGCTGGCGATCCTCAGCGCATCGTCCGCGGGAAACGGCGTGGCGATCTTGGCCAGGGTATGGCTGCTGTTGCGCACGCCCATGCGCCAGCGCAGCTGCAGCTGCGCGTCGATGGCCGGACACAGCAGCGATACGGGAATAAAAACCGGCTCGACGGCGTCGAGCCGCGCCTGGGCCTGAGCGGCGCTCTGCGCCGGAGCAATCCCGAGATGACGCAATATTTCAGCGCTGGTGACGCGGGTCGGATCCTCCGTCACGCCGTGAACCACCACCGGGAACCCCAGCTTCGCCAGCAGCAGCGCTAACAGCGGCGTCAAATTGGCCTGTTTCCTGGCGCCGTTATAGCTGGGGATCACTATCGGCATCGGCCCCTGGGACGGCGGCCGCAGGCGCAGAACCCGCTCATCCATCGCCTGATAAAAACCGCGCATTTCCGGCTCGGCTTCGCCCTTGATGCGCAGGGCTATCAGCACTCCCCCCAGTTCAAGATCCGGCACGTCGCCATTCAGCATCAGGCGATACAGTTGATAAGCGGTTTCCTGATCCAGGTCGCGGGCATGATTCTTACCGCGTCCGACTTCTTTAATTATTTTGCTGTAATCCATGCTGGCCCTCATTAACCGCGATATGCCCGGACGATACCGGTGAAACGTCCCGGGGATCATTGATAGCACAGTCTGCGAAAATAACATGTTTTTCCCGCGGCGCAGTAACGTAAAAACGGTAATGTCAAGATAGCAGCGACGGCGCGAAAGCACCGATAACGGCAGGGCGTTACTCACCCTGCGGCATCACCCGTTCTTCAATCGGGAAAACCGGCAAGGCGGCGAGCAGCCGGGCGCCATAGCCCTTGGTCAACAGGCGGCGATCGTAAATAATGATTTCGCCGAAACAGTCGTGGCTGCGAATCAGACGGCCGACCTGCTGAATGAGATTAAACGACGCGCTGGGCAGGCTCTGCACCACAAACGGATGACGCTTAAGGCTTTTCAACCACTCGCTTTCCGTCAGGATGACCGGGCTGTCAATCGGCGGGAAGGCGATTTTATGGATATGCACCTGGGACAGCAAATCCCCTTTCAAATCCAGCCCTTCGGCAAAGGATTGCAGACCGATCAGTACGCTGGTCTGCCCCTGACGCACCCGCTCGCGGTGCAGCTCCACCAGCCGATAGCGCGGTTTGTCGCCCTGCACCAGCAGCATCAGCCGCAGATCGGCGACCTGCGTCAGAAAAAGCTGCATCGCCCGCTGGCTGGCGAACAGCATCAGCAGGCCGCGATGCTTCCCCTGCCGCAGCTCCGCGCGGAAAAAACGCGCCATCTCGGCAATATGCCGCGCCTCGTTTTCCATCAACGGCTCATAACGCATTTTCGGGATCACCAGACGCCCCTGCTCGCGGTGGTTAAACGGCGAACTCAGCGCCAGGAAGCGATCCCCGGCGCTCTCAGTCAGACCGGAGAGCTCCTGCAAACGCGAAAAACTGTTCAGCGAGCGCAGCGTCGCCGACGTCACCACCACATGCGACACATTATTCCACAATAACTTTTCCAGTTGATCGCACACCCGGATGCCGGCGCAGTGAAAAAAGAGACGCGCCTGCCCCTCGCGGACATCGCGGGTCAGCCATTTGGACACCGGCGCATTGGACGATTTCTCCATCGCCGCCAGCCGCCACAGTTTGCTCAACGCCTCCAGATACCCCAGAAGCCGGCTCATTTTCAGCAGCGCGTGGTGTAAACGCGCCACATCGTGTTTGCCCGTTTTCTCGCCGAGATCGTTGAGCATAAACTCCGTCAGCGCGCGCAAACCGTCGGTCAGCTTGAAGAGCCGGACACAGCTTTCGCGCATGTCGTCCGGCATTTTCCCCATCGGGAAACGGTACTCGGCGTCACCGCCGTCTGGCGGTAAAAAACATGCGCAGCGCTGCGCGAACGACAGCGCCAGCTCCCGCATCTCTTCGCAGTGGCGGGTTAAGCGTTCGCCGTGCGCCAGGCGCGGCGGCGATTTCGGCGCGAACTGGGACATGCACAGCCCGATTTGCTGCACCACCTGTTCCAACTGCGAACTTATCGCATCAGGCGTAATGTCGCCGGACATTTCCAGGGTGTCGCGGGCGACATCGGGAATGTGGTGGCCTTCGTCCAGCACCAGCAGCAGATCTTTAGGGTTGGGCAATACCGATTCATTTTCCATCGCCGCCATCACCAGAGCGTGATTGGTGACCACCACGTCGGCATGTTCAATTTCCCGCCGGGCGACGAAGAACGGGCATTCGCGGAAATAGCGGCAATTATGCCCCAGGCAGTTGGCTTTATCGGTGCTGAGCTTGCGCCACAGGCTATCGTCAATGGACTCCTGATAGCGATCGCGCAGGCCGTCCCAGGCGTGGCTTTGTAAAGCCTTTTCGATCTGCGCGCATTTTTTCTGCTCCTCCCGGCTGGAGGGAGCCAGCTCATCGCCCAGAAACAGGGGCAAATCCCCCTGCGCATCGGCGTCCGTCGCCAGCAGCGCCAGGTTACGCGGGCAGACATAACGCCCGCGGCCAAACGCGGCGGTGAATGTCAGTTCGGGAATAAACGCCCGCAGCAGCGGTAAATCCTTGTTGAAAATCTGATCCTGCAGCGCCACGTTGGCCGTGCTGACAACCAGCGTTTTCTCTTCCGCCCGCCCAACCGCGATGCCGGGGATCAGATAGGAGAGCGTTTTTCCCACGCCGGTAGGCGCTTCTATGGCTAAGTGGCGCGGATAATCGCCCGCCAGCGTTTTCGCCACTTCGGCGATCATCTGCCGCTGCGGTATGCGAGGAATAAAATCCGGGATCTGTTGTTGCAGAGCCTTATACCATCGGCCGATCTGCTGCTTTATTGCGGGGGACAGCGTCATGCATTCTCTGTATTCAGTCAATCTGACGGCCATTGTCCCACAGACCGGCGGCGACGTCAGCCGCTATCGCCGCCACGCCGCGCTCGACAAAAGCGCAGCCGCCGGTTAGGGTAAGTCTGTTTTTCGTCCGCCGCCGGGCGTTTCATGCCGCCGCGACAGCCGCAATCTGAGAGATGAAAAGAGAATATGTCATCCGTGCATACGGTCAAACAATCTTACTGGTTTTCCCCGCAGCTTCCCTACCTTGAAAGCCGCTCGACCTGGCATAGCGCCCAGGGCTACAAAACGCATAGCCATGCGCAGTTCTCCATCGGCGCCATCGAGCAGGGCTCAACGCTCTGCCGCTACCGTGGGGAAAAACATCGGTTGCAGGCGGGCGATCTGGTTTTTATCGATCCGCAGCAGCCCCACAGCTGTAATCCCTTTCCCGGACAGACCCGCAGCTACCATATGCTGTACTTGGATACCGACTGGTGCTTGCAAAAACTCTCCGCGCTATGCGGCTATCCCGTCGCCGCGCTGCGCTGTCGCCGCGTCACGCTGCGCAGCCCGGCGCTGTTTGCCGCCTATCGGCGTCTGATGACGCTGTTGCATCAGGGCGATATCGCCGCCGCCCGGCAAGCGCTGAACGACCTGATAACGCCGATACTGCTGCAATACTGCGTTCCGCTTCGGCCAGCCGACCGGCCGCCGGAATCAAAGGCGCTGGCGCAGTTAACCGCGCGCCATGTCCGCCAGCGCTTGCTGGCCCACCTGCAGGCGGCGCCGTCGCTGGAAACGCTGGCCGAAGAGCTAAACCTGCGGCGAGAAACCATCGTGCGGCATTTTCGGCGCCATACCGGCATTACCCCGATGGCGTTTCTCAATAACGCGCGAGTGGAATACGCCAAATCCTTACTGAAAACAGGCGTGCCGCTGGCCGATGCGGGCTATCAAAGCGGTTTTTGCGATCAGAGCCACTTCCATAAAATCTTCGTGCAATATACGGCGGCGACGCCGGGACAATATCGCCAGGCGCGATCAATATTTGACAATAAATAGCGATATCGAATGACTAGACTGGCCTCGATCACTCTTCGAGGCCCGGCATGATGCATATCAGTTCCCTTTTTCCCGATAATTTCCCCGCGCTGGCGTTGGCTCACTTCGTCGCCTTACTGAGTCCCGGTCCGGATTTTTTCCTGCTCGCCGCCTATGCGGTTCGCTACCGCCTGCGGGGCAGCGCCGGAATTTGCCTGGGCATCGCCCTGGGAAACGGCGTCTATATTCTCCTGGCGATCGTCGGCTGGGCCGGCATCCAGCATGCGCCGCGGCTCTTTACCCTGATTGAAATAAGCGGCGCCTGTTATCTGCTGTGGATCGGCTATCAGCTGCTGAACAGCCGCGCCGCCCATACGCTAACGCCCGCGCGTCAGGCGGACGCCCGCCCCGGCGTTATCCGGCAGATTCTGCTCGGGCTGGGTTCCGCCCTGCTGAATCCCAAAAACATACTGTTTTATATCAGCCTGATGGCCGGTATTCTCGGTCAGCATGTCACCGTCGTTCAGCAGGCCGCCAGCGGCGTTTGGATGTTTTCCATGGTTCTCGTCTGGGATCTGCTGATGGCGACGCTGATCGCGCTGCCGCGCATACAGCGGCGGCTTCAGCGCTACCTGAACCCGATCGAACGCGCCGCCGGCGCCGTATTGATATTGTTTGGTTTACTCCTCCTGTTTCAGCGCTGAAGGCTTTATACTCGTCGTGCCGCAAGTTGCACGCGCGTCGGCTTTGGCGTTCTTCCCTGCGGACGGAGGCGTCCACACAAATTCGGGGAAGAATTTCTGTCAGTACCGCGAAGGTTTCGTGCGTGATAACCATTGTTAAATCATTTGGTTATCAGCGCACGCGCCCGCTGTTCGGGCCACCGGTGACGGAATACTCGTCTCATCCCTGAGACTCGCCCTAACGGGCCAGCGCAAGCGCTGTGCAAAAACGTTCCAGACGTTTTTGTCCTGCGGCTCGAATTATTTGGCGGATATCATCCGCGAGAACCAACAAAAGGATACCTGATGAACTTAGGAAAAGCGGGAATGATCGCCCTGTTCGCCCTGTGTGCGCTTGGCGGGATCGGCGGCGTCATGCTGGTGGGATACATCATCATCGTGCGCGGCGGCTAATCTTTATCCGCCTCTGCGCCGCCGGGCATAAAATTGCGACCAGTAAGCGGGAATGCGCGCAAACGTCAGGCGGAACCAGGGGGTGAACGCCTGCGGCGCCGCGGCTATCCGCCGGCCGATCTGCTGCAGCGACAGATATTGAAACCCGGCGGCCTCTTCAGGATCGGCCTGAGGCTGATCGTCGGTAAGACCGAAATAGACATGCCCCACTTCATGCTCGATTAAGCCATTTTCCAGCGGCAGGCGGTAGGTCAGGGTAAACATCGGCGTCAGCGGACAGCGCAGCCCCATCTCCTGATACAAACGGCGGCGCGCGGCCTCAGGCGTCTCCTCTCCGGGAAGCGGATGGCCGCAGCAGGTGTTGCTCCATAACCCCCCGCAGTGGTATTTCCCCTCGGCGCGCTGCTGCAGCAGCAGTTGCCGCCGGGAGTTGAAGATATACACGGTGACGGCGCGGTGCAATACGCCTTTCTCGTGCGCCGCCAGCTTTTCCATAGTGCCCGTCGGCCTGTCGTTTTCATCAACCAGAATCACGTCAGTCACGGCATCTCCTTTGGTTATGGGGACATCGGCGCGCGCCGGCGCGTCACGGGCAACGGCCCCGCAGGGCCGGCCATGAGGGAAACCAACGCGCGCGAAGACGGCGCCTATAACGGCGCCTATAACAAAGTGAAGCTTTGGCTTTTGACACGCTGCGAATCCAGACCGATAAACACCTGGTACTCGCCGGGCTCCACCACCTGCTGCATACGGGCGTTGTAGAACTTCAACGCATCCTGTTCGATAAGGAAGCTGAGGGTACGCGATTCGCCAGGCTGCAGCATCACTTTCTGGAAGCCGCGCAGCTCCTTCACCGGACGGCTGATAGACGCCACCACGTCGTGCAGATAGAGCTGCACCACGGTTTCGCCCGCCCGTTCGCCGGTATTTTTCACCGTTACACTGGCCGTTACGGCGCCGTTGCGCTTCATCGTCCGGCTGGACAAACGCACATCCGATACGCTGAAGGTGGTATAGCTCAGGCCATAACCGAACGGATAGAGCGGGCCGTTCGCCTCATCGTAGTAGTGCGAGGTGTATTTGCCCGGATTCTCCGGCGTATAGGGTCGTCCTGACGGCAAATGGTTGTAATAAATAGGAATCTGCCCAACGGAGCGCGGGAAAGACATCGGCAGTTTGCCCGACGGATTATAGTCGCCGAACAGAACGTCGGCGATCGCATTGCCGCCTTCGGTTCCGCTGAACCAGGTCTCCAGCAGAGCGTCCGCCTGTTGATCCTCCCGTACCAGCGCCAGGGGGCGGCCGTTCATCAACACCAGTACCAGCGGTTTGCCGGTGGCCTTCAGCGCGGCGATCAGCGCCTTTTGGCTTTGCGGCAGGTCGATATTGGCGCGGCTGGAGGCTTCGTGCGCCATTCCCGCCGCCTCGCCCACCACCGCTACGACGACGTCGGCCTGTTTCGCCGCCCGTACCGCTTCGTCAATCATCACCTGCGGCGCGCGCTTATCCACCTGCACCGCATTCTCATACAGATTCAGGAAATCGATAATGCCCTGATGGTTGCTGACGTTGGCGCCTTTGGCGTACAGAATATTGGCTTTGCCGCCCGCCGCATTTTTAATGCCCTGATAAACCGTAATCGTCTGCCCGACGACGCCCGCCGCGGACCAACTCCCCATGGTATCGCGTTTGCTGTCGGCCAGCGGCCCGACAACGGCGATCGTCCCCTGTTTCTTCAAGGGCAGCGTTTGCAGCCGGTTTTTCAGCAGCACCAGGCTTTTGCGCGCCACGTCGCGCGCTTCCAGGCGATGCAAACGGCTTTCCGCATTGGTATCGGCGGGGTCGGAGCCCGCCGGCCCCAGATGGCGATAGGGATCCTGAAACAGCCCCATCTCGTATTTAACGTTCAGCACCTGACGGCAGGCTTCATCAATATCCTGCTCGCCGACCGCGCCGCTTTTGACCAGATCGGGCAAATAGCGCATGAAATACTCATCGCTCATGCTCATGGCGATGCCGGATTTCAACGCCAAACGCGAGGCGTCGCGCGGATCGCTCGCCACGCCGTGTTTAATCAGCTCTTTAATCGCGCCGTGATCGGTAATGGTGATGCCGGAAAATTTCCAGCGCTCGCGCAGAATATCCTTCAGCAGCCAGCTGTCGGCGGTGGCCGGCGTGCCGTTGATGGAGTTCAGCGCCACCATCACGCCACCGCTGCCGGCGTCAATAGCCGCTTTATACGGCGGCAAATAGTCCTGAAACATACGCTGAGGGCTCATATCCACCGTGTTGTAATCCCGGCCGCCTTCGACCGCGCCATACAGCGCGTAGTGCTTGACGCTGGTCATCAATGAATGGCGCGCCGTCGCGTCATCGCCCTGAAACGCCTTGACCATCACGCCGGCTATTTTACTGGTTAGCCAGGTATCCTCCCCAAAGCCTTCCGACACCCGTCCCCAGCGGGGATCGCGGGTGATATCGACCATCGGCGCCCAGGTCATGTTTAAGCCGTCTTCCGTGGCCTCGTAGGCGGAAATGCGTCCGCTCAGCGCGATGGCGTCCAGATCCCAACTGGAGGCCAGCCCCAGCGCGATAGGGAAAATCGTACGCTGGCCGTGCACCACGTCGTAAGCGAAAAACAGGGGAATTTTCAGGCGGCTAAGCTGCATAACCTGATCCTGCATCGCGCGGATATCCGGCCGCGTGACCGTATTAAAGATCGCCCCGACCTGACCATTGCGGATCATTTCGCGAATGGCCTCTTTCGGATTGTCCGCTCCGACGCTGATTAACCTGAGCTGGCCGATTTTTTCATTGAGCGTCATTTTTCTCATTAAATCAGAGACAAACGCATCTCGCTGTTGGTGTGACAGCGTAACGGAAGCGGGGGCGGACGTGATTTCCTGGGCAAATAGCGGATTACAGGCAAGTCCCATTGCGATAGTCAGTGAAGTAAGCCATTTCATTCTTTTATACAGACCCTATCAATCCCGGCATCAGGAGAGATCGCTGAGGCACAAGACAGGTTTGAAAAAATAAGTCAGCCAATGCGCCATGAAAACCGGCATGGTGAAAAACCATTCACCTACAGCGCCAACATACTCGAATATCCCCTTCATACTTCAAGCTGCAGGTGCGTTGGCTTTGTTACTCGCTCCCTCCATGGAGCTCGCCCCGTTGGGGCCGCCGCAAGCGGCGTTCAAAAACGCCTTGGCGTTTTTGTCCTGCAACTCGAATTATTTTGGGTATACGCAGCGCGTAATAATAGTGTATTTGTTTACGATTCATTTAATAAAAACTGCAAAAATAGTGCGACGCATTGCGCAGAACAGACATTCTTCCCGCCCGGGCTCCGCAGGCTTCAGGATGACGCCGAACGGCGGCCGCGGAAATTCCGTCTATAAGGGTGATCTACGGTATTTTTCGTGCTAATGATCATATCTCGTCGACATAGGGATCATAAGATATGTATCAACTGTATATCGCCAATAAAAACTACTCATCCTGGTCGCTGCGCCCATGGATTTTGCTAAAAACGCTCGCCATTCCGTTTGAGGAAAAACTGGTGACCTTCACCTCCTCCGGCGCCAATCCGGCGTTTAAGGCGTTTTCGCCTTCCGCGAAAGTGCCTTGCCTGATTGATGGCGACACCACCGTATGGGACTCGTTGGCGATAACCGAATACCTCGGAGAACGGCATCCGGCGGTATGGCCCGCCGACGGCAAAACGCGCGCCTGGGCGCGCTGCGCCGCGGCGGAGATGCACTCCGGCTTTAACGCCCTGCGCAGCCAGTGTCCGATGAGCTGCGGCGTGAAGGTCGATATAAAAGAGATCTCCCCGTCCTTGAATAACGATTTAACGCGCATCAACGCGCTGTGGCGCGACGGGTTAACCCGTTTCGGCGGCCCGTTTCTCGCCGGCGGCGCGTTTTCCGCGGCGGATGCGTTCTTTGCGCCGGTGGTGTTCCGTATCCGAACCTACCAATTGCCCGTCGCGCCGGAGGCGGCCGCCTACTGCCGGCATATGCTGTCGCAGCCGGCCATGCAAAGCTGGCTGGAACAGGCGCTGGCGGAACCCTGGATCGATAGCGAGCACGAAAAGGATGTGTTTGCAGCCGGTGAGGTGATTGAGGATTTACGCGTTCGCGCTTAGGCCATAACGGACGCTGTTCGCCTCCGGCGCCCGTTATGCCGCCGCCCCGCGCGCCCCGAATGCCGGCCCGGCTATGCGGCGGATGGCGGAAAGCCGGGGAGCAATCGGAGCCGTATAGCCCGCGGGGCAGCCATTGACTACTCCGTCTGCGCGCTCGCCAGGGATTGCGGCTGACGCGAAGCCAGCGCCTTCTGTTTTTTATAGCTTAACGCCACGGCGGGCACGTCGCTGATTTTACCGGTTTCAAGCCATTTTCTCAGGCGGTTGGCATCGGCGAAATGCGTGTATTTGCCAAAGGCGTCCAGCACCACCAGCGCCACCGGGCGCTGATTAATCACGGTGCGCATCACCAGACAATGGCCGGCCTGATTGGTAAACCCTGTTTTGGTCAATTGAATATTCCAATCCGACTTGCCGATCAGATGGTTGGTGTTACGAAACGGCAGGCTATAGGTCGGATGGGAAAAGGTTACCGTTTTCTCCTGCGTGGTGCTCAGTTGGCTGAGCAAAGGGTAGTGCTTGCTGGCAATGAGCAACTTCGTGAGATCGCGCGCCGTCGACACGTTATTGATAGAGAGTCCGGTCGGCTCGACATAGCGTGTATGCGTCATTCCCAGCGCGCGGGCCTTGGCGTTCATGGCGGCGATAAATGCCTGATAACCGCCGGGATAATGGTGGGCAAGACTGGCGGCGGCGCGGTTTTCCGATGACATCAGCGCCAGCAACAGCATATCGCGGCGGCTGATCTCGCTATTGAGCCGCACGCGCGAATAAACCCCTTTCATTTCCTGCGTATGACTGATGTCGACGGAGATAACCTCGTCCAGCGGCAGATTGGCGTCCAGCACAACCAACGCCGTCATTAGCTTGGTCACGGAGGCAATGGGCACGACCACATCCGGATTGCTGGAATAAAGCGTGCGATCGTCGCGCAAATCCACCACCATCGCACTGCCGGAGGCGATCTCCTGATGCGCGGCGGCCGTTGATACGACGGGAGTTTTCCCCATAACCGGCGGAGTCGCCAACATATTGGTCGACAGCAACAGCATACCAAGTAAAGAGATTTTATTTTTTTTAATCATTATTCAATAAATTAAACAGTATTCTGTTAAATGAAATAAATAGGCAGGCGCATTATAATTTACCGGCTATCGCCGCGCACTCGCATAACGGAAAAAGCTTTGTGACAAAGTTTAACAGGCGCGGCGTCGCGATTAGCGGGAGGCGGTATGGGGAGCGCGCATCAGACTCAACAGACGAAGGGCGATACCGCTGAATATCCCGCCGGTAATGCCGCCAACGGCGCCAGACAGCGCGCAGAAAATAGCGTCGTCGGCCAGCTCGGGAAACCATGCCAGCCGGGCGGTAAAGTAGAAGCGCAGGCAGAAGGTCAACAGCATTAACACCAGCGGCACCGACGAGCCGGTACGCTCGAAGCTCCGGGTATCGGCCCGGTAAACGCCCGCGTTTTTCCCCAGCATCCACCCCAGGCACAGCCCAACGATCAATGCCAGCAAAAAGCCGGCGACGGCGATCTCGCGCAGCGCCAGCGTATGTAATATCGAGGACGCGCCCCAGCAGAGAAAAACGATCGGCAGCACCAGCAGACGCCGCAGCGATTGCCGTCTTGGCTGAAGGGCTTTTATGCCGGCATAAATCAGGTAAGCCAATAAAATCCATACCCAGGAGGGCGTATGGCGCACGGTAATCAGATAATTTTCCATAATATTCATAGACTCTACGTTGAAACATCGCCTGGGATGTTACTCCCCGCCGCCTGCGCGCACAATCAGGACTGCGCCATCTACCGACCGAAATCATTAAACCGCGGCCGGCCAGGCGCAAGAGAAACCGCGCCATAGCCCTACTTCCGCAGGCGGGCCAGCAAACGGCCGTCAACCGCGATCAGCCCGATAAAAATAGCCGCCATCCCCGCCAGCATCGACGACGTTATCCTCTCCTGCAAAAAGAGCGCGCCGAGCAAGATAGCGCTAACTGGAATAAGGAAGGTCACCAGCATAAGATTCAGCGCCCCGACGCGCGCCAGCAGGCGAAAGAAAATGACGTAGGCCAGCGCGGTGGACAGCATCGCCAGCCCCAGCGTCGCGCCCCAAACCGGGATATCGGGAAAAGGAAGGCGCCAGGGACGATCGACGTATAGCGTCAGCGGCGCTAGCATCACCGCCGATGCGCATACCTGCCCCGTCGCCGTCGCCAGCGGACTCATCCCCATCCGGGCGAAACGGCGTCCGTACAGCCCGGCAAAGGCATAACAGAGCGCCGCCAGTAGGATGGCCAGCTGTCCGGTCAGCGACGCCGGCGCGTGGTTAACGCCGCCCATCATCACCACCACGCCGGCGAAGCCGATAAGTACGCCCGCCAGCTTGCGGCGGTTCAGCTTTTCATCCGCGGTCATCCAGTGCGCCGCCAGCAGCGTAAAAAACGGCGTAGTGGCGTTCAGTATGGCGGCCATGCCGCTGGCGATATGCGTCTGCCCCCAGACAATCAGCGAAAATGGAACGGCATTGTTCAGCAGCCCCATGCCACATAACGCCATCCACAGACGCCAGTCGCCGGGCAAGGATTGACGGCTGATGCGCAGGATCAGCAGCAGTATCAGCGCCGCCAGCAGGACGCGCAGATTAACCAGCGTGAACGGCGGAAGCTGCTTGACCGCCACGCCGGTAAAAAAGAACGAGCCGCCCCACAGCAGCGACAGCGCGACAAGCTGCCCCCATTGCGCCATTCCCATGGATTTTACCGTATTCATCATCTTCCCTCTTTGTTTTACCATTAGATGAACTAAACCGTTTATCCCCGTCACCCTTCAAGTCACATCGGCGTTGGCTTGGCGACTCGGCCCATCCGCGCCTCGCGCCTGCGGGGCGTCGCAAGCGGCGTTCAAATCCGACCAGGAAGGTTTATCTTTTATCCCAGTCAGTTAGTTATTTAAGCGCTTGGCAATTCCCTGCTCCGCCGCCTCTCCGCAGCTCGAACTATTTTGGGTATCGTGATAACTTCGCTTGACGATGCCTATAATTACGCGGCGTTTAAGTGCGGACAAACGAGAGTTTTTCACCGTTTTATTGAGGTTTTCTAAACCATGAGCGCAGCATTTCCTTCATTGCGCGGGCTCCAGATGTTCGAGTCCGCCGCCCGCCACCTGAGCATGACCGCGGCGGCGGATGAGCTGAACGTGACGCCCGGCGCCGTAAGTTTGCAAATCCGCGAGCTTGAAGAGACGTTGGGCGTCGCGCTTTTCATCCGTAAAACACGCGCCCTGGCGCTGACGCCGCAGGGGGAAGCCTATTTTTCAAGCCTGCGCGACGCGTTCCGACTCATCCGCGAAGCGACGCTGAAGCTGAAGACGCACGCACAGAGTCCGGTGTTGACCCTCAGTTGTACGCCGACGTTCGCCGTCCAGTGGCTGATCCCCCGGCTGAGCGATTTTGAACGGTGCCACCCGCGCATCGACGTTCGCTTGAGCCCGTCCAACCTCACCCGGGACTTCGCGCGCGACGGTATTGATTTGGCCGTGCGTCACGGCCTGGGCGATTACCCCGGTTTACTCAGCGAGCGATTGATTGACGATGCGCTGATCCCCGTTTGTCATCCCCGGCTGATAAAAAAGGCGGGACCGTTCGCCACGCCGGCGGATTTACGCCGCTGCACGCTGCTGCATGATGAACATCGCCATGACTGGCGATTATGGCTGGAGGCCGCAGGCGCGGACCCGTCAATAAGCCAGGCCGGTCCGGTATTTACCGACAGCAATGGCGCGGTCGATGCGGCGAAAGCGGGATTGGGCGTCGCGCTGGTCAGGCGGGCGTTCGCGCTCCCGGCGATAGAGGAAGGGGAATTGGTTGCGCTCTTTGCACAGGGCGTGGAGAGCGCGCTGGCTTATTACCTGGTTTATCCGGCGATCGCGCTGGAACAGCCGCCTGTCGCGGCATTCCGCCGCTGGCTGATGGAGATGGCCGGACGCTAGTATTACGGTATGAGAAAGGGGAATAGCCGGTCTGCGATTAATAGGCCATCGCAGACCGGCGCGACGAGCAGCTGATGCTCTCCCGTCATACTTCAAGCCGCCTGCGTGTCCGCGCCATCCATAGAGCCCGCCCCGTTGGGGTCAGCGCAAGCGCTGTTCAAGAAACGCTTTGGGCGTTTTTGTCCTGCGACTCGAATTGTTTAGGGTATAACCGATTATTTTTTTGCCTGTTCAAGCGCCTGTTTAACGGCGTTAATCACCCCATGACTCGACATTGTGGCTCCCGTTACCGCATCCACCTGGTCAGGATCCTGAGTTTCGATCAGCTCCGGCACCACGTTGTCAATAACGCCCATCATCAGCGCTTCAGTGTCTTCATGCTTAACGACTTCGGCATTAGTAATTTTCCCGCCTTCGACCGTGACGGAAACTTCCACTTCCCCTTCTTTGCCCGGCGCTTTGCCCGTATAGGTGCCATCTTTATACTCGGCGGCGGCGGCAAAAGAAAACGACAGAGCCAACGTGGCCAGTACGGCCGGAATGAATTTTTTCATAACTTTCCCATAAGTTAATTACACATGAAACGCTCATCAAAAATCACGACAAGCAGTAAATTTGTTGCTGGAACCAATATAGCCACTCATCCATCCTGAACAACGAGCCAGGATGGATTTTGAGATCAAGCCCTCTGATTTATTTGCCCGCTTTTATCTCTTTTACCGCCTCATCGGCGCCGATGCGGCCATAGGTGACGATATCGGCCAGCGAGTTGCCCCCTAAGCGGTTGGCGCCATGCACCCCGCCTGCGACTTCGCCGGCGGCGAACAGATTCGGGATCACCTTGCCGTTCACGTCCAGCACCTGAGCCTTGGTGTTAATCGCAATGCCGCCCATCGTATGATGGATGCCCGGCGTTACTTCAATGGCATAATACTTGCCGCTATCCAGAGACAGCTTCAGGCTTTCACGGCCAAACTCAGCGTCTTTTTTATCTTTGACGTAGCCACTATAGGCGCTAACGGTCTGCGCCAGTTGTTTTCCGTCAATATTTATCGCTTTAGCCAACTCCTCGACCGTATTGCCTTCGGCGACCAGCTTCTGTTTAAAGTAGGTTTCAACCGTGTGGTTCTGTTTAACCAGGGCATCGTTAAAAATCACGAATGCGTGCTTGCCCGGCTGTTTCAGAATGTTTTGCGAAACGACGTCGCGGGTTAATAGCTCGTTGGTGAAGCGTTTCCCCTGTTCATTGACCAAAATAGCGCCGTCCCCGCGCACGCCTTCGGAAATCAGGATCCCTTGACCGGGAACCGTGGTGGGATGGATTTGAATATATTCCATGTCGACCAGCTTGGCGTTCAGCTTCTGCGCCATTTTGATCCCTTCCCCCTGAGCGCCGGGCGCGTTGGTGGTTTTAAAGTCCACCAGTCTCGGATCGTACTCCTTGATCATGGCGAAATTGGCGCCGAAACCGCCGGCGGTAATCATCACCTTCTTGGCGTCGATGGTGAATTCCTTGCCGTCTTTGCCCTTGGCCTTCACCCCGGTTACCGCGCCTTTATCGTTTTGCAGAATTTCCGTTGCGGACGTATTGGTGCGCAGATCGATATCTAACGCCTTAATTTTTTTTAGCAGCGCGACGGCAATAAAGCTGCCGGCCGGTTGGCCGCCCACCGGACGGTGAATACGGTCAACGCTGGCGCCCCCCGCGCGGCTGACCTCCGCCAGTTCCGCGCCGTTTTCCTTCAGAAACAGGATCGAATTCTTCGCCTGTTCGGATAACGTTTTCACCAGTTCAGGATTGTTTTTCTGCTTGCCGCCTTTCATGGTGTCCTGGTAGAAAAGCTCCGGGCTATCCTTAATGCCCTTGGCTTTCTGATACTCCGTACCCGCGGCATTCAGCCCCCCTTCCGCCCGGGCCGTATTGCCCCCGGCAAAAGACATTTTTTCCAGCAATATCACTTTGGCACCCTGGTTGTGCGCTTCAATAGCCGCCGACATCCCACCTCCCCCCGCGCCGATAATCACCAAATCGGTGGTTTCACTGCGAACAGCGGAGGAAAAGGCCAATGCCAACGCGCTTAATAATAAAATTTGTTTTTTCATAATAAATGACTCTATAGCCGCCATACTTCAATATGACGAATATATTGGACGCCGCATTAATACATCCAGAACGCTCACTGTTCTGTAACCGCGTAAAAAGCGCTGCCGGTTATTATCACTATCGGGTAGCTCTTCCGTCATACTTCCAGCCGCAGGCGCGTCGACTGTGCGGCTCGGCCCATCCGTGGGCCTTGCGGCAAAGCCGCCAACCTGCCGCTCGAACTACTAAGGAGATAAGCCTCCCGCCCATTTATCTCATACCGTCTTACAGATAAAGAGACGCAAAACCCTCATGGCGTCGGTTCTCTGCGGAACCTCATTGCCGTATTATCCCCCTTACATCGAGCGTTATCGCCGGTTATTGACCCGCTTTTATCTCTTTCACCGCTTCATCGGCGCCGATGCGGCCGTAGGTAACGATATCAGCCAGCGAGTTGCCGCCCAGACGGTTAGCGCCATGCACGCCGCCGACGGTGCCTCCGGCTGCGAACAGGTTAGGAATCACCTTGCCATTGACGTCCACGACCTGAGCCTTGTTGTTGATGGCGATCCCGCCCATGGTGTAGTGAATACTTGGCGTGATTTCAATGGCGTAATACTTGCCGCTATCCAGAGCCAGCTTCCTGCTTTCGCGGCTGAACTCATCGTCTTTCTTGGCCTTGACCGCGCTGCCGTAGTCGCTGACCGTCTGCGTCAGCTGTTTGCCGTCAACCTTGATGATTTTGGCCAGATCGTCAAGCGTATTGCCTTCAGAGACCAGTTTCTGTTTAGCGTAGGATTGGATTGCCTGGTTTTGCTTAACCAGATCGTCATTGAAAATCAGATAGGCGTGCGAACCGGGCTGTTTGAGGATGCTTTGTGAAACCACATCGCGGGTTTGCAGTTCGTTGACAAAACGCTTGCCGTTTTCATTGACCATAATCGCGCCGTCGCCGCGCACCGCTTCACCGATCAGGATGCCTTTGCCGGGAACGGTTGAAGGGTGAATCTGGATATATTTCATATCCACCAGTTTGGCGTTCAGCTTGGTGGCCATCTTGATGCCGTCGCCCTGGGTGCCCGGCGCGTTGGTGGTTTTAAAGCCTTCCAGCTTCGGATCGTATTGTTTAATCATGTCGAAGTTGGCGCCAAAGCCGCCCGACGCGATCATCACTTTCTTGGCGTCGATGGTGTACTCTTTGCCGTCTTTTCCTTTGGCCTTAACGCCCGTGACCGCGCCCTTGTCATTTTGGATGATTTCGATCACCGGAGTATTGGTGCGGAGATCGATATCCAGCGCTTTCACTTTTTTGATCAATGCGGTGGCGATAAAGCTGCCTGCGGGCACCCCGCCGGCGGGACGGTGAGTACGGTCAACGCGCGAACCGCCGGTACGCGTCAGATCCGCCAGGTCGGCGCCGTTCTCTTTCAGGAAGACGACGGAGTCTTTCGCATGCTCCGTCAGCGTTCTTACCACTTCCGGATTATTAATATTTTTCCCGCCTTTCATGGTGTCTTCATAGAACATCTCGGGACTATCCTTAATGCCTCTGGCTTTTTGCAGATCCGTACCCGCCGCGTTCAATCCGGACTCCGCGCGGGCGGTGTTGCCGCCGGCAAAAGGCATTTTTTCCAGCAATATCACTTTGGCGCCCTGATTATGCGCTTCAATGGCGGCCGACATCCCGGCCCCGCCCGCGCCAATAATGACTAAATCAGTAGTTTCACCGCGAACTGCTGAGGAGAGAACTAACGCCAGCGCGCTCAATAGCAGGACTTTTTTCTTCATGATATAGAACCTATATTTTGTTATTTCCAATACGAAATCCCATTAAGGGAATAAGTTTCATTCTCTTTTTACCGCAGAAAATATCGCGAATCTTCCTGATGTCATGTAACGACGGATATACTCATTGACAAAAAGAATTCTTACCCCGCGGAATTCCAAACGATCGTGCCTATTACAGAATTCAATCTTTGTCAGATACGGTCTGATACTTACAGAAAATTAATCATTCTGCGATCGCGAACAAACCGTATCGCCCTAAATCCTACTCTCATTTTCATGCGAAAATTTTAACTTGATCATATATTTAGAATTTTTTTTGAATTATATATTTAACCGCGTTTATTCATCTCTTGCGGAATAAGGAGGCGCACGTTTAGTCAAGATTACCGCCGGCGGAATATAAAGATAAACGGGTGATAAAAATAAGCTAAAAAAGCGTTGCGCGGGATTTAAATTTAACATTAAAAAAACATAAAAAACACAAAGTAAATATATTTATCCCCCTAAAATAATTTGCGTCGCCGGATAAAAACGCCGAAAGCGTTTTTTGCACAGCGCTTGCGCTGGCCTTGAAGAGGCGAGGACATCAGGCAGAATCATGCGGCAAGAGAAGGATCAATGCGTCGGGAACGAATGTGACCGGCCTGGGGTGAGAGACGAAATGTCTCTCATCAATCCCGATGGGCTTACTTAAGTCAGTAATTGGAGCGACGGACAAATCTGCCGGGAGCAGAGTTGAACGCCGCTGGCGGCGGCCCCAACGGATGGGGCGAGTAACAATGACGACGCGCGGGCGGCTTGAAGTATGACGGGTATATACCGGTAGATATTTAAGATGCGGAAATGTAAGCCATCGACACGCCCGCATCTTAAAGCTAATGGATAAGCCCGGCGATTAAAAACCCAGCAATTGTCGATAGGAATGCGTTTCAATATTATCCATTGCCAATCCGAGACGCAGCGCACATTCGATGCATTGCTCGCGCAGAAGATTCAATTGCGTTTTATCATTCGTCATTACGGATATTTCAACAAAGTGGCCCAGCGACTCGATACAATCCAGCGTGATATGGAAAATATCCAGAAAATAGACGCTGCGCGTTTTATCAACCTCATAAATCGCCTTATAGCCCAGCGTATGCAGCATGCTGTCGCTCTTCTCGAACGACTCGACATTCACCGCCTCGCAGCGATCCGCCCCCGGCCCCTTGACGATCCACAGCTTAATCCCCGACGGCTCCATCCGCCGCAACACCATACTGATACCCTGTGTTTGCAAGCCGCCGTTCACATCGTCGTAATAAACGTCATGCTCTTTGTTTTCGAAAATAAAGGCTTCAGGATGATGCTCAAAGAGGATATCGCGAAATATTGCGATATCCTGGATACGAAATTTTAGTTCGACCTCATATTTCCCTATGAAATGTTCAATCATGCTTTTTTCTCCTTACAGGACTATCTGTAAGCACTATGGGACGCTCGCCCCAACATATCAACACGCTTTGTCCGAAAGATGTAAGCGCGTAAAAGCAGTCGCCCGCACCAGCCACCTCCGGGATGAATCTCGCCGGCGACATCGCTCGCCACCCGCTCAGATCGCCGCACGCCGGGATAAGATGCCGTGCGCCGTCGCGCCTGGGCGGTGCGGCAATGCCTTTCAGCCTGCGGCGCGCCATACCGATGCAATAGTAACCGAGAGGGAGCAAGGAGCGCTATCAGCGAGCGGCGAAACGCTATCAGAAGGGAAAGCCCAATACTGACGATAAATATCGGTTCCCCATAACCGGCAGCGACGCTATTTAATAACGCTCTCTTCCGAAGGTGTAAACACCACCGTTGGCGGATAATTTCATAGGAATTTATTATATTACCCGCCAGTCAGATTGAAAATAATTTAATCAAGCCGAAAAAGTTCATCTGAATGCCATTTCCCTTATACGCCCCAACGGTATAAAAGGCGGCCTCCCACGGTAATATAAGTCGATATTATGGTTAATGATGAAATAGGTTGCGTATTTTGGACGATGTTATCGGATTTTAGGATATTAAAAGAATGCCCGGCTGATAGAATCGAATTGTCATCCAAATAGGCAGGGGGAAAATTAAATGATGAAATGGTTAAGATGGTCGGTCATTGTCTCGTTATTAGTCGGTGTGCTGGTTGGCTGCGGAGACGAAAATTCCGATAAGAACGCGACGAAAGGGTCGAATAAACTGGTGGTCTATACCCCTAACAGCGAATCAATGATTAATGCGCTGGTTCCGTTATTTGAAAAACAAACCGGTATTACGGTCGAACTGGTTTCAGCCGGCAGCGGCGAACTGGTGAAACGCATCCGTTCAGAGAAAGGCAAACCCTACGCGGATGTGATGTTCGGCGGCGCTTTCGAACTGTTCACCGCCAATGCCGATCTATTCGAGAAGTATGTTTCTCCCAACGATCAATATCTGTTCGCTGGCCATCGCAACGCCAGCGGCATTATGACCGCCTATGTCTCTGACGGCAGCGTTATGCTGGTGAATACCAATCTGGCGGGCGATATTAAAATCGACAGTTATCAGGATCTGCTCAACCCGCAACTCAAAGGCAAAATTGCGATGGCGGACCCTGCCAATTCCAGTTCCGCTTTCCATCAGTTGACCAACATGCTGAAAGCCAAAGGCAACGATTATACCTCCGATGCCGGCTGGAACTATGTGGGCGGCTTGATCAAAAACCTGGACGGTAAAATCGCCGGCAGCTCCAGCAAAGCGCATAAAAGCGTAGCCGACGGCGAGTATACCGTCGCGCTGACCTATGAGGATCCGGCGGTCAGCTACGTGAAGGACGGCGCGCCGGTTCGCGTGGTTTACCCGACCGAGGGCGCAGTCTTCCTGGATGGCGTGGCGGGAATAGTCAAAGGCGCCCGGCATGAGGAGAACGCCAGGAAATTTATCGATTTCATCATCTCCAAAGAAGCCCAGGAAGCGCTTGGCTCGCAAACGACCAATCGACCGCTGCGCGCCGATGTACGGCCCGGAAAATATATGACGCCGATGACGGAAATAAAAACCATTGAAGAAGATATCTCTTATGTCAGCGCACATAAGAAAGAAATTATCGAAAAATATACCGAATTATTCACCAGTATTACCCGGTAGTCAGACATTATTAATGAAATAACCCGACTCGCCGGTTGGAAATAATCGCACCGGCAAGTCGGGAATATTCTCCGACATTTAAATATACGATAAATATATTCAGGTTGCAGAAATTCGGCCAGGATGCATGCAACTTGAAATATGACGCGTATAATCTGTAAAGCGGGTATTTATATGAGCGTTGCAATCTCTTTCCGTAATATCGTAAAAAAATATGGCGATACGACGATTATTCCCCAATTATCTCTCAATATTAAAGAAGGCGAGTTTTTTACTTTATTAGGGCCGTCGGGCTGCGGCAAGACCACGTTGCTGCGCATGATTGCCGGATTTAATAGCATCGAAGATGGCCAGCTGGCGTTTAATGAGCGCGTTATGAATCAAGTCGCGCCGGGTAAACGTAATATCGGGATGGTATTCCAGAATTACGCGATATTTCCCCATCTGAATGTGGCGCAAAATGTGGAATTCGGCTTGCGCAACCGACAGGTGGATAAAGCGGAAAGAGAGCATCGTGTGCGGGAAATACTGAAAGTCGTGCAAATCGAATCCTTCAGAGAGCGCATGCCGAAAAACCTGTCCGGCGGGCAGCAGCAGCGCGTGGCGCTGGCGCGCGCCATCGTGATTCGCCCGGACGTGCTGTTGATGGATGAGCCCTTATCCAATCTGGATGCGCAACTGCGCGTCGATATGCGCAACGCCATCAAGGCCATTCAGCATGAGGTGGGGATCACTACGGTCTATGTCACCCACGATCAGGAAGAAGCGATGGCGGTGTCCGATCGCATCGCGGTTATGAAATCCGGCGTGATTCAACAGGTAGGTTCGCCGCGCGAGATTTATCGGCGCCCCGCGAACCTGTTCGTCGCCACCTTTATCGGACGCACCAATATTGTCGAGGCGACGCTGAACGTCGGGGAAAACGGCGACGCGCTGCTGCGCATCGGCGATTATGCCGAACGCATTGCCGCGCCGCGCCTGAACATAGCGCCGAATTGCCGCGCCGAGGTCAAACTGTCCGTACGCCCGGAAGAGTTTATCTTCTCAACTGACGAAAGCGGATTAAGCGGCACGGTGGTGAGCGCTATTTTTCTTGGCTTGAACACCCATCTGAATATCGAGCTGGAAAACGGCCGACGGGTCGAGATTATTCAACAGTCCGGCGGCAACGGCGATATGGCGCCGGGAGAAAAGGTGCGTCTGAAAGTGAATACCGCGGCGATGAATATCTACGATGCCGCCGGTGAAATAAATTACACCAGGGAAACACGCTTATGAGTGCGAATACGCAGCGCCGGGATATCTGGACTTACATCACCTTGCTTATTTTTCTCGGCTACATTATTTTCCTTGCCCTGCCGCTGTTTACCATTTTGGTTAAAAGTTTTTTCGCCAGCGACAGCGGTGAATTCTCGCTGGCCTATTTCAGCAAATTCTTCGGCAAAGCCTATTATATGAATGCCGTGTGGAACAGCCTGAAGGTGACGGTCTGCGTCACGCTGCTGTCTATTCTGGCGGCCGGCCCGCTGGCCTGGATCATGTCCACGATTAACATCAAAGGCCGCGGCGCGATTCAGGTTCTGATTTTAATCTCGTCCATGTCCGCGCCCTTTATCGGCGCCTATGCGTGGATCCTGTTGCTGGGCAGAAGCGGCGTCGTCACCCGTTTTTTTCAGCGGCATCTGGGCGTCGAACTGCCGGATATTTACGGTTTTTCCGGTATTTTGCTGGTGCTCACCCTGCAACTATCGCCGTTGATATTCATGTATGTCGCGGGCGCGCTAAAAAACGTCGACCATTCACTGCTGGAAGCGGCGGAAAGCATGAATTGCACGGGCCTGCGCAAAATGTGGATCGTACTGATGCCGCTGATAACGCCGACCCTGCTGGCGGGCGGGCTGCTGGTGTTTATGCGCGCTTTTGCCGATTTCGGCACGCCGATGCTGATCGGCGAAGGTTACCGAACCGTGCCGGTTCTGATCTTTAATGAGTTTATCAGCGAAGTCGGCGGAGATGACGGTTTTGCCGCGGCCATCAGCGTCGTGGTGGTGCTGTTCACCATGGCGGTGTTTCTGTTGCAGAAATATATCGCTAACCGCAAATCGTATAGCATGAGCGCGCTCAACCCCATCGTCCCCGCGGATAAGCGCGGATTGGGCAATATCGCCGCGCATCTCTATGTCTATTTGTTTACGGCGGTGGCGATGATGCCGCAGCTCTATGTCGCCTATACGTCGTTTTTGAAAACCTCGGGCAAGATTTTCGTCGATGGCTATTCGCTGGACAGCTACCGCCTCGCCTTCACCCGGGTGGGCGACGCGATCGCCAATACGTTTTTACTGGCGATGGCGGCCATTATCCTGATTACGCTCATCGCCGTCCTGATCGCCTACGCCACGGTCAAACGCAAAGGGATGGTGGCGAACCTGCTGGATACCTTCACCATGATGCCTTACATCGTGCCGGGTTCTATTTTGGGTATCGCCCTGCTGTCGACTTTCAATCAGCCCCCGCTGTTGCTCAGCGGCACCGCCGCCATCATGATCGCGGCATTTGTGATTCGGCGTCTGCCGTATACCATTCGCTCCAGCGCGGCGGTACTGCATCAGGTCAATGACAGCATAGAAGAAGCGGCCATCAGCCTCGGCGCATCCACGATGAAAACGTTCTTTCGCATTACGGTGCCGATGATGATGTCGGGAGTGATCGCCGGCGCCATTTTGAGCTGGATCAGCATCATTACCGAGTTAAGCACCTCGATTATTCTCTATACCGGCGAGACGAAAACCATGACCGTGGCGATCTACACTGAAGTTGTGCGCGGCAATTACGGCGTGGCGGCGGCGCTATCGACGCTGCTGACGGCGACCACCGTCATATCGCTGCTGATCTTTTTCCGGCTGACGGGTAAAAAAGAGATCACGATGTAGGCCGCGCGTCCGGCCGGCGCCGCGCGCTGGCCGGATTGCCGCCCGATCATGGTGTACAATGACGCACGGCATAAAGGAGACGAAACGGTGGCGATATCCCCCAGGCATAATTTCAAAGATTCGATTCGGCGGATGTTCCTGCTGTATGCTTTTGTTCCTATCTTACTGTTGTTTATTCTTTTTTTAGCTTTTACCGTGGTGAATGCGCGCGTCACATTAAGCCAGCAAACGCGGGAGGCAGCCCGTTCGATCCGCGCCGCCCTGGACGACGCGTATCGGGCCTATGAATGGGAGATGGCGCGGATGAGCGCGCTTCCCGAGGTGATCGAATTTACCCGCTCCCGGCGCGACGGCCCGCGCGTATTCGAGCAGTTCTACAATTTCAACAACCGCCAGACGATCAAGAGCGTTATGCATCTGTTGAACGCCCAGGGCGATATTCTCGCCTCTTCCGCCAATCTTAGCCCCGAATCGGCGGACAATGCGCTGAAAGCCATCGCGCAACGCATGTTCAGAAACCGGCAATCGGCGCTCACCGAAACCAACCATATTCGCTTTTCCCATGACCGCTACACCGTATACACCCTGGCCCACGATATCCGTGAAAATGGGCAGGTCATCGGCTATTTGCTCTACCAACTGTACGAAGCGGATATGCAGAAACAGATTTTCGTCCGCAACAATGAAATCGCGATTGTCGCCGATCGGCATAACACCATTATCGCAACCACCAATAACATCGTGCGGGGGCCGCTCAATAAGCTGACGCTGGAGCGGGAAAACGGCGAAATCGTCATCAATAACGGACGCTATCGCAGCAGCGAAACCGTGGTCCCGTCGGCGGACTGGCATATCTATACGCTGAATGCCGTCCAGTTGATGAATTCCACCTATCTGTCGCTAATCATATTTTTCACCGTCGCCAGCCTGCTGCTACTGTTGCTGATCCAATTTCTGGCGCGGGCGATTGCGGCGCGCCACACCCAGGCTATCGATAAACTCATTTATGCGGTCGGCGAATTGCAGGCCGGCAATATGCGCGCTTATGTTCATCTCAATACCGGCGACGAGTTTGAACTGCTAGCCGACCAGTACAACGCCATGCTCACCCGGCTCAACGACTTGCTGACGCGCAACGAGGAGCTGTCCAAACTACGCAGCATGACGGAAGTGAAGCATCTTCAGTCTCAGTTCCACCCGCACTTTATCTTCAACGTGCTGGAAACGCTGCGTTATGCCATCGTCATCGATCGCGATCTGGCGCAGCAAATGGTGTTGCTGATGTCCAGACTGCTGCGCTACAGCATCAGCACGGAAAGCGACACGGTTATCCTAAAAGACGATCTGAATTACGTTGAGGACTACTTAAAACTGCAGCATATGCGTTTTCGCGATCGCCTGGGCTACACGATTAACGTCGGTAAAGAGGCGATGAATGCCCGCGTGCCGCGGCTGATGTTACAGGCGGTTATCGAGAATTCGATTAAATACGGCTACCAGCAAAAAGAGACGCTTTATATCGCCGTTAACGGTGATATGGTGGGAACCGACGTGCTGATTGAAGTCACGGACAATGGCGGCGGCATGAGTGAAGCACGGCTGCGCGCCGTGCGACGCACGCTGTCGGAGGCGAGTAATCAGACCCCGCATATCGGCCTGTACAACCTGCACCGCCGCCTGACGCTAATCTACGGCGATCGTTACGGCCTTAGCATCGACAGCCGCGCCGGGGAAAGCACGACCGTCAGAATCACCCTTCCCCGCGGAAAGGAGAGCTCGCATGTTTAAAGTGCTGCTGGTTGAAGACGAGGAAATGATCCGTAAAGGTCTACGCTATACCTTCGACTGGCTGGCGGCGGGCTGTATCGTGGTGGGCGAAGCGGAAAACGGCGAGTCCGGGCTGCATTACATCCGCACGCTGCAACCGGATATCGTGGTGGTGGATATCAATATGCCGTTGATGAATGGCATTTCGATGATCGAACGCAGCGAGCAGAACGCCGCCGTTTGCAGCTACATCATCCTGTCCGGCTATGACGAGTTCGGTCTGGCGAAACAGGCGATCCGCCTCGGAGTCACGGAATATTTGCTTAAACCGCTCGATCAGGAACAGCTCGCCGACGCGTTGGAACGGGCAAAACGGCAGATAGAAATCAAACAGCGCTATGCCGCAATGCTGAATGCCGCGTCGTCCGGCGATGAAGATATCCAGACTTCATTAATGAAACTGCCGCATCACACCTCGCATTATGTGGCGAAGGCGATTGAGTACATCCAGGAAAACTACGCGGCGAAAATCTCCATTAACGATCTGGTGACGCGGCTTAGCATCAGCGCGGCCTACCTGAACCGTAAATTCAAAAACGAAACCACCTATACGTTCAATGATTTTCTGAACCGCTACCGCATCGGCCGGGCGATGGATCTGCTGAAACGCGGCGATCGCAAAATCTACCTTATCGCTTCCGACGTTGGTTTTAAGGATTACAAATATTTTATCGCCATCTTTAGAAAATACGCCGACTGCACGCCAGGACAGTATCAGGAACGGTTCGGTTCGCGGCATGCGAATTAAGCGCCGCGCTTCACCTTTCGTCAGGCCGTCGCGAATATCCGCGCGTCATCAAAACCGTGATGATGCATAAATTCACGCAGGATCAGCAAACCGGCGCAAAAATCGCTGTCCAGCGGAATGCCTTCCCAGGCGGCGGGGCTGCCCAGCATCACCCGTTCCAGGCGTTTAAAGGTCTGTTCCATATTATCCAGCGGCAGCAGCCAGCCGTCGGGCGTTTCCTGGCCGCCGGAAAGCCGGGCGATGGCCGCCAGCGCCGGATCGAAAGAAAACAGCGCTGAGGCCGGCGGAAGATCGCGGCGGACCGCCATCACCTCATCTTCAACGCGCATAATCGCCAGTTCCATTTCATCCGGCGTGGGGGGAAGGTGTTTGAAAAAGGTTTCCGCCGTCTTTTGGCGGCCCAGCGGCAGATGGAGAACGGCCTGCGGCGCCGCGCCCGTTCCGCAGACCACGGTGGTTTGCCGTGCGCCGATGGACAGCAGCGTCGCGGGCGCGCCCTGCTCGATTTGCCGCCGTAGCTGTTCATACTGCCGGCGCGCGTCGGCATCGATATCCGTCATCTCTTCCCCTTGCTTCACGCCGGCCGGCAGCCGCGGGCGATACCGGCGATGTCCGCCGGCGTTGTCCGGCAGCAGCCGCCGATCAATTTGGCGCCGGCCGCCCGCCATTGCGGTAAATGCGCCGCCAGGGAGCAGGCGTCGGAGGCCGGGCTGTCCCAGGTTTTGCTGAGCGCATCGTAGTGCTCGCCCGAGTTCGGATACGCCACCAGCGGCAGCGAGGTCTCGGCGGACAGCTGGGTTAACGCCTCGGTCACGCTCTCCAGCGCGATGCAGTTGACGCCGACGGCGGCGACCTGCGGACAGCGGTTCAGCACGCGCAAAACCGCTTTCAACGGCGTGCCGTCGCTCAAATGGCCGCTATCGCGCAGCGTAAAGGAGAACCAGGCGAACGCCTGCGGAAATTCCTGCAGCAGTTCGACCAGCGCCTTGATTTCAGCGAACGACGGCAGCGTCTCACAGGCCAGAATATCCACGCCGGCGTCGAGCAGCGCCGCGATGCGCGGACGGTGGAAAGCCATCATCTCCGCCTGCGGCAGCGCGTAATCGCCGCGGTATTCCGAACCGTCCGCCAGATAGGCGCCGTACGGCCCCACCGATCCGGCGATCAGCAGCGTTCCGGCCTGCGGGTGGCTGCGACGGTACTCGTCGCGCGCCTGGGCCGCCAGCCGCACGCTTTTTTCAATCAGCGCCAGCGACTGCCGTTCGTCGAGCCCGCGGGCTTTAAACCCCTGCGGGGTCGCCTGGTAGCTGGCGGTAATGGCGCACTGCGCGCCGGCATTAAAATAGTCGAGGTGCACCTGGTAAATCAGCGAGGGGTTTTCAATCAACACCTTCGCCGACCAGAGCGGATCGGTCAGATCGCACCCCCGCGCTTCCAGCTCCGTAGCCAGTGCGCCATCCAGCACAATCGTCGACGCCGTCGCCAGCATTTCAGCCACAGGATTGCTACGCGCCATCTTCCGCTCCTTTAGAGAATTCACGTTGTTGCACCCGTTTAGTGAAATAATAAGCGCCGTAACATAAAGCGACAAACGGTATTCCGCACCACAGCGCAATTCTCTGTTCCGGATCAAAAGCCAGCCCGATACAGGCCAACAGGCAAAGCGCGAAGCCGAGAAGCGGCGTGAACGGGAACCAGGGCGCGCGGTACTGCAGATCCGCGAGCGGCAGCCCGTCGCGCAGATAACGGCGCCGGAAGGCGTAGTGAGACGCGCAGATACTCAGCCACACCGCCACCACGGCGAACCCGGAAATGGCCGACAGCGCCACATACACCGTATCCGGCGCCACCACGCTGGAAAACAGCGCCAGCAGCCCGCCGAGCATGCTGACGGAAATGGCGAACAGCGGAATACCGCGGCGCGTCAGGCGCGCAAAACAGGCCGGCAGCGTCCGTTCGTTCGATAACGACCACAGCATGCGGCCCGACGCATAGAGCCCGGAATTGGCGGCGGAGAGGATGGCGGTAAGAATCACGAAGTTAAAGATGTCCGCCGCATAGGGAATACCGATTTTCTCGAACACCATCACAAACGGGCTTTTGATAATGCCCGCCTGCTCCATCGGCAGCATCGCCGCCAGCACCACCACGGTGCCGATAAAGAAAATCACCAGCCGCGCCACCGTGGTGCGGATCGCCATGGGGATGACTTTTTGCGGATTTTCCGTTTCCCCGGCGGCGATGCCGATCAGCTCCGTGCCGGAAAACGCGAAGTTAACCGCCACCATGGTCATCAATATCGGCAGGCCGCCGTGCGGGAACCACCCCGAGACGGTGATATTGCTAAAAAAAGGCGCCGGCGAACCGTCCGTCAGCGGAATAAAACCGAACATCGCGCCCGCGCCCAGAATGATAAACGCCAGAATGGTGACCACTTTGATCAGCGAAAACCAAAACTCGCCCTCGGCGAAAAAGCGCGAAGAGATGACATTCAGCAAGAATATCAGCGCGCAGAACAACAGACACCAGATCCAGACCGGCACCTGCGGGAACCAGTATTGCATGCAAAAACCGGCTGCGGTAAGGCTGGATCCCAGCGCCACCGTCCAGGTCAGCCAGTAGAGCCAGGCGACGGCATAGCCGGTGGCCGGGCCGAGGTAGCGCGCGGCATAAACATGGAAAGCGCCGGTTTCCGGCATGGCGACCGACAGCTCACCGAGACTCAGCATCACCAGATACACCACCAGCGCGCCAATCAGGTAGGCCAATAGCGTACCCGCCGCGCCGGTGGTGGAAATGATATAACCGGTATTGAAAAAGAGCCCGGTGCCGATAACGCCGCCGAGTGAAAGCATAACCAGATGACGCGCTTTCATCGTCCGCTTGAATTGTCCTGTCGAGCCGGCTTTGCGATGTTCCATCCTACCCCTTGCCTATTATAGACGTCTAAACTTCCAGACCGATGGAGCGTTATACCGCTAAATCATCCGAAAAGCAAAGACGCCGCCGGGCAAAGGCGCTGATTAGCCGGAATCTAAACCGAGAGGAACGACCGGCGATAGCGCGGTTAATCCCGGATGTTGCCGATCGCGCGGGCGATATCGGCCGAGGTTTTCAGCGCGCGAATCTCGCTAAACAGCGACGCGGCCTCGCGATACTCCTTACGCAGATAGCCCAGCCACTGTTTGATACGGGCGACATGGTACAGACCGGTATCGCCCTGTTTTTCCAGCCGGACGTATTTTCGCAGCAGCGCCGCCACCTCCGCCCACGGCATACGCGGCTCATGATACTTTATCACCCGGCTCAGGTTCGGCACGTTAAGCGCCCCGCGCCCGATCATGATGGCGTCGCAGCCGGTGGCCGCCAGACACGCCTGCGCGCTTTGCCAGTCCCAGATCTCGCCGTTGGCGATCACCGGAATAGCCAAACGGCGGCGAATTTCGCCGATGGCCAGCCAGTTAATGCGCTCCGCCCGGTAGCCGTCCTCCTTGGTGCGCCCGTGTACCGTTAACTCCGTCGCCCCCGCCTGCTGCGCGGCATCGGCGATCTCAAACTGACGGGCCGGCGAATCCCAGCCGAGACGCACTTTGACCGTCACCGGCAGATGCGCCGGCACCGCCTCGCGCATCGCTTTGGCGCCCTGATAAATCAGTTCGGGATCTTTGAGCAATGTCGCCCCGCCGCCGCTGCCGTTGACCAGCTTAGACGGACAGCCGCAGTTCAGATCGACGCCGTAGGATCCCAGCTCAACCGCCCGATAGGCGTTTTCGGCCAGCCATTGCGGATATTGCCCCAGCAGTTGGACGCGCACCGGCGTGCCGGACGGCGTTCGGCTGGCATGGCGTAATTCCGGGCATAAGCGGTAGAAGGATTTAACCGGCAGGCGCCGATCGACCACCCGCAAAAATTCGGTGATGCACAGATCGTAATCGTTGACTTCGGTCAGAAGCTCCCGCACCAGTGAGTCGAGAACCCCTTCCATCGGGGCAAGCAGAACACGCATAACGCTACTCGGTCAGCAAAACAGGCCAGTAAAAAGCAGGCAATGGTACTAATGCCGCTCGTTTAAGCATCGAGATACACGGGGCGACCACCGGGGTGAGGCGTCCCTACGGGAACCTCCCCCGGTGTTTCCCCTAAAAATCGGCTTAAGTGACCAGCAGTCGGCAATGGTACTGTTCAATGTAGGGGATACGCAACGGAAAAGAGATGGGGATGAGGCGAATTCCCCATCCCCGCGGTCGACCCGCCTTTTCGGCTTTTCAGCGTAAGCGCGCGGCGGCTTACCTTACTTTTTCACATCGACCTGATAGAAGATATGTTTGCCGAAGGGATCGATCTCGTATCCGGTCACCTCTTTACGCACCGGCTCAAAAATCGTGGAGTGGGCGATCATCACCGCCGGCGCCTGCTCGTGCATGATGCGCTGCGCCTGTTTGTACAGTTCGATGCGTTTATTATGATCCTGGGAAGTACGGGCTTCGGTAATCACCCGATCAAACGGGGCGTAGCACCATTTCGCCGAGTTGGAGCCGCCGTTGGCGGAAGTGCAGCTAAACAGCGGCCCGAAGAAGTTGTCCGGATCGCCGGTCGCGGTGGTCCAGCCCATCAGCGCCGCCTGATGTTCGCCGTCTTTCACCCGCTTCAGGTATTCCCCCCACTCGAAGCTGACGATTTTGGCGCTTACGCCGACTTTCGCCCAGTCCGCCTGAATCATCTCCGCCATACGGCGCGCGTTCGGGTTGTACGGGCGCTGAACCGGCATCGCCCACAGATCGATGGTCGAGCCTTCGGGCAAACCGGCCTCCTTCAGCAGGGCTTTGGCCTTTTGCGGATCGTAGTCGTAATCTTTCAGATCCTCGTCGGCGCTCCATACGCCCGGCGGCAGCAGATTTTTCGCCGCCGTGCCGGTGCCCTGGAACACGGCGTCGATAATCGCCGATTTATTGATCGCCATCGTCAGCGCCTGACGCACTTTGACGTTATCCAACGGCGCCTTCTGGGTATTGAAGGCCAGAAAGCCGGTATTCAGCCCGGATTTCTGCATCAGGGCGATATCCGGGTTTTCCCTCATGCGCGGCAGATCGGCCGGATTGGGGAACGGCATCGCCTGACACTCATTCTTCTCCAGCTTGGCATAGCGCACGGAAGCGTCCGGCGTAATGGAAAAAATCAGGCGATCCAGCTTGGCCTTGCCCTGCCAGTATTCAGGAAACGCTTTATACAGAATGCGCGAATCCTTCTGATACTGCGCCAGCTCAAACGGCCCGGTGCCGATCGGCGTCATATCGACGCGCTCCGGCGTTCCCGCTTTCAGCATCGCGTCCGCGTATTCCGCAGACAGTATCGAGGCGAAATACCAGGCTAAATCCGCCAGGAAAGGCGCTTCGGCGTGAGCCAGGGTAAAACGCACCGTATGATCATCGAGCTTTTCGATGTTTTTAATCAGCGAACCGAATTCCAGGCTTGCAAAATTGGAGTAGGTACCTTTCGAGACGTTGTGATACGGATGCTGAGGATCTTTCTGCCTCATAAACGAGAAGATAACGTCATCGGCGTCGAAATCACGCGTGGGTTTGAAATATTTATTACTTTGAAACTTCACCCCTTTACGTAGATGAAAAGTATAAACCGTGCCGTCTTCGCTGATATCCCAACGCTCCGCCAGGCTGGGAATTAGCTCCGTGGTGCCCACTTTGAAATCGACCAGCCGGTTATAAACCGGCACGGCGCTGGCGTCTACGCTGGTGCCCGAGGTATACAGCTGCGGATTAAAGTTCTCCGGCGAACCTTCCGAACAAAAGACCAGTGTGTTAGCCGAAGCGGCCGAAGCCGCCGCTAACGTCAGTGCCGACAGCGTTAACCGCATCGCCAAACTTTTCATCCCAACCCTCTCTTGTTATCGACTCACGACCCCGATGAAGCAACACCATCGCCAGATACAGACCGGCATACGGCATCATCAAATGGACATAGGTGATTAACAAATAACATAATTAGGCTACGATATAAAACTCCCGCGAAATGAAGAATAAAGGATGCGCTATGACCCACAACCTGGCCGGTCAGCTAAGCCGGCGCTTTTATCGCTATCTCGCCGTGAGCAGCCAAAGCGACGCCGCCTCTTCGCTTTTACCCAGCACGCCCGGGCAGCACGACATGGCGAAAATGCTGGCGGAAGAGCTGCATAAGCTCGGGCTGAAAAATATCGTTATCGATGAGCACGCCACCGTCACCGCGCTCAAGCCGGGCAACCGTCCCGGCGCGCCGCGTATCGGCTTTATTACGCATATTGATACCGTCGATGTCGGTTTGTCGCCCCATATTCACCCGCAGACCCTGCGTTTTACCGGTGAGGATCTCTGCCTGAACCGCGAGCGGGACATTTGGCTGCGCACCGCGGAGCACCCGGAAATTATGGCGTATGTCGGCCAGGATATTATTTTCAGCGACGGCACCAGCGTGCTCGGCGCCGACAACAAAGCCGCCGTCACGGTGGTCATGACGCTGCTGGAAAACCTCGCCGATGAGACGCCGCACGGCGATATCGCGGTGGCGTTTGTGCCGGACGAAGAGATCGGCCTGCGCGGCGCGAAGGCGCTGGATCTTAAACGCTTTGCCGTCGATTTCGCCTACACCATTGACTGCTGCGAGCTGGGGGAAGTGGTGTATGAGAACTTCAATGCCGCCGCCGCCGAAATCCGTTTTACCGGCGTGAGCGCACACCCGATGTCGGCGAAAGGCGTGCTGGTCAACCCGCTGCTGATGGCGCACGACTTTATCAGCCATTTCGACCGCCGGCAGACGCCGGAGCACACCGACGGGCGTCAGGGCTACGTCTGGTTTAATGAGCTGACGGCGAACGCCAACGAAGCGAGGCTGAAAGCGTCCATTCGGGATTTCGATCTGGCGGAGTTTGCACGACGCAAGCGGCAGATCGCCGATACCGCGGAGAAAATCGGCCGCCAGTATCCCAGCGGCAAAGTGACATTTACCCTCAGCGATACCTACGGCAACATCAGTAACGCCATTACCGGCGATCGCCGCGCCATCGATCTGCTGTTCGCCGCGCTGGATAAGCTGGCGATCCAGCCGAAAGTCACCCCCATGCGCGGCGGCACGGACGGCGCCGCGCTCTCCGCGAAAGGCCTTCTGACGCCGAATTTCTTTACCGGCGCGCACAATTTCCATTCGCGATTCGAGTTCCTGCCTATCCCGTCGTTTGTAAAATCGTACCAGGTGGCGCTGAACCTGTGCCTGCTGGCCGCCGGCGACGCCTCAGCGCAGTAGCGTCCGGCGTAGCGCGGAAGGCGTCATTCCACGCTCGCTTTTAAAGCGATGGCTAAAGTGGCTGGCGGAGCTGAATCCGCAAATCAGCGCAATCTCGGTTATCGGCAGCACACCCTGACGCAGCATCTCTTCCGCCCGCGCCAAGCGCCGCGTCAGGATATACTGATGCGGCGCCATGCCCTCGCTCTGGCGGAACATGCGAGCGAAATGAAACTCGCTCAGCCCGGCTTCCGCCGCCAGTTCGGCCAGCGTCAAGGAGTCGCCAAGCCGGTTTTCCATCATCTCTTTTACCCGGCGCAGCGCCGCCGGCGCCAGGCCGCCGCGCACCTCCGGCAGCGCCCACCGCAGCTGGGTATACTCTCTTAACGTGTGGATCATCAACAGCGTGGCCGCGCTGCTCAACACCAGTTGGTTAGCCGGATCCTTCCAGCTGTTGTTGAGTAAAAACTGGCGGTAGAGCGTGGTGATCTGCCGGTCCTCGCTGAATACCCGCTCTTCCGTACGAATCGAGGCCGGGCTGCGATCCCAGGTTTGCTCCGCTAATCGACGAAAATGATTATCGTCGCAGTAAAGATGAACGAAAGAGAGGTCGCCGCGGATATCCCAGGTTGAAACGCTGTCTTTCGGCATCAGGCAGAAACGATCGGGACCGCCGCCGTTGTGCCAACCATCCGACGTTTTGTGATAACACTCGTAGCCGTCGGCGATATACAGACTGATGGTGTGATGATCGGTGTTCTCCATGGTGACGCAGTCATGGCGGTTAGACCATGACGCCAAACGTACCCCGGAACCCAGTTCAACGGTATCCCGCAGCACCGTCTTATACCGCTGCAGCGAACTGAACGCTTTATACTGGTGCATCGCCCCTTCCTCGCCAATAAACCGCAAGATTATGTTATTCAGCGCAAGCCGCTGAAAGCCGAAGCCGGAGCAACATCGCATACTGGCAGCCGTGATGCATATCGGAGTCTGCCAATGAACATATTGCTTTATCTTTCCGTGGTGCTGATTTGGGGCACCACCTGGATCGCCATCAGCCTGCAGCAGGGGAGCGTGGCCGCCGAAGTCTCCATCTTTTGGCGCTTTTTGCTGTCGTCCGTCATTTTACTGGCCTTCCTGGCGCTGACGAAACGTCTTCACCCGCTCTCCCGGCGGGCGCACCTGCTGTGTATGCTTCAGGGATTATGCGTATTCGGCATTAACTTTATCTGTTTTTATCACGCTATCGCCTGGATTTCGAGCGGATTAGAGTCGGTCATTTTCTCCATGGCGGTGCTGTTCAACGCCTTCAATAGCCGATTGTTCTTCGGCCAGCGCCTGAGCGTCAACGTGATGCTCGCCGCGCCGCTGGGATTGATCGGCATTGCGGCGCTGTTCTGGCACGATTTGATCAACATGGAGGCGCAGCCGCATTTGCTGCTGGGCGCCGGGCTCTGCTTGCTGGGCACCTACTGCTTCTCGCTGGGCAATATGATCAGTTCCCAGCATCAGCGGCAGGGCCGCGACGTGATGACCACCAACGGATGGGGGATGTTCTACGGCGCGCTGTGGATGGGGGCGCTCAGTTTGTTTCAGGGGTATGATTTCGCGCCGGAAACGACCGCCCGCTACCTCGCTTCGCTGTTCTATCTGGCGCTGTTCGGTTCGGTTATCGCTTTCGGGGCTTACTTCAGTCTGGTCGGGCGTATCGGCGCCAGCCAGGCCGCCTACGCAACGCTATTATTTCCGCCGATCGCGCTGTCCGTCTCAACCCTGTTTGAAGATTATCACTGGCGGCTTAATGCGGTGATCGGATTACTTTTGATCCTGACGGGCAACGCGGTGATGTTTTACCGCCCGCGCCGGCAGGCGAGATGCGCGGCGAAATAGACGGCAGGGGAAACGCCGGGGTGAGGCTCACCCCGGCGTTTCCCCGTGTATCTCGATCTTAAACGACCGGCGTTAGCCAACAGGCTCCCTACCGTTATTTACCCGCCGGCTTGCCGCGGTTTTGCGGACGCGACGCGCGACGCTGCCCTTCGCCGTTGCCGCCGGCACGACGCGGCTGACGCGCGCCGTCGCCGGTTTGGCGATCGCCCTGACCGCGATCCGAGCGGCCGCGCGGAGAAGCGGACTGGCCGCGCGCTCCGCCGTTACGGGAGCCGCCGCCGCGATTGCCCTGGCGGCCGTTAACGATCGGCTCGGCCTTGATCGACGGATCCGGCTCATAGCCCGGCACGGCAATCCGCGGGATCTCGCGCTTAAGCAACCGTTCGATATCGCGCAACAGTTTGTGCTCATCCACGCACACCAGCGACAGCGCTTCCCCGGTGGACGCCGCGCGGCCGGTGCGGCCGATACGGTGTACGTAATCTTCCGGCACGTTCGGCAGCTCATAGTTCACCACGTGCGGCAGCTGGTCGATATCCAGACCGCGGGCGGCGATATCGGTCGCCACCAGCACGCGAATGGTGCCGTCTTTAAAGTTGGCCAGCGCACGGGTACGCGCCCCCTGGCTTTTATTGCCGTGAATAGCGGCGGCGGTAATGCCGTCTTTTTCCAGCAGTTCGGCCAGGTGATTGGCGCCGTGTTTAGTGCGGGTAAACACCAGCACCTGCCGCCAGTTATTTTCGCCGATCAGCTGGGATAACAGCTCGCGCTTACGGCGCTTGTCGACGAAATGCACGTGCTGAGTCACCAGCTCCGAAGGCGTGTTGCGGCGTACCACTTCAACCGACGCCGGATTGTCCAGCAGTTTGCTCGCCAGCGTTTTAATCTCATCGGAGAAGGTGGCGGAGAACAGCAGATTCTGACGCTTAGCCGGCAGTTTCGCCAGTACGCGGCGGATATCGTGAATAAAGCCCATATCCAGCATACGGTCCGCTTCATCCAGCACCAGAATTTCGATCTGCGAGAGATCGACGGCGTTCTGGTGTTCCAGATCGAGCAAACGGCCCGGCGTGGCGACCAGAATATCGACGCCGCCGCGCAGCTTCATCATCTGCGGGTTGATGCTGACGCCGCCGAACACCACCAGGGAGCGCAGGCGCAGATATTTGCTGTAGGCCTGTACGTTTTCGCCAATTTGCGCCGCCAGTTCGCGGGTCGGCGTCAGAATCAGCGCCCGAACCGGGCGGCGTCCTTTCGCCGCCGGCGCGCCGGCGCTCAGCAACTGCAATAAAGGCAGCGTGAAACCGGCGGTTTTGCCGGTGCCGGTTTGCGCGCTGGCCATTAAATCGCGGCCGGCCAGCACCACGGGGATCGCCTGCTGCTGTACGGGCGTAGGTTCACGATAGCCCTGTTCTTCAACAGCACGCAGGATATCGGCGCTCAGGCCGAGAGAATCAAATGACATAATAGAGAACAACTCCAGATCCGCCCTGACCGGATAACAGCCGGTGTAGTTTTCAGAGGGATAATCAGACGGGTTTGCCGGGCCGCCATCAACGCAACAATAACGACATAAGCAACAACCACGATGAACGGACACAACTACGGTGCGTAACTGCCGGCGATTGTAGCAGAGATTGCCAAAGTTAAGAAATTTTTATCTGCGCGCCGCAGAGGCGATTATTCGCACCGGCACGGCGGCATAAAAGCCGTTTTTGTGATCGATGTCGCTAAAAATACTCAAAATGAGCCTAAAGTTAATCATCTGATTGATTAACTTTTTTAAGCCGGCCTATGACCAATAAATCCGCGCCCTCCTCTTCCAGCCGCAGCGATCAAACGCGGCAACAGCTGATCAACGCCGCGCTGGAGGTCTTCGCCGAATATGGACCGCACTCTGCCACCACCCGCGATATCGCCCGCCGCGCCGGGCAGAATATCGCCGCCATCGCCTATCACTTTCAGTCCAAGGAGGGGTTATATCTGGCGGCCGCCGGCTGGATCGCCGACTATATTGGTCAGACCTACCGTCCGCTGGTGACGGAAGTCGATGCGTTTATGCGACTTGCGCCGCAGCGGCAGCCGCCGGAGCAGTTGATGGATTATATTCGCCGCGCCATCCTGACGTTCAGCCGCCTGATGACCCGCACGGAAACGCTGAACCTAAGCCGCATCATATTCCGCGAACAGCTCTCGCCGACGGACGCCTACCCGATTATCCATCGGCAGGTTATCGAACCCATGCACCGGTTATTAACGACGCTGATCGCGCGCTATACCGGAATGGACCCAAACCATCCCAAGGTTATCGTGCATACCCATGCGCTGATCGGCGAGGCGTTTTCCTTTCGCGCCGCCAGGGAAACCATCCGCTGGCGCGCCGGCTGGAAAGAGATCGGCAACGAAGAAACGACGCTCATTCAGCAAGTCCTGATGGAACATCTTGACATTCTCCTCAACGGACTGCGGGACAACCATACCCGACAAATACAGGAATCATTGCGTGATGAATAAGAAAAAACTGGCTTTTGCTATCGTTATCATCGTCCTGATTGCGGCGGCCGTTTATGGCGCGATCCAATACCGCCAGCAGCAGGAAAAACCCTTGACGCTCTACGGCAATGTCGATATTCGTTCGGTCAACCTGGCGTTCCGCGTCGGCGGGCGGCTGGAGGAGTTGAAGGTGGACGAAGGCGACGCTATCCAGCCGGGCCAGCGGTTGGCCGCTCTGGACAGCGCGCCCTATCAAAACGCGCTCCGTCAGGCGCAGGCCAACGTCGCCAGCGCCAAAGCGCAGTTGGATCTGCTGCGGGAAGGGTATCGCCGCGAAGAGATCGAACAGGTGCGCGCCCAACTGGTGCAAAGCCAGGCGGCTTACGACTACGCCGACAGCTTCTACCGCCGCCAGCAAGGGCTGTGGAGCAAACGGACTATCTCCGCCGATGCGCTGGAAGATGCCAAAACCACGCGTAATCAGGCGTTAGCGACCCTGCAGGGCGCCAAAGATAAGATGAAACAGTACCAAAACGGCAACCGTCCGCAGGAGATCGCCGCCGCGCAGGCGACGCTGGCCCAGGCTGAGGCCGCCCAGGCGCAGGCTGAACTGGATCTGCGGGATACCGAGCTGACCTCCCCCTCCGCCGGCGTCATTCTGACCCGGGCGGTGGAAAACGGCAGCATGTTGAGCGCCGGCGGTACGGTCTTTACCCTGTCGTTGACCCATCCCGTCTGGGTGCGCGCCTACATTAGCGAAAAAGATTTGGGCCGCGCCGTGCCGGGCAACCGCATTCTGGTATATACCGACGGCAGACCGGAGACGCCCTATCACGGCCAAATCGGCTTTGTCTCCTCCAGCGCCGAATTCACGCCGAAAAGCGTAGAGACCGAAGATCTGCGCACCGATCTGGTCTACCGCCTGCGTATCGTGGTTAACGACGCCGATGAGCACCTGCGCCAGGGAATGCCGGTGACGCTGCGTTTCTCTCAGGACGCCTCCGGCCATGAATGACACCGGCGCGCGCATCGAGATAACAGCGCTGGAAAAACGCTTTCCGGGACAGGATAAGCCCGCGCTGGCCAGTCTGAGCGGACAAATCCAGCCCGGCGCCGTCACCGGGCTGGTCGGCCCGGACGGGGCGGGCAAAACCACGCTGCTGCGCATGCTGGCCGGTTTATTAACCCCCAGCGGCGGCGGCGTGCGGGTGGCGGGCCTCGACCCCATCAGGCAGGATCGGCAACTCCACGCCATCCTGGGGTATATGCCGCAAAAATTCGGGCTGTATGAAGACCTGACGGTGCTGGAAAACCTGAATCTGTACGCCGACCTGCGCGGCATCACCGGCGCCGCGCGAAAAGAAACCTTCGTTCGGCTGCTGTCGTTCACCGATCTGACCCGTTTTACCGCCCGGCTGGCCGGCAAACTCTCCGGCGGGATGAAGCAGAAGCTGGGACTGGCCTGCACGCTGCTGGGACAGCCGAAAGTGTTGCTGCTGGACGAGCCCGGCGTCGGCGTCGATCCCATCTCCCGCCGCGAGCTGTGGCGTATGGTGCATGAGTTGGCCGATGAAGGCATGCTGATCGTATGGAGCACCTCCTACCTGGATGAAGCGGAGCAATGTCGGGATATTCTGCTGCTTAATGAAGGAGAACAGCTTTACCGCGGCGAACCCCGGGAGCTGACGGAAAAAATGACCGGCCGCTGCGTACTGGTCGGCGCCCGCGGCGCAAGCCACCGCAAACTGTTGCAGCGCGCCCTGCGCCAGCCGCAGGTTAGCGACGGCGTTATCCAGGGGCAGTATGTGCGGCTGATCCTCAAACCCGACGCGGACCGCAAGGCGCTGCTGTCGGCGCTGGCATTGCCCGCGGAGAGCATGACGGAGACCGAGCCGCGTTTTGAGGATGCGTTTATCGATCTGCTGGGCGGCGGCCCGGCCAGCGAATCCTCGCTGGCGAAAATCATGCCGGTAATTGAGATCGATGGCGAGGAAACGGTGATCGAAGCCCGTCAACTGACGAAAAAGTTCGGCGACTTCGCCGCCACCGACCACGTCAGCTTCAAGGTGCGGCGCGGCGAAATTTTCGGCCTGCTCGGCCCCAACGGCGCGGGGAAGTCCACCACGTTCAAGATGATGTGCGGCCTGCTGGTGCCGACGGACGGCAGGGCGCTGGTGCTGGATATGGATCTGAAAACCAGCTCCGGCAAAGCGCGCCAGCATTTGGGCTATATGGCGCAGAAGTTTTCGCTGTACGGCAACCTGACGGTGGAGCAGAACCTGCGCTTCTTCTCCGGCGTATACGGCCTGCAGGGCGCGGCGCAGCGGGACAAAATGGCCGCGATGGAGAAAGCGTTCAATTTCCAGCCGATTTACCACCAAACGCCCGACGCGCTGCCGCTGGGCTTCAAACAGCGCCTGGCGCTGGCCTGCGCCCTTATGCACGAGCCGGATATTCTGTTCCTGGATGAACCGACTTCCGGCGTCGACCCCCTCACCCGCCGGGAGTTCTGGATCCATATCAACGGCATGGTGAACAAAGGCGTGACGGTCATGGTGACCACCCACTTTATGGATGAAGCCGAATACTGCGACCGCATCGGGCTGGTGTATCACGGCAAGCTGATCGCCGCCGGCACGCCGGACGACCTAAAGCAAAAGGCCGCCGACGAGCAGACCCCGTCCCCCACCATGGAACAGGCCTTTATTACGCTGATCCAAGACTATGACCGGGAGCACAATCATGGATAACCGGCAAGAGAGCACCCGCTTTTCCTGGCGTCGTCTGCGCGCGCTATGCCTGAAAGAGACGCGGCAAATCCTGCGCGACCCGAGCAGCGGGCTGATCGCCTTCGTCATCCCCATGCTGCTGCTGTTTATCTTCGGCTACGGCATCAACCTTGATTCCAGCCGCCTGCGCGTCGGTATTCTGATCGAGCAGCAAAGCGAAGACGCGCTGGATCTGGCGGCGGCATTCGGCGCGTCGCCCTTTATCTCCCCGACCGTCGGCGACAATCGCCAACAGCTTATCCAGATGATGCAGGCCGGCCGCATCCGCGGGCTGATTGTGATTCCGGTTAATTTCGCCGAACAGATGGCGCGCGCCTCGGTTAGCGCCCCCATTCAGGTGATCACCGACGGCTCCGAGCCCAACACCGCCAACTTCGTGCAGGCCTATGCGCAGGGAATATGGCTTATCTGGCAGCAGCAGCGCGCCGGCGACGACGGCCAGACGTTCAGCCAATTAATCGAGGTGCAGCAGCGTTACTGGTTCAACCCCGCCGCCATCAGCCAGCACTTTATCGTGCCCGGCGCCATCACCATCATCATGACCGTTATCGGCGCGATCTTGACCTCGCTGGTGATAGCCCGCGAATGGGAGCGCGGCACCATGGAGGCGCTGCTCTCCACGCAGGTGACCCGGGCCGAACTGCTGCTGGCGAAGCTCATCCCCTACTACGTTCTCGGCATGATCGCCATGGTGCTGTGCGTGGCGGTCGCCCGGTTCGTTATGCAGGTGCCGTACCGCGGTTCGCTGCTGATACTGTTCGGCATCAGCAGCCTGTTTCTCGCCAGCACGCTGGGGATGGGGCTGCTGATTTCCACGCTGACGAAAAACCAGTTCAACGCCGCCATGATGGCGCTGAATATCGGATTCCTGCCCGCCGTGATGCTCTCCGGCTTTATTTTTGAAATCGACAGCATGCCGGCGCCGGTGCGGGCCGTCTCCTATCTGATTCCCGCGCGTTACTTCGTCAGTACGCTGCAGACGCTGTTTCTGGCGGGCAATATCGCCAGCGTGCTGTTTATCAACCTGCTGTTTCTTATCGCCTCCGCCGCGGTATTCATCGGCATCACCGCCTGGAAAACCCAGCGCAGACTGGACTAGGGAGCCAACATGTTTCATCGCCTGTGGACATTGATTATCAAGGAACTTCAGTCGCTGCTGCGCGAACCGCAAACGCGCGCCATACTGATGCTGCCCGTGGTGATCCAAGTGGGGCTGTTTCCCTTCGCCGCCACGCTGGACGTCACCAACACCACCATCGCCATCTACAGCGAGGATAACGGGCAGGCTGCCGTCGAGCTCACGCAGCGTTTCGCCAAGGCCAAAGCGTTCTCCAACGTGCGGCTGCTGCATGCGTCGCAGGAGATCGCGCCGACGATGGATAACCAGCGCGCGTTGCTGGTCATCCGTTTTCCGCCGCAGTTTTCCCGCAATATCGCCCGCGGCGAAAGCGCCGCCCTGCAGATTATATTGGACGGCCGCCGTTCCAACAGCGCCCAGATCGCCGCCGGCTACGTGCAGAAAATCGTGCGGGATTACCAGCTCGAACTGCTGGGCGACAGCGCGAAAATCAACAATAGCGAGCTGGTGGTCCGCCACTGGTATAACCCGAATCTGGATTATAAATGGTTTGTGGTGCCTTCGCTGATCGCCCTGATCACCACTATCGGCGTACTGATCGTCACCGCGCTGTCCGTCGCCCGCGAGCGTGAACAGGGAACGCTGGAACAGTTGCTGGTTTCGCCGCTGTCGACCTGGCAGATATTTGTCGGTAAGGCGGTGCCTGCGCTGATCGTCGCCACCTTCCAGGCCACCATCGTGCTGCTGGCCGGGATCTTCGCCTACCAGATCCCCTTCGCCGGCTCGCTGCTGCTATTTTACCCCACTATCCTGATTTACGGCCTGTCGCTGGTCGGGTTCGGGCTGCTGATCTCCTCCGTTTGCGCCACCCAGCAGCAGGCGTTTATCGGCGTATTTGTGTTTCTGATGCCGGCGATTTTGCTATCCGGCTATGTTTCGCCGGTGGAGAACATGCCGCAGTGGCTACAGAACGTCACCTGGATTAACCCTATCCGCCACTTCACCGAGATCACCAAGCAGATCTACCTGAAAGACGCCGATTTTTCGATCGTCTGGAAAAGTCTGTGGCCGCTGCTGGTGATTATCGTCACCACGGGGTCCGCCGCGTACGCCATATTCCGGCGCAATATCGCCTGAGGCGGAATAGGACGCGGGCGATGAAAAACGGCGGCTGAATCGGGCGTCTCAGGCCGGAGGCATTAGAAGGAAAGCCGGCTTAAATAGCGCATTAGCCATAGCAGGGCCAGGGCCCACAGCGCGATAATCAGCGCCGCCGCCCAATAGCCGGAACGCCGGTCGATGCTCGCCTGCGCTTTGCCGCGCAGCTCCGCCAGCAGCGGCTTCGGAATCAGGCGTATCGCCAGCATGATGCCGAGCGGCACCAGAATCGCGTCGTCCAGATACCCCAGCACGGGTATAAAATCCGGGATCAGATCAATAGGCGAGATGGCATACCCCACCACCAGTATGGCGACGATTTTTGCATACCAGGGCGTGCGCCGATCGCGGGCGGCCAGCCACAGCGCATAAGTATCGCGCTTGATGCCGCCGGCCCAGCGGCGCAACCGGCTCAGCCAGGGAGTGCGTTTTTTTAGTGGAAACATAGTTGCGCCATACCAGTAGGCAAAAGGGCTACCCGTTGCTTAATGCGCATATCGCGTACCTGCGGGAAAGCGAATCCCCGCGGCAAGGCGGGGATTCGCTGAGGGCGCGGCTGGCGCAAGCGCAGGGAAAACTTAACGACGGTTGCCGAAAATGCGCAGCAGCATCAAGAACAGGTTGATAAAGTCCAGATACAGCGTCAGCGCGCCGACGATTGAGTATTTACGGAAGTTATCCTTGTCATCCACGGCCAGCTGCGCGCCGATGCCTTTCAGTTTCTGCGTGTCGTACGCCGTCAGACCGACGAACACCACCACCCCGATATAGGTCACCGCCCACATCAGCGCGTCGCTTTTCAGCCACAGGTTAACCAGCGAAGCCAGCACAATGCCGATCAGCGCCATAAACAGCAGGCTGCCGAAGCCGCTCAGGTCACGCTTGGTGGTGTAGCCATACAGGCTCATGGCCCCGAACATGCCGGCGGTGATCACAAAGGTGCTGGCGATCGACTCGCCGGAGTACAGAATAAAAATGCTGGAGAGCGTCAGTCCGGTCAACGCCGAATAGAGCATAAACAGGCTGGTAGCCACCCCGCCGCTCAAGCGCTGCACCATCCCGGAGATAACGAACACCAGCCCCAGTTGAACGATGATCAGGCCGAAGAAAGTAATCTGGCTGGAGAAAACGAAATTGAGTACGGCAGGCGTGTTCGCGGCATACCACGACACAAACGCCGTAAGCAGTAATCCGCAGGTCATCCAGCCGTAGACCTGCGCCATATAGGCTTGAAGACCCGTCTGCGCGCGTTCGACAATCGAATCGCCCGAGCGTGGATATCTGTCCATGATGCTACCTTTGTTTGCAGTAAGTTATAACGTAAGAGACGGCGCGTCGCGCCTAATGCCGATCGTTTAAGCATCGAGATACCCGGGGCGAGGCGTCCCTGCGGGAACCTCCTCCGGCGTTTCTCCTAAAACCGGCCTAAGCGACCAGCATTCCGCGTCTCGCCTTCTTTTATCCTAACACATAAATTCAGTCGCTTCCGGCCTCTGACCAGCGCCGCGCCGCCTGCGCGTCGCTGGCGCGCGACGCCACCCAGCGTTCGCCCTCCGCCGTAGCCTCGCGTTTCCAGAACGGCGCGCGCGTTTTAAGGTAGTCCATAATAAACTGCGCCGCGTCAAACGCCGCGCTGCGGTGCGCGGCGCTGACGCCGACAAAGACAATCTCATCGCCGGGATAGAGCGCCCCGATGCGATGAATAACGCTTACCCGCGGCAGCGGCCAGCGTTCGCGCGCCAGCGCGACAATCTCATCCAGCGCCTTTTCCGTCATGCCGGGGTAATGCTCCAGCGTCAGCGCGCTGACGCGCTCAGCCAGATTATGGTTGCGTACCTTGCCGGTAAAGGTCACCACCGCGCCGTCTTCATCGCTTTGCGCCAGCCAGCGGTACTCGTCGCCCACATCAAAATTTTCTTCGCCCACGCGAATTCGCGTCTCCGCCATGATTATCCTCCCGTTACCGGCGGGAAAAAGGCGACTTCATCGCCGTCCCGCAGCGGGTGGCGCATCTCTACCAGCGACTGGTTGACCGCCGCCAGCAGCCTGCCGGACTCCAGCGCCAGCGCCCAGCGCTCGCCCCGGCCGCACAACGCCAGGCGCAGTTCCTCCACCGTGGCGTAGTGCGCCGGCAGCGTCATGCCGTCCGTATCGGTCAGTTCGCGCACCTGGGCGAAAAACAGTACGTTAATCATGATGCGTCCGCCTTAAAATCGCCGGATTTGCCGCCGCTTTTCGCCAGCAGGCGCACCGGGCCGATCGTCATATCCTTCTGTACCGCTTTACACATATCATAAATCGTCAAGGCCGCGACCGAAGCCGCCGTCAGCGCTTCCATTTCCACCCCGGTTTTCCCGGTCAGGCGGCACAGCGCTTCGATGCGCACCCGATTATGCTCGGGCTGGGCCTCAAGCTCCACCGCCACGTTGCTCAGCAGCAGCGGATGACAAAGCGGGATCAGCTCCCAGGTGCGTTTCGCCGCCTGAATGCCGGCGATGCGCGCGGTGGCGAACACGTCGCCCTTGTGGTGGCGGCCCTCGATAATCATCGACAGCGTCTGCGGGGCCATGGCGACAAAAGCTTCCGCCCGCGCTTCGCGCACGCTGTCCGCCTTGGCGGAGACATCCACCATCATCGCTTCGCCGTCGGCGTTAATATGCGTCAGTTGTGACATCGTTATCTTACTTTTTCAGATGAGGATAAAAGTTACAGGGCTTCTGGCGCGCGTCCAGCTGCTCCCGAATGATGCGCTCCCAGGCGGTGCGGCAGGCGCGGGTGGAGCCCGGCATGGCGAAAATCGCCGTCTGATTGGCCAAACCGGCGAGCGCGCGCGATTGTATCGTGGCGGTGCCGATATCTTCATACGACACCATGCGAAACAGTTCGCCGAAACCTTCGATCTGGCGATCGAACAGCACGCCGACCGCTTCAGGCACCACATCGCCGGCGGTAAAGCCGGTGCCGCCGTTGATCAGGATCGCCTGAACGTCGTCGTCGGCGATCCACGCCGAGACCTGCGCCCGAACATGATAGAGGTTCTCTTTGACGATAGCGCTGGCGACAATGCGGTGGCCGGCGGCCTGCGCGGCTTCGCGCAGATAGTCGCCGGAAGTGTCGTCGGCTGACGTCCGCTTCTCCGATACGGTAAGCACCGCAATATTAAGAGGAATAAATTCGCTACTCGCCTTACTCATATCTGACTCCTTACGAAATGCGCCGGCTTAACCGCCGATAAACGACAGGTTGCGCGTGATGCCGCTGTTGCCCTGATGCAGAAAATGGGTCTGTTTTTTGGCCGATAACCCGCCGGAAATACGCGTTTTCAGCGCGTCGAGCTGGCCGTCGTCGGCCAGCAAATCGCGCAGCGGGATGCCCTGCTCGCCGAACAGGCAGAGATGAAGATTGCCGATGGCGGAAACGCGCAGGCGGTTGCAGCTCAGGCAGAAATCCTTGGCATAGGGCATGATAAGCCCGATCTCCCCCTGATAATCCGGGTGGCGGAATACGCGGGCCGGGCCGTCGCTGCGGCCCCGGAGCTGTTCGCACCACCCCTGCCGCAACAGTTTACTCAGGATAACGTCACCGGAAATGTGACGCTGCTGAAATATTTTACGCCCTTCGCCGGTCTCCATCAGTTCGATAAAGCGCAGTTGAATCGGCCGATCTTTAATCCATTGCAGAAAGGTATGCAGGCTGGCGTCGTTCACATCGCGCATCAGTACGGTATTGACCTTCACCTTGCTAAAGCCGCAGGCGAAAGCCGCATCGATGCCGTCCATCACCTGCCGGAACTTATCCTGTCCGGTAATCGCATGAAATTGACGCGCATCCAGGCTATCCACGCTGACGTTCAGTCCGGTCAGCCCGGCGTCGCGCCATTGCGCGATATCGCGGGCCAAACGATAGCCGTTGGTGGTGACGGCCAGCGTGCGGATCGCCGGATTTTCGCGGATCGCCGCGATAATTTCGACGAAATCCCGACGCAAAGAGGGCTCTCCGCCGCTGAGGCGCACCTTTTCCGTGCCTAATTGCGCAAACGCGCGGCTAACGCGGCGAATTTCGTCGAGAGACAAAAAACGGTGGGCTTTGGCGCCGTTCGGCCGATAGCCGTCCGGCAGACAATAGGTACAGCGAAAATTACAGACATCGGTAATCGACAGGCGCAAATAGTAAAACTTGCGCGCAAACGCATCGGTCAGTTGACTCACCATAAACACCTTTCCAAATACGGGAGATGCAGGCATTTCTACCTCGCACCCTGGTGACGCTAACGGTCACGGCCAGGGCGCCTTATCATGCGTTACCCACGCATCACTTAGGCGCCAAGGCTAGGAGTTTGATTCACGCCGGCGATGCGGCGGTCAGCGTCAAATCGCCGGCGTGGATCATAAGTTTCGGCTATAAGTTTAGCCCTGAACATGGCGCATAGTCACTTAAAAATACGGTATATAGTTTGATATATAACGTTTTTTCCCGCACGCCAGCTTACAGCATACGGAAAAATAATTCGCGCACGTTGCCGCAGGTCACACCGGCGCGATGATCTTTCGCCTTTTCCATCGAAATCAGCTACCTTACCGGCGGGCGGCGGTCGTCGTCTTCCCGGTTTAGTTATACCCTAAATAATTCGAGTTGCAGGAAGGCGGCGACGCAGCGACAAATTCGTCAGGAGCGAATTTGACCAGCCAAAGGCTGGCCTGGGGTGAGCGACAAATCTGCCGGGAGCAGATTTGAACGCCGCTCAGCGGCGGCCCCAACGGGGCGAGTAACAAAGCCAACGCGCATGCAACTTGCAGTATAACGGGTATATTAAGGGTAATTATGTTCAAACGCACATTGACCGATCTCGATCGGGTCGTCGCCCTGGGGGGCGGACACGGCCTGGGCCGGGTCATGTCTTCGCTCTCTTCGTTGGGTTCCCGCCTGACCGGCATCGTCACCACCACGGATAACGGCGGCTCGACGGGCAGAATCCGCCGCGCTGAAGGCGGCATCGCCTGGGGCGATACCCGCAACTGCCTGAATCAGCTGATTACCACGCCGAGCGTCGCCGCCGCCATGTTTGAATACCGCTTTAACGGCAGCGGCGAACTGGCGGGGCACAATCTGGGCAACCTAATGCTGAAAGCGCTCGATAATCTGAGCGTGCGCCCGCTGGAGGCTATTAACCTGCTGCGCAATCTGCTGAAAGTGGACGCGTTTTTAATTCCGATGTCCGAGCAGCCCGTGGATTTGATGGCGATTGACGATCGGGGCAATCCGGTATACGGCGAGGTCGAAGTCGATCGGCTGCCCGGCTTGCCGCAGGATTTGATGCTGTTTCCCTCCGTTAGCGCGACCTTTGAAGCGCTGGAGGCCATTCACGCGGCGGATCTGATTCTGATCGGCCCCGGCAGCTTTCTCACCAGCCTGATGCCGCCGCTGTTGCTTGACGATCTCAGCCAGGCGCTGCGCGACACCGCGGCGCCGATTATTTATATCGATAATCTGGGGCGGGAGCTTAGCCCAAGCGCAGCCAATATGACGCTGGCGCAGAAGCTGGCGATGATGGAAAAACACCTGGGCGAAAAGCGTATCAGCATGGTGATTATGCCGCCCGGCCCGGCGAGCGTGCCTGACGGCCGTATGCTGATCCAGCAACCGCTGGAGGCGAGCGATATCCCTTATCGCCACGATCGGAAATTACTCTACGCCGCCATTGAAAGAGGACTATCCGCGCTCGCCGGCTAAGCGCACGGACGCCGTGCCCTATCGGTCGGATTCGCCGTCGCGCAGCCAAGGCGTCGCGGTGACGCCGACCAGCATCCCTTCGGGACTCAGGAAGCGCGTCACCCGCTGCCCCCAGGGTTCCAACCGATTCTCCACCAGCAACCGGTAGCCCTGTTTTTTAAGCGCCACAGTCGCCGCATCTATATCGGCAACGTCAAACTCCAGCCAGCTCTGGGGGAGGGGGAGATCGGACGGCCACTGCGGTTGTCCGAAACATGACTCGCTGGCCTGCGTTAACGGCCACAGCGCAAAATGCTTCGCCCCGTCAATTTGGTCCGTGACCAGATAATCATCGTTTCCCGCTAACGGCTTCAACGGCAGACGCAGCGTGTTAACGTAAAGTTCATGACTGTCGGGAAGCGATTTGACGATAGGACCGAAACCGGCGATAAACAACACCTCTATACCGGGTATGGACATTGCCATTTTAACTCCTCGAAATAAATTTAATTCATTTTCTCCGATCAGAATACACCAATAGCGGATAAGAGCGGCAAGGATAGTGGTTCGAAGAACCAGACCGCTGCCGCTCTATTTACCTCATCGACCTACGAATCAGACCGCAAGCCACGGCGTCACGCCGTTTTGACCGCCGCCTGACGTTTTTTATTCAACTCATCGGCGCAGGTAATGCCATAGATAGTCGCGGCGGTAAGCTGAGCGCCCACAATATAGTCATCGTAAAACAGCCCGCCAATCGAATTACCGATGGCATAAAGCCCGCGGATGGTTTTCTTTTCGCCGTTAAGCACTTCGGTTTTGACATTCACCAGCGGCCCGCCGAAGGTCGCCGTCATCCCGCCCTGGAATGGAAAAGCGTAGAAAGGCGCTTTGGCGATAAGCCGCGGATGTTCCAGCGTCAACGGAGGATTAAGCTCGCCGGTGCGCTTTTGGCTAATGGCGTCGTTGTACTCTTTGATGGTGGCGACCAACGCCTCAGGATTAATGCCGGCGGCTTTGGCCAGCCCTTCGATGGTATCGGCCTGATACACCGGCGCTTTGTTTCTCTCATAGCGGGCAAAACGCTCTTTTACCATCGCCGAGGACGCTTTGGACGCCTCATCGATGATGATGAAAGCCAGATTTTCCTTTATCAGCCTGGCGGTTTCTTTGGCAACGCGCACATAGGTGTTCACTTCGTCGATGTAGCGCTTGCCCTCTTTCGTCACCAACGGCCCGTAGTTCACCAGAATGGAGGGATTCGCGCTGCCATAAATCGGGCCGGCATGGAACTGGTCGATATTGACCATTTTGGCGTACAGCGGCCGCGTAAGGTTCAGGTTCTCCCCGGTGATGATTCTGGAGCCGCGGATCGGCATCTGCGCCGCCCACCCGCCCATATAGGCGGTAACGAGATCTTCCGAGGCGTGGAAACCGCCGGTTGCAAGCACGACGCCATACCTGGCTTTCAGGTTTTTAATCCCGTCATTGTCCACAACCTTAACGCCCGTGACCGAAAATTTGTCATCGGTCAGCAGCTCAAGCGCTTTGGTATTGGTTAACACGGGAATGCCTCTGGCCTTAACCTGCTCAAAAAGCTGTATAACCAGCTGCGAACCGCCGGGCTTGGAAGGACCGTCCACCACATGGCTGCGCCCCCTAGCCGGATAGGCCTCGGTTTCGATTTTCGCCCATTTGATGCCGACGACATCGGTCAGCCATTCCAGCGCGGCGTCGCAATGCCGGACAAAGTAGCGCGTCAATACCGGATCGCCTTTTCCCTGCGACATCTTGATCATGTCATCATAGAAAAGCTGCTCGCTATCCTCGGTATTGACCCCCTGTTCCTTTTGAAACCGTGTTTTTAATCCCAGAAAATGCCCGCCGGCATACATGGTGTTGCCCGCCGGCCGCGACATTTTTTCAATCAGCAGCGGTTTCAGCCCCAGCTCCGCGGCGTGAATGGCGCAGACCATGCCCGCGCAGCCGGCGCCGAGGATTACGGTATCGAACTCAGACTCGCCGCCCGCCGCCGACGCGGCGAGCGCATTGCCGGACTGCGCCGCCTGTGCGATGCCCGTCGCCCCCAGCAGTGAAAGCGCTCCGACCCCGGCGGTGGCGATGCCCCCCGTGATAGCCTCGCGGCGGGTTATCTTTTTATCAAACGTCATTGTTCTTTCCTCTCGCTAATATCAACAAATTATCAATGCCCAAAATCGCAACGCATGATAATTATTTATACGCTCATGATATTTGCTCAGGAAACAAACGCGTCTATTAATGATTTTTTTCAAATATTATTTGAATTTATTTCTCCCCTACCGATAATTGTTAACGTCGTCACAGAATTAATATGAATTTTATATTTACCGACTCGCAGTAGAAAATGAAAAAATAAAGACGCGGCGATCTTCTCCGGCGATCGAATGCCGCAACGGGTTGGTTAACAGAGTGTTTCACATAGTTGAATGTATTGGATAATTTTTTAATGTAATAGGTGGCGCGAATGCGATAAATAAAGCCAACAATCATTAGCTTTATTTAACAAACGCGATTTATTCGCAGCGTGAATAAGATAATAGCCGCCGTATCATCCGTATATTCCGATGGGACTTCAAGCTGCATATACGCTGGCATTATCGCTCCGCGCCGGAATTATTTTAGGTATATAGCGCGCGATGATCCGCCCCATAGAAAAAACGGCCGTCATCCATTATTAACCCCACAGGATGACGGCGACGGCTGCCGACGCTTTCACGCCCTCTCGCGGCGTCAGGACGCGGCGATAAATTGCGCGCGCAGGGCCTGAACCCGATCGCGCAGTTCGGCGGCCTGCTCAAACTCCAGATTCTGCGCGTGCGTCATCATTTTACTTTCCAGCTCGCGAATCTTCTGCTCCAGCGCTTTCGGCGTCAGCAGCTGATAGTCGGCGGCGGGTTCGGCGGCTTTCTTAGCCCGGCCTTTGCCCTTGTGCGTCGGCTGCCCAATCTGAAGAATATCGGCAATTTTCTTGTTCAGCCCCTGCGGTACGATACCGTGCTCCCGGTTGTAAGCCTGCTGCTTCTCACGGCGGCGCTCCGTTTCGCCGATCGCCCGCTCCATTGAGGGCGTGATTCTGTCGCCATAAAGAATCGCTTTACCATTCAGGTTGCGCGCCGCGCGGCCGATGGTCTGAATCAGCGAGCGCTCGGAACGCAGAAAGCCCTCTTTATCGGCATCCAGAATCGCCACCAGCGACACCTCCGGCATATCCAGACCTTCTCGCAGCAGGTTGATGCCCACCAGCACGTCGAACTCGCCCAGCCGCAGATCGCGGATAATCTCGACGCGCTCCACGGTATCGATATCCGAGTGCAGATAGCGCACCCGCTCGCCATGCTCTTCCAGATACTCGGTCAAATCTTCCGCCATGCGTTTGGTCAGCGTGGTGACCAGCACCCGTTCGTTCGCCGCGGCGCGCCGGCGGATTTCCGACAGCAGATCGTCCACCTGGGTGGCGACCGGTCTGACTTCCAGCTCCGGATCGAGCAGCCCGGTGGGGCGAACCACCTGATCGATCACCTCGCCGCCGGATTTTTCCAACTCGTAGTTCCCCGGCGTCGCCGACACATAGATGGTCTGCGGCGCCAGCGCCTCAAACTCCTCAAACTTCATCGGTCGGTTATCCAGCGCCGACGGCAGGCGAAAGCCGTACTCCACCAGCGTCTCCTTGCGCGCCCGGTCGCCGCGGTACATGCCGCCGATCTGCGGAATAGTGACGTGGGATTCGTCGACCACCAGCAGCCCGTCGGCCGGCAGGTAGTCAAACAGCGTCGGCGGCGGCTCGCCCGGACCGCGTCCGGAGAGATAGCGGGAGTAGTTTTCAATGCCCGAGCAATAGCCCAGCTCATTCATCATTTCCAGATCAAACTGCGTCCGCTGGCTAAGACGCTGCTCTTCCACCAGTTTATTGTTCTCCAGCAGTATCTTGCGGCGCTCGGCCAGCTCGACCTTGATATCCTCCATCGCCTGCAAAATACGCTCGCGCGGGGTGACGTAGTGCGTTTTAGGGTAGATGGTATAGCGCGGTAGGGTCTGCATAATCTGCCCGGTCAGCGGGTCGAACAGCGACAGGCGCTCCACTTCCTCATCAAACAGCTCGACGCGCAGCGCCACGTCGTCCGACTCGGCGGGGAAAATATCGATCACTTCGCCGCGCACGCGGAAAGTCCCGCGCTGAAACGCCTGGTCGTTGCGGGTATATTGCAGCTCCGCCAGCCGCCGTAAGATGGCGCGCTGATCGATAAGCATCCCCTGCGTCAGATGCAGCATCATTTTCAGATACAGATCGGGATCGCCCAGGCCGTAAATGGCGGAAACCGAGGCGACCACCACTACGTCGCGCCGTTCGAGCATCGCTTTCGTCGCCGAAAGCCGCATCTGCTCAATATGTTCGTTAACCGACGCATCCTTTTCGATAAAGGTATCGGAGCTCGGCACATAGGCTTCCGGCTGATAGTAGTCGTAATACGAGACAAAATATTCCACCGCGTTATCCGGGAAAAAGGCTTTCATTTCCCCGTAAAGCTGGGCGGCCAGCGTTTTGTTGGGCGCCAGCACCATCGTGGGACGATTCAGATCGGCGATGACATTGGCGATGGTAAAGGTTTTCCCCGAGCCGGTTACCCCCAGCAGGGTCTGGTGCGCCAATCCGTCCTCTAATCCTTCCTTTAAGCGGCGAATGGCTTCCGGCTGATCCCCGGCCGGTTTAAATTCGGAATTCAGTTTGAATACTTTACTCATAATCGAATACGTTTCTCTTGGATGGCTACCGGATGGCAGGCGGATGAAGCCGGACGGCAAGCGCTGACGCTCAGGCTATTATGAGAATCAATCGCCGGGATTGCCACCGTCATGATACTGGATATAAAAACAGCATCAAGAGGATTATCGCCCGCGCGCGACTAAATCGGTAAAACGCCCGCCGGCGACTTTTAATTCACGCATCATCCCCGTCATTATTTATCCCCAGATTAATGAGTTCGCTAATCTGCCGCCCGTTTTTTGCCGCTAATTTACCCAACGACGCGACATCGCGGCCCCAGGGGCTTGATTTTAAATAACGCAGTGATTTTAAAAGAATTAGCGAAAAAGCGGAGAATAACGTCAACCTGGCGGAAAGCCGCGTCAGCTCTCGCCTGGCATAGTTTTTATATCTCTAATACACACAGTTATCCACAGAAATAGTGGATAACTCCCACAACCCCGCATCCGCCCTGAGTTGCCGAAATACTACCGTCATCTAACGGCAACACCGCGACCGATTTTCTTCATTTTTTTTCTGCAATTTATCTCATAAATATTAGGCCGAAAATGATAATAACAAGGGCGGGGAAATAAGCGCGAAGTCAGCGCTGTCAAGGGCTAAGTCAGTTTTTTTAAGCTGTTTTTTTCTTCAGCTCAATGATAAATACGACGCTAATTATCAGCCGGGAATAGCGATACATATTTACCGCTAGCGCAATCTTTTTTTGCTCGCCATCTTGCCAATGGACGAATGCGGATGACTTAAGCCGCTTTTTAGGGTGTTGATCTTTTAATCGGCGGTCTCGTTATCCATCCCGGTCTTAGGCGCAGAACCGAATAAGGGTATGCGCAGACGCTGGGCCAGAATGACGCCGAGCAGCGCCATGCCGCCGCCGACCAGATGGTAAGTCCGCAGGTGCTCGTTCAGGAACGTGGTGGCGATCAGGGCGGTGAACACCGGCATCAAGTTGATGAAAATGGCGGTATTGTTCGCTCCCAGCCGGACCAGGCTCTGGAGCCACAGGAAGGGCGCGACCACGGAAGCCAGGATACCGGCGAACAGTATCAGCGGCAGATTTTGCGCCGTCAGTTGCACCTGATCCGCCAGCAGGAAGTTCGGCAGCAGCAGCAGCGTGCCGAAGGCAATCTGCATATACAGCGACACCAGATTGGGCAGCGGAATACTCCAGCGTTTAGCGAGCACGCCATACAGCGCGTAAGCGATAGCGGCAATAAACATCATCAGTTCGCCGGAGCCAATGCCTTGAGAAACAATCTGCCCCGGGTTCCCACCGCTGATAAGCCAGACGATGCCGCAGAATGAAAGCACCGCGCCGGTCAGCATGCCCAGGGTGGGCGCCAACTTGAGAATGGGGATACTAAGCAGTACCGTCAGTAGCGGAACCAGCGATACCATTATCCCCATCATCAAGGCGCTGATGCTGTGGGCGGCGTAGTACGCCAAACTCTGGTATAGCACCATGCCCAGCAGTCCCAACACCAGCAGCTTGCACCAATGCCGGCGGATACTCGCCCGGTGGCGATGCAGACCGGGCAGAAGAAACGGCGTCAGCGTAATCAACGCCAGCAGCCAGCGATAAAAGGAGATGGCCGCCGGATCGATAACGGCGGCGGACAGCTTGTTGACCACGATATTGACCGACCAGATCAGCACCGTGACAAGAGGGAACAGCATATTCATAACTCTCGTTCTCATTAGCATAGCGACATACGCAGTATACTTCTGTCTTATTTGTTCTATATAATGAAAACCAGACATTAATCGACGTTAACAAGACAAATATCAGACCGTTGACAAAGTCAGATATTACTCGCCCCTCCGGCGGGGCTCGTCCTTCGGGCCGCCGCCAGCGGCGATCAAAAACGCATGCGTTTTTGTCGGGGAAATACGGGGAGGTTCCCGCTTACGACGCCTCCCCCCGTGGTCGCCCCGTGTATCTCGCTCTGACAAACGGGTTTGTCAGCAAACTCCCAATATGCCCGAACAGCGAATCTATCACCCTCCGCACACGCCTGAAACCGTACCGCCGTTTGGCGTTTTTTTCCACAACGAACAGGTCAGCGCCGATACGGAATATCTGCCCCATAGCCATTCATGGGGGCATCTGATTTATGTGACGTCCGGCGTCATGGTGCTGAATATCCAGGGCAAACGTTTTTGGGCTCCGCCGGAGTTCGCTATCTGGGTACCGTTGGGGATGACGCATTCCTGCTATAACCGCCGTCAGGCGGCGTTTAACACCATCAACCTGACCGATCGCCTGTGCAAAGAACTGCCTGACTTTCCCTGCCTGCTGGAAGTGGGGCCGATATTCAAAGCGATCGTCGATGACTTTTTGGCACGCAATATGCTGGTGCCGCAGGGGAAAACCGCTCTCCGACTGTGTCGCGTGATGCTGGATCAGATGCGGGCGGCGCCGCGTCGATGCAACTATTTACCGGAGACGGACGACAAACTGCTGGCGCCCATTCTGCGCCAGTTGGAACAGTGCCCCGGCGATAACCGCACGCTGGCGCAGTGGGCGCAGCAGGTTTACAGCACGGAGCGTACCTTATCCCGACGCTGTCAGTCCGAACTGGGCATGTCGTTCAGCGAATGGCGTCAGCGGCTACGGTTTTTACGCGCGTTGGCGTTGTTGCGCCAGGGTATGACGGTGCAGGCGGTGGCGTTGGACGTAGGCTATAACTCCTCGTCCGCGCTGATAGCCATGTTCCAGAAAATTGCCGGCTGCACGCCGGAACGCTACCGGAATCAGTGATGAGCGTCGCATAATTTTCTTCCCATGCCGGAACATATGCGCTCCCCGGCGTTTTTTATCGCGCCAGGCGCGTCAAATCAATATACCGCCCCAGAGGATGCGACAGCGGGTTCGGCAGGTGGGGGATCTCCCCCAGCATCGGCGCCGGTATACGCCGCTGCAAACTCTCCAGATATTCCCGATGCCGCGTTCCCGGCGGGGCAATGTCGTTGGCGATCCAACCGCTAAGCGTCAGGCCTGCCTGCCTGATGGCGCCGGCGGTCAGCAGAGCGTGATTAATGCAGCCAAGTTTGATTCCCACCACCAGAATAACCGGCAAGCGTTCCCGCGCCACCCAGTCGGCGAACGTCTCCTGCTCGGACAACGGCGTCAGCCAGCCGCCCGCCCCCTCCACCAACAGCCAGTCGGCCTGCGACGCCAATGCCTGAAGCCCGGCGGAAAGCGCGGCCAACGAAATCGGCCGCCGCTCCGCCGCGCTGACGATATGGGGCGACGTCGGTTCAACAAAGGCGTACGGATTGACGCGGTGATAATCCAGCCGCACGCCGCTGTTGGCCTGAAGCGACAGCGCATCGCCGTTGCGTATCCCGTGCGCGGTGACGTCGCAGCCGGACGCCACCGGCTTATAGCCTGCGGTGCGGTACCCCGCCTGATTGGCGGCCTGCAGCAGCGCGCTGCTGGCGATGGTTTTGCCGACCTCGGTATCCGTTCCCGTTACGAACCAGCGTTTAATCACGATAAATCACTCCATAAACCAGTTGATAACTCAGCGGATATCCATCCTCTTGCCGATACGCCGCCGCCAGCGCCTGCAGCCGCGATCGGCTGAGCAGGCCAGGAGAACGCGCCTGATGCAGCCAGGTGGCGCCGATGCCCTTCAGCGATTTCAGCACCGCCAGCACGTCGGGGAAGCGGCAGGTTACGCGCTCCTGATGCAGCCGGTAGCGATAGCGGCGACAGGCGGCGTCGATCGCCTCGACGGGCAGAAAGCGGTTCACCCGGCGGCTGCCGTCCAAACGGTGCCAGGCCTGCGCCAGCTCCGTCAACGATCCGTCGGCCAGCGTGGAAAAGGCGACCACGCCGCCTGGACGGGTGACGCGATACAGCTCGGCCAGCGCAGCGGGTAGATCATCGCACCACTGCACCGCCAGATTGCTGTAGCTGATATCCATACTGCCGTCCGCCAACGGCAGATTTTCGATATCCCCCAGCAGATATCGCGCGGCGGAGCGGCTTGCGGCGGCGCGATCCAGCATGGCGGCGGAGAGATCCAGCGCGGTCACCGTTTTCCCCAGTTGCCGCCAGCGGCGGCTGAAGTGTCCGGTGCCGCAGCCGGCGTCCAGCACCCCTTCCCCCTGGTGGGAAGCGACCATGTCGAGCAGCCGCTCGCCGCAGGCGCGCTGCAGCTCGGCAAAGCGGTCATAGCTGCCGGCCGCCCGGCCGAATGCTCTGGCGATGGCCTGCTTATCGTGCATTTCAGTCCGCATGGCGCAGCACCGTCAGCAGCCGTTCGATATCTTCCGGCCGGTGCGCCGCCGTCAGCGTAATTCTCAGGCGCGCGCCGCCGGGGGGAACAGTCGGCGGACGCATGGCGCTGACCCACACTCCCTGCGCGCGGATCCGCGTCATTAATGACAGCGCGCGCGCATTATCGCCGACCACCAGCGGCTGAATGGCGCAGTGGGAGTCCATCAGTTGCCAAGAGGCGGCGTCGCATCCGGCGCGAAACAGATCGATATTGCGCCGCAGCGCCGCCCGCAGATCCTCGCCCTGCCGGATACAGTTCAGCGCGGCGCTCAGCGCGCAGGCCTGCGCGGCGGGCATGGCGGTGCTGTAAATCAAATGGCGGGCGAATTGCAGCAGATATTCCGCCAGCGGCTGCGCGCACAGCACGGCGGCGCCGCTGACCCCGAAGGCCTTGCCGAAGGTGACGATCAGCAGTTCGGGCCGCACGCCCTGAAGCCGGCAGCTCCCCCGTCCCTCTTCGCCCAGCACCCCGATGCCGTGCGCGTCATCCACCATCAGCCATGCGCCGCGTTCGCGGCACAGCGCGTGCAGCTGCGGCAGCGGCGCAGTGTCGCCGTCCATGCTGAATACGCCCTCGGTCACCACCAGCGTTTGCCCTTCGGCGGGCGTTTCCAGCAGCCGGCGCAAGGCGCTCTCATCGTTGTGGGCGAAGCGCCGCAGCGTCGCCGGCGAGTGCGCCGCCGCTTCCAGCAACGAGGCGTGGCTCAGCCTGTCGGCCAGAATACGGTCGCCCGCCTGCGTTAAGGCCGCCACCGCCGCCTGGTTCGCCGCGTAGCCGGAAATAAACAGCAGCGCACGCGGATAGCCCAGCCAGTCGGCCAGCTGTTGTTCCAGCCGCGCGTGGGCGTCGCTATAGCCGGTGACGTGGCCGGAGCCGCCGCTGCCGACGCCGTAGCGCGCCGCGCCCTGCTGCCAGGCCTGAATAATATCGGGGTGACGGCTCAGCCCCAGATAGTCGTTGCTGGAGAAGTTGAGGTAACGCCGCCCGTCCAGCTCCAGCCAGCGGCCATTGCCGCCCTGATTCGCCTGGCGCGTGCGGTAGGCGTCATCCGCGCGCCGTTTCTCCAACGCCAGGGCGATACGCTGCTGCCAGCTCATAAGACGGCCCGTCCCTTTCCGCGCGCCTTATCTCCCCGGCGCTTCCTATACCGCGGCATTGTAGAACTGCTCCGTATCGGCATGGGTGGTTAACTGCTGCGTCAGCCGCTGCTGCTGCTGGTTATCCCCGTATTCGGTCTCGGTTTCCTGCGGGTTCAGGCCCAGCTTGCGAAACAGCATCAGATCCTTGTCTTCTTTGGGGTTCGGCGTAGTGAGGAGTTTGCAGCCATAGAAAATGGAGTTGGCGCCGGCCATAAAGCACATCGCCTGCGTCTGTTCGTTCATCTGTTCGCGTCCGGCCGATAAGCGCACGTATGACGTCGGCATCATAATGCGCGCCACGGCGATGGTGCGGATGAAATCGAAAGGATCGACGTCGTCGTTATCCGCCAGCGGCGTACCTTTTACCTTGACCAGCATATTGATCGGCACGCTTTCCGGCGCCTTGGGCAGATTAGCCAGCTGCACCAGCAATCCCGCACGATCGCGCACCGTTTCCCCCAGGCCGACAATGCCGCCGGAGCACACTTTAATACCGGCGTCGCGCACCTTATCCAGGGTGTCCAGGCGCTCCTGATAGCTGCGGGTGGTAATAATGCTGCCGTAAAATTCCGGCGAGGTATCCAGGTTATGATTATAGAAATCCAGACCCGCCGCCGCCAGACGTTCGGCCTGATCGCCGTTCAGGGTGCCCAGCGTCATGCAGGTTTCCATCCCGAGCTCTTTGACGCCCTGCACCATTTTTTCCAGATACGGCATATCGCGCTCGTGCGGATTTTTCCAGGCGGCTCCCATGCAGAAACGGGTTGAACCGGCGGCTTTCGCCTGACGCGCCGACTCAAGAACCTGCTCTACCTGCATCAGTCGTTCGGTTTCAATTCCCGTGCGATAGCGCGAACTTTGCGGACAATATTTACAATCTTCGGGACAGGCGCCGGTCTTGATAGACAACAGCGTGCTCACCTGCACCTGCCGGGGATCAAAGTGCCGGCGGTGAACCTGTTGGGCCTCGAACATCAGCTCCAGAAAGGGTTTGTCAAAAAGGGTCTGCGCTTGCTCAAGCGTCCAGCGAATGCGGTCAGCCATATCGGCATCTCCAAAATAAAAACACTTCGCCAGTTTAAATTAACCCTTTATACTGTCAACCAACTCGAACTCATTTTAGTTTACGAAATAGTCATGACCCCTGAAGACCTCGCTTTCGACCAGCGCCACATCTGGCACCCTTACACCTCAATGACCCAGCCGCTGCCCTGTTATCCGGTGGTTTCCGCCAGCGGCGTCGAACTGCGGCTCGATGACGGGCGCCGTCTGATCGACGGCATGTCCTCCTGGTGGGCGGCGATCCACGGTTATAACCATCCGGTCATCAATCAGGCGCTGGAACGGCAGCTGTCCCAGATGTCGCACGTGATGTTCGGCGGCATCACCCACCCTCAGGCGGTGGCGCTCTGCCGGCGGCTGACGTCGCTCGCGCCCGAGGCGCTGGAGTGCGTGTTTCTGGCGGATTCGGGCTCCGTCGCCGTCGAGGTGGCGCTGAAAATGGCGCTGCAATACTGGCAGGCGCACGGGCAGCCGCGCCGGCGCTTTCTGACGCTGCGCCACGGCTACCACGGCGATACCTTCGGCGCCATGTCGGTCTGCGATCCGCAGAATTCGATGCACAGCCTATATCAGGGGTATCTGCCCGAGCATCTGTTCGCCGATGCGCCGCGGTGCCGATTCGACGGCGTCTGGCATGAGGAAGATACCGCCCCGCTGCGCGCGCTGCTGGCGGAGCACTCAGAGCAGATAGCGGCGATAGTGCTGGAGCCGATCGTACAGGGCGCCGGCGGCATGCGCTTTTATCATCCGCGTTATCTGCAGCGGGTGCGGGAACTTTGCGATCGCTACGGCCTGCTGCTCATCGCCGATGAGATAGCCACCGGCTTTGGCCGCACCGGCAAATTATTTGCCTGCGAACACGCGGGCATCACGCCGGATATCATGTGCCTGGGGAAAGCGCTGACCGGCGGTTATCTGACGCTTTCCGCCACGTTGACCACCCGGCAGGTGGCGGAGATCATCAGCAACGGCGCGGCCGGCTGTTTTATGCACGGCCCGACCTTTATGGGAAATCCGCTTGCCTGCGCGGCGGCCAACGCCAGCCTGTCGCTGCTGGCGGAAAACCGCTGGCCGCGACAGGTGGCGGCCATCGAGCAGCAGCTACGGCAGGCGCTGACGCCGTTAAGCGCGGCGCAGACGGTGGCGGATGTGCGGGTGCTGGGAGCGATCAGCGTGGTGGAGATGCGCAGCCCGGTCAATATGGCGCGGCTACAGCGCTTTTTTGTCGAACAGGGCGTGTGGATCCGTCCATTCGGCCGGCTGATTTACCTGATGCCGCCTTTTATTATTCATCCGGAGCAGTTACGTCGGCTTACCGATGCCGTCGGCGCGGCCGTATCCGACCGGCGTTTATTTAGCGACTGAGCCGCAAACCCCGGTTTAACGCGAGCGCCAATCGGCGGACAAAGGAAAACTTGTGATCGGTGGCACACTAATTTTATTAGCGTTATGATTAGCCCATCCGTTAATCAGGACTTCTCCATGCGTAATACCATCACCCTTTGCTGGCAGTATTTACGCGCTTTCGCATTGATTTATCTCTGTCTGTTCGCAGGCAATGCGATATCCGCGTTACTCCCAATCGTTATTCCGGGCAGCATCATTGGTATGCTGATTTTATTTGCTCTCCTTGCTTCGCAGATCCTGCCGTCAGACTGGGCCAAGCCCGGCTGCCATCTGTTTATTCGTCATATGGCGATGTTGTTTGTGCCGATCGGCGTGGGCGTGATGAATTATTACGACCTGCTTAGCCAACAGTTTGGTCCAATTGTCATCTCCTGTCTGGTCAGCACCTTTTTCGTCATGCTCGTCGTTGGTTTCAGCACTCAGATTATGCAGCGTGAACACGCCATCGGAGGCGAAAACGAACTGCCTAAGGACAAAGAATAATGCTCGCTTATATCTGGTGGTCGCTGCCGCTCACCCTGCTGGTCTTTTTCGCCGCCCGCAAGCTGGCCGTCTGGACGAAAATCTCGTTGCTCAATCCCCTGTTGATTTCGATGGCGGTCATTATTCCCATCTTGCTGCTGCTGGATATCCCTTACGACCACTATTTTAAGGGCAGCGAAGTGCTCAACAATCTGCTGCAGCCGGCCGTTGTCGCTCTGGCTTTTCCGCTCTATGAGCAGATACACCAGATCCGGGCGCGCTGGAAATCGATCATCAGCGTCTGCTTTATCGGCAGCGTCGCCGCTATCGTTTCCGGCACGCTGGTCGCATTGTGGCTGGGTGCTTCAAATGAGATTGCCGCGTCGGTACTGCCGAAATCCGTAACGACGCCGATTGCGATGGCCGTAGCCAGTTCGATCGGCGGCATTCCCGCCATCAGCGCGGTATGCGTGATTTTTGTCGGTATCGTGGGAGCCGTCGTCGGACATGGACTGTTCGATCGTGTCGGCATCAAAACCAAAGCCGCGCGGGGTTTATCGATGGGTACCGCTTCACACGCCCTGGGCACCGCCCGCTGCGCCGAAGTCGACTTTCAGGAGGGCGCGTTCAGTTCACTGGCGCTGGTTATCTGCGGCATTATCACCTCGCTGCTCGCGCCGTTTATTTTCCCCATCCTGCTGGCGTTTTTTAAATAAATCGGCGCGCTGCCGCAGGAACGCAGCCCACGGATGGGCCGCGTCGCACGGACTCGAATGATTTAGGATATATTCCGCCGATAACGGGAGCGGTATCATTAACGATGTCTTACCCACGGCCTACTATGGCATTCACTGACTGGTTATCAAAAAGGTAAGCCGCCATGCACCCGCGATTTAATGCCGCTTTTCAACAGTTGCCGGTCCGCTTGCAGCCCGAGCTCAAAACCATTTTCGACCGGCGCGGCTTCTCCGCCGCGCTGAGCGCGGATGAAGTGGAAAGATTGCGCGCCGTCGCCAGGTTCGATACCCGCGAGCTGGCTTTTGCGCTGCTGCCGCTGGCGGCCGCCTGCGCGCTGACGCCCATTTCTCATTTCCAGGTAGGCGCGATCGCGCAGGGCGTCAGCGGCAATTTTTATTTCGGCGCCAATATGGAGTTCGGCGCGGCGCAGCTACAGCAGACGGTGCACGCCGAACAAAGCGCCGTCGCCCACGCCTGGCTGCGCAATGAACAGGCGCTGCGTTCGATTACGGTGAACTACACGCCGTGCGGCCATTGCCGGCAGTTTATGAATGAACTGAACGCCGGCCCGGCGCTGCGCATTCAACTACCGGGCCGGCAGCCCGCCCCGCTCAGCCATTATCTGCCCGACGCGTTTGGCCCCGCGGACCTGAACATCGGCGCGCGGTTAATGGATGAAATCAACCACGCCTATACGCTGCCGGACGGCGATCCCCTGACCCGCGCCGCGCTGGACGCCGCCAACCATAGCTATGCGCCCTACAGCCAAGCGGTCAGCGGCGTCGCATTGGAAACGCTCGGCGGCGATATTTACACCGGCCGCTATGCCGAGAATGCGGCGTTCAACCCCAGCCTGCCTCCCCTGCAGGCGGCGCTGAATCTGATGAATCTGACCGGCGAGCGGCTCACGGAAATAGGCCGGGCGGTCATTGTTGAGCGTCGTAACGCCGCCATCGGCCAGTGGGAAATATCCAGGCTCATATTGACCGAACTCGGCTGTAAAAATGTCACATTGCGTTTCATCGACTGATAATTCGCGCCGTCCGATGTTAATTAAAAGTGCTTGAATCGATACAGCTTTTTTATTTTTTTGATGCAAGTCATATGTAACTATTTTAATTAACATTTTCTGTACATATTTCATAGGTACTTTAAGATTCAAAACACAAAGTATTTCACGCCATTTCCGAATTCGTTTCTGTTACCCAAAGAGTATATAAAGTCATGGAATTAGAATACGAAAGTACACGTCCCCTCTACATCCCTTATGCCGGTCCGATACTTCTTGAATTTCCCTTGCTGAATAAAGGCAGCGCATTTACAGAAGAAGAACGCGCCAACTTCAATCTGCATGGTTTATTGCCTGAAGCCGTTGAAACCATCGAAGAGCAGGCTGAACGCGCCTGGCGTCAATGTCGGGAATTTAAAAACGACATCGAAAAGCACGTCTACCTGCGCAATATCCAGGACACCAACGAAACGCTGTTCTATCGTCTGCTGGACGCCCACCTCAGCGAGCTGATGCCGATCATCTACACGCCGACCGTCGGCGAGGCCTGCGAGCATTTCTCCGATATCTACCGTCGGGCGCGCGGCCTGTTTATCTCATATCCTAACCGCGCCAATATCGACGACATGCTGCAAAACGCCACCAAACAGAACGTCAAGGTCATCGTGGTGACCGACGGCGAACGTATTCTGGGTCTGGGCGACCAGGGCATCGGCGGCATGGGCATTCCCATCGGCAAACTTTCGCTGTACACCGCCTGCGGCGGCATCAGCCCGGCCTATACCCTGCCCGTCGTGCTGGACGCCGGCACCAATAACCCGCAGCGCCTGAACGATCCGCTGTATATGGGCTGGCGCCATCCGCGCATTACCGGCGACGAATATTACGCATTCGTCGATGAGTTCATCCAGGCGGTAAAACGCCGCTGGCCGAACGTACTGCTGCAGTTTGAAGATTTCGCCCAGAAAAACGCCACCCCGCTGCTGAATCGCTACCGTGATGAAATCTGCAGCTTCAACGACGATATTCAGGGTACCGCGGCCGTAACGCTGGGCAGCCTGATCGCCGCCAGCCGCGCCGCCGGCTGCCAGCTGCGCGACCAGACCGTGACCTTCCTCGGCGCAGGCTCGGCCGGGTGCGGCATCGCGGAGCAAATCATCGCCCAGATGAAGTCGGAAGGCCTGAGCGAGGAAGAGGCGCGCGCCCGCGTATTTATGGTCGACCGTTTCGGCCTGCTGACCGACAAACTGCCGAACCTGCTCGACTTCCAAAGCAAGCTGGTGCAGAAAAGCGAACTGTTGACCGACTGGGACGTCTCCAGCGATGCCATCTCCCTGCTGGAGGTGGTGCGTAACGCCAAGCCGACCATCATGATCGGCGTTTCCGGCCAGCCGGGCCTGTTTACGGAAGAGATCATCCGTGAAATGCACAAGCACTGCGCCCGCCCAATCGTTATGCCGTTATCCAACCCGACTTCCCGCGTGGAAGCCCGCCCGGAAGACATCATCCGCTGGACGGATGGCGCCGCGCTGGTTGCCACCGGTAGCCCGTTCGAGCCGGTGAGCTACCAGGATAAGGTCTACCCGATTGCCCAGTGCAATAACTCCTTTATCTTCCCGGGCATTGGTTTAGGCGTGCTGGCATCGGGCGCGAAGCGCATCACTGACGGCATGCTGATGGCGGCGAGCCGCGCGTTGGCGGACTGCTCGCCGCTGGCGAACGGCGACGAAGGCGCATTGCTGCCCGATATCGCCGATATTCAGAAGGTATCGAAACGCATTGCGCTGGAAGTCGGCAAGGCCGCTCAGCTGCAGGGCGTCGCCGTGGTAACTTCCGGCGACGCCCTGGCGAAGGCCATCGAGCATAACTTCTGGCAGCCAAAATACCGCAGCTACAAACGCACCTCGTTCTAATCTCCTCTTTCCTTTCGACCGAAGAGCGCGGCATTGGCCGCGCTCAAGGCATCGACAAAGTAGCCATTGAAAATAGCGCATCCAAACCGGCGGCGCCGTTACCCGGCCGCCGCCGCTTCGCGCCGCACGGCATGCGGCGTCATCGCCGCCAGCACCTCGCGCCGCAGGTCGGTAAACGCATAGCTGGCGCGGTCGCGTGGTAAAGGCAGCGTCACCTCCACCACCTTGGCGATCTGCCCCGGGCGCGATTGCAGCACCACCACGCGGTGACTCAAATAGAGCGCTTCCTCAATGTCGTGAGTCACCAGAATCATGCTGGTGCGCTCATGCTGCCAGATATGCAGCAGTTCATCCTGCAGCCGGGTTCGCGTCAGCGCATCCAGCGCCCCCAGCGGTTCGTCAAGCAGCAGTACTTCCGGACGTGCCACCAGCCCGCGGGCAATGGCGGCGCGCTGCGCCATACCGCCGGAAAGCTGGTGGGGAAAGGCCTGCTCGTAGCCCGTCAGTCCGACCAGTGCAATATGTTCGCGCACCGTGTCGCGTTTGCGCGCCGCCGGCCAGGAGACGTTCTCCACTGCCAGCGCGATGTTCTCCTCCAGCGTCAGCCACGGCAGCAGCCGATGGTCCTGAAACACGATGCCGCGCTCCGGACCGGGACCGCTAATGCGCCGCGTTCCCAGAGTAATCTCGCCTTGGTAGTCCTGATCCAGCCCGACAATCAGGCGCAGTAGGGTGCTCTTGCCGCAGCCGCTCGGCCCGACGATGCTGACGAATTCGCCCGGCTCCAGCGTCAAATCAATGCCGCGCAACACCTCGTGCGGCGCGGCGCCGTCGTGCGAATAACGCTTGGTCACGCCGCGCACATGCAATGTCTCGGTCATGGGTTATCCCTCATAGCCCTGCTTCCATACCAGCGCGCGCTTTTGCAACGCCAGCATTAACCGGTCGATCAGAAAACCGACGATGCCGATGGTCGCCATACAGACCAGCAGTTGGTCGGTCAGCAGCAGCGACTGGGCGCGGAAGATCAAAAAGCCGATGCCCACCTGCCCGGCGATGCCCTCTGCCACCACCACCAGCGCCCAGGCCAGCCCGGCGCTGTAACGCAGGCTGACCATCACGTTGGGCAAGGCCGCGGGGATCACGATGCGCCGCAGGGTTTGCCAGCGCGTCAGGCGCAACACCTCTCCCAGTTCAATGTAGTTGCGATCGACATTACGGATCCCCTGCAGAGTATTGAGAAACACCGGGAAGAACACCGATTTGGCAATCACCAGCGTCTTTGCCGGCGCCCCCACCCCCAGCCACAGAATGATCAGCGGCAGCCAGGCGATGCCGGGAATATGGCGGATAGTGTCGAACGTCGGGCCGAAAAAGTTTTCCACCTTGCGGGACATGCCGGCGGCGATCCCCAGCAGCAACGCGGCCAGCGCGCCGAGCAGGAATGACTGTGAAACGAGCATGATACTGATGAAAAAATCCTGCTCGAACGACTGTTTGGTCACCAAATCCCAGAACGAGGCGAGCGTTCGCGCCGGCGACGGCAGAAAGACCGGCGGAACCCACTGATAATAGGACGCTGCCTGCCAGCCGGACAGGATCGCCAACGGCAGAATAAAACCGATCCAGTTCCCCGATCGCCGGCGGCGAACGGGCTTTGCCGCCGCCACGCCGCCAAGAATGTTATCACTCATCGTTATCGGTCCTGTTTATATGAGATCAGTTATAGGCCGAATAAGCGCCGCCTTTGAAAAAGCGGGCGTCGACCAGCTTATCAACCTGGGTATCGCTCAGATTGCGCTCGCTCAGGATGTCGTCACCCTGCGCGATGTACCACGCCTGGAAAGTTTTGATATTGCCGCGCACGCTGTCGGCATCTTCCTCGCCGCGCATAAAGTAGAACTGCGACGGATCGGTGATTTGGAATTTGGCGATATGTTCCGGCACGCGGGTAGCTTTAGCGACGATGGCAGCCGCTTCATCGGGGTTGTCCCGCGCCCACGCTTTGGCGCGATCGACCGCCACCAGAAACGCCTGGATGGCCTGCGGATAGTTTTCGGCAAACGAACGCATCGCGAAGTAGGAAACCCTGCCGGCGCCGTTAACATAGACGCCATCGTCCGGGGTGCGGCCGATCACTTTCACCTGACCGGAGGTGTAAAGCGCCGCGGCGCCGGAGGTGCCGAGATGCACCGCCGTCGCATCGATGGAGCCGCTCAACAGGGCGGCGGCTACCGCGGCGTTGTTATCCATCGACTGGTAGCGCACCCGTCCCTGCTGCCTGCGGGAGTCCAGCGGCAGTCCCGCCTTGGTCAGGATCTCGGTAGGCGCCGTCCAGTAGCAGCTCACCCGGCTGCTGGCGAATTTTCGTCCGTCCAGATCCTGAATCTGATTAATCTCTTTGTTGTCCGCCCGGGCGATAATCGGCGTACGATATTTGTCGGAAGGCTCCGACTCCCAGACGATAACCGCATCCAGCCCGTTGGCGTGGTGCACCACCGCCGGATAGATCATACGCTGCGCCACCGCGATGCCGCCGTGGTTGAGGTGCGCCGCCTCCGCGCCCAGCAGTTCAGCGCTGCCGGAGGCGATCAGATTCACCTCTTTGATGCCGATCTTGTCGAACGCTTCCTTGAAGAAGCCTTTTTCCTGCGCCACCGCCGTAGCGGGATCGAGTTGCAGCGTAATACTTTTAAGCGGCTGCTCGGCGCCGGATGCGGCAATCGCCGGCTGTAACCACGGCATAAGCGCCGCGCTCAGCACAACCAGCGCGGCGACATGCCTCTTTTTGTTCACAGACTGATTAGACATATGGAAAATACCTCATGTTAAACTAATCGAATAATGACGGGATAGCGGCAGCTATCCATTTATGTGGTTACCTATCCACCAGCAATACCGGGCAGTAGACAAATTGCCCGCCCAAGGCGGTTGCCACCGCCCGAATCAACCCGCGCTTGCGCAAACCCGTCAGGCGCAGGCTTGGTTATTTTCCAGTTTGCTCAGAACCACCTCCAGCCCGAAAGCGGACAGAATCTCGCGGGCTTCCCTGATGCGGGGGCGTTTATTTGCATAAACGTGGTAGGTTTTCCCCAGCGCTTCATATTTTGAAGACCCGAATTCGTGATAAGGCAGAATCTCGATGACGGGCAGCGCGACCTCCTGCATAAAGGCGCCCAGCCGGGAAAGATTGTCGTCATCGTCGTTAAAACCAGGGATCAGGGGCAGACGCACCAGCACGGGAAATCCGCGCTTGCCGAGATGGCGGGCGTTTTCCAGAATGCGTCGGTTATCGCGTCCGGTCGCCTCTTTATGGCGGGCGGAATCCATATGTTTCAAATCCAGCAAGATCATGTCGGCGTGGGGCAAAAGCCGCTCCAGCACCGACCAGGGCGCGTAACCGCTGGTGTCGAGACAGAGATGAAAACCGATTTCGTCATGCAGTTTGCGCAACAGCGCCTGCAAAAAAACGGGTTGAGACAGAATTTCGCCCCCGCTACAGGTCACGCCGCCGCCGCTTTGCATGAAAATGCGCCAATGCTGGCGCACTTCGTCCACCACTTCCTCAACGCTCATCTTGCGCCCTGATAGCGAACGGGCGTCGTTGGGGCAAGCGTCAACGCAGATACCGCAGCTTTGGCAGAGGGTTCGGTCGATAGCGACGCCTTTTCCCTCCCAGGAAAGCGCGCCAGACTTGCAGGCGGCGACGCAGGCGCCACAGCTGACGCAGTTCGCCGCGAAATAGAGCAATTGCGGCTTTCTGCTTTGGGATTCCGGATTGGAGCACCAAAGGCAGGATAAAGGACAGCCTTTGAAAAATACGGTGGAGCGCACGCCCGGCCCGTCATGCAAACTGAAATGCTGAATGTCGAAAATAATGCCCTGCGGTTCCATTGCGCTAACCCTGGTAGGAGAGGCGGCGCGGATCGCCGCACCGCCTCTGCGGTTTTAAACCCCTCGCGTTAAAACGAGAGTTCGGTCCGGGCGATAATTTCGTCCTGTACCCCTTTATGGAGCCGGGTGAAATAAGCGGAGAAACCGGCCACGCGCACGGTCAGACCCTTGTAGTCTTCAGGGTTGGCCTGCGCCTTGCGCAAGGTTTCCGAACTCACCACGTTGAACTGGATATGCGACCCGTTGCGATCCATATAGTCCTTGATCAGCGCCAGCAGCTTGCGGGCGCCGCCAATCCCCGCCAAAGCCTGCGGATGGAATTTCATATTGAAATGGTTCGAACCGTATTTGACCGTATCCAAAGCCTGGGCGGCGGAGGCCAGCAGGGCGAGAGGGCCTTTGCGGTCCGAGCCGGGCGTGGCCGAGACGCTGGCGTCGGTCAACGGCGCGCCCTTCTTGCGGCCGTTGGGCAGTGCGCCGGTCAGAATGCCGAAGTAATTGTGGATGGAAAGCGAGAACGCCTCCAGATTGGCGCCGTTGTCGCCGAAAAAATTATCCCGATCGTTAAGCGAGTGGAAAAGCGTCCACGCATCGTCATACACGCGGCGGATCAGGGCGTCGGTTTCGGCATCGCCGTTGCCGTGCTTGGGAGCCTTAAGCAATTTGCCGTGCAGCGCCTCGTGGCCCTCGAAATTAGCGGCCAGCGCGGCCAGCAATTCGTCCCATCCGGTCTCTTTGTCGTCGTAAATCACCTGCTTGAGCGCCGCCAACGAGTTGGCGACATCCACCCCCGCCGTCGAGATGACGAAATAGAGATAATAATCCGCCCCGCCTTTGTAGATATCCCTGCCGCGCCGGCGGCTGCCTTCGTAAAGCGATGAACGGAACGGCACGGGAACCGTATCGCCCAATACCTTGTTGGACAGCGATCCCAACGGCCGGATCTGCTGGAAAAGGTGAAGTACCTGTTGCGAGTAGGCGGCGTACAGCTGTTCGAAATCAGCAAAATTTCGCGGATCGCCCGTTTTCGCGCCGACGGTCAGGCCGGTTGCAGGGTCGACGCCGTCGTGAAACGCAAGCTCCAGCGCCTTTGCCAGATTGAACGAACCGCCTTCGTGAAGAAACGCCGTTTTGCCGGCGATGCCGGTGGCGACGCAACTCATATTGATGCAGTTTCTTGCGTCTTCAATGGTAACGCCGACGTTGGCGTAACGGGTCAACAGGCGTTCGATCGCCACGCGGTTGTTCAGCCATTGCGGCTGTCCGAGACCGGTGCGTTCGAGATCGACCGCCTTGAGCAGGAAATCCTCCGCCAGGCCGTCATGATAAAGGATCGTGATGGTGGGCTGAATGGTCTGCAACTCTATCTGCGTATCAAGCAGAATGTAATCCAGCTCCGTGGTGGCATCCCGGCCGCTGGCGTCCAGCCCGCCCAGATTGATGGTGTGGCCGGTGTGGCCCGATCCCTGACGGGCGGCGATCACCCCCGAATAGAAACCGTAGGACAAAATCTTGACAAACAGCGCCTTGAGCCAGCTTTTGGCCTGAGCGGCGGTAAGGCCGTTTTGGTTTTTGTCCGCCTGGTAATATTTATCCAGATACTGTCCCAGCCTGCCGGGGGACGAACCGCAGCCGCTTTGCTCGATCTGGATCCCCAAATGGATAAACCACCAGCTTTGCAGCGCTTCGCGGAAATTCCTGGGCGGATTTTCCGGCACGTGGCGCGCAACCTCGGCGATCTCCAGAAGCTCGGCGCGCCGGATGGGATCGCCGGTTTTACCCGCTTCGCTTTCCGCCAGATCGGCGTAGCGGTGCGCCAGGGCGATCACCGCTTTTAAGGTAATCAGGCTGGCCTGGTAGTAGTCGATCCTGTCCGAGTCCGCCGCCGTTCTGGGAACCGTGCGCAGCCGCGCTTCGGTTTCCCGGATGACCTCTTTCAGCCCCCGGTCGATAAAACTCGTATAATCGACGTTACCGGCGCCGACGGTATAGCGCGCCGACTCGGTGAACAGACCGGCCGCCACGCCTTCTTTGGGATCAAATCCCAACAGCTCTCGCGCTAGTTCGCGGGAACGGGCTTCGGCGTTTTTATCCTGGAAATAGGCGGCCGCTTCGGCCAACAGTTCCCGGTCCCGGCTGGAAAGCGATACTTCGCCCAGATGGGAGACGATCGGCTGGTCAAGCTCCTCGGCGATCCACTCCGAACCGTATTCGGGATAGACATAGACCCCGGCGGGATAGGAGGTAACCGCCCCCACCAAGGGGTTGTTGTCCAGAAACAGCGTCTTCTTTTGTAAAACCTGCTCGAACACGCGAGCTCTTAACAGTATGGCGGGTTCAGTGCCGTATTTCTGATACACATCCAGCAGATGGCTCAAGCGTTCGGTATCCACCCTTTGGGGCGAGTCCAACAGCTGATCCTTGATTTTCAGCGCGGCCTGCAAGGCGCGCTCCGCCTTCTCTTCGTAAGTCAGCTTTCCATCCGCATCGAAAACCGATCGGGAAAGCTCTATTTCCTCTTTCAACAGCGCGTTGCCGCTTAATGGCATGATGGTCTCCTCCATAATCAGGTAAATACGTCGCAGTATTATTGAGCAATTTCGAATACAGACCTGGAATGTAAAGATCCCGAAAGTAATAAACATTAGGATAACTTACAAATATAACATTAACATTAGTATTGTTAATATTAACATTAGTACATTTTTCAATCAGTTTGGCATGGGCACGGGTAGGCGGAGCGTCTCGATTTTCGTCCCGACGCCAAACCTAAAGAGAGGAATCCGGCCGCTCTCCCCGCCGACAAAGGCGCCGTAGGGAGCAATCCTGACCGATGAGGTTGTAAGCTGAATCGTAAAGGCCAAAACACAACATCACACCGTGTTTCGGGAAGCAGAATTCATGGAGAATCTGATAGACGGCAACACCTCATTCCCCCGCCAATGCGGGGTATGGGGTGGATAGTGCGGGTTGCAACGGTCTCTCGCGGGGCAATAAAATTTTCAGATACCAGCAAGCTCGGTCTTAACCGGCCGCCATCACCACGCGGTAAACGCATGGCTGGCACAATGTAGAACAACCTATCAATGACAAGCCGGAATTCGGGTTGACCCCTCGATAAACGTCGGCGAAGAAGGTTTTTCCTGCGGCGGAGATTCCCGCTGAGGTTCCGTATCGGCCTGCGCCGCCTGCCATCCGCCCAGTACCGCGCTCAAGCCATAGAGCGCGGCGATGGCCGTTTTTCTGATCACTGTAACCCTCGACATGATGCCTCTTTATTAATGCAATATTGTTTTTCTGATGTTTTGGATAAATATTTTTAATAAATAAACAAACTCATATTTAAAGTTGCATACATTTTTTATCAACCAACAAATAGTCATATGGTTACTCATCAGTCAGCAATGGTTGATGGCGCGGACGCTTTACTCTTCCATTCCATTATCACCGTTTGATAAAAAGTGATGGTCTGTCAACAGTCTGAGCCCCGCGACTTGTCGCGGGGCTGCGGGTGGTTGGTGCGGCTTATGCCCCACGTTCAGCCTTTCAATTTAGGATCCAGCGCATCGCGCAATCCATCGCCCAGCAAATTGAACGCCAATACCGTGAGGAAAATCGCCAGGCTGGGGAAGATGGCCACATGCGGCGCAATCACCATATCCGAGCGGGCTTCATTAAGCATGGCGCCCCACTCCGGCATGGGAGGCTGAGCGCCTAATCCCAGAAAGGAGAGGCTGGCCGCGGTAATGATCGACATGCCGATACGCATAGAGAAGTACACGACTATCGAGGAGACCGTTCCAGGCAGAATATGCCGAAAGATTATCGCCCGGTCGGACGCGCCAATGCTGCGGGCCGACTCGATATAGGTTTGCCGCTTCAACACCAGCGTGTTGCCCCTCACCAGCCGGGCGAAGGCGGGAACGCTGAAGATCGCCACCGCGACGATCACATTCGCCATTCCGCTGCCCATTATCGCCACCACGGCGATCGCCAGCAGAATACCGGGGAAAGCGAATAACACATCGCAGACGCGCATGATCGCCCGATCCCACCATCCCTCATAGTATCCGGCCAACAGGCCGAGCGCCGTGCCGAACAGCATACCGACCAGCACGGAGAAGATACCGGCGGCCAGCGAAATTCTCGCCCCCAGCAGAATACGGCTGAAAATATCCCGCCCCAGCGAGTCGACGCCGAGCCAGTGCGCCATCGACGGTCCCTCGTTCAGACGCTCATAATCAAAATAGTTCTCCGCGTCGTAAGGCGCCAGATAAGGCGCCAGCAGGGCAATGATTATCAGCAGCGCCACAAACAAACCGGCCAGCAGCGCCACGTGCTGACGGCGGAAACGTCGCCAGAATTCATGCCACGGCGTGCGAATTTGCTGCTCCCTGATCACCGGCATAGCCGCCAACACCGCTTTACGTCGCCAGTTTCTCATTTCCTTTCCTTATTTATAACGAATCGCTGGGTTAATCGCGGCATACAGCATATCGACCAACAAATTGATGATAATGAACTCCAGCGAAAACAGCAGCACCTCCGCCTGAATCACCGGATAGTCGCGCATTTCCACGGAATCGACCAGCAGCCGTCCCAGCCCCGGCCAATTGAAAACTTTTTCGACCACAATCGAGCCGCCGAGCAGAAAGCCGAACTGCAGTCCCATCATGGTGACGACCGGAATCAAGGCATTGCGTAAGCCATGCTTCACCACCACCAGCGACTCCCGCACGCCTTTGGCGCGCGCGGTGCGCATATAATCTTCCTGCATAACCTCCACGAACGAGGCGCGGGTAAAACGGGCCATCACCGCGGCGACGGCGGCCCCCAGCGTAATCGAAGGTAAAATATAGTGCCGCCAGGTGTCCGCGCCGACGGTGGGCAGCCAGCCCAGCTCAACGGAAAAAACCTGCATCAGCAGCATGCCGAGGGCAAAGGCCGGAAAGGAGATGCCGGAGACCGCCAGCGTCATACCCACTCTATCGGGCCAGCCGTTGCGCCACACGGCGGAAACCACGCCGATCGCCATGCCGAAAATCACCGACCACGCCATGCTGCTGACGGTCAGCCAGAAGGTGGGCATAAAACGCGTGGCGATCTCCTCCGTCACCGGCCTTTTGGACACCATCGAGGTTCCCAAATCGCCCTGCAGCACATGGGTGAAGAAGCGCCAGAACTGCTGCGGCAGCGGTTTATCCAGCCCCAGGTCCTGACGAACCAGTTCGATCACCGCGGCGTCCGCCTCCCGGCCGGCGATCAAACGCGCCGGATCGCCCGGCAGCAGGTGGACGAACAGAAAGACCAGCGCCATGACGATCAGCAGGGTGGGAATCAACCCCAGTAACCGTTTAACAAAATAATTCAGCATAAATACGTTTCCACGTACATACGACCCGCCTCCTGTGAGTGGAATTGCTGAAAATGCGGGGGCGGCTTACCACCGCCGCCCCGCGTTCGCCGACGGCGGGTTTACTCTTTCAGATCCGCATCATCGAAGCTGAAGGCGGTATCCGGCATGACGTAAAATCCCGTCAATTTCTTGTTGTTGGCGGAAACCAGACTTTCGGTCGCCAGGAAAATCCACGGCGCATCGGCCCAGATTTTGTCCTGGGCGTCTTTATACAGTTTCTGTTTTTCCGCCCGATCGGTGGTTTTCAACGCGCCGGCCAGATCGGCGTCAACCTGAGGATTGCTGTAAAACGCGGTATTGAACAGCGCCGGCGGCCAGGACGATGTGGCGAACAGCGGCGACAGCGCCCAATCCGCCTCCCCGGTGGAGGCCGACCAGCCGGTATAAAACAGCCGTACGCCGGTCTCTTTCACGCCCTTGCCTTCCACTTCGGCGGCGCGCTGCCCCGCGTCCATGGCGGTCACCTGCGCCTTAACGCCGACCTGCGCCAGCTGCTGCTGGGTAAACTGCAGCACCTTCTGCGCCGTGCTGTGGTTATGCGACGACCAGAGCGTGGTGGTGAAGCCGTTCGGATAGCCGGCCTCTTTCAGCAGCTGTTTGGCCTTCGCCGGATCGTAAGGCCACGGATGGTATTTCACCGCGTAGTCGATGCTTGGCGGCAGCGGCCCTTCCGCCGGCGTGGCGTAGCCGGAGAACGCCACCTTAATCAGCGCCTCTTTGTTGATGGCGTAGTTAAGCGCCTGCCGCACCTTAAGATTATCAAACGGTTTCTGCGTCACATTGAAACTGATATAGCGGTGCAGAATGGACGGCGAGGAGACCAGCGCCAGCTGCTGGTTTTTCTCCAGCACTTTGGCCTGTTCAAATGGGATCGGATAGGCGAATTGCGCTTCGCCGGTTTGCAGCAGCGCCGCGCGGGTGTTGTTATCCACCACCGGGCGCCAGGTAATGCTGTCTAGCTTCGGCTGACCGGATTTCCAATAGCCGGCAAACTTTTCAACCTTGACGTAGTCGGTCTGATTCCACTGAACAAAGCGGTAGGGGCCGGTGCCGACAGGATGGAAACCGATATCTTTGCCATACTGTTGCAACGCCGCCGGCGAGATCACCACCGCCGCCGGATGCGCCAGGTTATTGATAAAGGCGGAGAACGGCGTTTTCAGCGTGATTTTTACCGTTTGGCCGTCAACCACCTCCGTTTTGTCGATCATTTTGAACAGGTTGTAACGCTTCAGCCGACTCTGCGGATTGCTGGCGCGGTCCAGGTTCACTTTCACCGCCTGCGCATTAAAGTCGCTGCCGTCATGGAACTTCACCCCCGGGCGCAGCTTAATGGTATAAACCAGCCCATCCGGGCTGACGGTATAACTTTCCGCCAGCACGTTGACCAGTTTCATATCCTTATCGAAACCGAATAGTCCCTGATAGAAGGATTTGGCCACGCTTTGCGACAGCGAGTCATTGGCGTCGTAGGGATCCAGCGTGGTAAAGTTGGATGCGACAGCGATAACCGCATCCTTGGCCGCCCAGGCGGGCGCGGCCGCCATCGCGGCGACGACGCCTGCGGCAAGCAGCCAGTTACGCTTCAAAGTAATAACATTCATCGTGTTACGTTCTCCTTGTGATTCCCTGTCAATAAGCGCCGGCGATCGGATGATGAGCGACGAAATGCCGCTCGCCAACCTGCACCAAGGGCGCGGTGGTAGGTTCATCGCCTATTGCCCGGATCGGGCTGGGTACTTCATCGACCAGTAAAACCTGCTCACGATGGCGACGCGCCGGATCGGCGACGGGAACCGCCGCCATCAGCTTGCGGGTATAGGGGTGCTGGGGGTGCTCGAACACCGCGCTGCGCGGGCCGATCTCCACGATTTGCCCCATATACATCACCGCCACCCGATGACTGATTCGCTCAACCACCGCCATATCATGCGAGATAAACAGAAAAGAGACGCCGAACTCGCGCTGCAGCTCAAGCAGCAAATTGACGATTTGCGCCTGAATGGAGACATCAAGCGCGGAGACCGCTTCGTCGGCGATCACCACTTTGGGATTTAGCGCCAGCGCTCTGGCGATGCAGATACGCTGACGCTGGCCGCCGGAAAACTCATGGGGATAACGGCGGGCGTGTTCGGGCTCCAGCCCGACGCGGGCCAGCAGCCACGCGACCCGCTCTTCCGCCTCCCGGCGGCCGGCCGCGCGGTGGACCAGCAGCGGCTCCATAATGGAAAACCCGACCGTCATGCGCGGATCCAGCGAAGCGTAAGGGTCCTGAAAAATAAACTGAATATCCCGGCGTAGATGCTGTAGCGCCGCGCCCGCCATGCGGTCGATCCGTCGTCCGTTAAAGATAATCGTCCCGCTCTGGCTCTCCACCAGGCGCAGTAGCGCGCGTCCGGTGGTGGACTTGCCGCAGCCCGACTCCCCCACCAGCGCCAACGTTTCTCCCGGATAGAGGTCAAAACTGACCTTCTCCACCGCATGCACCTCCCGCGTCACACGGTTCAGAATGCCGCTGCGAATCGGGAAGCGGGTGACCAGATCCTGCACCTGCAGAATCGGTTCAGCCTGCGGAGGAACGGTATTCTGCGGCGCGCCGTCGGTCGGCGATGACGTCTCCTGATTCAGCAGCGGAAACTTCGCCGGATAGAGCTGCCCGCGCATCGATCCCAATCGGGGCACCGCCGCCAGCAGCGCTTTGGTGTAACGGTGCCGGGGCGCGTTAAAAATCTCGCCGGCCGCCGCCGCCTCGACGTTTTCCCCGCGATACATCACCAGCACCCGGTCGGCGACTTCCGCCACCACCCCCATATCATGGGTAATGAAGATCATCGCCATCTCCATCTCCCGCTGCAGTACGCGGATAAGCTGCAGGATTTGCGCCTGAATGGTGACGTCCAGCGCCGTCGTCGGCTCATCGGCAATCAACAACGACGGCTTGCAGGAGAGCGCCATGGCAATCATGACCCGCTGACGCATGCCGCCGGAAAGCTGATGCGGATAACGGTCCAGCACATTACGCGCCTCCGGGATGCGCACCAAATCCAGCATGCGCAACGCCTCGCGCTTAGCGGCGCGATGGTCCATCCCCTGATGCAGACGGATGGACTCGGCGATCTGCTCGCCGACGGAAAATACCGGATTCAACGATGTCATCGGCTCTTGAAAAATCATCGCCAAATCGGCGCCGCGCAGCTTACGCATTAGCGATTTCCCGGTCGTCGCCAAATCCAGCACCCGGCCGTCGCGCCGGCGAAACAACATTTCACCGCGCTCAATCACGCCGCCGGCCTGCTCGACGAGCCGCATCAGCGCCAGGGAGGTGACCGATTTTCCCGATCCGGACTCTCCGACGATCGCCAGCGTCTCGCCGCGATCCACCGCAAAGCTCAGGTCTCGCACCGCATCCGTCCGCTGGCCTTGCTGTGCGAAATAAACGCTCAAATCGCGTACTGACAACACCCGATCATCCGGCAGAAAAAAAGCCGACTCAGGAGCGGAAGGCTGCGCATGATGATGCCGTGTTTGCGTCATTAACAATGGGTCTCCATATAAAACAGGGTATTGGAATGGCAAAGCAGGCAGGCCGTCGCATAACCGTTTGTCATCAAACTCATTTTTTTTGACTATATTTAGCGTAATGTAGGATGTAAAGCGGAAAATGCAGCGTAACCTTGAGAAAATATCTTTTATAACATTAGGTTAATTCACATAAACAAACGATATATACACTCCGAATAATTCACCTCGCAGGGCAAAAACGCCGACGGTGTTTTTGAACAGCGCCTGAGCGGCGCCCCTCGAAAGATGAAGGGCGTTTGGTTCTCTGACATAATATTGGCATACAATGCGTATTTTTGCCCGCCGACAAAGACGCGATGAATAATAATGATGGAGTTCAGATGGAAAGCGTTAGCCCTGGTTTATTGACTCTCGAACAAGCGCGGGAAAAAATGTTTTCCCAGCTAGAAACAAGCGCGGAAACGGAAACCGTCTCATTAAATGACGCCGCGGGCCGCATCACCGCCGGCGCGATAACCTCCCCGATAAATGTGCCTCCTTTCGCCAACGCCGCGATGGATGGTTACGCCGTGCGCTGCGCGGACTTGTCCGCCGCCGCCCCGCTCCCGCTAGCCGGAAAATCCTTCGCCGGCGCGCCCTTTGACGGCGAGTGGCCGGCGGGAACCTGTATCCGCATCATGACCGGTGCCCCGATTCCCGCAGGCGCGGACGCGGTCGTCATGCAGGAGCAGGCAGAGGCCGGCGCCGCGGGCGTGCGCTTTCCGCATGCGGTGAAAGTCGGGCAGCATATCCGTCTGCCCGGAGAAGATATCCGCGAGGGCGCAGCGGTGCTGCCCGCCGGAACCCGGCTGAGCGTGGCGGAGCTCCCCCTGCTGGCATCGCTGGGGATCGCGCGGGTTGAGGTGTTCCGCCGCCTGAAAGTCGCCATTTTTTCAACCGGCGATGAACTCCAGCCCGTCGGCCAACCTCTGCAGGCCGGGCAAATATACGACACCAACCGCTTCGCCGTGCGTTTAATGCTGGAACAGCTCGGCTGCGTGGTCAACGATCTGGGGATTATGCGCGACGATCCGACCGCCCTGCGCGCCGCCTTCCGCCAAGCCGACGACGGCGCCGATCTGGTCATCAGCAGCGGCGGCGTCTCCGTCGGCGAAGCGGATTACACCAAACAGATGCTGGAGGAGCTGGGCGATATCAGCTTTTGGAAACTGGCCATCAAGCCGGGCAAACCGTTCGCCTTCGGCAAACTGCAAAACGCCTGGTTCTGCGGTCTGCCGGGGAACCCGGTTTCTTCGGTGGTGACGTTTTATCAGCTGGTACAGCCGCTGTTAGCCCGGCTATCCGGGCATGCGCAGTGGCGTTTCCCGGCGCGCATGCGGGTGAAAACCGCCAGCGCGCTGAAAAAAACGCCGGGGCGCGCCGATTTCCAGCGCGGCATTTTTAGCCGCAACGCCCAGGGCGAATGGGAAGTCAGAACCACCGGCCATCAGGGTTCCCACGTATTCAGTTCGTTTAGCCCGGCCAACTGCTTTATCGTATTGGAGGCCGAGCGAGGCCCTGTCGCCGCCGGCGAGTCGGTCGATATTGAACCCTTTAACGCGCTGCTGGGGAATTAACCATGTTGCCGGAACTCAGCGACGAAGAGACGCTGCGCTATAATCGCCAGATCGTGCTGCGCGGCTTTGATTTCGACGGCCAGGAAAAATTGAAAGCCGCGCGCATACTGATCGTCGGACTCGGCGGACTGGGCTGCGCGTCTGCGCAGTATCTGGCGGCCGCGGGCGCCGGCCACCTGACGCTGCTGGACTTCGATACCGTTTCGCTCTCCAACCTTCAGCGCCAGATACTGCACCGCGACGAGCGCATCGGGATGGCCAAGGTCGAATCCGCGCGGATTGCGCTAGCGAAAATCAACCCTCACCTTTCCCTCGATGCGATCGACGCCGCTCTGGATGATGAGGCGCTGAGCAAGCTGGCGGAGAAACACGATGTGGTGCTCGATTGCACCGACAACATATCTATCCGCGATCGCCTGAACCGCATCGGCTTTCATTTGAAAAAACCGCTGATTTCCGGCGCCGCCATTCGTATGGAGGGTCAACTCAGCGTATTTACCTATCGGCAGGATGAACCCTGCTATCACTGCCTCAGCCGGCTGTTTGGCGAAAACGCGCTGACCTGCGCGGAAGCCGGCGTAATGGCGCCGCTGGTGGGCGCGATCGGCAGTTTGCAGGCGCTGGAAGCCATCAAGCTGCTGACGGGATACGGTAAGGTGAGCACCGGCCGCCTGCTGATATTCGACGCCATGGTTATGCAATTTCGTGAAATAAAATTGCTGAAAAATCCGAACTGTGAAATATGCGGCGGCTAATATAGTAAATGCGACGCACAGCCGCGCCACATGCTTAAAACAAGCTGCCATGTAAAGAGGAACAGATCATGAGTAATGCTTTTTTGCAGTCTATCAAGAGTCGCCGTTCTATCTACGCGATCGGCAAAACCTTGCCCATATCGGAAGATCGGGTTGTCTCGCTGGTTACCGAAGCCGTTAAGCAAAGCCCTTCGGCTTTCAACTCCCAAAGTTCGCGCGTCGTTATCCTGTTCGGCGCGCAGCACGAAAAACTCTGGGACATCGTTAAGCAGCAGCTAAAAAAAATAGTTCCTGAAGACGCTTTTGCCGCGACGGAGAAAAAACTGGCATCGTTTGCCGCCGGCGCCGGTACGGTGCTGTTCTTTGAAGACACGAAGGTCATTGAAGATCTGCAGCAGAAATTCGCCCTGTATGCGGACAATTTCCCCATTTGGTCAGAGCATTCGACCGGGATTGCGCAGTTTGCCGTGTGGTCGACCCTGGCGCAGGAAAAAGTGGGCGCCTCATTGCAGCATTACAATCCGTTAATCGACGACGACGTGAAGCGACAGTGGCAATTGCCGGCAAGCTGGAAGCTGCGCGCGCAGCTGCCCTTCGGCTCAATTGAGCAACCCGCCGGCGAAAAAACCTACATTTCTGATGAAGAGCGTTTCCGCATTTTTAAATAACGGACGGCCTTAAGTCAGTAAATTCAGACCGGCCGACGCAATGGCTGGCCTGAATCCCCATCGCGTTGATGCCGGAATATTATTACCGATCGGTTGATTTATTAACTTTATTAAATGGGGCGCTGCAATTTGGCGCGGCCTCGGTAATTATCTGCTCAACATCGGACGCCCCCGTCCAAACCGATAGAATGGTCGTCGTTGTCCACCAAAGATCCGACTGCACTTTATCAACAATTTTCGGTGTCTCTGATTTTAAACATGAAATGACCTGTTGCGTCGTTTCTTTCGATATATTATTAGATTCCGCATAGCGCTTTAATTCATTTTCAAGTGGCTCGAACAAAAAGAAAGCCAGTATGGCATAAATAATAGTTTGCATAGTCCCCACTTATATAAGTTTAATTGGATGCCCCGGCGCGGGGAGAAAATACGCGAATGGCTTTTTCTTTTAGGATAAAGGTCGCGGGCGTTTTTCCAATCAGTTCGCCATCGGCATTGATATCATGCGGTTTTGACGTATGCAAGGTTAAGCGGGTCGCGGAAAAGGCGCGCACCTTACGCCAGCGCCCGTGCGTTCCCCGCCGCAGGAACGGGATAAGCGCCAGCATTTCCCACCAGTGTGAGATCTCCAGGCTATAGACGTCAAGCCGGCCGTCGTCCGGTGCCGCCGTCTGCGCCACCGTCATTCCGCCGCCGTAAAAACGTCCATTGCCTACGGATACCTGCACGGTTCGGACCCTTTCCCTGATGCCGTCATGCTCAATTTCAACCCGGAAAGGGCGGCTCTGCTTCAGCAACTTAAACGCGGCCAACGCGTACCCCAGCGTTCCCCAACGCTTTTTAGACTTTGCCGATAGCCCGCGCGCCAACGCCGCCGAAAACCCGATGCTGGAGACATTAAAGAACGGGTGGCCGTTCACTTCCCCCAGATCGATGGTTCTTAAATTCCCGGCCGCGATAATTTGCACCGCCAGTTTCAAATCTTTCGGGATCCCCAGCGTACGGGCAAAATCGTTTGCCGTGCCCAGCGGCAGCACTCCCAGCGGCAACCCGGTATCGACCAGCGCCCGAGCCGCCGAATTTAACGTGCCGTCGCCGCCGCCGATAATAACAAAATCCACATTGTGGGCGTAGGCGCGAATAATATCGCCGCACTCCCCCTGTTCGTCAGGCTCGATAATCGCAATATTATGCGATTGCAACAATTGCGCCACGTACGCCTTTGATGCGTCGCCGCTGCGCGCGTTTTGATTAATAAATAAAAGCGCAGTCGGGCGACCCTCTATTTTTTGCTCTCGTTCCTCTGTCATTGTCACCCCGGGTTAATTACCGCAACCAACGCTAATTGATACCATCGCTTCATCGGATTTCACAAGTTACCTTAATTAAGACCACAATAAAATACAAATCATTACATTATTCCCGGCGATACGGCGCCTAATTAACTCTAATTCTCTAGCGCATATTTTTCGAGCGGAGAATAATCCGCCCCGCGCAAAGGCTTCTTTTTCTCCCGGATATTCCTCTCGTTTACTTCGTGAGCGCCGCGCCGAATCGATTGCGTCCGCGCAGGCTTTTTATTGATGTTTCCCGTTATGCCTGCTTAACTTCACTGAGAGCGTTTACCGACGGTCATGACGTTCAGCGATGATTTCTGGCCGTCAATCATGAGTTGATTGCACCAGGAGCACTGCTTTGCAGATAGGATTAATAACAAACTCACTCTGGTTGAATAAAACACGCGCGGTTGTGCTATTTACCATTATGCTGCTTGCCGCATTCCTGATTATTAGCTGGAGCAGCTATGAAGTGGCCAGAAAATCGTTGGAGGAAGAAATAAAGGAAAACACGCTCCCGCTGACCAGCGACAATGTCTACTCCGAAATTCAGCAAGATCTGCTAAAACCCATTTTCATCTCATCGCTGATGGCGCACGACACCTTTGTCCGCGACTGGGTGCTGCATAACGAAAACGATGCGCAGGCCATGATTCGCTATTTAAAAGAGATTGACCGCCGCTTCGATACCCGCTTTTCCTATTTCGCCTCGGACAAAACAAAACGCTTTTACGACTCCGAAGGCGTTCAGCACGTCATTCCGCCGGATTCCGCTGAAAACCAATGGGTTTTTCGGGCAAAAACGCTGCCGTACTCCACGCCTTACGCCATTGATATCAATTTCGAACCCGAAAATCACACCCATTTGGATATCTTGATTAACCATAAGGTAATGGATTATGAGGGCAACTTCATCGGCGTCACCGGCATCGGCATTCCCATCGAACGGGTCGCTCTTCTGATTGAGAAGTATGAGCAGCGCTACAACCGCACGATATACTTCATCGATAAAACCGGCAACGTCATGCTGCACGGCAAAAACTATGACCGCGCAATGACGATTCAGCAGCAGCCAGGGCTGGCCCCCATCGCCACCGCGATTCTGACGGTGCCCGGCGGCGCCTATGAATACCGCTCGCAAAACGATCCCATATTTCTCAATACCCGGCTAATCCCTGAATTCGGCTGGTATTTAATGGTCGAACAGAGTAATCACCCAAGCGAACGCCGCCTGCTGGAAACGCTGGTGAGGAACACGGGGGTAAGCATCACCGTCAGCTCGCTGTTTTTGCTGCTGCTATGGCTGACCATCGGCGGCTATCAGCGCCGTCTGGAACAAATGGCGACAACCGACAAGCTGACGGGCATTATGAATCGCCAGGCTTTCGATTATGCCTTCAGGCGTCTGAGCGCTAAAAGGTTCGCCCAGCGCCGTCCCCTCTCCATCCTGCTGCTTGATATCGACCATTTTAAAACGGTTAATGACCGTTACGGACACGGAGTGGGCGATATCGTGCTGCAGCGGATAGCGAAAATATTGCAACAGTCCATACGCAATAGCGATCGGGTTTGCCGCTGGGGGGGCGAAGAGTTTGTGGTCATGCTGGATGACTGCGATATGGAAAATGCGCTACAGCGGGCCGAAGCGCTGCGTCAGGATGTGGAAGCGATGATCGTTCCGTTCCGGGAGGAAACGCTTCAGGTCACCATCAGCTGCGGAGTGGCGGAATATCGGGACAAGGAAACGCTGGATACACTGATCAACCGGGCGGATATTGCGCTGTACCAAGCCAAGCAGCAGGGACGCAACCGGGTGATCAAATCGGAAAAATAGTCTTAGAGACTATCCCTGTAGGCTATTATTGCGGCGGTCGATGCGCCGCCGGATCGTATCAGCCGCTTCTTTTTCCATAGGCGTATTTGACTTCCGCAATACGCAACTCATAATGCTGATACCACTCGGCAATGCCGAACTCCTGTGCGATACGATGCTCCGAGTGACGTTTCCACCGCGCGATCGCTTCAAGAGAATCCCAGTAGGACACGGTTATTCCGAACCCCTGACGATCGCGCGCGCTTTCCGCGCCAAGGTATCCGGGTTGCGTCTTGGCCAACTCGGCCATCCTGGATGACATCTCGTTATATCCGCAGTCCCCTTCGGTACGCTGCGATGAAAAAATCACGGCAAAATATGGCGGCTCGGGCAGTTGGGCAAAATCGGGCTCGCGCATTCACACCTCCATAAAAATATTATTACCCGCACCATGTATATAACGCGAACATATGACCGGTTTTTACGGCTGCATCAGCGTTAACAGCGTGGTAATGATAGTAATACTGATGATCACCGATAATGAGTTGGTGAAACTGGATACGGACGCGAACATCCCGCTGAACCTTGAGGTGAACAAAGGGGCCAGCGACGATACCGGCGAAAAGACCACCACGGCCAGTACCTGACGGATCTCCAGCGGCAACGGCGTATAATAATAAAACAAAACGGCGAACGCGGAGGCCACGCTATAGCGAAGCGCCAGCACTTTAAGCACATTCGCCAACGCCGCCCGATTAATATTGATTTCCAGCATCATGCCGATAATCATCATGGCAAGAAACGGGTTGGCATTGCCGATGGTCGACGTAATCAGGGTTACCTGGCTGGGGAAGTGCAGGCCGAACAGCGCCGCAATCAGCAGCAGCATGTAAACATCAAACGGAACGGAGGAAAACAGCCTCTGGACCGTGCTTTTCAGTCCCGCGCTGCGGCCGGTGGCATGTGATGCGGCGACATAGCTGCCGCCGGTACAGATAATGGAGTTCCCGGCATCAAACAGACAGGTTGCGACGATACCGGCCGGTCCAAGAAAACTTTGCACATAAGGCAAGGTAAAACAGCCGATGTTATAGCCTGGCGAGTTGATCATATAAAAGGCTTTCATTCCATCAGGGCCTTTTCTGGCGATCGCATACCCCGCGCCCATCAGTACAAGATTGCACCCCAGCCCCAGCGCCACCAGAATCAACAGCGAGTGATCGACCTTGAAACTGGCGAATCCGGTGATAACCGCCGCTGGCAGGGTAATATTCATCATGATCTTCGACAGCGCCAGACTGTCCGATCGTTGCAATACGCCATGCTGTTTCAGCAGATATCCGATAATGATGACAAAAACAAACGAGAAGGCCTTGATAAGCACATCAAGCATCTTAATTCCCCGATACAACAAAAATTTCCGCCGCATCCGTACGCGAAACACACGAAACGGCAAAGCGGAAATGACCATACAAATTATGTGGTTATAGTGTTTAATGTATAAAAGAGCAAACGCTGGCCACCAGCAACGCGAAAGATAAAAATTGATGGTGCGACAGGCAGTTTTACGGCGTTTTACAACATGGATAGACGGCTAGAACCTGTGATCAGGATAGCATTTTTGCTTGCAGACTGAACAGTCTCCAAGGCGTTATATCTGACAGAAAAATAAAGGGACGAAACGGGCCACGCCGACGCATGACCCGTTTGGATGAGAGAACAACAAAGCGTGACATCGCCTTAATAGAGACGGCGTCGAACCCGCCCGCCTCAGATACCGTCGTTTTTCGTCTGTACCCAGAAGGCGTGAATCAGTCCCGGGAAATATCCCAGTAAGGTCAGAATAATATTCAGGATAAATGCCCAGCCGATCCCTTTCCCAAGCAGTACGCCCAGCGGGGGGAGAATAATCGTAAAAACGATGCGCCAAAATCCCATATTCATCTCCGTAACGTAATGATTAACTATGAAATTAGTACACTTCTGGCAATACGACAAATTTATCTGCCGCCGTATCGCATGATATCAAGCCATCTCACCATGCCGGTAACGCGCCGGCGACGGTTCTGAGAGAGGCCGTCCATAAACCACCGCCACCTCCCGAGGAGGCGGATTAGGGCTGACAAAAAAATGCCGGTCAGCACCGCCGGCCGGCATTCGTTCTACAATTTCTATTCAACACGCCATATTATTGTTTATTGGCAACGACGGCATAACCGTCGCCGACCCATAATTAGGCCTGATGCTCTATGGCCTTAGCGCGACGCTCTATCGCTATCTTTTGCGGTTTTTCACTTTCAGGAATTTCCTGATACAGCTCAATAGTCAATAGCCCATTTTCCAGCGCGGCCCCCTGAACTTTCACATGCTCGGGCAACACATAGCTGATAGTAAAGTCAGCCTGGCTAATACCCTGATGGAGCCAGCCTTCGTCCTCAGACTTACTTTGCTCTTCCCGTTTACCGGTTATGGTTAGCCGACCGCCGGACGTTTTTATTTCCAACTCATCCTCTTTCCAACCGGGCACGCTCAGCGTTATTCCATAGCGATTATCCCCCAGCAGGCGAATATCGTACGACGGCGTCGCCGACAGCGGCGTGTCGCCGGTTAGTTGGCTAAATAATCGGTCAATGCGGTTAAAGCGATCGGAAAAGAGCGTTCCGGAAATATCGGGGAATAATGACAAGGTTCTCAGCGCCATGATTAACCTCCTGAATATTTAGCTACATTCAAAAGTTCAACATATGAGGCAAGCATCGCTTGTCCGTTAAGTAAGATGGCGGCATTAGCGAAAAATTCAAGTGCGATTCTGTCGAGAAAATCACATTTTTGCTATATGTCAAACATGCGAAACGCAGACCGGCCGATGACCACGCCCCTGTGCGGGCGCTATATTCACGTTCGTATAGAAGGAAAGCTCGACCGTGGGAATCATACTGATGCGGAGGGAAAATCTTGTCCAAGCGGAAGCGCCAAGACCTCGTCAGAGGAAATAATCTCCCGGCTCGAGCAGTATAATTATTTAGATTTTTTGGCCGCTGAACGCTTAACGTACGCTACAGATGAAAAAGCCAAGAGCGGTGATTCTGCCGTTTAAGGAGATTTAATAAACTAAAATTTTCACCATACTCGTAAATATATCCGTGGGTATTTGAAAATAACTTTCTGATACGATAATATTTAACCCGTTATCACAAAATTTTATGTATATAGTAATATCACTATCTCGTTTTACTATAAAATATCTTGTATGCTATCCGCGTCTTCTTAACCATCAGGATGGAAACCAATGAGTGAAGCTCTCAAAGTATTAAACAATATTCGTACACTGCGTGCTCAAGCGCGTGAAATCGATCTGGAAACGCTGGAAGAGATGCTGGAAAAGCTGACCGCTATTGTTGAAGATCGTCGTGAAGAAGAAGCCACTATCCAGAAAGAGCAGGCTGAACGTCAGGCCAAAATTGAAGCATTACGCGCCAAACTACTGGAAGACGGCATCGATCCGGCTGAACTCCTGGGTGCCGTATCCGCCGGCAAATCAGCCAAAACCAAGCGTGAACCTCGTCCCGCCAAATATAAATATATCGATGAGAATGGCGATGAAAAAACGTGGACAGGTCAAGGCCGTACCCCTAAGACCATCAAAGAAGCGCTTGAAAACGGTAAGACGCTGGAAGATTTCGAGATCTAATCCTCGCGTAAAAGATTAAGGGTCGATAATAGGCCCTTAAGCTTAAGTTATTATCAGGAAATAAAATCCTCTATCGTTAATACCAGCACGCCAGCCTTGATTTTAATCTTCCCAGCCAACGGCGTATTGCCGCTCAATGACTAGCCGGCTTAAACGCGGCTCCAGATCGATTCGCCGTTCAGACATGGTTTTAACCATGATATTCCAATTTCTTTTCCATATTGAAATTAATAAAGGACTGACCTCTAAGAGAGACCTCTTGCTTTCTCACTACCGCAAAACCATGCTTTGCAAAAAATAGCTTGGCGGTAATACTCGCATCAGTTGTTATCGCGCCGACTCCGTTTCTAACGGCTTCCCCCTCCGGACCTTTAAGTAAACGGGTTGCAACACCTAATCTTAAGTAATCAGGGTGAACGAAAAGCAAATCAATGTAACTAAAATTTTCAAGAGAGATAAAACCGATTATCTGGTCATTATGGGTTGATACCCAAACCTGAGAATTTTCTAACCTATTGATCCAGACCTCCTTATCAATACTCCCCCAGGCCTTGATCTGATTGGACGTATAATCTTTAATCGCTATATTATTGATAGAGCGAATAAAAACGCTGATTATTCTGTCTATATCATCTAAATGATATCTTCTGATTTTTAAAGTATTTTTCATTTTTATTTCTTTACAGGATAAAACGTTATCGTTTTGAATAATGCAACGCGCGGGGTCTCATTGGCATCCGCGTATGACCTAGCTTATCGGATAATTTTGTTCCGCACCCGCTATTCATTTTTTTACAGCAGCAGAAACCCGCGGCAAGCGCGTTCAGAGGTCTTGGCGGGAAGCGGTAAAAATAACCGACTTTTCAGCAAGCATAAAAACCAGCCCCAGGTTTTGACATAGGATAGAAAGGTACAGGTTCCCCAATGTCCGATCTTTCGTTAGTCGCTGAAGGTGGATAACGGCGTAAAATATTGATAATCATACGCCAGCGGTATATCAAGTGCGGGGAATATCACAGAAAGGAAATCATGTAACTGATTGAATAGTGGCGGAGAGAGGGGGATTTGAACCCCCGGTGGAGTTGCCCCCACTCCGGTTTTCGAGACCGGTCCGTTCAGCCGCTCCGGCATCTCTCCGTTAAAGCGGGTGCTATAATGCCCTTTTTTGAGGCATATTAACAGCTTTAGCTATCGCCTTTGAGTTCAACTGATGACTTAGCGAGCAACAGCGATGATTAAGTGGCCGTGGAAAACAAACGAACTTCGGGTTGATGCCCGGGATAGCTGGCAGCCAGCCATGACAATTCCCCTACTCGCGCCGTTAAGCGAGAAGGAACGGACGCGGCTGGCGAGCATCGCCGATCAGTTCCTGAAACTCAAACGCATTATTCCATTACAAGGACTGACGCTAACCGAAATAATGCAGCAGCGTATAGCGTTGCTGTTTGCCTTGCCGATCCTTGAATTGGGTATAGGGTGTCTGGATGGTTTTCACGAAGTGCTGATTTATCCCGCGCCTTTCACCGTGGATGACGAGTGGCAGGACGAGTTCGGACTGGTTCACACCGGTAAAGTGGTGCAATCCGGACAAAGTTGGGACCAGGGCCCCATTATATTAAACTGGCAGGAGATTCAGGACTCGTTCGATCTATCTGGATTTAATCTCGTTATCCATGAGGTCGCCCATAAGCTGGATCTTCGCGGCGGCGGCATGGCTACCGGGGTTCCGCTGATTGCCCTGCGCGACGTCGCTCCGTGGGAGCGGCAGCTACACGCCGCCATGGAATCCCTGCAGGAAGAGATCGATTTAGTCGGGGAGGACGCAGCCAGTATGGACCCTTACGCGGCGCAGGACCCCGTCGAATGCTTCGCTGTACTTTCCGAGTATTTCTTTAGCGCCCCGGAACTATTACAAGAGCGATTCCCCGAGTTGTACCAGTGCTTTACGGGATTCTACCGACAGGACCCGTTGGCCCGGCTAAAAGCGTGGCAAAACAGCACGGATCATCACGCGCCCGCGGCGTCTTAATCAATGCAAAGAAAGAACTGTACACAGCCTAGACAGTCAGACAATTACACCCGATTTTGCCATTGACAGTACATCGGACGACAGATATCATGCGCCCCGTTCACACGATT